>NZ_JBITGI010000001.1:724578-1283026 GCF_044456945.1 Streptomyces sp. NPDC050759 | reverse complement strand
CGCCCTGCTCACCGCGATCCCCACCCTGATCGTGTACTTCGTGCTCCAGCGCCAGTTCGTCAGCGGACTGACCCTCGGCGCCAACAAGGGCTGACCGCCCTCACCTGAGAGAGAACCACCGTGCCCCACCCCTTCACCCCGCTCGCCTCCGTGCCCGTGGATCCCCGAAAGGCCCGCGTCCACGAGGAGGGCTGGCAGTCCTGGAGCCCCAGCGGCGCCTACGCCCTCGGCGACAAGCCGTACCGCCCGACCAACGAGAACTGGGCGACGGTCTGCTACCGCCCGGGTGTCACCGTCCCCGAAGGCGCCTTCCAGGGCGAGGGGCTGCTGGCGCTCGACCCGGGCGACGGATCGCCGGTACGGCTGTGGGCGGCGACGGACCCGCTGCACGAGGTCCCGTCGATCCGCCTGGTCGCCGAGGGCTCCGTGGCGGAGATCGCCGCCGACGGCCCGGTGAAGGAGTTCACGGGTACGGACATCCAGTCGGCGCTGGCCGAGTGGGCCGCCGGACTCGGGGTCGACGCCCCGCGCCCGGCGCCCACCGTCTGGTGTTCCTGGTACGAGTACTTCACCAGCGTCACCGAGGACGACATCCACGAGAACCTCCGTGCGATGGACACCCTCGACCTGCCCGTCGACGTCGTCCAGATCGACGACGGCTACCAGAAGGCCCTCGGCGACTGGCTCACCCTCTCCGGCCGCTTCCGCTCCCGCGCGGGCATCGCCGACGCGATCCGGGCCCGCGGCCGCCGCGCCGGCATCTGGACGGCCCCCTTCCTGGTCGACCCGGCCAGTGACCTGGCCGCCGAGTACCCCGACTGGCTGGTCGAGGACCTCGACGGAGGCTTCCTGCACGCCGGCCGCAACTGGGGCCACGACCTGTGCGTCCTGGACACGACCCACCCCGAAGCCGCCGAGTACCTGGCGTCGGTCTTCAGGACCCTGGTGTCCGAGGGCTACGACTACTTCAAGGTCGACTTCCTGTACGCGGGGGCGCTGGACGGCGTACGGCACTCCTCCGTGGACGCGCTCACGGCCTACCGGGACGGCATCCGGCTGATCCGCGAGGCGATCGGCTCCCAGGCGTACCTGCTCGGCTGCGGCGCGCCCGTGTTGCCCTCCATCGGCCTGTTCGACGCGATGCGGGTCAGCCCCGACACGGCCCCGCACCGGCGCCCCGAGGCCGACGACTACAGCCAGCCCGGCCAGGACCCGGCCGAGTTCACCGGCGTCGGCCGCCAGTGGCAGCACGGCCGGCTCTGGGTCAACGACCCCGACTGCCTGATGGCCCGCCCGGCCGTGGAGACCCGCGAGCGCTGGGCGGCCCACGTGGCGGCGACGGGCGGCCTGATGGCGTCCAGCGACCGCCTGCTGTCGCTGGACCAGTGGGGCGTGGAGACGACCCGGCGACTGCTCGCGGGAGAGACCCGATGATCCCGGAGGGCATCGCCTACGGCGGCGACTACAACCCCGAGCAGTGGCCCGAGGAGGTCTGGGCCGAGGACGTACGCCTCATGCGCGAGGCGGGCGTGAACATGGTCAGCGTCAACATCTTCGCGTGGGCGCTCCTCGAGCCCCGCGAGGGCGCGTACGACTTCTCGCGCCTCGACAAGATCCTCGCCCTGCTCAACGAGAACGGCATCGCCGCCGACCTGGCCACCCCGACGGCGGCCCCGCCGGCCTGGTTCTTCCGGGCCCACCCGGAGGCGCTGCCGGTCGACAAGGACGGCAGGAGACTGTCGTACGGCAGCCGCCAGACGTTCTGCCCGTCGAGCCCCGCCTACCGGGAGGCGGCCCTGCGGATCACCCGGGTACTCGGGGAGCGGTACGCCGACCACCCGGCCGTCGTGATGTGGCACGTCCACAACGAGTACGGCTGCCACAACGCGGAGTGCTACTGCGACGTGAGCGCGGGCGCTTTCCGGGTGTGGCTGCGCGAGCGGTACGGCGACCTCGACGCCCTCAACCACGCCTGGGGCACGGCCTTCTGGAGCCAGTGGTACTACGACTGGGACGAGATCATCCCGCCCCGCGCCACCGGTGCCGTGCCCAACCCGACCCACCAGCTGGACTGGCGCCGCTTCTGCAGCGACGCACTGCTGTCGCTGTGCAAGGCGGAGCGTGAGGTGCTGCGGGAGGCCGCCCCCTCCGTGCCGGCCACCACCAACTTCATGGTGATGTACAACTTCGACGCGCTGGACTACTGGCGCTGGGCACCGGAGTTGGACGTCGTCTCCAACGACCACTACCTGCGGTCCACCGACCCCGAGTCGGAGATCGACATCGCGCTCAGCGGCGATCTGGTCCGTTCGCTGGCGGGCGGCCCGTGGCTGCTGATGGAGCACTCGACGGGCGCGGTGAACTGGCAGCCGGTCAACAGGGCGAAGAACGCGGGCGAGTTGCGCCGGAACGCCCTGGCGCACGTCGCCCGGGGTGCCGACGGCATCGCCTACTTCCAGTGGCGGGCCGCGAAGGCGGGCGCCGAACAGTGGCACTCGGCGATGCTCCCGCACGCCGGCACCGACAGCCAGATCTGGCGGGACGTGGTGGCGCTGGGCGCGGACCTGAAGGCGCTGGCGGAGGTGCGGGGCAGCACCAGCCCCGCCTCGGTCGCCGTCGTCTGGGACTGGAACGCCCGCTGGGCCCTGGAACTCCCCTCCCAGCCCAGCGAGTCGGTCCGCTACCTCGACCTGGTCCGCTCCTGGTACGAGCCGCTGTGGCGGTCCGGCGTGGCCGTGGACTTCGTCCACCCCTCGGCGGACCTGTCGCGGTACCGCCTCGTCCTCGCCCCCGCCCTCTACCTGGTCGACGACGAGGGCGCGGAGAACCTGACCGGCTTCGCGTCGGACGGCGGCACCCTGGTCGTCGGCTTCCACAGCGGGGCCGTCGACACCAACTGCCATGTCCGCCTGGGCGGTTACCCGGGCGCCTTCCGCGAGGCACTCGGCGTCAGCACGGACGAACTGTTCCCCCTGCTGCCCGACGAGACGGTGGCCCTCGACGGCGGCGGTACGGCATCCCTGTGGTCGGAGCGAGTGCGCCTGGCCGGCGCGGACGCCGTGACGTCGTACACGGAAGGCCCCCTGGCCGGCGTCCCCGCGGTGACCCGGCACACCTACGGCGAGGGCGTGGCCTGGTACCTGGCCACCCACCCGGACCCGGACACCCTCGCCGCTCTGCTGGACCGCGTCCGCACCGAGGCGGGTGTGGTGCCGGTACGGGAGACGCCGGAGGGCGTGGAGACGGTGCTGCGCAGGGGTGAGGACGCGGACTATGTCTTCCTGATCAACCACGGTGAGCGGAACGCCGAGGTGCAAGTGGCGTCGCAGGCAACCGAGTTGCTGAGCGGGAAGCGCGTCGACGGCGGCCGGGTGACGGTGGCGCCGGGCGACGTGGTGGTCGTACGGGAATCACGCTGACACGACCTTGCTGGCCGGGCAGGCCGCTCCTACCCTGATCGTCCGACCGTCCGGTCGTCGACAGGGGGAGCGGCCATGGACCGAAGACCGTCCGACGCGGAGATCCTCCAGGCGGTCGAGGCGTACACCCGCCGGCGCGGAGTCCCCGAGCGCCCGGCCGGTCCCGGCGCCGAGGACCCGACCTGGCAGGTCCTGCTGGACTTCCGTATCGTCCGGTCCGTCGAGACGCGGGGTGAGCGTCCGATGCGGGAGCCGGGCAGCCGGGACGACATCGCCGGCCGCCCGACGTACACCGAAATCGGCTCGCACCGGGTTCCTCCGCCCGACGATCCGGAGCTGTCCCGCACCTGGCTGCTGGTGCGTAGCGGGTCGCTCGGCGAGGAGCGGTGCGCGGACTGCGACGGCGGTACCAACAAGTGCGGAGCCTGCGGTGGGCGCGGTGTCCGTGACTGCCCCCGCTTCGTCGACTGCCCCGTCTGCGAGGGCGGCCCGGACGCCTGCTGGGAGTGTGAGGGCACCGGCCGCTCACGCTCCCGAAGGCCCCCGCACCTGCGGGCCGGGACGAGCTCCGCGGACCGGGCGGCGCGGGTCCGCTGCGCGCGCTGCCGCATCGACGACGTGGCCTGCCCGAAGTGCCGGGGCCGCCGCCAACTCGACTGCCCCGACTGCAAGAAGAGCGGCCATGTGGAGTGCACCGCCTGCTCGGGCACGAAACGCGTCACCCACCAGGAGTGCCAGGGCACCGGTCGCTTCACGGTGTGGACCGAGGGCTGGATCCGGCACAACCCTCACCGGGCCAAGGAACGCCGGCTCGGCCGGCTGGACCTCAGACGCGCGACGGGCAACACCGGCCACTGGCACGAGACCGTCCTGCGGAAGACCACCGACGAACTCCCGGACGACCTGGACGACTCCGACGAAGCCCTGCTCGCCCCCCACCTGACCCCGCGCAAGGACGAGGTGGCCCGCCGCGCGACCCTCCGCCGCCTCCCCCTGGCCCACGTCCGCGTCCCCGCCGACCCGCACCGCGACTACTTCGCCTTCCCCTCCCACACCGGCATCGAGGTCACCTCCCGCCCCACGACGGAACGCGTCCGCTACTTCGCCGCCGTCGCGGGGGCCTCGCTGACCCTGGTGGCCCTCGTCGCGGCGCTCGCGGTGGCGTTGCTGCGGTGAGACCGGCGGGGCGCGGCACCCCCCTCGGCTGCCGCGCCCCGCTCCCCCGACCCCCGTCTCCGCAGTGGCTACTGGATGCTCTGGACCTCCGGAAGCGTGCCCGTCCGGGCTGCCCGGCCGTACCAGAGGGCGCTGGACTTGGGTGTCCGCTCCAGCGTCGCGTAATCCACGTAGACCGCGCCGAAACGCTTCTCGTAGCCGTACGCCCACTCGAAGTTGTCCAGCAGGGACCACAGGTAGTAACCCCGGACGTCCGCGCCGTCGGCGATCGCGCGGCGGACCGCCGCGAGGTGGCCCTGCAGGTAGGCGATCCGCTCGGGGTCGTGGACACGGCCGTCGGGGTCGGGCTTGTCGTCGTAGGCCGCGCCGTTCTCCGTGATGTACAGCGGCAGACCCGGGGCCTCGCGCGTGTAGCGCATGATCAGGTCGTGCAGGCCCGTCGGGT
This sequence comes from Streptomyces sp. NPDC050759, assembly GCF_044456945.1. NCBI lineage: Bacteria > Bacillati > Actinomycetota > Actinomycetes > Kitasatosporales > Streptomycetaceae > Streptomyces > Streptomyces sp. NPDC050759. The sequence goes on along the minus strand of NZ_JBITGI010000001.1, from coordinate 1,277,986 downwards.
CGATCGTCCAGCCCATCTCCGTGCGCTCACCGGGGGTCTGGTGGAACGTGACGTCGTCCGCCCCGGGCCACGGGGAGTGCGCACTGCTGCCGTGCCCGTCGGCGCGCGGCCCGCCGGTGTCCGCGTCGGCGGCCGAGACCAGTGCCGGCGTGTAGTAGTTGAGGCCCAGCGCGTCCAGCGGCTGGTTGATCAGCGCGAGATCGCCGTCCTCGACGAACGACCAGTCGGTGATCAGCTCCGTCGCCGTGAACAGCGTCTGCGGATACGCCCCGTGCAGGATCGGCCCGTGGAAGACACCGTTGGCCAGGTCGTCGATCTTCTGCGCCGCCGCCAGGTCGGCCGCGTCCTGCGAGAAGGGCCTGACCACCGAGGAGTTGAGGCTGAGCGCCACCGAGTTGCGGGCCGGCATCGACGCGCGCAGCGCCGACGTGCCCAGGCCGTGCGCCAGGTTCAGCGTGTGCGCCGCCTTCAGCGAGGCCGCGGGGTCCGTACGGCCCGGCGCGTGCACCCCGGACGCGTAGCCCAGGAAGGCCGCGCACCACGGCTCGTTGAGGGTGATCCACTGTTCCACCCGGTCGCCGAGCGCCTCCCCGACGATCTGCGCGTACTCCGCGAAGCGGTACGCCGTGTCGCGCTCCGGCCAGCCGCCCGCGTCCTCCAGCTCCTGGGGCAGGTCCCAGTGGTAGAGCGTCACGGCCGGCTTGATGCCGTGCGCGAGGAGCTCGTCCACCAGCCGGCGGTAGAAGTCCAGACCCCGCTGGACCGCGGGACCGCGGCCCGTCGGCTGCACCCGGGACCAGGAGACCGAGAAACGGTACGCCGTCAGGCCCAGGTCGGCCATGAGCGCCACGTCGTCGCGGTAGCGGTGGTAGTGGTCGACAGCGATGTCACCGTGGTCGCCGCCGGCCGTCTTGCCCGGGGTATGGCTGAAGGTGTCCCAGATGGAGGGCGTACGGCCGTCCTCCCGCACCGCCCCCTCGATCTGGTAGGCGGAGGTCGCGGCGCCCCACAGGAAGGCGGGGGGAAAGGTCACCGGGGTCGCCGGCGATTCGGGTTGAGGCATGGAAGCGCTCCCATTGGAGGTCGTCAGACCGACTGATGGAGGGGGAGGGGGAGGGGGGAAGGGGCCGAGGCGGCGCCGGCCCGGCCCCAGGAGAGATGGCGGAAAACCGTATGAAGGGTGTCAGCCCTTGATCGCGCCCTGCATGATGCCGCCCACGATCTGCTTGCCGAACAGGATGAAGGCGATCAGCAGCGGCAGCGTGCCGAGGAACGCGCCCGCCATGATCACGGCCTGGTCGGGGACATAACCGGTGCCCAGCGAGTTGAGGGCGACCTGCACGGTCGGGTTCTGCTGGTTCAGGGCGATGATCGGCCACAGGAAGTCGTTCCAGGCGAACACGAAGGTCAGCAGCCCGAGCACGGCCATCGCCGGCCGCGCGGCCGGGAACACCACGTGCCACACCACCCGGATGCTGCTCGCGCCGTCCACCCGGGCTGCCTCGATCAGCTCGCTCGGCAGCGCCTGCACCAGGTACTGCCGCATGAAGAAGGTGCCGAAGGCCGTCACCAGAGTGGGCAGGATGACCGTCTGGAGCTGGTTCGACCACCCGAGATCGGCCATCCACAGATACAGCGGTACGACCGCCAGCTGCGGCGGGATCATCATCGTGCCGATCGTCAGCAGCAGAAGAAAGCCCGAGAACCTGAACCGCAGCTTGGCGAAGGCGAATCCGGCGAGCGTGGAGAACAGCACCGTGCTGATCGTGATGGCGCCCGCGACGATCACGCTGTTGAGCATCGCGGTGCCGAGGCCGGCCTCGTCCCACGCGGTCTGCATGTTCTTGAACAGGTTCCCGCCGAACCACAGCGGCGGCGGTGTCTCGGCGAGCCGGTGGTCGGTGCGCGAGGCCGCGATCGCCGTCCACACCAGGGGCGCCAGCGAGACGAGCGCGAAGACCGCCAGGACCAGATAGGTCACCGGGCCCGCGTGCAGCTGCTTGCCCGCGCCCATCACCCGACGGGAGGGGCCCCGCTTCTTCCCCGCCTGAGGCTCTGCCTGAGGCAGCGTCAGTTCACTGGTGGTCATTGGGACTTCCTCAGACGTCGGGTGACCAGCAGGTTGATCGCGGCGACGATCAACAGGATCAGGAACATTGACCAGGCGATCGCGGACGCCTTGCCGAGGTTGCCGATGATCCAGCCCTGGTCGTACATGTACAGGCCGAGCGTCTGGTACTGGTGCTCGGAGCCGCCCTTGGAGCCGCTGACCCCGCCGAACAGCAGGGGCTCACCGAAGAGCTGGGTCGCGCCGATGGTGGAGACCACCACCGTGAACAGGATGGTCGGCCGAAGCTGCGGGACCGTCACATGGATGAACTGCTGCCAGCGGTTGGCCCCGTCGATCGCCGCCGACTCGTACAGGTCGGCCGGGATCGCCTGCATCGCCGCGAGGTAGATCAGCGCGTTGTAACCGGTCCACCGCCAGATCACGATCGACGACACCGCGAACTGCGAACCCCAGTCGGACTCCCGCCAGTTGATCGGATCGATGCCCACGAAGTCGAGGAGCCAGTTGACCATGCCGCCGTCCCACGAGTACAGCAGCGTGAAGACGAGGGTCGCCGCCGCCACCGAGGTGGCGTACGGGGTCAGCATCACGACCCGCCAGACGGTCGAGCCGCGCAGCCGGTAGTTGAGCATGTGGGCGAGCCCGATCGCCGCCATCAGCTGCGGCACGGTCGAGATGAGACCGATGGTGAAGGTGTTCTTGAGGGCGTTCCAGAAGAAGTCCGAGGACAGCAGGTTCTTGTAGTTGTCCAGGCCTGCCCAGGTCTGCGTGTCCAGCGAGGACAGCTGCACGTCGTGCAGCGAGTACCAGGCCGTGTACAGCAGCGGGATCAGCGAGAACGCCCCGAAGATGATGAAGAAGGGGGCGATGAACACGTACGGAGACGCCTTCATGTCCCAGCGGTACAGCCGGCTGCGCCAGGGGCCCTTGCCCTCGGGCGGCAGCGTACCGCGACCGTGAGCGCCCCGGGCCGCGCCCGGCTGGGAGCCGGGCGCGGCCTCGGCGCTCGACGCGGGATGCGCGAGTGCCTGCTTGGGGCTTGTCACTGGCCGAGCACGTCCTTGATCTCGTTCGTGGCCGCGTCCCAGCCCTGCTCGGGCGACTTGCCCTTCTGCTCGACCTGGAGGATGCCGATGTCGGTCAGCGCGGTGTTGATCGGCTGGTCCTTGACGCCGAAGACCTGCGCCGGGATCGTCTTCGCCGCGTCGGAGAAGATCTGCGTGATCGGCGCGTTGCTGAAGAACTCCGTGGTGGCGGGGGCCGGCTTCAGGGTCGAGTAGGCCGCCGGGGCCGACGGGAAGCTCGCCTGCTTGGCGAAGACCTTCGCCTGCTGCTCGGGCGCGGTCAGCCACTTCGCCAGCGCGATGGCCTCCTTCTGGTGCTTGCCCGCCGTCGGCACGCCGATGAAGGCACCGCCCCAGTTGCCCGCGGTCGGCGCGGCCGCCACGTCCCACTTGCCCTTGCCCGCGTCACCGGACTTCTCCTGGATGTAACCGATCATCCAGGCGGGGCAGGCCACGGTGGCGAAGGAGGCGTTCGCGTAGCCCTGGTCCCACGGCTTGTCGAACTGCTTGAGCTTCGCCGACATGTTGCTGGTCGCCACGGACATCGCGACGTCCCAGGCGTTCTTCACGCCGCTGGACTTGTCCCAGACGACCTTGCCGCTCTTGTCGTAGTAGCGCTCGCTCTCACCGTTGAGCACCGCGTTGTAGACGGAGGAGGCCGAGTCCACGAACTTGGTGCCGCTCGGCGCCTTCTTCATGTACTGCTTGCCGAGGTCGACGTACTTGTTCCAGTCGCCCTTCCACTGTGCGGCGAGCTTGGTGCGGTCGGTCTCCAGACCGGCCTTCTGGAACAGGTCCTTGCGGTAGCAGATCGCCATCGGGCCGATGTCGGTGCCGAGCCCGATGAGCTTGCCGTCCGCGGTCGTGGCCTGGGCGTTCTTCCAGTCCAGCCACTGCGACTTGTCGACGTCCTTGCCGAGGTCGACGAACTTGGAGCCCTGCGTCTGCACGGCCTCGGTGATGTTGCCGACCTCGATGGCCTGGATGTCGTCGGTGCCGGAGCCGGCCTGCAGCCGGGTGAGGACCTTCGGCCAGTAGACGTCGGTCCGGGTGGTGACGTTCTCCTTGATGGTGATGTCCGGGTGCAGCTTCGTGTACTCGTCGTAGAGACCGGCCTGCTTGTAGCCGAAGACTCCGAAGGTGCCGACGGTCAGCGTGGTCTTGCCGCCGCCGGAGTTGTTGCCCGACCCCGACGAGTCGCCGTCGTCCGAGTCGCCGGCACAGCCGGCCAGCACTCCCGTAGTCAGTGCGGCGACGGCCGCCAGGGCCAACAGCCGGTGGGACCGGCGGGTAGTCGTGCGCATTGCGTCCTCCTGTTGCCTGACGTGCCGACCCCCCGGCCAACTGCGTTGTTGGACCCGTTACTTGACTGCTGCGGCTCGGGCGGGGAACGTGCGGGATGTTTATGTGTCAGGTACCGTGGGAGCGCTCCCACTCGTGATGTGTTGAAGGTTCGCGGGTTGGAGCGAGGGTGTCAAGGGAGCGTGCAGGGCGATATCGCTTTGAGATGTTTCCTTCGCTGGGGTCGGGTCTTTGGCCGCTGCGGAGGGTGGCGCCGTCGAAGCGGGTGGACGGAGACTGTTCGGTGGCGATCACTCATTCGAGGGAGGCTGATCTGTTCTCATGCGACGTGGTCGTGGCGCCGATAGCTTCCTTGTCGTGAAGCTGGTCGTGCAGGTCAAACTCCTGCCGACGCCTGTTCAGGCGGCGGCTCTCGAGACGACCCTGCGCGCCTGCAACGAAGCCGCCTCATGGGTGGCCGAGGTGGCGTTCGAGAGCTCGGTGTACAAGAACTTCACACTGCGCAAGCACTGCTACGCCGAGCTCAAGAGCCGGTGGGGGTTGGGCGCGCAGGCCGCCCAGCACGTGATCAAGAAGACGGCCGACGCATACACAGCTCTGCATGCAAACCTGAACACACACAGTTCCGGCAAGAGGAACTCGAAGCGGAAGCGGAGGGATGCGAAGCGTCCCCTCGCGTTCCGTCCGGAATCTGCGCAACCTTACGACGACCGCATGCTCTCCTGGCAGACGGAAGCACGCACCGTCTCCGTGTGGACGACGCGCGGCAGGATCAAGGACGTCGCCTTCGTTTGCGGTCCTGAGCAACTCGCCACACTGTCCCGGTACCGCAGGGGCGAGTCGGACCTGGTGCACCGCGACAATGCCTGGTTCCTGCTGGCCACGTGCGAGGTACCGGAAGCGGCGCTCAAAGACAGCCCTGTGGACTTCCTCGGAGTCGACCTGGGGATTGTGAACATCGCTACCACCAGTGACGGCGAGATCATGTCCGGGCGTCGGCTCAACCGCTCACGGGCCCGTGACGGCGCGCTGCGGAGGAAGCTACAGAAGAAGGGCACCAAGTCCGCCAAACGACGCGCGCAGCGTCGACGCCGGAAGGAGGCGCGGCGGACTCGGGACATCAATCACAAGATCGCGAAACATGTGGTGGCCGAGGCGGAACGCACCGGTCGTGGGATTGCCCTGGAGGACTTGACGGGCATCCGCGAGCGGGTACGGCTTCGTAAGCCCCAACGGGCCACGCTCCACTCTTGGGCCTTCGCCCAGTTGGGGAGGTTCATCGCGTACAAGGCCCGCCGGGCGGGTGTGCCGGTGGTGCACGTCGATCCGGCGTACACCTCGCGCACCTGCGCCGAGTGCGGCCACGTGGACAAGGCGAACCGGGTCTCCCAGGCGTGGTTCGCGTGCCGGTCCTGCGGATTCGTTGATCACGCGGACCGGAACAGCTCCCGCAACATCCGCGCCCGTGCGTGGGAGTTGTGGCGAAGCGGGGCCCGGTCAGTGGCCCCTGCCGGCCCCGGACGGGGCCGGCTGAACGCGGGCGAAGCATCACCGCCAGTGGTGCCCGCAACGCAAGCTTTGCCGCGCAAGCGGCGGGCGGCTGACTTATCAGCCTGTTACCGGCCCACCGAGGCTGTCAGCGTTTGAGGTCAGGCCGATCAGGCTGAGCGCGGATCGGTGGAGGTAGCCCCCGCGACCGTCACGCCCGCACGCGGGACTGTTAAATTCCAGGCCAGCCTAGAGAACATGGTGGGAAGGCGGAGCCCATGGCAAGCCACGGAGCGCGGAGCCGAAGCGGTGGCCGGCCCACCCTCGAAGAGGTCGCCGCGCGCGCCGGCGTCGGCCGCGGGACCGTTTCCCGGGTGATCAACGGCTCGCCCCGGGTCAGCGACGCCACCCGCGCGGCGGTCGAGGCGGCGGTGGCGGAGCTCGGGTACGTCCCGAACACGGCGGCGCGCGCCCTGGCGGCCAACCGCACGGACGCGATCGCGCTGGTCGTGCCGGAACCGGAGACGCGGTTCTTCGCGGAGCCGTACTTCTCGGACATGCTGAAGGGCGTGGGCGCCGAGATCTCGGAGACCGAGATGCAGCTCCTGCTGATCTTCGCGGGCAGCGACCGCGAACGCCGGCGCCTGGCCCAGTACCTGGCGGCACACCGGGTCGACGGTGTCCTGCTGGTGTCGGTCCACGCCGACGACCCGCTTCCCGACCTGCTGTCCCAGCTGGAGATCCCGGCGGTGATCAGCGGCCCGCGCTCGGCGGCGGAAACCCTCCCCTCCGTGGACTCCGACAACTACGGCGGCGGCCGCTCGGCCGTCGAGCACCTCCTGGCCGGCGGCCGCCGCGCGATCGCGCACATCACCGGCCGCCTCGACGTGTACGGCGCCCAGCGTCGCGTCGACGGCTACCGGGACGCGCTGCGCGACGCGGGTCACGAGGTGGACGAGCGGCTGATCGAACCCGGCGACTTCACGGAGGAGGGCGGCCGCAGGGCGATGACGAAGCTGCTCGCCCGCCGCCCCGACCTGGACGCGGTCTTCGCCGGCTCGGACGTCATGGCGGCCGGCGCCCGCCAGGTCCTGCGCGAGGAGGGCCGGAGCATCCCCTCCGACGTGGCCCTGATCGGCTACGACGACTCGGCCATAGCGCGCCACATGGACCCGCCCCTGACCAGCGTCCGCCAGCCCATCGAGGAGATGGGCCGCCACATGATCGACCTCCTCCTCACGGAGATCGCCGACCGCCGCCCGGCGGTCTCCCGGGGTCTGGAGCGCAGGCAGGTGGTGCTGGCCACGGAACTGGTGGCGCGGGCGTCGTCCTGACCTCGGCGGCAGAGGTCGCCGACGCGACCACGAGCCGCAGCGGCATCAAGAGGTTGAACGCAACGATCTCCCACCGGACGGTCCGGCACCCGGCGATCGTCCCCCAGCTGCACCGGATCACCGCGGGAGATCGCCGTACGACACCCGCACCGCCCGCCTCCTCCTGGACGTCGGCCCGGGTGAGGACGTCTTTCGCGGTACGGCCGCACAGCTCGCGGTCGTCGAAGGGCCAGGCGTCCGGGACAGGGCGAACGGTTCGACGGTGTACGGGAGTTGGTCGAGGCGTGGCGGGCGGTGTCGTAGCCCGGTGGCTCAGGCGGTCTTGAAGTAGTGGCCCGCCTCCAGGTCCGGGATCAGTGCGGGGTGCTCCGGCTGCCAGTTCAGCAGCTTCCGGGTGAGCGTGGCGGACGCCCGCATGTCGACGGCGGCGAAGTGGCCGAGCCAGCCGAAGTGGTCCGTCGCCTCCTCGGGGGCCACGCTCGTGACCGGCACATCGAGTCCCCGCCCGATCGTCTCGGCGATCTCGCGGAACGGCACCCCCTCGTCCCCGATCGCGTGCAGCCGTACGCCCGCCGGTGCCGCCTCCAGGGCCAGCCGGAACAGCCGGGCCGCGTCGAGCCGGTGCACGGCCGCCCAGTGGTTGGAGCCGTCGCCCACCATGGCCGAGACGCCCTTGTCGCGCGCGAAGTCGATGAACATGGGCACGAAGCCGATGTCGCCCTCGCCGTGCACGCTCGGGGGAAGTCGCAGCACCGACGAGCGCACCCCGCGCTCGGCGAGCGCGAGCGTCGCGAACTCCGAGGCGTGCCGGTGCTTGGCGGGGGAGTCCGGGTCGGCCGGGTCCTCCTCGGTGCCGAGGCGCCCCGGTGCGGTCAGCAGCCCCGAGGTGACCACGAAGGGTTTGCCGGTGCCTTCGAGCACGGACCCGATGGCCTCGATCGCCCGCAGGTCGGCCTCGCCCGAGGCGGTCAGGTTGGTGAAGTCGTGGATGAACGCCAGGTGGGCGACCCCGTCGGCCGCCTCGGCACCCCGGCGCAGACTGTCGAGGTCGTTGAGGTCCCCGCGGTGCACGTCCGCTCCCGCGGACTTCAGTGCCTCCGCGGACCGGTCCGAACGGGCCAGGCCCAGGACCTCGTGCCCGGCGTCGAGGAGTTCACGGGTGACGACGGAACCGACCCAGCCGGTCGCGCCGGTGACAAATACACGCATGGTGATCCTTCGCTGTGACGAGTGAGGGTTCCAGCGTGCGGAGGAGCGACCGGGCGAGTCCAAAGCTTGTTCCGTATGGCGCAATACGGATCAGGCATGACCGCAGGTGGAGGCCTTTTCGGCGGGGACCGGCCGTGAACACCGGCGTACGCTTCGGGCATGACCGACCTCGACCTCCGGCTGGTCCGGTACTTCACGGCCGTCGCCGAGCACCGGCACTTCGGCCGGGCCGCCGACGCGCTGCACATCACCCAGCCGTCGCTGAGCCGGCAGATCCGGCGCCTTGAGCAGCAGCTGGGCGCGCGGCTGCTGGAGCGGACCCCGCAGGGGAGCAGTCTCACCGAGGCGGGGGAGGTCTTCCTGCCCCGGGCGAAGGCGCTGCTGCGCTCGGCGGCCCAGGCGGCGAGCCTGGCCCGGGCGGCCGCCGAGCCGAGCCGGATCACCGTGGGGTACACGGCGGGGATCATCGTCACCCCGGCGGTGCGCGCACTGCGCGAGCGCTTCCCGGACGCCGACGTCAGGACCGCGCACGTCGACTGGGGTGAGAGGACCACGGCCCTGTCCGAGCTCAAGGTCGACGTCCTGGTGACCCGGCTGCCCTTCCCGACCGACGGGGCGCAGGTGACGGTCCTCTACGACGAGCCCCGGGCCCTGGTGCTCCCGGTCGGTCACCGCCTCGCCGGCAAGGAGTCCGTCACCCTCGACGACATCGCCGACGAGCCGCTGGTCCGGGTGGCCGACCCGGTCTGGAACGCGTACTGGCGCATCGACCCCCGCCCGGACGGCCGGCCGGCACCCGACGGCCCCCTGGCCGACGCCCTGGAGGACAAGTTCGAACTCGTCGCCTCGGGACAGGCCCTGGCCATCACGGCGTTGCCCCGGGCCGGTGCGCTCCGCCCCGACGTCACCGCGGTCCCGCTGCACGGTGTCGATCCGGCCCATGTGGTCCTCGCGACCCGCGCCGAGGAGCGGAGCCGGCTGGTCGCGGCCTTCCGCAAGGCCGCGCGCGCCTTGCTCAGGGCGTCCGACTCCTGAAACGACCTCAGCCGGTGACCCTGTCTCCAGGATCACCGGCTGAGGTGAGTGGGGTGAGTGACGGGACTTGAACCCGCGGCCACCTGGACCACAACCAGGTGCTCTACCAACTGAGCTACACCCACCATGTTCGGCTGTCCTGGGTTTCCCCGACCGGCCGAGAAAAAGTGTACAGGGTCTGAAGGGGTGCTCGCGCCCGGCTTTACCGCCCGGGCAGCACGTGCTTCGCGGCGATCGTCTTCGCGGTGTCGGAGTCGGGTCCGGGCTGCGGGACGAAGATCGCCTCGCGGTAGTAGCGCAGCTCCGCGATGGATTCGCGGATGTCGGCGAGGGCGCGGTGGTTGCCGTTCTTCTCCGGGCTGTTGAAGTAGGCCCGCGGGTACCAGCGCCGGGCGAGCTCCTTGACGGAGCTGACGTCCACGATCCGGTAGTGGAGGTACTCCTCCAGCGTGGGCATGTCCCGGAGCAGGAATCCGCGGTCGGTGCCGACGGAGTTGCCGCACAGCGGGGCCTTGCCGGGTTCCTTGACGTGCTCGCGGACGTAGGAGAGGACCTGGTCCTCGGCGTCGGCGAGCGTCGTGCCGCCGGACAGCTCCGTGAGCAGTCCGGACGCGGTGTGCATCTGACGCACCACCTCCGGCATCGTCTCCAGCGCCTGGTCCGGCGGCCGGATGACGATGTCCACACCGTCGCCGAGCACGTTGAGCTCGGAGTCGGTGACGAGGGCGGCAACCTCGATGAGCGCGTCGTCGGACAGCGAGAGGCCGGTCATCTCGCAGTCGATCCACACCATGCGATCGTTCATGCGAACACCCTACGGCTGACGTCTGTTTTTGGGTGCCCCGCGTCGGCGCGAGCACCGGTGGCACCGGGCGGGCCGTGGGGCCCGCCCGGCGTCAGGACGTCATGTGCCGCTGCGCTGCCCCGGCAGGCTCGCCCGGCCTCCGACGTACAGCTCGCGGCCGTTCTCGGAGTGCGGGCCCACGGGAGCCGGGGTGCGGCGGGTCTGGATCGGCACCGGACCGCTGTCCGGGTGCAGCTGCACCGGCGGGCTGGGCGCGGGACCCGTCGGACCCACCGAGCTCTCGTTGTCCACCGGCTTGTCGCCCTGCGGACGGCGGGCCCGGTACGCGGCCCGGTAGGCGGCCGGGGACGAGCCCAGCTGCCGCCGGAAGTGCCCGCGCAGCGCCACCGGCGAGCGGAAGCCGCAGCGGCCCGCGACCTCGTCCACCGAGTAGTCGGACGTCTCGAGGAGGCGCTGCGCCTGCAGCACCCGCTGCGTGATGAGCCACTGCAGCGGGGCCGAACCCGTGAGCGAGCGGAACCGGCGGTCGAACGTACGACGGCTCATGTACGCCCGCGCCGCCAGCGTCTCCACGTCGAACTGCTCGTGGAGGTGCTCCAGCGCCCAGGCGACGACCTCGGCGAGCGGGTCGGCGCCGATCTCCTCTGGTAAAGACCTGTCGAGGTAGCGCTCCTGACCGCCCGAGCGGCGCGGCGGGACCACCAGCCGGCGGGCCAGCGCGCCGGCCGCCTCGTTGCCGTGGTCCGTCCGCACGATGTGGAGACAGAGGTCGATTCCGGCCGCGGTACCGGCCGAGGTCAGTACGTCGCCGTCGTCCACGAAGAGTTCTCGCGGATCGACGTGCACCGACGGGTAGCGCTTGGCCAGCGTCGGTGCGTACATCCAGTGTGTGGTCGCGGGGCGGCCGTCCAGCAGGCCCGCCGCGGCCAGAACGAAGGCGCCGGTGCACAGTCCGACGATGCGGGCGCCTTCCTCGTGCGCCCGGCGCAGAGCGTCGAGCGCTTCCTCCGGCGGCGGTGAAGTGATCGAGCGCCAGGCCGGTACGACGACCGTGCCCGCGCGTGAGATCGCTTCCAGGCCATGCGGTGCGGTGAGTTCCAGGCCCCCTGTGGTCCGCAGTGGGCCTTCTTCGCCGCCGCACACCAAAAGGCGGTAGCGCGGCACGCCGGCGTCCTGGCGGTCAATCCCGAACACCGACAACGGTATGGAACTCTCGAAGATGGGGCCGCCGCTGAACAGCAGCACCGCGACGATCTCCTTGCGGCGTCGCCCGGAAAGCTTCCGGGCCGCGGCTTCCGGCGCGGCAGTGGAGTCGTGGCTCATACTGCTAAGCCCCCCTCGGTGGTCGCGGCGCCCCTAACTTGTCGGGCATGTCGCTCCAGCACGTTTCCCCTCGGTCCTGCACGAGTCCCCCGCCGTAAGACGTCAAGATCGAATCTACTGTGTCCCGTGGTGTCGGCGTGGCCAGTTCGTCATCCGGCACATTGTCGACATGGCAACTTGGCGTAAAGCATTCGATCACGAAGCGTTGCACTCGTGGGCCGTGCAGGGAAGTGCGCCTTGTGGCGGTGGCTAATCCACGTAGGGTGCGCAGGGCGCCGGAGACCCTATCCGTGCAGGTGGAACGGGGGTTGAGGGGTGGTCGGACCAAGGGACACGCCCAACGCGGAAGTTGGCTGAAAAGAATCGTCCGCGTGCATGGAAACCGGTCAACCGACCGGTGTATTTCCCCCGGTGTGACGACCGCCTCGATGGGCCCCGGCGCCGCTCCTGTGACGACGGCCACGACGGGGCGCCCGCTCCTCGGCCCGCAGTCGGGCCGCGCCGCGTTCCGACTGGCGCAGGAGGATACGGCAGACGGCCGTGACGGCGGCGAGACCGAGGGCCGTGCCCGCCGCGCCGGCCAGCGAGGTGCCGTAGCAGACGAGCACCACGGGAACGAGGACGCAGCTGAAGGCCGCCCAGCGGACCACGTCCGTGGTGGAGTCCTCGGAGGGCGGTCGGTGTCCGGTCATCGCGTGCTCCCTGTGGCGTCTCCCTGCGGGGTGGCTCACGGAGGTCAACGCGCGTTCGACCGGTCGGTCACTGTATCGAGGGGCCGTCCGGTGGTCCGGGGCAGGAGCGGCCGCGTGAACCCTGTGCAAACCGCCTGTACAGCGCAGCAACCATTGCGTTACGGGCGCCCCCTCGTGCATGCTCCCTGGAACCCCCACGGACCGGGGACGGGCTCTGGGCGAAGGAGGCTTGCCGCCGTACCCTTGGGGGTATGGGGTTGGGAAGATGATTCCCGGACACAGCTCCGCCGCACACTGTCGTCCCTCCCACACAAGGATCACAACGCCGAGACAGCCATGGCCGGTCACGAATTCTTCGAACCAGCGGACCGCAAGCGGCCCGTCGCCGACCCCACGGCGGCCGAGCCCCTGGCGGCGGACGAGCCACGCCACTCCTGCGACCCCGCCTTCAAGCACGGCGTCGTGGTCGGCTTCGACGGCTCCACATCCAGCGAGCGCGCCCTCGCCTACGCGATCGGCATGGCCCATCGCTCCGGCTCGGGCCTGATCATCGTGCATGTCGCCAACCGGCTGCCCACCACCGTGTGGGCCGGCTGTGAGCCACCGGTCTTCGTCGACGTGCCGGATCACCGCACCGAGGTGCTCGGCCTCGAGCTCGCCTGCGCCGACTACCTGGCCGAGGTGCCCTGGATCCTCGTCGAGCGCGGCGGAGACATCTGCCACGAGCTCGAGGAGGTCGGGCGGGAGTACGAGGCGGACGCGATCGTCGTCGGCTCCACCCACGGCATCGTGGGGCGGATCTTCGGCTCCGTCGCGGGGCGGCTCGCCAAGCGGGCGAAGCGGCCCGTCATCGTCATTCCGTAACTCGCCCTTCAGTCAGGCGAGATGGGCGAATCTACCCGCGCGTAGAGGTGTTTGTGCCCTTGTGAAGGGCATATAGCCGTCACCGCACCACCGCACCACCGCACCACCGCACACCGAAGCGTGCTGCCGGCCGGGGCGTGACGGCCACCGGTCAGCCGCGCGGGGCCGGGAGTCGGGCGGCTTCCCGGCGATGAGACGGACCCCCGTGAAGGGTGGCATCACGTGGGGTCCGTCCTCTTCGGGGTGCTACTCGACCGTCACCGACTTGGCGAGGTTCCTGGGCTTGTCGATGTCCCGGCCCAGCGCCAAGGCCGTGTGGTACGCGAGGAGTTGGAGGGGGATGCCCATGAGGATGGGGTCCAGTTCGTCCTCGTTCTTCGGGACCACGATCGTCTCGTCGGCCTTCTCCTGATGCTGGTGGGCGACCGCCAGGATCCTGCCGCTGCGGGCCTTGATCTCCTCCAGGGCGGCGCGGTTCTTCTCCAGGAGGTCGTCGTCGGGGACGATCGCCACCGTCGGAAGGGCCGGCTCGATCAGGGCCAGGGGACCGTGCTTGAGCTCGGAGGCGGGGTAGGCCTCGGCGTGGATGTAGGAGACTTCCTTGAGCTTCAGGGAGGCCTCGCGGGCCACCGGGTAGCCACGGACCCGGCCGATGAAGAGCATCGAGCGGGACTCGGCGTACTGCTCGGCCAGCTTCCTGATGTGCTCCTCCTGCTCGAGCATCTCGGTGATCTGCGCGGGGAGTTTGCGCAGGCCCTCGATGATCCGCTTGCCGTCGCGGACCGAGAGGTCACGGGTGCGGCCCAGGTGCAGCGCGAGGAGGGCGAAGGCCACCGTCGTGTTGGTGAAGCACTTCGTGGAGACCACGCAGACCTCCGGGCCCGCGTGCACGTAGATGCCGCCGTCCGCCTCCCGGGCGATCGCCGAGCCGACCACGTTCACCACGCCCAGGACGCGCGCGCCCTTGCGCTTGAGCTCCTGGACGGCCGCGAGGACGTCGTAGGTCTCACCGGACTGGGAGACCGCGATGTAGAGGGTGTCCGGGTCCACGACCGCGTTGCGGTAGCGGAACTCCGAGGCGGGCTCCGCGTCCGCGGGGATGCGGGCCAGCTCCTCGATCATCTGGGCGCCGATCATGCCCGCGTGGTACGAGGTGCCACAGCCGAGAATCTTCACCCGGCGGATCTGGCGGGCCTCGCGGGCGTCCAGGTTGAGGCCGCCCAGGTGCACGGTGGAGAAGCGGTCGTCGATGCGGCCGCGCAGGACGCGGTCCACGGCGTCGGCCTGCTCGTGGATCTCCTTGTGCATGTAGGTGTCGTGGCCGCCCATGTCGTAGGAGGCGGCCTCCCACTCGACGGTGGTGGGCTCGGCCGTCGTGCGGGTGCCCTCCGTCGTGTAGGTGCGGAAGTCGTCGGCCTTGAGGGTGGCCATCTCGCCGTCGTCCAGCGTCACTATCTGCCGCGTGTGGGCGACCAGTGCGGCGATGTCCGAGGCGACGAACATCTCCTTCTCGCCGATGCCGAGGACGACCGGGGAGCCGTTGCGGGCCACCACGATGCGGTCGCCGAAGTCGGCGTGCATCACGGCGATGCCGTAGGTGCCCTCGATCACCCGCAGGGTGTCGCGGACCTTGTCCTCCAGCTTCTCCGCCTGGGAGCGCGCGATGAGGTGGACGAGGACCTCGGTGTCCGTCTCGGAGAGGAACTCGACACCGTCCGCCTCCAGCTTGCGGCGCAGGTCGGAGGCGTTGTCGATGATGCCGTTGTGGACGACGGCGACCTTGCCCTCGGCGTCCAGGTGCGGGTGGGCGTTCACGTCGGACGGGGCGCCGTGGGTGGCCCAGCGGGTGTGGGCGATGCCGGTCGTTCCCTTGAAGCGGGCCGGGACCTTCGCCTCCAGGTCGCGCACCCGGCCCTTGGCCTTGACCATCTTCAGGCCGGCCGTCTTCGGCGAGGTGACGACTATGCCGGCCGAGTCGTAGCCGCGGTACTCCAGGCGCTGCAGGCCCTCCAGGAGCAGGGGGGCGACATCACGCTTCCCGATGTAACCGACGATTCCGCACATATAGGTGTATTCCTAGCCGTAGACGATGCGCCGTAGCTGCCTGAGCGTGAGCTCGGGCGGTGCCACCGCTCGGTATTTCAGATCCGCCTCGATCCGTCCGAAGATCTCCGTGTTCACCAGGCCCTGTGCCTGGAGCTCGCGGTGGCGGCGACGGACGAACTCCACGGTCGTCTCGTCGAAGTAGGCGAGCACGTCCTGGATCACCCGCAACGCCTCGCCCCGGCTCAGGGGCGTGGACCGCGTCAGATGATCAACCAGGTCGTCGTGCACCCGGTAGATCCTGGGGTACCGCGAGCCGTTTCGCAAGAAACCTGCCCGATATCGGGCAGAGTGCTGTTGATGTTCTTATGGACGTCTGTTCGCAAGCTGTCCATCCTGCGTCCCACACCTCGTTGCTCATGGCGACCAGTTTCAGACGTCATGGACATTCCTCGTATGGGCGTACCCGACCAGCTCGCCGAGCACATGAGCATGGCCGAGCAGCACGAGTACCTGCGCGCCAGATTCTCCCGGCGCACCATGATCAGGGGCGGCGCCGTCACGCTGGGCGCCGTCGCGGGTGGCGCGTTTGTGCCGGGCGCCGTCGCCCAAGCCGCCACGCCGACCCAGACCTTCGCCAGTACCGAGAGCGTCGACGGCGCCCTCGTCGCCCCCTTCGGCCGACACCTCGCCTACGGCAACGACGCGCGCACCGAGATGACCGTCTCGTGGCAGGTGCCGGTCGCGGTCAAGAAGCCGTTCATCCGGATCGGCGCCCGCCCCTGGGACCTCTCCCGCAAGATCGAGGCCGAGGTGCGCACCCTGTACACCCCGGCCGGCGTCGGCGCCAGCGGCGACCACACGCAGTACTACCTGCACGCCAAGCTGAGCCACCTGCGCCCCGGCCAGACCTACTACTACGGTGTCGGCCACCAGGGCTTCGACCCCGCCGAGCCGCACCTGACCGGCACCCTGGGCACCTTCACCACCGCGCCCGCCCACAAGAAGCCGTTCACCTTCACGGCCTTCGGCGACCAGGGCGTCAGCTACCACGGCCTGGCCAACGACAGCCTGCTCCTCGGCCAGAACCCGGCCTTCCACCTGCACGCCGGCGACATCGCCTACGCCGACCCGGCCGGCCAGGGCAAGTCCGCCGACACCGGCTTCGACTCGCGCGTGTGGGACCAGTTCCTCGCCCAGACCGAGTCGGTCGCCAAGTCCGTGCCGTGGATGGTGAGTTACGGCAACCACGACATGGAGGCCTGGTACTCGCCCAACGGCTACGGCGGCGAGGAGGCCCGCTTCACGCTCCCCGACAACGGGCCGGACAAGGCGCACCTGCCGGGCGTGTACTCCTTCGTCTACGGCAACACCGCGGTCATCTCGCTGGACCCGAACGACGTCTCCTTCGAGATCCCGGCCAACCTCGGCATCTCCGGCGGCACCCAGACCACATGGTTCGAGGGGCAGCTGAAGAAGTACCGGGCCTCGAAGGACATCGACTTCATCATCGTGTTCTTCCACCACTGCGCCTACTGCACCTCCACCGCGCACGCCTCGGAGGGGGGCGTGCGCCAGGAGTGGGTGCCGCTGTTCGACAAGTACACGGTGGACCTGGTCATCAACGGCCACAACCACCAGTACGAGCGCACCGACGTCATCAAGGGCGACAAGGTCGCCAAGAAGCTCCCGATCGGTGAGACGGCCTACTCCGAGACCGAGGGGGTCGTCTACGTCACGGCGGGCGCGGCGGGCCGCAGCCTGTACGCGTTCAGCGCGCCGGACTCGTACGAGGGCCACCTCAACGAGCAGGACTCGGTCGCCTCCTTCATCAACACCAAGGACGGCAAGGTCAATGAGACCGTCGCCTGGTCCCGGGTGCGCTACCTCAACTACTCCTTCCTGCGCGTGGACGTGGAGCCCGCCCCGCGGGGCCACTACGCCAAGCTGAAGGTGTCGGGCATCGCCGAGACCGGTGACCGCATCGACCACTTCACGGTGGCCCGCAAGGCGAAGTAATCCGCCTCGGATCACATCCGCTTGAGGATTGCCTGCTTGGCCATGGTGAACTCCTCGTCCGTCAGGACACCCGTGCGGTGCAGCTCGCCGAGCTCGCGCAGCCGGCGCAGGAGGGCATCGTGACCGTCCTCGGCGGTGCCGACCGGAGAAGAAGGCGTTTCCGGTCGTACGTCCCGCGTTGTGCGTACGTCGATGGCGGCGGCCCGGGCCGGGTGCGGAAGCCTGGCCTGGACCGCCGCCGCGACCAACGCCATCAGCGGGTCCTTCTTGAAGCCCCACAGCTCCACCGCGTTGGGGTCGTACTTCGGCGGGGCCTTCGTCGGGGCGTGCCGCACGGTGAAGCGCAGGTGGCCGTTCTCCAGGCCGGCCGCGGGCTGCCACTCCACGGCGACGACGTCGGTCAGGGCGAGGGTGCGGGGCCCCGCGGAGGCCTTGGCGTCCTCCGTCTTCCAGTTCCACTCCAGCCGGATGTGCTCACCGTCGAAGGCGGCGGTGCCGTCACCCGCGGACACGGCGAGGGGGACGGCCGGACCCGGGAGCAGATACCCGTCCACGGGGTCGGTGGGGACCTGGTCCAGGAGCAGTGCGCTGCGGACCTCGTCCACGAAGTACTCGGCCACGCCGTAGCGGTCCGACTCCACGGTCAGCTGGTAGGGGTCGTGCGGCTCGGTCAGCCGGCCGCCGGTCGCGTGCAGCAGGGGGTCGGCGCCGTCGCGCAGCCGTAGCCTCAGCCGGCCCGTCTTCTTGCCCTGTTCGAAGGAGATGCCCGCCAACGCGCCGAGCGGGACGACGAGTTCACCCAGTTCTCGGCGCAGCAGCCCGACGTTCTTGTCTCTTCCCGGAGTCAGCCGCAGAGCGTCGCCGTCGAAGACCCATGTGCCGTCCTTCTGGAGGATTTCCGCCATGGGGAAATTCTGGCATTCGGGGCTCAGTTGCCCAGCGCCTTGTCCAGGACGTCGTCGAGGGCGAAGCGGGTCGCCGGGCCGGAGGTCCCGGTCGGCAGCATGCGGATCTCGCCGTTGGTCATCCCCACGGCGATGGCGGGCTTGTCCTGGCAGACCAGGGTGAAGGTCTTGTCCTGGTGGGTCTTGAGGAGGAACGCCTGGTCCTCGGGGTAGGGGGCGGCGTCCCCCTGCGCGTAGGCGCACGGCCGCAGCTGCATGGGGTCGCCCACCGCCCGGTCGCCCGCGATGTCCAGACAGAACGTCGACGCCACGTGCTGCAAGGCGACGGCCCCGCCCCCGATGTCGACGACCCGCCACCGCTGTGTCGTACCTCCGTCGCAGGCGCTAGGCGCGGGGACGCCGTCCAGGGCCGCACCGGCGGCTGCGCCGACGCAGGTCCCGGGCCCGGCCGCGCTCGTCAGCGTGACGGCGGCGAGCACGGTCCCCGTCCCCTGGGGGACCGCGGGCGAGAGGGAGGGCGAGGCCGAGGGGGACCGCTGGGGCCCGGCGGGCGGCGGACCGTAGGAACGGGCGGTCCGCTCGCTCTGCCCGACCCCGGACAGCAGATTGAGCGCTACGGCGGTGGCGGCGGCGGTCACCACGACGGCGACGGCGATGGCGAGCACCGGTCGGCGGGGGCCGGGGTCGGCGGGGAGGGGTTCGGTGGGGGTGGCCGGGGCGCCGGGGGCTGAGGGTGCTTTCGGTGCGCCGGGGGCGCTCGGCGCGTCGGAGGCGAGGAGGTTCGCGGCGGTGTCCCGGATCCCGGGCCGCGCGGCGCGGTAGGCCGGGCCGCCCCACACCAGGAGCCGGTCGACGAGCAGGGGCCGCAGCTCCTGGGTACTCCCCGAGGTGAGCGTGCGCAGCAACGCGATGTCGTGGGCGCAGAACTCGCAGTTCCCCAGGTGCTGTTCGAGATCCGCGGGGGTCTCGCGATGCGTGCCGCGGGCGATAGCGCCGAGCATGCCGCCGTAGTGGACGCAGCGGGCGTCGGCCGTGTGCTCGGCACGCAGCCGCAGGAAGGTGTCGGCGAGACGGTTGCGGGCCGACTCCGCCATCGACTCGGCGAATTCCCGCGAGGTGTGCAACGCACGGGCGGCGAATTCCGGTTCGCCCTCCGCCAGGCACAGCCACAGCGCGGCCTGGGACTGGTCGGCCAGTTCCCCGAACGCCCGCAGCAGTGGCGCGTCGTGTTCCACGAGCCGCAGCGTGTCCGTCGTACCGAAGGTCTCGTCCGTGCGCCGGGCCCAGTCCCGGAAGTCGCGGCGGAGCAGTCCTGAACGGCTGTCCCGCAGCCATCCGAAGGCCGTGCGCCGTACGTCGGCCAGGAGCGCCGGACGCGCGGCGGGCCCCCGCTGTCCGGCCAGCGCCTCCGCGGCGAGGTCCGCCGCCGTGGCGGGCCTGCCGCAGAAGGCGCCCGCGTAGGCGTGGACGGCCGCGACGTCCTCCGCCGGTAACCCGGTCGCCGGGTCGTGCAGGACTTGCTGTGGCGTGTGCTCGGACGTCATCGTCTCGTCTCCCAAGGAGCGCGGTCACGGCAAGATGTGGACCGTCACCGTACTCCCGGGCCCCGCCTGGCTGCCGAGGCCGTACTACAGCCCCGCGATGGGGTTGTGCAGCGTGCCGACCAGCTGGAGCGCACCCGAGGGATCCGTCAGGTCCACCATCTGCTTGTTGTCGCGCAGCTGGAGGCGGTTGAGGCAGGACAGGGCGAATTCGGGCGCGAACATGTCGTACTGCCGGAACTTGTCGGCCAGTTCGGGCACCGACTGCTGGTAGTCGCGGGTGACCTCGGCGACCGTGCGCCAGAAGTCCTCCTCCTCCAGGATTCCCTCGGCGGCGAGGTTCGCGGCGAGGAAGCGGAAGAAGCAGTCGAAGACGTCCGTGAAGATCGACAGCAGTTTCTTGTCGTCGGGGACCTCCACGCGCAGCCGCTCGACCGTCGGCGGCAGCACCGCCTCCGGGTCCATGACGGCGATCTCCTCGGCGATGTCCTTGTAGATCGCCCGCTCGACCACGCCGTCCTTCAGGACCAGGATGACGTTCTCGCCGTGCGGCATGAACACCAGGTCGTAGGCGTAGAAGCTGTGCAGGAGCGGGGTGTAGTAGGCGCGCAGGTAGCGGCGCAGCCAGTCGGTCGGGGTGAGTCCCGACCGCTCGACGAGGGCGCCCGCGAAGGATCGGCCCTCGTGGTCGACGTGGACCAGCGAGGCCATGGTGGCGAGCGACTCGCCGTCCTGGAGGGACGGGACCGGGCTCTCGCGCCACAGTGCGGCGAGCATCTTGCGGTACGGCGAGTAGCGGTCGGTGGCGGCCTCGTACTCCAGGTGCCGGTAGCCCACGGCCGCGCGCTCGCGGATGATCGTGAGGCCCGTGGCCTTCAGTACCGGGTCGTCCTCGATCAGCTGGGCGAGCCAGTCGTTGATGGCCGGGGTCGCCTCCATGTAGGCGGCCGAGAGTCCGCGCATGAAGCCCATGTTGAGGACGGACAGGGCCGTCTTCACGTAGTGCTTCTCCGGGTTCGACCGGTTGAAGAAGGTCCGGATGGACTGCTGGGCCAGGTACTCGTCGTCGCCCTCGCCCAGGCAGACCAGCAGCCCGCGGGCGACCTCGGCGGCGAAGGTGACGGTGAGCTTGTTCCACCACTGCCAGGGGTGGACCGGTATGAGGAGGTAGTCGGCCGGGTCGAGGCCCTTGTCGCGCAGGACGCCGTGGAAGCGCTCGACGGTCTCCTCGCCCAGCTCCTGGCGTACGAAGGACTCGTACTCGATGCCCACCCCGGCCGTGAACGCGGCGCGGGAGCGGTGTGCGGCGAGCCAGACCAGGCGGACCGGGCTCGCGGTCTCGGGGGCGTACGAGAGGTACTCGTGGACGCCGAAGCCGAGCCGGCCGTTGTTGGCGACGAAGCAGGGGTGGCCCTCGGTCATGCCGGTCTCGATGTCCTGGAAGGAGCTCTTCGCGAGCTCGGCGACCGGGATCTGGGGCTTGGTGAGCTTGTAGCAGGTGCCCGAGAGGGTGGAGGAGATCTCCTCCAGGTAGACCGGCAGGATCTCGTCGCTCAGACCCAGGGTCTGCCGCAGTTCGATGAAGAAGTCCAGGGCGGCGAGGGGGAGTTCGGTGCCGTCCCGGTGCCGGGTGATGGAGTCGGCGTCGATCTGCCAGTGGTCCAGGGCGCGGCGGACGGCCGTGAAGTCGTAGCGGGTCTTGCCGTCGTCGCTGCGGACGACGTACTGGTCCTTGTCGGTCTCCTCGGGCTCGATCAGCCGCTCGTGCGCGAACTCGGCGAGGCCCTTGCGGACCAGCAGGCGGTTGGCGGTCTCCCAGCGCTCGGAGGACAGGTGGGCCACGGCGTCGGCGAGGCTCATGCGGTCACCCCCGTCGCCGCGAAGAACTGCTCCCGCGTGCAGAAGCTCAACAGGGCCGTCTTCTCCGGCTTTTGGATCTCGCGTTCGGGCACGAACCCGACGGCCTCGTTCAGGGCGTGGACCGCCTTGTTGGAGACGTCCGGCTCCACGACGACGCGCTCGACGGCCGGGTCCTCGAAGAGATGGGCCATCACGGCGGTGATGACGGACCAGGTGAACCCGTGGACGGGCGTGTCGGTCGCCGGGGTCAGGAAGTGCATGCCGACGTCACCGGGCCGGGGCTCGTACAGCCCGACGAGCTCGCGGTGGGCGGGGTCGTACTTCTCCGTGAGGAAGGCGGGCTCGCCGTTCTCGCGGAGCCCCAGCAGCGCGTGGTGGTGCTCGTCGGCCGCGATGTCCATGTACGCGCGCTCGACGTCCTCGAGCTTCGCGTCCTGCATCATCCAGAAAGCGGCCTTGGGATGGGTGACCCACCGGTGCAGGAGCTCGGCGTCCTTCAGGGGGTCGAGGGGGCGGAAGGTGAAGGTCGTCCTGCTCATACGGAGAACTCCTGGAACGCGATCGTCTTCTCGACCGGGTAGTACTCGGTGCCGAGCAGCTCGCGGATGATGTAGCTGTTGCGGTAGGCACCCATGCCCAGGTCGGGGCTGGTGATGCTGTGGGTGTGGACGCCGGCGTTCTGGAGGAAGACGCCTCTGCCCGTCACGTCGATCGCGTAGTTGCGGGACACGTCGAAGTTGCCCTGGGAGTCGTACACCAGACGGTCCTTGACCGGCGCCAGGAACTCCGGCTCGGCGTACTTGTAGCCGGTCGCGAGGACCAGACCCTGCGACTGGATCTCGAAGTCCTTCTCCTGCTCCTCCTGGCGGAAGGCGAGCGTGTACGTGCCGTTGTCGTGACGCGCGCTGTTCAGCGAGGAGTTGGTGAGCAACCGGGTGGGGACCGGGCCCCCGAGGTTCTTCTGGTAGAGCAGGTCGAAGATCTCGTTGATCAGGTCGCCGTCGATGCCCTTGAACAGGCCCTTCTGCTCGGCGGTGAGCCGGTAGCGGGTGGCCTCGGGGAGCTCGCGGTAGTAGTCGATGTACTCCGGGGAGGTCATCTCCAGTGTGAGCTTGGTGTATTCGAGGGGAAAGAACCGCGGGGAGCGGGTCACCCAGTTCAGCCGGTAGCCGTGGACGTCGATCTCACCGAGGAGGTCGTGGTAGATCTCGGCGGCGGACTGACCCGAGCCGACGACGGTGATCGACTCCTTCTTCACCAGCTCGCTTCTGTGCTGCACATAGCGGGAGTTGTGGATGAAGTCGCCGTCCAGCCCCTGGCAGGCCTCCGGGATGTACGGCGGGGTACCGGTGCCGAGGACCAGGTGGCGGGCGCGGAACTCCTCACCGGCCGCGGTCTTCACGACGTAGAGGTCTGACTCGTACGTCACCTCGGTGACCGTCGTGCCGAAGCGGACGTTGCTCAGTTTGTTCGCGGCCCAGCGGCAATAGTCGTCGTACTCCACCCGCAGCGGATAGAAGTTCTCGCGGATGTAGAACGAGTACAGCCGGCCCTTCTCCTTCAGGTAGTTGAGGAAGGAGTACGGCGAGGTCGGGTCGGCGAGGGTGACCAGGTCCGACATGAACGGGGTCTGGAGGTGGGCGCCGTCGAGGAACATGCCGGCGTGCCACTCGAAGTCGGGCTTGGAGTCCAGGAAGATCCCGTCGAGTTCGGCGATGGGCTCGGTGAGGCAGGCCAGGCCGAGGTTGAAGGGGCCCAGCCCGATGCCCACGAAGTCGTAGGTCTTGGACGGGGTTTCAGGACGCGCGGTCAAGGGACTCTCCCAGGTACTGCTCGGCGTGGCCGGCGATCAGGTCGAGGACGACGGACATGTCCTCGACCGTCGTCTCGGGGTTGAGCAGGGTGAACTTCAGGTAGTGGCGGCCGCTCACCTTGGTGCCCGCGACCACCGCGTCGCCAGAGGCGAACAGGGCCTTGCGGGCGTACAGGTTGGCGCGGTCGATCTCGGCCGGGTCGGTGACGGAGGCCGGGATGTAGCGGAAGACGAGCGTGGAGAGACTCGGTTCGACGACCACGTCGAAGCGCGGGTCGGCGGCGAGCAGTTTCCAGCCCTCGGCGGCCAGGTCGCAGACCTCGTCGAAGAGCTGTCCGATGCCGTCGGCGCCCATCACGCGCAGGGTCATCCACAGCTTGAGCGCGTCGAAGCGGCGGGTGGTCTGGAGGGACTTGTCCACCTGGTTGGGGATACGTTCCTGCACCATGCGGCGCGGGTTGAGGTACTCCGCGTGGTAGGTGGCGTGACGCAGGGTCGAGGAATCCCGTACCAGCACGGCGGACGAACTCACCGGCTGGAAGAAGGACTTGTGGTAGTCCACGGTGACCGAGTCGGCGCGTTCGATGCCGTCGATGCGGTTCCGGTGCCGGAGGGAGGCGAGCAGCCCGCAGCCGTAGGCCGCGTCCACATGCATCCAGGCGCCGTACTGCTCGCACAGCTCGGCGATCTCGGGCAGCGGGTCGATGGAACCGAAGTCGGTGGTGCCCGCGGTGGCGACGACGGCCATCGGGACCAGGCCGTCGCGACGGCAGCGCTCCAGCTCACGGGCGAGGGCGACGGTCTGCATGCGCTTGTCGTGGTCGACGGGAATGGAGACCACGGAGTCCTGGCCGAGGCCGAGGAGCTTGGCCGACTTCTTCACGCTGAAGTGGCTGACCTCGGAGGCGAAGATGCGCAGTCGGGCTGTGGTGTCCGCCTTGGCCTCCTCACGGGCGAGCAGCAGCGCCTGCAGGTTGGACTGCGTCCCGCCCGAGGTGAACACCCCGTCCGCGTTGTCGCCGAGGCCGATGCGCGCGGTCGTCCAGTCGATCAGCTTGCGTTCGATGAGGGTGCCGCCGGCCGACTGGTCCCAGGTGTCCAGGGAGGAGTTGACGGCCGAGAGGATGGCCTCGCCGAGCACGGCCGGGATGACGACCGGGCAGTTGAGGTGGGCGAGGTAGCGGGGATGGTGAAAGTAGACCGCGTCCCGGAGATATACCTCCTCCAGCTCGTCGAGCACCGCCGCCGTGTCCAGCAGGGGCTTGTCGAGGTCGATCCCGTCGATGCGGGGACTGAGAGCGTCGACGGTGACTCCGGTGAACGGCCTTGTGGTGGTGGCGAGTTTGGCCGCCACCCGCTCGATTCCTTCGGTCACGGAGCGGCGGTAGCTCTCCGCGGTCGTGTCATTGAGCAGGTGCGAGCGCATGTGGGGGCCCTCCGGTGGGGAATCCGTGCGGGACGGGGCAGAGCGGGGCAGGGCCCCGGCTTCAACTTAGGTAAGCCTAACCTAATTAACTCGGGCGGAAACCTGCCTCAGCAGTGACTGGCGTCACGTGGACGGGAGTTACTCGGCCGCCCGCAGCTGCTCTTCGGTCATCCCCTGCCGCCAGTACCCCACGAAGGTGACCCGACGCCGGTCGATCCCACGCTCCCGCACGAAGTGCCGCCGCAGCTCCTTCACACACCCGGACTCGCCCGCGATCCAGACGTACGGCCGCTCGGCGGACGGGAGTTGGGCGTCACGGATGACGTCGAGGGCCTTTTCCCCGATGTCCCCGATGTCCCCGACGAGCCAGGTGATCTCGGCGTCAGCATCGGTCACCAGGTCCTGGATGTCCCCCGCGTGGGGCACCTCCAGCCAGACCCGGGCCCGAGTGCCGGCCGGCAGCGACTCGACGATCGCGGAGGCGGCCGGTACAGCGGTCTCATCGCCCCAGATCACCACGAGATCGGTGTCCTCCGGCGGCCGGAACCGGATCGCCCGGTTGTCGGCGACGGCGGGCCCGAGCAACTGGACCTTGTCGCCCGCGGCGGCCCGCGCGGCCCACGCGGAGGCGGGCCCGGCGGGCTCGTGCAGCACGAAGTCGATGTCGATCTCGTCGGGATCCCGGCGGAGCGAGCGGAGCGTGTACGACCGCATCACGGCCCGTACGTCGTCCGGGAGTTCACGCCACGCCTGCCACCAGCCGTCGCCGAGCTCGACGGGAACCCCGGGCTCGGTCCGGCCTTCGGCGGGGAGGAAGAGGGACAGTGACTGATCGCGTCCGTCGGAGAAGAAGTGCTGGAGGTCCTCTCCGGTGAAGCTGACCCGCACGAGAGACGGGCCGAGCCGCCTCGTCCGTACGACCTGGAGGGAGAAGAAACGGAACGGGGCGGCCACGGCCGTAGTCATGGGGCTACTCCTGAATCGGCGTCAATAAGGGGCCTAGCTGACCTTCTTCGCGGTCTCGATCGCCTTCGCGAGGTTCTCCACCATCGCCACGCACTTGTCGTACGACGGAATCGGCTCCGGCGACCGCGAGATGACCTGCCCCGCCTTCACCGCGGGCAGCTTCTTCCAGGTCGCCTCGGTGATGTCGGCCGGCTGGATGGTCGCCGTACGGTCGTCCATCATGATGATGTCTGCCGCGTACTTGTCGACGTTCTCCCAGCTCAGCGACTCGAACCAGCCGCCGGACGCCTTGAGTACGGACGCCGGGGGCTCCACGAAGTTCACGCCGAGCGCCTTGAAGTACTCGAGGTCGATGGACAGGTTGGTGCCGGAGACGTAGAAGACGTCCTGCGCCGCGGACCCGGCCAGCACCTTGATGTCGGGGTGGGCCTTGGCGGCGGTGCGCAGTCGCTCCGACGCCGCTTCGAACCGCTTCTTCGCGTCGGTGACCTTCGGCGCCGTCATGTCGGCGCCGAGGGACTCGGCCAGCTCCCACATCCGCTGGAGCGGCGTGGTGATCTGACGGTCGTAGACGGAGATCGCGACGCTCGGCGCCAGCTTGGCTATCTTGGACGCGGAGGCCGCGGGGACGTACCAGAGGGTGCCGGCGCTGTCGAAGGTCGTGGTGATGAGGACCTCGGGCGCGAAGGCCGCGTACTGCTCGACGTTGAACTGGTCCCAGACGTTGCCGAAGACCGTCAGCTTGCTGACGTCCATGTCGCCGGCCTGGACATCGGCCTTGCCGTCCTTGGTCTTGGTGGGGCCGAAGACGCCCTTGACCTCGATGCCGTAGTCGTGGAGCGCGGCGGCGACGCCGACGAAGGCGACGATCCTCGTGGGAACCTTGTCGAGCTTCACGGTCGTGCCGCGGTCGTCCTTGAAGGTCCAGGGTCCGGACTTCGCGGCCGTGGTCTCCTTGCTCGAGCCCTCGCTGCCGGAGTCGTCGTCACCGCAGGCCGCGAGCACGGCGCCGAGGCCGAGTGCGCCGCCCGCGGCGAGGATGCCACGGCGGGTGAGATGGGCGGCTCGTGCGTTGGACATGTGTGGCTGCTTTCGAACGGGGCGAAGCGCCCGCCGGACAAGTTCGAATGTAGGTTAGCCTAACCTCATTGAATGTCCAGAGGGCGGGCGCCGCCCCGCCGAAGCTGTGGGTGCCCTGGGAGTTGCGGTCTAACCCGGCAGCCCCAACTCCCGTGCGATCAGCATCCGCTGGACCTCACTGGTGCCCTCGCCGATCTCCAGGATCTTGGAGTCGCGCCACATGCGGGCGACCGGGTACTCGTTCATGAAGCCGTACCCGCCGTGGATCTGCGTGGCGTCGCGGGCGTTGTCCACGGCGATCGTGGAGGAGTACAGCTTGGCGAGGGCCGCCTCCTTCTTGAAGGGTTCGCCGGAGACCAGGCGGGAGGCCGCGTCCCGCCAGGCGAGCCGGGCCGTGTGGGCCTTCATCTCCATGTCGGCGATCTTGAACTGGATGGCCTGGTTGGCGCCGATGGGCCGCCCGAACGCCTCCCGCTCTTTCGCGTACTTCACCGACTCGTCCACACAGCCCTGCGCTAGGCCGGTCGCGAGGGCCGCGATGGCGATCCGGCCCTCGTCGAGAATGCGCAGGAACTGGGCGTAGCCGCGCCCCTGTTCACCCAGCAGGTTCGCCGCCGGGACCCGGACGTCGGAGAAGGACAGCTCGCGGGTGTCGGAGGCGTTCCAGCCGACCTTCGAGTACGGCGCCGCGACCGTGAAGCCCGGGGTGCCCGAGGGGACGATGATCGAGGAGATCAGCGGCTTGCCGTCCGGCTTGCGCCCGGTGACGGCGGTGACGGTGACCAGGCCCGTGATGTCGGTACCGGAGTTGGTGATGAAGCACTTGGTGCCGTTGATGACCCACTCGTCGGTGTCCGGGTCCAGGCGGGCCGTCGTCCGGGTCGCCCCGGCGTCGCTGCCGCCGTCCGGTTCCGTGAGGCCGAACGCGCCCAGGATCTCGCCCGAGCACAGCCGGGGCAGCCATGCGCGCTTCTGCTCCTCCGTGCCGAACAGGTGCAGGGGCATGGCGCCGAGGGAGACGCCGGCCTCCAGGGTGATCGCCACCGACGAGTCCACGCGCGCGAGTTCCTCCAGCACGAGGCCCAGCGCCAGGTAGTCGCCGCCCATACCGCCGTACTCCTCGGGGAACGGCAGTCCGAACAGGCCCATGCGGCCCATCTCGCGGACGATCTCGTAGGGGAACTCGTGGTGCTCGTAGTACTCGCCGATCTTCGGCGCCACTACGTCATGGGCGAACTCCTCGACCGTACGGCGGAGTTCTTCCAGCTCGGGGGAGAGGCGGTGGTCCATCGGGGGTTCACTCCTGGTGGGAGAGGGCGCGGACGGTACGGGACGGGCTGGGTCGGCCCAGGTGTTCGGCCATCCACACGCTGGTGGCGACGAGACGGCCGAGGTCGACGCCGGTGTCGATGCCGAGGCCCTGCAGCATCCACACGAGGTCCTCGGTGGCGAGGTTGCCGGTGGCGGACTTGGCGTACGGGCAGCCGCCGAGGCCGCCCGCGGAGGCGTCCACGGTGGTGACGCCGTGCTGGAGGGCGGCGTAGGTGTTGGCGAGGGCCTGGCCGTACGTGTCGTGGAAGTGCACGCCCAACGTGTCCACGGGGACGTCGAGTTCGGTGAGCAGAGCCCGTACGTGGCCCGGGGTCGCCACCCCGATCGTGTCGCCGAGGCTGAGTTCGTCGCAGCCCATGTCGAGCAGGGCCCGGCAGACCTTCGTGACCTGGGGGATCGGGACGGCGCCCTCCCAGGGGTCGCCGAAGCACATCGACAGATAGCCGCGGACGTGGACGCCCTCGGCCTTCGCCCTGCCGACGACGGGTTCGAACATCGCCAGGGCCTCGTCCACCGTGCGGTTGAGGTTGGCCTTGGCGAAGGACTCGGTGGCGCTGGCGAACACGGCGACCCGGCGGGCCCCGAGGGCCAGCGCGCGGTCCAGCCCGCGTTCGTTCGGGACGAGCACCGGGAGGTCCGCGGGCAGGTCGGCGACCTGCGGGAACAGCTGTTCCGCGTCCGCGAGTTGGGGCACCCACTTGGGGTGGACGAAGCTGGTGGCCTCGATCGTCGTGAGGCCCGCTTCGGCGAGGCGGCGCACGAACTCCGCCTTGACCTCGGTGGGCACCGTCGACTTCTCGTTCTGCAGGCCGTCGCGGGCGCCGACCTCGTGGATACGGACACGGGCCGGCAGGCCGTGCTCAAGAACGGTCATGGGCAGGGTCACTGCGCCACCTCCTCGTGCGGTGCGATCACGGCCAGCACCTGGTCCATGGCGACGGTCGTGCCCGCCGTGACGTCGAGCTCGGCGACCGTGCCGGCGTGGGGGGCGGAGATGACGTGTTCCATCTTCATCGCCTCGACGACGAGCAGACTCTGACCGGCGGCCACCTCGTCCCCGACCGCCACCTTCACGACGGTCACCGTGCCGGGCATGGGGGCGGTGAGGGAGTCGGCTCCGGCGTGCCCGCCGCGGGTGAGGGACGCGGCCACCGGGTCGTGGTCGCGCACCTGCCAGGCGTCGCCGTCACGGCCCACCCAGTCACCGGCGCGGTGGAAGGTGTGGCGGACGCCGTCGAGGGTGACGGTGACCTGGTCGTCGGTGACGGTGTGGGTGCCGCGGCTGTGGTGAGTGACCGGTTCGAGCCCCGTCACCCGCAGCGGGAACCCGACGGGCTTGCCGAGGCCCCCCATCCGCCAGCCGCTCGGCACCGAGAACGGATCGGTCCAGCCCTCCTGGTGAGGACGCAGTGCTTCGAGCCGTACGGCCGCCGCCGCCTCGTACACCTCCTCCGGTACGTCCGTGGAGACCAGGTCGTCCACCACGCGCTCGACGAGCCCGGTGTCCAACTCGCCCGCGACCACCGCCTCATGGGCCAGCAGCCGCCGCAGGAACCCCGCGTTGGTCTGCACGCCCAGCGTCACCGTCTGAGCGAGGGCCGCCCGGAGCTTCCTGAGCGCCGTCGCGCGGTCCGGGCCGT
This sequence comes from Streptomyces sp. NPDC050759, assembly GCF_044456945.1. NCBI lineage: Bacteria > Bacillati > Actinomycetota > Actinomycetes > Kitasatosporales > Streptomycetaceae > Streptomyces > Streptomyces sp. NPDC050759. Next base: position 1,248,174 of record NZ_JBITGI010000001.1, on the reverse strand, counting down.
ACGCGATGACCTTGGACAGCATCGGGTCGTACAGGCTGCCGACCTCCGTGCCCTCGCTGAGCCCGGAGTCGGTGCGGACGCCGTCGCCCTGGGGCTCGTGGAGGCGGAGGACGGTGCCGCCGGAGGGGAGGAAGCCCTTTGCCGGGACCTCGGCGCAGATCCGGGCCTCGATCGCGTGCCCGGTGAGCGTGATGTCGTCCTGCCCGTACGGCAGTCGCTCGCCCGCCGCCACCCGCAGCTGCCACTCCACCAGGTCCAGGCCGGTGATCAGCTCGGTGACCGGGTGCTCCACCTGGAGGCGGGTGTTCATCTCCATGAAGTAGTACGACGACGGGTCGTCGCCCGGGACGATGAACTCCACGGTGCCCGCGCCCCGGTAGCCGCAGGAGCGGGCCGCCTCGACCGCGGCCTTGCCCATCGACGCGCGCGTGCCCTCGTCGAGGAGGACGCTGGGCGCCTCCTCGATCACCTTCTGGTGGCGGCGCTGGAGGGAGCACTCGCGCTCGCCGAGATGGATCACGTTCCCGTGGCCGTCCGCCAGCACCTGGATCTCGATGTGCCGGGGCCGGTCGACCCACCGCTCCACGAGCAGGGTGTCGTCGCCGAAGGAGGCACGGGCCTCGCGGCGGGCGGCGGCGATCTCCTCTTCGAGGGCCGTCAGGTCCCGGACCAGCCGCATGCCCTTGCCGCCACCGCCCGCGCTCGGCTTCAGCAGTACGGGGGCACCCAACGCGCGCGCGGCCTCGGCGAGATCGGGGTCACGGCCGCCGGGCACCACGGGCACCCCGGCCGCCTCCACGGTCTCCTTGGCACGGATCTTGTCGCCCATCAGGGCGATGGAGTCCGCCGACGGCCCGATGAAGACCAGCCCGGCGTCGGCGCACGCGCGCGCGAAGGCCGCGTTCTCCGCGAGGAAGCCGTACCCGGGGTGGACCGCCTGGGCGCCGGTGCGGGCGGCCGCCTCCAGGAGCCGCTCGACGGACAGATAGCTCTCCGAGGCCGGCGCCGGGCCCAGTCGTACCGCTGTGTCCGCCTCCCGGACGTGCCGGGCGTCGGCGTCCGCGTCGGAGAAGACGGCCACCGAGCGCACGCCCAGGGCGCGCAGGGTGCGGATGACGCGGACCGCGATCTCGCCCCGGTTGGCGACAAGCACTGTGTCAAACATGGGTCCTCACATCCGGAAGACGCCGAACTGGGGGTCGCCCAGCGGCGCGTTGGCGCATGCGGTCAGGGCCAGGCCGAGCACCTGCCGGGTGTCGAGCGGGTCGATGACCCCGTCGTCCCAGAGGCGGGCGGTGGCGTAGTAGGCGTTGCCCTGGCGCTCGTACTGGGCGCGGATCGGGTCCTTGAAGGCCTCTTCGTCCTCGGCGGGCCAGGACTCCCCGCGGGCTTCCAACTGGTCACGCTTGACGGTCGCGAGGACCGACGCGGCCTGCTCGCCGCCCATGACGGAGATCTTGGCGTTGGGCCACATCCACAGGAAGCGGGGGGAGTAGGCCCGGCCGCACATGGAGTAGTTCCCGGCGCCGTACGAACCGCCGACGACCACGGTCAGCTTGGGCACGCGCGTGCAGGCGACCGCGGTCACCATCTTGGCGCCGTGCTTGGCGATGCCGCCCGCCTCGTAGTCCCTGCCGACCATGAAGCCGGAGATGTTCTGGAGGAACAGCAGGGGGATGCCGCGCTGGTCGCACAGCTCGATGAAGTGCGCGCCCTTCTGGGCCGATTCGGAGAACAGGATGCCGTTGTTGGCGACGATCCCCACCGGGTGGCCGTGGATCTGGGCGAAGCCGGTCACCAGGGTCTGCCCGAACTCGGCCTTGAACTCGGCGAACCGCGAGCCGTCGGTGATGCGCGCGATGATCTCGCGTACGTCGTAGGGGGTGCGGGAGTCGGTGGGCACGGCGCCGTAGAGGCCGTACGGGTCGACCTTGGGCTCCACGGCGGGCCGGACGGACCAGGGCAGCGGCCCGCGCGCGGGGAGCGTGGCGGCGATGTTCCGCACGATCCTCAGGGCGTGGGCGTCGTCCTCGGCGAGGTGGTCGGTGACGCCGGAGATCCGGGAGTGCACCTCGCCGCCACCGAGCTCCTCCGCGGTGACGACCTCGCCGGTGGCGGCCTTCACCAGGGGAGGGCCGCCGAGGAAGATCGTGCCCTGGTTCCGGACGATGACGGCCTCGTCGCTCATCGCGGGGACGTAGGCGCCCCCGGCCGTGCACGAGCCGAGCACGGCGGCGATCTGCGGGATGCCCGCGCCGGACATCCTGGCCTGGTTGTAGAAGATCCGCCCGAAGTGCTCGCGGTCCGGGAAGACCTCGTCCTGCATCGGCAGGAAGGCGCCGCCGGAGTCGACGAGGTAGATGCAGGGCAGGCGGTTGTCGAGGGCGACCTCCTGCGCGCGCAGGTGCTTCTTCACCGTCATCGGGTAGTACGTGCCGCCCTTGACGGTGGCGTCATTGGCGACGATCACGCACTCGCGCCCGCTCACCCGCCCGATCCCGGCGATGACCCCGGCGGCCGGGGCCTGTCCGTCGTACAGCCCGTCGGCGGCGAGGGGAGCGAGCTCCAGGAAGGGCGAGCCGGGGTCGAGGAGGGCGTCCACCCGGTCCCGGGGCAACAGCTTCCCGCGTGCGGTGTGCCGCTCCCGCGCCCTCTCCCCGCCGCCCAGCCGGGCCGCGGCGAGCTTGTCCCGCAGCTCCTCCACGAGGGCCCGGTGGGCCGCCTCGTTGGCCTGCCAGGCCTCCGACGCGGGGTCCGCCGCGCTCGTCAGCTCGGGTGCCTGATCCATGTCCCGCGGTCCCCTCACCCAGTGATCGCCTGTTAATGAGCGTTAACCATTTCCTCTAGGTTAACGACCGCTAACCTCCCTGTCTAGAATTGCTTCCATGGCCACGAGAACCGACGCACCCACCCGCCGCGAGCAGATCCTCAAGGAGGCCGCGCGGCTGTTCGCCGAGCGTGGGTTCCACGGCGTGGGGGTGGACGAGATAGGCGCCGCGGTCGGCATCAGCGGGCCCGGCCTCTACCGGCACTTCGCCGGCAAGGACGCGATGCTGGCGGAGCTGCTGGTGGGGATCAGCGGGCAGTTGCTGACGGGGGCGAAGCGGCGGCTGGCGGAGTCGGACGGAACACCCGCCGAGGCGGTCCTCGACTCGCTCATCGAGGGGCACATCGACTTCGCGCTCGACGACCGCCCCCTGATCACCCTGCACGACCGCGAGCTGGACCGCCTCCGGGACAGCGACCGCAAGCTGGTACGGCAGCTGCAGCGACAGTACGTGGAGCTGTGGGTGGAGATCCTGCGCGGGGTCTACCCCGGCCTCGCCGAACCCGCCGCCCGCTCGGCGGTGCACTCCGTCTTCGGGCTCCTGAACTCCACCCCGCACCTGGGCCGCCCCGGCTCACTCCCGGGCCGAGGCGCCACCGCGGAACTGCTGCACCGCATGGCGAGGGGGGCGTTCGCGGCCGCGGCAGCGTGACGAGCGTTACGGGATCACCTCTGGACGGCTCTCCTTACCGACCGGTACCTTTTTCTATGAGCAAGCGCTTAGCCATGGGACCACAGCCATCAATTGAGCAACCCCCACGGCGAGCAACCACATACGCGAGAGCGGCGCCGGCTTAGGCGCAGAGAGGTGTCGGCGGTGCGCCGTACTGTGTTCAACGAGGACCACGAGGCGTTCCGGGAGACCCTGCGCGCCTTCATCGAGGCCGAGGTCGTCCCCGTCTACGACGAGTGGTTCGCGGCCGGTCAGGCGCCGCGCGACTTCTACTACAAGCTCGCCGAGCTCGGCGTCTTCGGCATCCGCGTGGACGAGGAGTTCGGCGGCGCCGGCATCGACTCGTACAAGTTCGAGGCCGTGATGTACGAGGAGACCGCGCGCGCGGGCGTGCAGTTCGGCGGCTCCGGTGTGCACGTCCTGCTCGGACTGCCGTACATCAAGATGCTCGCGACGGACGAGCAGAAGAAGCGCTTCCTGCCGAAGTTCGTCACCGGCGAGGAGATGTGGGCTCTCGCGATGACCGAGCCGGGCACCGGCTCCGACCTCGCGGGCATGAAGACCACCGCCAAGCTGTCCGAGGACGGCACGCACTACGTCCTCAACGGCTCCAAGACCTTCATCACCGGCGGCGTCCACGCCGACCGCGTGATCGTCTGCGCCCGCACCTCCGCGCCCACCGCCGAGGACCGCCGCCACGGCATCTCCCTCTTCGCCGTGGACACCAAGTCCGAGGGCTACTCCATCGGCCGCAAGCTCGACAAGCTCGGCCTGAAGACCTCCGACACCGCCGAGCTCGCGTTCGTCGACGTCAAGGTCCCCGTCGAGGACCTCCTCGGCGAGGAGAACAAGGGCTTCTACTACCTGGGCCACAACCTCGCCTCCGAGCGCTGGGGCATCGCCTTCGGCGCCTACGCGCAGGCCAAGGCCGCCGTCCGGTTCGCCAAGGAGTACGTCCAGGAGCGCACCGTCTTCGGCAAGCCGGTCGCGTCCTTCCAGAACACCAAGTTCGAGCTGGCCGCCTGCCAGGCCGAGGTCGACGCGGCCGAGGCCGTCGCCGACCGCGCCCTCGAGGCCCTCGACGCCGGCGAGCTCACCCCCGCCGAGGCCGCCTCCGCCAAGCTGTTCTGCACCGAGGTCGCCCACCGCGTCATCGACCGCTGCCTCCAGCTGCACGGCGGCTACGGCTTCATGAACGAGTACCCGATCGCCCGCCTGTACGCGGACAACCGCGTCAACCGCATCTACGGCGGCACCAGCGAGATCATGAAGACGATCATCGCGAAGGACATGGGTCTGTAAGCCGCCCGCAATCACCGGCCGGTACAAAAGAACCCCATGAGCCAGGCACTTCAGGATCTCCTCGATCTGCTCGACCTCGAGCAGATCGAGGAGGACATCTTCCGCGGCCACTCCCGCGCCGCCGTCGTCCCCCGCGTCTTCGGCGGGCAGGTCGCGGCGCAGGCGCTGGTCGCCGCCGGGCGGACGGTCCCCGAGGACCGGCTCGCCCACTCCCTGCACGCGTACTTCCTGCGCCCCGGCGACCCCGGCGCGCCGATCGTCTACACCGTCGACCGCATGAACGACGGCCGGTCCTTCACCGCCCGCCGCGTCCTCGCGATCCAGCACGGCCAGCCGATCTTCGCCCTCTCCGCCTCCTTCCAGCGGCACGAAGAGGGCTTCGACCACCAGGCCGCCATGCCCGCCGCCCCCGACCCGGCCACACTGCCCACCTCGGCGGACCGGCTGCGCGGCTACGACCACCTGGACCCGGCGGTCGTGGAGCGGTTCCTGGAGGCCCGCGAGGCGATCGACCTGCGCTACGCCGACGACCCGCCGTACGGAAAGTTCGGCGAGCCGCGCGAGCCGCACTCCCAGGTCTGGTTCCGCACCAACGGCAAGCTGGCCGACGACCCTCTCCTGCACGTCGTCCTCGCCACGTACGTCTCCGACATGACGCTCCTCGACTCGATCCTCCTCGCGCACGGCCGCGGCGGCTGGGCTGTCGGTGACGTCGTCGGGGCCTCGCTCGACCACGCGATGTGGTTCCACCGCCCCTTCCGCGCCGACGAGTGGCTCCTGTACGACCAGGAGTCCCCGTCGGCCCAGGGCGGCCGCGGCCTCGGCCAGGCCCGCATCTACACGCAGGACGGCCGGCTGGCCATCTCGGTGATCCAGGAGGGCGTGGTCCGCGCGCCCAGGTGACCGACGCCTACGACAGGCCGGACTCGCTCAGCAGGTACGCCGTCATCGGGTCGTAGTAGCGCGGGCTCACCACGTGGTCGTCCAGCGGCACGGTCACCTGGACCGTCCCCTCGGCCTCCGCAAGGAACAGCGCCGGGTCGTTGGAGTCGGCGTAGCCCACCGAGTCCACGCCGTGCTGTCCGGCGTAGCCCGCCCAGCCGTGGTCGGCGACGACCAGGTCGGGCAGCGGACGGCCCTCGCGCTCCAGGGCCGTGAGGATGGCCTTCATCGGGTCGCCGGAATGCGTGTGCCACAGCGTGGCGCCGTGCTCCAGGACCGCCACGTCCGCGAACTGCATCACGTACCCCTCGTCCGTCTGCAGCCCGTCCGGGATGACCACGATCTCGCAGCCGGCCGTGCGCAGCGCGGCGGCCGTGGCGTGGTGGACGTCGAGCATGCCGCCGGGGTGGCCGGTGGCGAACAGCACCCGCTGCTGTCCGTCCGCCGCCTTGCGCAGCCGGGCCGCCATGCGCTCCAGGCCGCCGACGGTCAGCTCGGGGTCGATGGTGTCCTGGCCGTACCGGTACTCCGGGTCGTCGTTGACGCCCACCCGCTCCGCCATCACCGCGAGCACGTCCTGCTCGTCGCTCCAGCGGTCCCCGAGCTCCAGGCCGAACCAGTAGTGGCGGTTGCCGTTCGCCAGCTGGCGGTAGTGGGAGAGGTTGTTCTCACGCGGCGTGGCGACCTCACCCGCGATACGGGTCTTCACAAGGTGGTCGACGAGCTCGGCGCGGCTGGGTGTCCCGGGTATCGGCATGTCTCCCATTCTGAAGCACGCCTTCACGGGATCGCCGCGCATCCCGCACGCTGGGACGCGGGTCACCCGATCATGGTCGCCGCAGCGCGAACCACAGCTCCGGGGTCCCGCTTGATGGACGTTTCCTCCATCCCGTCGCACTGCTGTGTACGAAACGCACAATTCGCGATCGCCTTCCGGACACCTAGTGTCGACTCGGACCGGCCGGCCAGGATCTGGGAAGCACAGGAAAGAAGGCATCACCCCATGAGCAGCAACGAGACCCCCCGCGGCCCCGTCGACTCCTCCCGCATCCCGCGGTACGCCGGACCCGCCACCTTCGCCCGGCTGCCGCGCCTCGACGAGGTCGGGCGGGCCGACGTCGCCGTCGTGGGTGTGCCCTTCGACTCGGGTGTCTCGTACCGGCCGGGCGCCCGCTTCGGCGGCAACGCGATCCGTGAGGCGTCCCGGCTGCTCAGGCCCTACAACCCCGCGCAGGACGCGTCCCCCTTCGCGCTGGCGCAGGTGGCGGACGGCGGCGACATCGCCGTGAACCCCTTCGACATCAACGAGGCCGTCGAGACGATCGAGGCGGCCGCGGACGACCTCCTCGGCACCGGCGCGCGCCTGATGACCCTGGGCGGCGACCACACCATCGCCCTCCCGCTGCTCAGGTCCGTCGCGAAGAAGCACGGCCCGGTCGCCCTACTCCACTTCGACGCCCACCTCGACACCTGGGACACCTACTTCGGCGCCGAGTACACGCACGGGACGCCGTTCCGGCGGGCCGTTGAGGAGGGGATCCTGGACACCTCCGCCCTCTCCCACGTGGGCACCCGAGGCCCGCTCTACGGCAGGCAGGACCTCACCGACGACGAGAAGATGGGCTTCGGCATCGTGACGTCCGCGGACGTCATGCGGCGCGGCGTCGACGAGATCGCCGACCAGCTCCGCCAGCGCGTCGGCGACCGTCCGCTCTACATCTCCATCGACATCGACTGCCTGGACCCGGCCCACGCGCCCGGCACGGGCACCCCCGAGGCGGGCGGCATGACCTCCCGCGAGCTGCTGGAGATCCTGCGGGGTCTGGCATCGTGCAACCTGGTGTCGGCGGACGTCGTCGAGGTGGCCCCCGCGTACGACCACGCGGAGATCACGGCGGTGGCGGCCTCCCACACCGCCTACGAACTGACCACGATCATGTCCCGCCAGATTGCAGAGGCCCGCACGCAGTGACCCACGACCACGACCTGGTGCTCCGCCCGACGGAGGCGCAGATTTCCGCTGCTCTCAGCCCTCCTCCCGGCCGCAACGGCGGAGACCTGGTCGTGGAGACGCTGGCCGCGCTCGGCGCGACGACCGTCTTCGGCCTGCCCGGCCAGCACGCGCTCGGCATGTTCGACGCGCTCCGGCGGTCCGACCTGCGCTACATCGGCCTGCGGGTGGAGAACAACGCGGGCTTCGCGGCGGACGCGTACGGCAGGATCACGGGGGAGGCGGCGCCGCTGCTGCTGTCGACGGGACCGGGGGCGCTGACGTCCCTGGCCGCGCTGCAAGAGGCGGCCGCGGCCTCGGCCCCCGTGCTGGCGATCAGCAGCCAGATCCCGGTGGCGGGCCTGGGCGGCGGCAGGCACGGCTATCTGCACGAACTCCCGGACCAGGCAGCTTCCTTCCGGGGCGTGGTGAAGTCGGTCCACACCGTCCGCGCCCAGTCCCAGATCCCGTCCGCGATCGAGGCGGCCTGGAAGTCGGCGCTGACCGCCCCGCACGGCCCGGTGTGGGTGGAGATCCCGCAGGACGTGCTGCTGTCCCCGACGCCGATCCCCGTGGTGACGGGCGGCGACGCGTTCCCCGAGGAGCTGCCTCCGCGCCCCGAACTCACCGCGGTGGCGGCCGACCTGCTGTCGAACGCGGTCCGACCGGCGATCATCGCGGGCGGGGGAGTCGTACGGGCGGACGCTTCGGGGAAGCTGCGGCAGCTGGCGGAGGTTCTGCAGACCCCGGTGGTCACGACTCCCGGCGGCAAGGGCGCCTTCCCCTGGAAGCACCCCCTGTCCCTCCAGTCCTGGATCGAGGACCGCCACACCACGGACTTCCTGGAGGACGCGGACGTACTCCTGGTGGTCGGCTCGGGGCTGGGCGAACTCTCCTCGAACTACCACACGTTCAAGCCGCGAGGCCGGGTCGTCCAGATCGAGGCGGACCTCGGCAAGCTGGAGTCCAACCACCCCGCGCTGGGCATCCACGCCGACGCCCGCCTGGCGTTGCAGGCGCTGCTGGAGACGGTGTCACCGAGGGAGGACGCGCAGGCTCCGGAGCGGGTACGTGACGTGCTGGCTCGCGTTTCGGACCGCATCGCCGCCCAGGAACTCACCCTGGAACAGGAGTTGTTGGCGTCGATCCGCAGGGCCCTCCCCACCGACTCCCCGTCCTTCTGGGACATGACGATCCTGGCGTACTGGGCCTGGTCGGCCTTCGACGCCAAGGGCCCCAACCACATGCACTCGGCCCAGGGCGCCGGCGGCCTCGGCTACGGCTTCCCCGCGGCCCTGGGTGCGGCGGTGGCCGACCCTTCGCGCCCGGTCCTGGCGGTGTCGGGCGACGGCGGCGCCCTGTACACCATCGCGGAGTTGGCGACCGCCCGCCAGTACGACCTGAACGTCACCTGGCTGATCGTCGACGACGGCGGGTACGGCATCCTGCGGGAGTACATGACGGACGCGTTCGGCGAGGCGACGGCGACCGAGCTGACCCGCCCCGACTATGTGGCACTGGCGGAGTCCTTCGGCGTGCCGGGGGTGCGGACGACCCCCGAGACGCTGGAGGCGGACCTGGTGAAGGCACTGGGCGAGCCGGGTCCCTCCGTGGTCGTACTCGCGGCTGTGCTGCGGATGTTCGCGCCGACGCATCTGGGCTGACGGCACGAGGAGGCGGCCCGTTCCCTCCCCCGAGGGGGAACGGGCCGCCGTGCGGTGGAGGTATGGCGGGTTACTTGGCCCGCAGCACCTTCCAGGTCTTCGGACCGACGATGCCGTCGTACGGCTTGATCTTGAACTCGTGCTGGAACCACAGCACGGCCTTCTTGGTCTTCGAGCCGAACTGGCCGTCGACCTTGAGCTTGGGCTTGTAGTCCGTGGTCTGGTTGATGTTCGCCTGCACCTCCTTGACGGCCTGGCCGCTGCTGCCGAACTTCAGCGTCTTGTGGCCCTTGTAGTAGCCGCAGTACCAGCCGAGGTCGACCTGGGGAGGGTCGGGGACCAGGCGGGGTTCCTCGTACCGGGCCAGGCCCCGCGGCGGATCGTGGTCAAGGACCAGGTCGACGCCACGGACTCGCTGTCCACCCCGATGGTCGCCGCCACCGGGTCCGAGCTGGCCCACGTGCGGGCCTGCCTGGTGCGGGACGGGGAGCGACACTGCTTCGGCACGGCGCCCACGGCGGGTCCCACGGCCGTCGGCGGACAGCGGCCGCGGCCCCTGACCGGAAGGCCGGAGTCGCGGACAAGTTCGATGCGCACAGCTCCCTGTCGACCCCGATGACCGCGGTCTCCCGGGACGACCTGGACGGCGTCCGGGCATGCCTGCTGCGCGGCGGCGAGCGGAACGGGGTCCCGCCCGGCGGTGCGTGCCGGGAGCCGCGTGCGGACTGTCGGCGCGGTGGTGTGTGATCGGCGGTATGGCATTGGTGTTCGGCAAGCCGGGTGTCGACGGGTTGAGCGAGGCCGTGGGCGTGCTGCGGGAGTGGCAGTACGACGGGGGCGCCCATGCCACTGCATCCGGGGGACCTGGGCGGGTTCTGGCGTTCGGCGCGGAGGTGACGGCCGCGGCGGTCCGGACCGGGAGCCGCCCGACTTCGTCAACGAGCCCACCACGATGCCCTGGGGCAACCGGTCGCCGCTGTTCTGCGACCCCGACGGCACCAAGTCGCCCTGGAGGACAGCGTGTTCGCGGAGTGAGACAACATGGTCACCGCGACGGCGGTGACGGCGGCGAAGCCGTCCTGACGGCGCCGGTCCACCCCCACCCCCTACCTGCCCGGCAGCGGGAACTGGTTCTACCCTTGCGCCGTGACCAGCTTCGATCAGCCCGAACAGGCAGGCAGCGCACCCCGGCCGCAGTCGTTGATGCTGAGCTTCTTCGGCATCCACGCCCTCGGCCGTGACGTCGCCCTGGCCGCCGGCAGCCTGATCGACGTGTTCGGCCAGGCCGGGATCACCGAGGATGCCGTACGGTCCACGCTCACCCGGATGGTCAAACGCGGCCTGCTCGAACGCCACCGGCGCGGCCGCAAGACGTACTTCGGCCCGACTCCCAGGGCCGTCGGCGTCCTCCAGGACGGCCACGACCGCATCTGGCACACCGGTGCCGTCAACCGTGACTGGGACGGCACCTGGACCCTCGTCGGCTTCTCCCTCCCGGAGGCCTGGCGCAGCGAACGCCACGACCTGCGCTCCCGACTGGTGTGGAACGGCTTCGGCCCCCTGCAGAACGGACTGTGGGTGGCACCGGGCACGGTGGACGTCCCCGAAGTGGTGGCAGGCCTGGGCCTCGACTCCTACCTCCGGGTCTTCCAGGGCTCCACGGCGGCCGCCCCCACCGACGCCCGCACCATCCTGCATACGGCGTTCGACGTGGAGTCCATCGCCAAGGGGTACGAGGCGTTCCTGGTCCGCTGGAGCGGCGCCGCCCAGGAGCCCGCGGACGCGGACCCCCTCGTACGACAGCTGCTCCTGCACACCGACTGGCTGGGCCAGGTCCGCCAGGACCCGCATCTGCCCGCCGAGCATCTGCCCGAGGGCTGGCCGGCGGCCCGCGCGGAGGAACGCTTCCACGAGCTCGCGCAACGCTACGACGCCCCGGCTCGCCAGGAGGCCGCGAGCGCGCTGGACCAGATCAAGGTGACCGCGGCAGGCGAGTGACGGCCCTCAGCACCCACAGCGGAGAGGCCTGCGGACTATTACTGGGCAATCCATTGACCGCCGTCTGAAAACTGCCCTACATTCAGCGCGTTCTCGGCGCGATGCTCAGCCGCCGCTCAAAGGAGAGCCCCTAGTGCCCACCGAAACGCGTTCACTCCCCGATTCCACCGACGCCCGCCCCTCCGGCGGCCTCCCCGTCGGCACCCTCATCGCCGGCTGCTTCGCGGTCTGCCTGGCACAGATCGCGCTGGCCATGCCGGCGACGTTGAACGGCCTCTTCCAGGAGGACCTGCACCCCGTCGGCTCCCAGCTCACCTGGATCTCGGACGCCTTCCTGCTCCCCGTCTCCGTTCTGGAGCTGACCTTCGGAGTCCTCGGCGACCTCTTCGGCCGCAAGCGCCTGCTGGTCGGGGGCGGTGCGCTGATCGTGGCCGGCGAGGCGCTGGCCGCCTCGGCGACCGGCATCCACATGCTCTGGGTCGGTCAGGCCATCGCCGGTCTGGGTGCGGCGGCACTGTTCCCGACCTCGCTGGCGATGATCGCCGCGGGAACGCACTCGGCGAGGGACCGCGCCCGCACGATCACGATCTGGGCGGCCGCTCTGTCGAGCGGTGGCTTCGTCGCTCCGGTGCTGGGTGGCATCACGGGCAACTACGGCTCCTGGCGCTGGGCGTTCATCGTCGTGACCGGCCTGGCGGTGATCAGCACGGTGCTGAGCCAGCTGCTGGCGCACAACTCCAGTGCCCCGGAAGGCCGTTCACTGGACCTGGCGGGCCAGATCACGATCGGCATCGGCATGTTCGCCCTGCTGTACGCGGTGATCCAGGGCCCGGCGGACGGCTGGACGGCGCGGCCGGTGATGATCGCGTACGTGGTGGCCGGTTTGTTCATCGTCCTGTTCATAGTGGCCGAACTCCGCGCGGACTCTCCGCTGTTGAGACTGGACCTGTTCAAGAACCGGGCGTTCGCGGTCGCGTCGTTCGTCGCGGTGGTCGGCATGTTCAGCTACCTGGGCACGGCGTACACGACGAGCATCCGCCTGGGCCCCATCCAGCACCAGAGCCCCTTGCGTGGCTCGTTCGCCTTCATCCTGCTCAACTCGTGGACCCTGCTGCTGATGCCGCTGATCTCGCGGCTACTGGAGAAGGTCAGCCCGCGCTGGGTACTGGGGGCGGGTCTGGCGCTGATGGCGGGCGGGGACTTCATGGCCGCGACGCTGTCGGTCAACGATCGCGCGCTGACCTCGCTGATCGTCCCGATCAGCCTGGTCGGCATCGGCTTCGCGCTCACGGTCTCCTCGATCACGTCGACGGCCGTCAACACGGTGGAGGTCCACTACGCGGGCATGGCCAGCGCTTCGACGAGCCTGCTGCGCGACTTCGGGTTCACCCTGGGTCCGGCGGTGATCGGCGCGATCGCGCTGAGCCACGCCGCGAACGAGTTCACGCAGAAGCTCGGCTCCTCCAACCTGTCCGCGCAGGTCAAGGCGGCCGCAGGCCAGGTCGCGGCCGAGGGCGGCCCCCTCGCCTCCAACTCCGTACCGCCGTCGTCGCCACCGGGAGGCGCGGTGCCGATCGCGCTGGAAGCCCTCGGCAACGGCTATGCGATCGGATACGTGGTGTGCGGGATCGCAGCACTTGCCTGCTGCCTGCTCAGCGTGGTGGCGCTGCGAGGGAAGGGGGTCGGCGCACCCTCGGCCGTCGTTTAGCGCACGTCTTCGCAGGCCGCCAGTCCAAGCCGGCCGCCCTGGAACGCTACCCGCCCGGGTGCGCGACGGCCGGGGCGACCGGCCCGGCCGGGTCCCCCCGTGAACGGGCCCGCATCCCCTCACCTCACCCACAGGGCGCAGAATGGATCTCCGGGAACAGAGGGACGCACGGGGAGGCGCGGGCCGTGGTGGTGCACGTCGAGCCGGACTGAACTCCCCTCGTGACTAGGGGAGTTCAGTCGCAGCGCTGCCTACCAGATCGCCTCGACCCACTCCGGGTGGTCGATGAACGGGTTGCGGTTGTGCTGGTAGGTGTCGTAGATGACCTGGTTGCGCTTCTCCTCGAAGGCGCTCGGCGGGTCCGCCTCGTTCCAGGCCTTGAGGACGGACAGCTTGCCGATGTAGGGCTTGGAGCCGTTGCCGACCTTCTCGTTGGGCTCCAGGTCGGCGAAGCCGTCGCCGCCGTCGTAGCGCACGGCCATGTAGAGGATCATGCGGGCCACGTCGCCCCGGTCCGCGGCGCGCGGCGCGAAGGAGTCGGAGTCGACGGTGCTGCCGCCGCCGTTGGTGACGGCGCTGCCGCCGTTGTCGAAGTCGAGGTTGCCGCGGATGCTGTTGACCTGGACGTCCGCGGGGCGCAAGTGGTGCAGGTCGGTGCCGGGCCCGGTCACCTCGCCGAAGTCACCGTGGGACTTGGCCCACACGTGCTCGCGGTTCCAGTCGCCGACGTCACCGCCGTTGAGGGACTTGCTGCGGGAGACACCGCTGTACAGCAGGATCACGTTGCTGCTGTTGTTCGGGTCCTGGTCGGTGACCTTGAGCGCGTCCCAGACCGCGGAGTACGAGATCTTCGAGACGTTGGCGCTGATGATCGTGTGCAGGGAGGACTTCAGGGTCGTGCCCGTCTTGCCGACCGCGTTCTTGTAGTACGTCGAGTCGTACGCGGTCGTCGTGGCGGCGGCCGGGGTCGTGGTCACGACCGGGGCGGCGAGCCCGACCAGCACGGCGGCGGTGGTGAGCGCCACCGACTTCCAGCTGCGGATGCGTGTCGCCAGCATAGGGGGGTCCCATCTACGCGGGTTGAATGGAGGCGGCAGATGGGAGCGTGGCATGAGCATGCTGCCTTGTAAATGGATGGCGCGTGTCCATCAGGTGACCTGAAACGGCAAATCAGGCCGTGTCTACGCGAGTTGACACGCCGAGCGGCCCCCGACGCGTGACCGGGGGCCGCTCTACCGGGACTTGGTCAGCTGACGTCCGACGGGTCCAGGCGGTAGACCGTCGAGGTACTGGTCGAGGAGGAGGACTCCGACGTCGAGCTCTTGCTCGTGCTGTAGTCGCTCTCCTTCACCGCCGTGCCGTTCTTCTGCACCCAGCTGGTGATCTCCCGGCTCAGGCTGCTGTTGCCGCCCATACCGCCGCCGCCGAGCTGGATGTAGTGCAACTCGCCCTTCTTCACCAGCTCCTTGAGCCTGGCGAGGGTCATCGCCTTGTCGGTGCCGGTGAAACCCCACATGGAGATGACAGGCTTGTGCGTGCTGAGGATCAGCTGGCCGGCACTCTGCGAATTGGACACCGCGAGCAGCCACTTGGCGCCGTCCTGGTGCTTCTCCAGGTACGAGACCAGCTCGCTGTCGACGCTGCCGCCCATGCCGCCCCCGCCGCCGGGGCGGTCTCCCGCGGTACCGGTGCCGCCGGGAGCCGTGCCACCGCCCGGGAACTCCCCGTTCGCGCCGCCCTGCGGGAGCTCACCGGCGCCGCCACCGGGCTGCATGCCGCCCCCGCTGCCGCCGGGGAGCTCCCCACCGGCCTGGCCGCTGCCCTGCTGGGTGCCGCCCGGCATCTGACCACCGGGGCCACCCCCGTCGCCGCCGAAGCCCCGGCCACCCCCGCCCCCGGGACCGCCCATGCCGCCCCCGGTCGACGGACCCGCCGTCGGGTTGGTGCCGCCCATGCCGCCGGCGGTGGTGGAGAAGGCCGGCGAGGCGGCGTACGCCGTCGGGCCCGCGAGGGCCGCCACGATCGCCGCCGCGACGGACACCCCGAGCAGCCGGTGCCGCGTCCCCGAGCCCGCCGTACGGAAGACGAACAGGCCCACGATCGCCAGGACCATGACCACGCCGACGACCGGCCACAGCCAGGTGTTCCAGCCGGTGGCCCGGCGCAGCAGCACGATCGCCCAGATTCCGGTGACCGCGAGCCCGGCCGGCAGCGCCCAGGACCAGCGGGCGTCACCGGCGCGGAAGGCGCGCCACAGCATGACGCCGCCCGCGCCGGTCAGCGCCGCGATGCCCGGGGCGAGCGCGGTCGTGTAGTACGGATGCATGGTGCCCTCCGCCATCGCGAAGGTCAGGTAGTGCAGCACCAGCCAGCCGCCCCACAGGACGAGCGCGGCGCGGGTGGTGTCGGTGCGCGGGGCCCGGCCGCACAGCACCAGACCGGCGACGAGCGCGAGGAACGCGAAGGGGATCAGCCAGGAGATCTGGCCGCCGAGGATGTCGTTGAACATCCGGCCGAGGCCCGCGGTGCCGGCGAAGGTGCCGCCCCCGCCGCCCCCGCCGCCCCCGCCGTTGCCCTCGCCGCCGAGGACCCGGCCCAGGCCGTTGTAGCCCATGATCAGGTTCCAGGCGGAGCCGTCGGTCGAACCGCCGATGTACGGCCGGTCGTCGGCGGGCACGAGCGAGACCGCCGTCGCCCACCAGAAGCTGGAGACCGCCAACGCCACAGCCGCGAGGGCCAGGTTGACGGCCTTCCTCCGCCAGCCGAGTCGCGAGGCGTACACGTACACCGCGAAGACGGCGGGCAGGGCGATGTAGCCCTGGAGCATCTTGGTGTTGAAGGCGAGTCCGAACAGGACCGCGGAGCCGATGAGCGGCAGCAGCCTGTCGGTGCGCACCGCGCGCAGCGCGAGAGCCGCGCCGCCGGCCATCAGCAGGACGAGGAGGGTGTCGGGGTTGTTGTCCCGGTTGATCGCGACGGTGATCGGGGTCAGCGCGAGGACGAGCGCGGCGATCGCGGCCGCCGCGTGCCCGAACACCCGCTTCACAGAGGTGTGCAGGATCCAGATCGTGCCGAGGGCGGCCGCGACCTCGGGCAGCATCATCTGCCAGGTGCCGAAGCCGAAGACGCGGCACGAAAGGCCCATGACCATCAGCGCGAACGGCGGCTTGTCGACGGTGAGGAAGTTCCCCGCGTCGAGCGACCCGAAGAACCAGGCTTTCCAGCTCTGCGTACCGCTATAGACGGCTGAGCTGTAGAAGCTGTTGAGGCTCGATCCGGACAGGTTCCAGGCGTACAGGACGGCCGCCAGGGCGAGGATCGCGAGCAGCGCGGGCAGCGACCAGCGCGGGGCCCTGTCCGGGGATGCCGCGGGTGGGGCCGGCGGTGGCCAGTCGGCGGACACGGTCTCGGCGTGGGGGTGGGGATCGGTGGCAGATGTCACCCGGGCATCGTGCGAAGGGCGGTTGGGTGAGGGCTGTGACGTAGCTGGCGCCATCCTGTGAAAACGTCACGGGCTGGGTAACGACTCGCACAACCATTCCCCATGCGTACAACCCTTCACCCGGACCCGAGAGTCAACAGGGCATGACTCGGGGGATAGCAAGACACGCGAAATGGATCGCGACGGGCGCGCTGGCCGCGTGCGTCGCCGCCGCCACGCCGGCCGCCGCCGCGACCGCACCGGCCGTCAGCTGCACGTCCGCCAAGGCGGGCCTCGCCGACAAACTCAAGCGGGACATCACGTCCGCCCTCTCCCACCGCTCCGGCACGATCGCCGTGGGCCTCTACGACCGTACGACCAAGACCACCTGCACCCTGCGCTCCTCCACCGCCTACGACTCGGCGAGCGTCGTCAAGGTGACCGTCCTCGCCACGCTGTTGTGGGACGCGAAGAAGCACAACAGGTATCTGACCGACCGTGAGAGCACCCTCGCCAAGGCCATGATCACCAAGTCGGACAACGACGCGACCAGCAAGCTGTGGCGGCAGCTCGGCCTGACGAAGATCAAAGGCTTCCTCACCGCGGCCGGCATGACCCAGACCAAGCCCGGGGCGAACGGCTACTGGGGTCTGACCCAGATCACCGTCACCGACGAGCAGAAGCTGCTCAAGCTGGTCACCGCGAGCAACACGGTCCTGAGCGACAACGCCCGTGCCTACATCCTGAAGTTGATGGGCCAGGTCATCTCGTCGCAACGCTGGGGCACACCGTACGGCGCCGGATCGGGCATCTCCTGGCACGTCAAGAACGGCTGGCTGCAGCGCTCCACGCACGGCTGGCGGGTGCACAGCGTCGGCACCTTCAAGGGTGGCGGCCACGACTACATGATCACGGTGCTCACCCACGGCAACAGCACCATGAACTACGGCATCACGACGATCCAGGGCGTCGCGAAGGTCATCCACCGTGACCTGGCGGCGAGCTGACGCCTGCCGGACTCCCGGACGTCACCGACCCGCCCTACGGTGACGCCCATGCAGCTGAGAACCGTACTCGCCACCACCACCGCGGCCCTGGCGGCGGCGACCTGCCTCGCGGCCACAGGCCCGGCGCAGGCCGCCGCGCCGGTGAGCCACGCCTGCTCCCCGTCCGTCTCCCTCGACCGCTTCTCCGACGCGCTCGACAAGACGACGTACGACGGCACCTTCGTCGGCAACCTCTCCGCGCTCGCGGTGGACGGGGACGGCTCGCTCGCCGCCCTCTCGGACCGCTCCTCGCTGTTCGCCCTGGACGCGAGGACCCTCGCGCCGAAGGCGGTCGTCCCGCTCGTCGACGAGAAGGGCGCCGCGCTGGACTCCGAGGGCCTGGTGATCGACCGGGACGGCACCCGGCTGATCACGTCGGAGACCGAGCCGTCGATCCGCCGTTACGCGAAGGACGGCACGATCCTCGACCGCCTGCCCGTGCCGGCCTCCCTCCAGGTGGCCCCGGCGGGCCGCGCCACGTCGAACCAGACCTTCGAGGGTCTGACCCTCATGAACGGCGGCCGCACCCTGCTCGCCGCCATGGAGTACGCGCTCTCCGGCGACACGGCCGGCCTCGTCCGCTTCCAGACCTGGCAGCGGCACGGAAAGGGCTGGAAGCCCGGAGTCCAGTACGCCTACCGCACCGACGCCGCCTTCCTCGGCGTCCCCGAGGTCCAGGCCCTCCCCGACGGTCGCCTCCTCGTCCTGGAGCGCGGCTTCACCTCCGGCGTCGGCAACACGGTCCGCCTGTACCTGGCAGACCCCCGCCACGCGACGGACACGAGCGGCGTCGAGAACCTCACGGGCCAGTCCGACGTGCGCCTGATCAAGAAGACCCTGCTCACGGACATCGCGAGCTGTCCGACCCTGGGTGCGACGGCCAAGCAGCCCCAGCCGAACCCGCTCCTCGACAATATCGAGGGCATGGCCGTCACGGGCGCGAGCAAGGGCCGCCTCAAGGTCCTGCTGGTCAGCGACGACAACCAGAACGCGGTGCAGACGACCCGGTTCTACTACCTCAGGGTGCGGCTCTGATCCTCGGGACTGTTGCGGAGGGATGAAATCCGCTTGGTTTCGCGTTGGTGCCTTCCGGTAGATCAGGTCGAGTGGATCAGGTCGAGGGACACACCGGAGGGCACCGCGTGGAACCGCAACGGGGATGGGCACGACGACTGGCCGGGTACGCCTGGCGTTACCCCAAGGACGTCGTCCTCGCTCTGGTCTCGTCCCTCGGCGGCATGGCCGTCATGGCGATCGTCCCCCTGATCACCAAGGTGATCATCGACGACGTCATCGGCGACCACAGCAGGGACATGGCCCCCTGGGCCGGCGCCCTGATCGCCGCGGCGGTCCTCGTCTACGTCCTCACCTACATCCGCCGCTACTACGGCGGCCGCCTCGCCCTCGACGTCCAGCACGACCTGCGCACGGAGATGTTCGGCACGATCACCCGCCTCGACGGCCGCCGCCAGGACGAGCTGTCCACGGGCCAGGTCGTCGGCCGGGCCACCAGCGACCTCCAGCTGATCCAGGGCCTGCTCTTCATGCTGCCGATGACGATCGGCAACTTCGCCCTCTTCCTGATCTCCCTGGTCGTGATGGCCTGGCTGTCGATCCCGCTCACCCTGGTCGCCCTGGCCGTCGCCCCGGCGATCTGGTGGATCGCGAAGCGCTCCCGCTCCAAGCTGCACCCCGCCACCTGGTACGCCCAGGCCCAGGCCGCCGCCGTCGCGGGCGTGGTCGACGGCGCCGTCAGCGGCGTACGCGTGGTCAAGGGCTTCGGCCAGGAGGACCAGGAGACCGGGAAGCTCAGGGAGGTCGGCCGCCGCCTCTACGCGGGCCGCCTGCGCACGATCCGCTTCAACTCGAAGTACACCCCGGCCCTCCAGGCCGTCCCCGCCCTCGGCCAGGTCGCGATGCTGGCCCTCGGCGGCTGGCTCGCGGTCCGCGGTCACATCACGCTCGGCACCTTCGTCGCCTTCTCCACCTACCTCGCCCAGCTCGTCGGCCCGGTCCGCATGCTCGCCATGGTCCTCACGGTCGGCCAGCAGGCCCGCGCCGGCACCGAGCGCGTCCTGGAGCTGATCGACACCGAGCCGTATCTGAAGGACGGCAGCAAGGAACTCCCCGCCGACGCCCCGGCCACCGTCGAGTTCGACGACGTGTCCTTCGGCTACGACCATGAGCGCCCCGTCCTCGACGGGCTCAGCTTCGAGATCCGCGCCGGCGAGACCCTCGCGGTCGTCGGCTCCTCCGGCTCGGGCAAGTCCACCGTCTCCCTGCTCCTGCCGCGCTTCTACGACGTCACCCACGGCGCCGTCCTCATCGGCGGCCACGACGTCCGCGAGCTGACCCTGGACTCCCTGCGGGCCGCGATCGGCCTGGTCCCCGAGGACTCGTTCCTGTTCTCGGACACGGTCCGCAACAACATCGCGTACGGCCGTCCCGACGCGACCCAGGAGGAGGTCGAGAAGGCCGCCCGCGCCGCCCAGGCGGACCGTTTCATCGCCGAGCTCCCCGAGGGCTACGACACCAAGGTCGGCGAGCACGGCCTCACCCTCTCCGGCGGCCAGCGTCAGCGCGTCGCGCTCGCCCGGGCGATCCTCACCGACCCGCGCCTGCTCGTCCTGGACGACGCCACCTCCGCCGTGGACGCGCAGGTCGAGCACGAGATCCACGAGGCCCTCAAGCAGGTCATGGAGGGCCGAACGACCCTGTTGATCGCCCACCGCCGCTCCACCCTGAACCTCGCCGACCGCATCGCCGTCCTGGAGAACGGCCGCCTCGCCGACCTCGGCACCCACGAGGAGCTCCAGCACCGGTCGCCCCTCTACCGCCGCCTGCTCACCGACCCCGACGGCCTCGGCGGCACCTCCCCGGGCCACGCCCACCCGGCCGCCGTACAAGCCGTGGACGAGGACACCTCCGTACGCGACGAGCTGGACGCCGAGTTCGACGCCGAGCGCGGCGTCACCCCCCGCCTGTGGACCGGCGACCGTGAGCGCAAGGATCTGGCCCTCGCCGGCACCCCGGCCACCCCCGAACTCCTCGCCGAGGTCGACGCGTTGCCCCCGGCGACGGACACCCCCGCAATCGACGAGGCACGCGCGGTCACGCCCGAGGAGTCGTACGGGCTACGACGGCTGCTGCGGGGCTTCGGCCGCCCGCTGCTGATCAGCCTGGGCCTGGTCGCCGTGGACGCCGGCATGGGCCTGCTGCTCCCGGTGATGATCCGGCACGGCATCGACGACGGTGTCACGCGGATGGCCATGGGCGCGATCTGGACGGCGACCGTGCTGGCCCTGCTCTCGGTCCTCGTCCAGTGGGCGGCCCAGATCGGCGAGACCCGGATGACCGGACGCACCGGCGAGCGGGTCCTGTACTCCCTGCGTCTGAAGATCTTCGCCCAGCTCCAGCGGCTCGGACTCGACTACTACGAGCGGGAGTTGACGGGCCGGATCATGACGAGGATGACGACGGACGTCGACGCCCTCTCCACCTTCCTGCAGACCGGCCTGGTCACCGCGTTCGTCTCGGTCGTCACCTTCTTCGGCATCATGGGCGCCCTGCTGGTGCTCGACGTCCAGCTGGCGCTGGTCGTCTTCGCGACGCTCCCGCCGCTGATCGTCGCCACGTACTTCTTCCGCAAGGCGAGCGTGAAGGCGTACGAACTCGCCCGTGAACGCGTCTCGCTGGTCAACGCCGACCTCCAGGAGTCGGTGTCCGGGCTGCGGATCGTGCAGGCGTTCGGCCGGGAGCGGGACGGCGGGGCGCGGTTCGCCGAGCGCAGTGACAGTTACCGCACCGCCCGCATCCGGGGCCAGTGGCTGATCTCGATCTACTTCCCCTTCGTCCAGCTGCTGTCCTCGGTGGCCGCCGCGGCCGTGCTGA
The DNA here is from genome assembly GCF_044456945.1 of Streptomyces sp. NPDC050759. Classification (NCBI taxonomy): domain Bacteria; kingdom Bacillati; phylum Actinomycetota; class Actinomycetes; order Kitasatosporales; family Streptomycetaceae; genus Streptomyces; species Streptomyces sp. NPDC050759. Next base: position 1,226,712 of record NZ_JBITGI010000001.1, on the reverse strand, counting down.
TCGCGGGCGCGGGCCGGGTGGACGCGGCGACCCTCACGACCGGCGCCCTGGTCGCCTACCTCCTCTACATCGACCTGTTCTTCGCCCCGGTCCAGCAGCTTTCCCAGGTCTTCGACGGCTACCAGCAGGCGACCGTCTCCCTGGGCCGCATCCAGGAGCTGCTCCAGGAACCGACGTCCACGAAGGCGGCCGAGGAGCCCCTGGAGGTCCTCTCCCTGCGCGGCGACGTCGCCTTCGAGGACGTGCACTTCGCGTACGGGGACGACGAGGAGGCCCTCGGCGGCATCGACCTGAAGATCCCCGCCGGTCAGACGGTCGCGTTCGTCGGCGAGACGGGCGCGGGCAAGTCCACCGTGGTCAAACTGGTGGCCCGGTTCTACGACCCGACAGGTGGCCGGGTCACGGTCGACGGCACCGACCTGCGCGCCCTGGACCTGACCTCCTACCGCCACCGTCTCGGCGTGGTCCCCCAGGAGGCCTACCTCTTCCAGGGCACGATCCGCGACGCCATCGCCTACGGCCGCCCGGACGCCACCGACGCCGAGGTCGAGGCGGCGGCCCGCGCGGTCGGCGCCCACGAGATGATCGCCACGCTGGAGGGCGGCTACCTCCACGAGGTCGCCGAACGCGGGCGCAACCTCTCCGCCGGCCAGCGCCAGCTGATCGCGCTGGCCCGCGCCGAGCTGGTCGACCCGGACATCCTGCTCCTCGACGAGGCCACGGCGGCCCTGGACCTCGCCACCGAGGCCCTGGTCAACCAGGCCACCGACCGTCTCGCGGGCCGCCGTACGACCCTCGTTGTGGCCCACCGCCTGACCACGGCGGCTCGCGCGGACCGGGTCGTGGTCATGGCCCACGGCCGCGTGGTCGAGGACGGCACCCACGACGAGCTGCTCGCGCGGGAAGGGCGGTACGCCGAGTTGTGGCGGACGTTCGTGGGGGAGCCGGTCGAGGTGTCCGGCTGACGGTCGTGCAACCGTCCGACATACGCTCTGCGTCCGTACACCTGTACGCCCAAGAGCTGCGGGAGGGACGGCAGTGAAAAGTGGAGCGATGCGGCGGCTGGCGATGGGACTGGCCGTGACGGTGGCGGCCGGGATGCTCGGGGTCGCCGTGCCGGGACAGGCACAGGCCGCGGCCTCGTCCTGCGAGGGACGCAAGGTGAGATCGTTCCCGTTCTCCACCGGCACCGTGGAGGTGTACAAGCGGCGCGGCTACGTGTGCGCGGTCACCCTTCCCAGGCGCCCCGGGGTCCGGCAGTACATGAAGGTGAGCCTGCGGGCGTACGGGTTGCGGCCGGTCGAGGACGCGGGCCGGTACAAGTACCGGGCCGGACCCGTCACCGTGCACGCCGGGCAGCGAAAGGTGTGGGTGAAGGGCCAGGTCGGCCGGGGCACGTACGATTCGGACGGCTGGATCCGGCTCTGAGGCACAGCTTTCTCACAGGGTTTTCCCCACAAGGCGTCACCTCCCCTGGTGTTGACCGGACTTGCCCCGCTAGCGTCCGGCGCACATCTGTACTCACAGGGGAGGGTGCATGCGCAAGGCGCTCAGATGGCTCCTCACGCTGGCCGTGCTCATCGGCACGGTCAGTACGGCAGGGGCGGCCACCGCCGCCGAGCCGGAGGCCGACGGCACCAGTGCCGCCACCGACATCAAGGATCAGCTCCTCGCCGTCCCGGGGATGAGCCTGGTCGAGGAGAAGCCGTACACCGGCTACCGCTTCTTCGTCCTGAACTACACCCAGCCGGTCGACCACCGGCACCCGTCCAAGGGCACGTTCCAGCAGCGGATCACCGTCCTGCACAAGGACGTCTCGCGCCCGACGGTCTTCTACACCGGCGGCTACAGCGTCTCCACGACGCCCCGCCGCAGTGAGCCGACCCAGATCGTGGACGGCAACCAGGTCTCCATGGAGTACCGCTTCTTCACGCCCTCCCGGCCCGACCCGGCCGACTGGACGAAGCTGGACATCTGGCAGGCGGCCAGCGACCAGCACCGCATCTTCAAGGCGCTGAAGAAGATCTACTCGAAGAACTGGATCTCCACGGGCGGCTCCAAGGGCGGCATGACCGCCACCTACTACGAGCGCTTCTACCCGCGCGACATGGACGGGGTCGTCGCGTACGTCGCCCCCAACGACGTGGTGAACGACGAGGACTCGGCGTACGACCGCTTCTTCGAGAAGGTCGGCACCCAGGAGTGCCGCGACCGGCTGAACGCGGTGCAGCGCGAGGCCCTGGTGCGGCGCGAGCCGCTGGAGAAGAAGTACGCCCAGTACGCGGCGGCGGAGGGCTTCACCTTCACCACCGTCGGCAGCCTCGACAAGGCCTACGAGGCCGTCGTACTCGACTACGTCTGGGGATTCTGGCAGTACAACCTGCTGGCCAACTGCGCTGACGACGAGCTGATCCCGCCGAACGCGAAGACCGCGACCGACGACCAGATCTGGAACTCGATCGACACCGTCTCCGGGTTCTCCTTCTACACCGACCAGGGTCTGGAGCCGTACACGCCGTACTACTACCAGGCGGCCACCCAGCTCGGCGCCCCGACGATCCACTTCCCGCACATCGAGAAGAAGTACGTCCGCTACGGCTACCAGCCGCCGCGCACCTTCGTCCCGCGGGACATCCCGACGACGTTCCAGCCGTACGCGATGCGGGACGTGGACACCTGGGTGCGGAACAACGCCCGTCACATGCTCTACGTCTACGGTCAGAACGACCCGTGGGGCGGGGAGCGGTTCCGCGTCGACAAAGGGGCGAAGGACGCGTACGTGTTCACCGCGCCCGGTATGAACCACGGGGCGAACGTCGCCGGTCTGGTCGCCGACCAGAAGGCGTTCGCCACGGCCAGGATCCTCGCCTGGGCGGGCGTCCCGGCCACGGCCGTGGCCGAGGCGAAGCCGCTCGCGAAGTTCGACAAGAAGCTGGATGTCCGTGACGTGGAGCGCGAGCCCGCCCTGCGTCCGTAGTCCGCTCGCCGCGCCCGGCCGGGATCACAACGGCCGGGCGCAGCCCACCGGCTGAGCGCCGCCGAGCTGGACGTACAGGGCTGTCGACAGCGGGCACCGGCTGCGCTCGGCGGCCGCCTTCACCACCTTGTACTGCGGTTTCCTCGCGCCCTTGCCGTCACACGCGGTCTCCCTGACCTGCCCGCTGCCCGAGCCGTACACGCAGTCGCCGACGATGGTCCGCGGTCCGCCCCCGCCGCCGGGGTCACCGGGGTGCGGCGGTTGCAGGTTGCGCATGCAGGCGTATCCCTGCGGCACCGCCCCGTCGCCGTCCTCGTCGGAGATCTGGCTCTGCTCGCTGATGTGCAGCACGAAGTCGGTGGTCGCCGGGCACGGCGGCCCGCCTGCCGGGGTGCCGTCGTGCCGGGCCACGACCCGCGCCGCCGCCCGCTCACTGGTGCAGGGCACCTCGGTGAAACTGGCCTTGCCGAAGGAGCTGCACTCGTCGACCGCGAGGAACACCGCGCCGAAACCGGAGGCCCGGGTCGCGGACGGCGAGACCGGGGCCGTGGCGCCGGTCCCCTCGTCGCTCTCCCCGCCCGCCGCCGGCTGCGTGCACCCCGTCAGCAGGGCGGCGAGCAGCGCCAGCAGTACGTACACCGCCCCCGTGGACAACCTCTCGCGCATCGCCATCCCCCCGCACTACCCCCACCGCCCAGCGTGACCGTCGCGGCGGGGTCACGCCAGACGTGTGGGGTCCTTTGCGCCTTTCGGGGGTGATGTACGAGTTGCGAGTCGTACGCGAACTACGTCCCGCGCGCTATCGGTCGTACGACAGCCCGTACCCGACCGGGTACAGCACCTTCGCCGGATCGTCCGCCCGCTGCACCGGCACCGGCAGCCTCCCGCGCGGGGCCGCCTGTCCGGCGATCACCCGTGCCGCCGCCCGCAGTTCGACATCGGTCCAGGAGTAGGACGCCAAGTACGCCGGGACAGAGGGAAGTTGGGCCACGTCGTAGGGGTTGCGGATCGCGACGGCCACCACCGGCCTCCCGGTCGCCACGAGCCGCTCGACGAGTGTCTTCTGGGCGGCCGTGATGTTGTACGTCCCCACGATCACCGCGTCCGCATCCTGTGCGGCGGCGACGGCCTGGGCGACGGTGGCCGCCGAGGGGGCCGTACCGGTCGGCAGGGCGGTGGCCGTGAAGCCCAGTTCGGTGAGGGCGGCGGCGAGGACACCGGTCGGCGGGCCCGTCGTTCCCGAGGGAGAGGCGGGGTCGGCGCCCACCACCAGCAGCTTGCGGTGGGTGCGGCGGTCCAGGGGCAGCAGTCGCTGCTCGTTGACCAGCAGGGTCGTCGTCCGCTCGGCGATCCGGTCGGCCGCGGCGAGGTGGGCGGGGGCGCCGACGGTCCGGGTGACGCCGCCGTGGCTGACGTACGGCTCCTCGAAGAGGCGCAGCCGGGCCTTGAGCCGCAGGATCCGCAGGATCGACTCGTCCAGCCGCGCCTCGGTGAGCTCGCCGTCCCGTACGGCCTTCAGGACGGCGTGCCACGCCACGTCCAGGGACGGCGGGTTGAGGAGCTGGTCGACACCGGCCTTGAGGGCGAGGACGGGGACACGGTCGTCGCCGTACTTCGTGCGGACGCCCTCCATGCCGAGGGAGTCCGTCACCACGACCCCGTCGTAGCCGAGTTCGCCGCGCAGGATGCCGGTGAGGATCGGGTGGGAGAGGGTGGCCGGGTCACCGGAGGCGTCGAGGGCCGGGAACTGGATGTGCGCGGTCATGATCGAGTCGATGCCGGCGCGGATCGCGGCCCGGAAGGGAACGGCGTCCAGCTTCTCCCACAGTTCCCGGCTGTGGGTGATGACCGGGAAGCCGTAGTGGCTGTCGACGGCGGTGTCCCCGTGCCCCGGGAAGTGCTTGGCGGTCGCGGCGACCCTGGCGCCCTGGTATCCGGCGACCTCGGCGGCGACGAGACCGGCGACTTTTTGGGGGTCAGCGCCGAAGGAACGGACGCCGATGACGGGGTTGGCCGGGTTGACGTTGACGTCGGCGACGGGGGAGTAGTTCTGCCGGATGCCGATGGCTCGCAGTTCCTGCCCCGCGATCCGGCCGAGGGTGCGGGCGTCCTTCCGTGAACCGTCGGCGCCGATCGCCATGGCGCCCGGGAAGAGGGTGGCGGGCTCGCCGACCCGGCAGACGATGCCGTGCTCCTGGTCCGTGGAGATGAGGACGGGCAGTCCGCGCGGCTGCTGCAGTGACGCCTTCTGGATGCCGTTGGACAGGTCGGCGATCTGGTGCGGATCACGGGTGTTGTGCGCCCAGGTGAAGTAGATGATCCCGCCCACCCGGTACCTGGCGATCATCTCGGCGGCCGTACGGACGCCGATCTCCTTGAGGTTGGCGTCGATGTCGGCCTGGTCGGGGGCGGTGGCGGAGTGGCCGTAGACCCGCATCACGAAGAGCTGGCCGACCTTCTCCTCGAGTGTCATACGGGAGATGAGCGAACGGAGTTGCTTGTCGTGCTTCTTGTCGTCCGCGTGTGCGGTCCCGCTGACGGCGAGTGAGGCGGCGACGCCTGCTGTGGCGGCGAGGACGGTACGTCTGGAGGGCACGTGCGCTCCTTCCGGAGGTGATCCGCTGAAGGAAACTTTCGTGGGGTCACCAATATCCGGGAAGTTTCTGCCAGTCAAGGGAGCGCGCAGCAACCAGAAAGGGGCCGCCATCGGCGCAGTTGGAGGGGGGCGCGCCGATGACGGCGTGCTGCCGGCCGCAGTACGGAGGAGAGGGTTGGTCAGCGTTCGCAGCCAGCAGCGAGGCCGACGCCGCACCACGGTGACTCTCCGGCAGCTTGCGCATTGGACGAGCGGCGGCGGGGCGGGGTTCCCGGCTGCGGCCTGATTTCCCCAAGTTGGTGCGGCGGGGGCCAACGGGACGGATGAGCCGCCATATTCGGGCCGACCGCGCCCCGGCGTAGAGTCGGTGCATGAGCCAGTTGCTGCCGCTCCTGACCATCCTCGCCGGTCTTGCCGTGACCCTGGCCCTCTTCGCCCTGCTGGCCCGCCACGTCCGCCGCCGCGGGACGGCGGGCGGGGCCCTGCGCGGGGCGATGGCGGCGCACGACGAGATGTGGCACGCAACGGCGGCCGACTCGTACTACGAGCTCCAGGTCCAGACGGACCGCAAGGCGCCGCTGCCGGACGACCGGTGGAGGCGGGGGTCACGCCCCGGGCGTCGCCACTGAACGCGGTCCACCCCGTGGACGTCCCGGCGTCGGAGGGGGTCGTGGGCGATCATGAGGGGCATGCCCGCCGACACGCCCGCCCCGCAGAACCTCTCCCTCCCCGGCTCCAAGTCCATCACGGCCCGCGCCCTCTTCCTGGCCGCCGCGGCCGACGGAGTCACCACCCTCGTACGCCCCCTCCGCTCGGACGACACCGAGGGCTTCGCCGAGGGCCTGGTACGGCTGGGCTACCGGGTGGGCCGTACACCGGACGCGTGGCAGGTGGACGGCCGCCCGCAGGGACCGGCGGTCGCCGAGGCGGACGTGTACTGCCGTGACGGCGCGACGACCGCCCGCTTCCTGCCCACCCTGGCCGCGGCCGGCCACGGCACGTACCGCTTCGACGCCTCGCCCCAGATGCGCAGGCGCCCCCTGCTGCCCCTGTCGCGTGCGCTGCGCGACCTGGGCGTGGACCTGCGGCACGAGGAGGCGGAGGGCCATCACCCGCTGACGGTGCGGGCGGCGGGCGTGGAGGGCGGCGAGGTGACGCTGGACGCGGGGCAGTCCTCCCAGTACCTCACCGCACTCCTGCTGCTGGGCCCCCTGACCCGCCGGGGCCTGCGCATCCGCGTCACGGACCTGGTGTCGGCGCCGTACGTCGAGATCACCCTCGCGATGATGCGGGCGTTCGGGGTGGAGGTGGCGAGGGAGGGCGACGTCTTCGTGGTCCCGCCGGGCGGCTACCGCGCCACGACCTACGCGATCGAGCCCGACGCGTCCACGGCGAGCTACTTCTTCGCGGCGGCGGCGGTGACCCCGGGCGCCGAGGTGACCGTCCCGGGCCTGGGCACGGGCGCGCTCCAGGGCGACCTCGGCTTCGTGGACGTACTGCGCCGGATGGGCGCCGAGGTGTCCGTCCGCCCCGACGCCACCACGGTCCGCGGCACCGGCGAACTGCGCGGCCTGACGGTCACCATGCGGGACATCTCGGACACGATGCCGACACTCGCGGCGATCGCCCCCTTCGCCTCCGCCCCCGTCCGCATCGAGGACGTGGCGAACACCCGGGTGAAGGAGTGCGACCGCCTGGAGGCCTGCGCGGAGAACCTGCGGCGGCTGGGCGTGCGGGTGGCGACGGGCCCGGACTGGATCGAGATCCACCCGGGGCTCACTCCTTCGGCCGACACGCGCATCACGACGTACGGCGACCACCGCATCGTCATGTCCTTCGCGGTCACCGGGCTCAGGGTGCCGGGTATTTCGTTCGACGACCCGGGGTGCGTGCGGAAGACTTTCCCGGGCTTTCACGAGGCTTTCGCGGATCTCAGGGCGGGGTTCGCCGACCGACGTTGACGGACTACGGGCGATGGGGGGCGCGGGTGCACAGAACCCGAGGCGGAGGGGTGCGTACGGCGACGCTGCTGGCGGCGATGGCGCTGACATCCTGCACAGCCTGCGGCGACAGCGGCGAGGCGCGGGAGTTCCGGGACGCGCTCCGGCCGCTGCGGGAGGCGAAGTCGTTCCGGATGGTGGGGGAGTTCCGCGGCCCCGACGGGACGAAGACCGCGTTCGACGCCCGCCTCGACGGCCGGGGCGCGTGCGAGGGAACGGTGGGAGGCGCGGAGAGCCTCCTCGTCGGTGAACAGGTGTGGACGCGCTGGGACGACAGCGCGCTGCCCAAGGCCGTGAGCAGGCTGTCCGGGGACACGGAGATGGCCCCCCTCGACCCGGTCGCCGACCCGGCGGAGGACGAGCAGTGGGCCGCGGTCAAGCTGCTGCGGGGCGCGTACATGGTCACGGCCCTGCCCGGCGACGTACCGGAGACGGAGGGCATCGCCCCGGTGTGCCGGACGGGACTGCTGCTCGCGGGGGCGGCGACGGGCGCCGACGACGTGACCTCCGCTCCGGTGACCGTGCGCGGCGGTGAACGCCTGCGCCCGCTGTCCCGCAGCGACGGACCGGTGACCATCCGCGTCTACCTGCCGACGCGGGGCGGTCCCCGGGTACGGCTCGCCGAGTACGAGGTCGAGGGAGGCCGGTCCTTCTCCATGAGCTTCCGCGACCTCGGCGCCCCCGTGCGGGTCAGTCCGCCGAAGGGCGAGCAGACCGTCTCCTCCGACGACGTGACGACGGTTCTTCGCGAAGGCGGTGCGTGACGTGGATGTCCGGCTGGAGTGCCCCGTCCTGGAGGGCGGGCTCGTACGTCTGGAGCCACTGGCGCACCGGCACGCGGCCGATCTGGCGGTGGCGGCGGAGGAGCAGCGGCGGACGTACGCGTTCACCTGGGTGCCGAGGGCCGACGAGGTCGGCGACTACATCGACGCACAGCTCGCCCGGGCGGCGACGGGACGGCTCGCGCCGTACGCGCAGGTGTCGATGGCCTCGGGGCGGGCGGTGGGCGCGACGGCGTACTGGGAGCCGCGGTGCTGGCGGTCGGACGACCAACTCGACGCGGTGGAGGTCGGGTTCACGTGGCTTGCGGGCTCGGCCCAGGGCACGGGAGTGAACGCCGAAGCGAAACTCCTGCTCTTCCGGAACGCCTTCGAGGAGTGGGGCGTCTCCCGCGTCGACCTCAAGACGGACGCCCGCAACGAGCGCTCCCGGGCGGCGATCGAAAGCGTGGGCGCCCGCTTCGAGGGTGTCCTGCGCAACTGGTCACGGTCGTGGGCGCCGGGGGAGGACGGCCGGCTCCGTGACTCGGCGATCTTCTCGATCACGGCGGAGGAATGGCCTGGGTGTCGGGGGCGGTTGGAGGCGAGAGTGGCGAAATTCGCGCTCTGGAACGGGCCGTGACCGCTGTATGGCCTCGCCGTGTCAGAGGCGTGCGTGTGGAACGACGCCGTCCCCATCGCACACCAGTGCGCCACCTGCTCATGTCTGCCACTATGTGAGTCTTCAACATCACCTGGGGGCAAGGGTCATGCGGACCACGACAGCGCTCATTTCCACGGCAGCCCTGCTGTTGACGCTTGCCGCCTGTTCGGACGGATCAGGGGACTCCGGCAGCCCGGCGGACAGTGCCACAACTTCCTCCTCGGCGGCCACCACCGCGCCGCCGGCCGACACCGAGGCGATCCGCGCCTGCATGAAGGGCATCGACGCGCTCTACATGCCGGACTGGTCGCCGACGACCCCGCCGGAGACCCGGCCGGCCGGCTGCGAGTCGCTGTCGGTCACCGAATACGGCTACGCCTACCGGAGCGCCGTGGTGGCGATCACCAAATCGCTGGAGGAGGCTCGGGAGGCCCTCGAAAGCAGCGGAGTCATTCCCACCAGGGGGAGTTCGGGACACCGTTGAGTTGTTGGTCACCGGGTGAGGTGCGTGAGGAAGGACGCCCAGGTGGCGGGGGAGACGGTGAGGTGGCCGGCGTCGGGGGTCTTGGAGTCGCGGATGTGGATGGCGGAGGTGGTGGCGACCTCGACGCATTCGCCGCCGCCGGAATCGCTGTAGCTGCTCTTGATCCACGTCAGCTCACTCATAGCTCACCCGCCAACTGCTCGATCAGCTTTACGGATTCCTCCGGTCGGAGGGCCTGACTTCTGATCATCGCATAGCGGCGGCTGAGGACGCCCACCTCGGCGGGCTTGGACACCAGCAGGCTCTTGCCCAGGGCTTCCGTGTACACGAGGGAGGTCTGCTCCGGGGTCTCGATCACTGTCATGGGACCTCGCAGGCCCGCGTGCACGCCGAGCCGCGAGGGCATCACCTGGAGGACGACGTTGGGGCGCTCGGCGCACGCCCGCAGGTGTTCGTACTGGCTCCGCATGACCTCTGCGCCGCCGACCCGCCTGCGCAGTGCTTCCTCTTCGAAGATCACGTTGATCACGCAGACGGGCTTGCGGTCGAAGAGCGCCCGGCGTTCGAGCCGTGCCAGCGCCAGCTGATCGATCTCGTCCTCGTCCAGCGGTGGGAAGTCACAGCGGAACAAGGCGCGTGCGTACGCCTCCGTCTGGAGCAGGCCGTGAATCAGCTGCGTGCTGTACGAAGAGACGCTCAGCGCTTCCTGCTCCAACTGCACGAACCCCTGGAAGTACTCGGGGTACCTCTCCAGCCGCAGGAACTTGGCAGCCGCCGAAACAAGCCCCCCGGCATCCAACGCCTTCTCCGCCCCCTCGATGAACTCATCGGTCGCGGGCTTCGCGCATGTCTCCACCGCGCTCACCGCCGCCCCCGAGTACGCCATCAACTCACCCAACTCGTTCTGCGAGAGCCCCTTCGCCGTCCGCAACAGCCGCAGCACCTCCGCGAAGTACTGCGCGGCCGGTGAGGACGAGTTCTTATTGGTCTGGCCCATCGCGGTCGGCCCCCTCAACTCAACGCGACTCAACCCGGATCAACGCGCCCCCAACCCCGCTCGACACCGCGGACCGTCGACGCTCAGTCACTGTCGAAGGTAGCGAGCAGGACCGACAGTCGTAGGGTGAACACGGAAAGTAACTCCTGGCGTCGCTCCTTCATGCCGGTCGTCGAGAACATCCCCGAGGTCCGGCTGGGCGCCCGACTGGTCCTCGCCGCCTGGGCGGTGCCGGCGGACGTGAGCGAGACGGCAGTACTGATCCTGTCCGAGCTGGCGGCGAACGCCGTACGGCATGCACGGATCCCCGGCCGCACCTTCGACGTGACCCTCACCCATGACGACCAGAAGACCATCGAGATCGAGGTCGGCGACGGTTCGCCCCACCTCCCCGTGCTCAAGCCCTATGACCCGGAAGCCACTTCAGGTCGCGGCCTGCTCCTCGTGGAGGCCCTCGCCGACACCTGGGAGGTCCGGCACCGGGAGTTCGGCAAGACCGTGTGGGCCCGCGTCCTCGCTTGAGCCGGTCGACTCGGCGGCGGAAAGCCGTAGTTGGTCCAGGACCGTCGCCACCACCGGGTCGCCCTCCGCCCCCGTCCGTACCGCCGCGAAGACGTGCCGGGACGGGGCCTCGCCCTCGGTCGTCAGGAGGGACAGCCGACGGTGGCTGTACACCGGGCGGACCAGACGGGGGATCAGGGCCACGCCTTGGCCCGCCTCCACCAGCGCCGCCACCGCGGCCCAGTCGTCGACCGCGTGCCGGATGTCCGGAGTGAAGCCGGCCGCCGCGCACAGCGCCCGGGCCACCGCCCCGACGCAGCTGCGGGCGTCACCCAGGATCCACGGGTCGGCCGCCAGTTCCCGCAGCCGGATCCGGCCGCCGTCCGCCAGCCGATGGCCGGCCGGTACGGCGATGTCCATGACGTCCGTCAGGAGGTCCACCCTGCTGTAGCGGGCGTCGGTGTCCGGCGGCGTCAACGCGAAGTCCACCGCCACCGCCACGTCGATCTGGCCGCCGTCGAGCGCGGTGAACAGATCCGGCGGCGTCGATTCGACCACGTCGACGCGGACCCGCGGCAGCCGCTCGTCCAGCCCGCGCAGTACGTCGGGCAGCAGACCGAGGATCCCGCTCGACAGGCAGCCGATGGTGACCGCACCCCGGCCGCCCTCGCCGTACGCCGCCAAGTCGGCCCGCGCCCGCTCCAGTTGGGCCGCGACGAGGTCGGCGTGCGCCAGCAGGACGCGGGCCTGACCGGTCAGCCGTACGCCCCGCCCGTCCTTCTCCGTCAGTGGCACGCCCACCTCGCGGGCCAGCGTCGCGAGCTGCTGGGAGACAGCGGACGGAGTGAGGTGCAGGGCCTCAGCCGTCCTCGCCAGGCTGCCCCGGCGCTGTAGCTCGCGGAGGACGGCCAAGCGGCGCAGGTCAATAATGAAGGGCTCGCTTACCGGTTCCACTGTGAAAGATTAACTGGACCTGATGGCCGGTGATCGGAACCATCGACGCCATGACCGCCTACCTCATCCTCCACGGCTGGCAGAACCACCGGCCCGACGACCACTGGCAGCACTGGCTCGCCGACCGCCTCACCGACCTCGGCCACCACGTCACCTATCCCCAGCTGCCCGACCCCGACGACCCCGACCTCGACACCTGGCTCACCGAACTCGACCGGCATCTCGGCCGGCTGCCCGCCACCGGAGAGCGGGTCGTCATCGCCCACAGCGCCTCCGCCCTGCTGTGGCTGCACGCCGTCGCACGCGGGCTCGTGCGGCACGGCTCCGCCGACCGGGTGCTGCTCGTCGCCCCGCCCTCCGCCTCCGTCCTCGGACACCACCCGGAGGTCGCCGAATTCGCCCCGCCCGCCCTGGAGTTCACCCTCCCCGGGCCCACCCGCCTGGTCGCCGGCGACGACGACCCGTACTGCCCGGAGGGGGCCCGCGAGACCTTCGGCGAACCACTCGGCATCCCCGCCGACATCCTCCCCGGCGCTGCCCACCTCGACCTGGACGCCGGTTACGGCGCCTGGCCCGCCGTACTGGACTGGTGTCTGGACCCGGACGCGCGGATCACACCTCGTCCGTAGCCGGAACCGCCCGCAACTCCGGTGTGCTCACCCCGACATATCCCACCGCGGCCACACACATCAGCCCGCCCGTGATCAGCGCCGTCACGCCCGAACTCCAGCCCGCGACCAGGCCGCCGCGCAGGTTGCCGAGGTGCGGGCCCGCCTGGCCGACGATCGTCTCGGCGGCCGTGACCCGGCCGAGCAGGGCGTCGGGGGTGCGGGTCTGGACGATGGTGGTGCGGGACAGGACGGCGAGGGCGTCCGCCGCGCCGGCCAGCGCCAGGATGCCGAGGCCCGCCCAGGCACTGGTGGTCAGGCCGAACAGCGCGAGGGCCGCGCCCCAGGTCGCCGACGCGCACAGCATCACCGGGCCGGGGCGGGCCAGGCGGGTGACCGGGCCGGAGAAGACCGTCGCGGCGACACCGCCCACGGCGAGTGCGGACAGGAACAGGCCGAGCGTGCGCGGGTCGCCGCCGAAGCGCTCCTCGTTGACCAGCGGAAACAGGCTCACCGGCATGGACAGGACGGTGGCGGCCAGGTCGGTCAGCAACGCGCCGCGCACCACCCGGTCGCCGGTCAGAAAACGCAGCCCGTCCAGGACACCGTGCAGACCGGGGCGGGACTTCTCGCCCTCGGGCGGCAGCGCGGGCAGACCGTAGGCGCCGTAGAAGGACATCGCGAAGCTCAGGGTGTCCAGGATGTAGCAGACGCCGATGCCCCACCAGCCGAGCACGACCCCGGCGACCGCCGGGCCGACCAGCATCATCGCCTGGCCGGTGACCTGTTGGAGCGCGAGACCGGCGGCCACCTGCTCCCGGGGCAGCAGCCGCGGCACGAACACACCGGCGGCGGGTGCGCCGAGCGCGGCGAAGGAGGTCTGCGCCGCGACCAGCAGCAGGACGACCATCACCGGCGCGTGCCCGGCGAAGCCCTGCACGGCCAGCAGCAGGGAGCAGACCGCCGAGCCGACGGTGCCCGTGAGGTAGACCCGGCGCCGGTCGGCCCGGTCGACCCAGGCACCCGCGAACAGGCTCACCCCGACCATCGGCACCGCCTGCGCGACACCGACCGCTCCGCTCCAGATCGTGCTGTGGGTCATGTCCCAGACCTGGTACATGACGGTGACCATGGTCATGAAGGTGCCGAGCGTGGACACCGTGCGCCCGAACAGCAGCCGCCGGAAGACCGGGGAGGCGCGCAGGGGCCGTACATCGAGGAACGTACGGCTGAGGCTCATGACACGGGGACCGCGGCGGGGGCGGGGTTGGGCTGAGGCACCCCGGGACGGTAACGGGCCGCCCCCGTCCCGGCCACCGAATTACCGGCTCGCCTCGATCGCCGCAACCAGGTGCCCCACCGCCTGCTCCACCATGCTGTCGGCCAGGTTGCCGTAGCCGAGGACCAGGCCGTGGCCCGCATGGTCCTCGGTGGCGTGATAGGCGGCGAGGTCGGCGACGGCCAGCGACCGGGCGGCCGCCGCCCTGACCACGGCCGCGGTGTTCACGTCGGCCGGCAGCCCGAGGATGAGGTGGAGCCCGGCCGCGATGCCGGACACCGGGGCGTCGGGCAGCTGTTCGGCGAGGGTCCGTACGAGCGTGTCGCGCCGGTCGCGGTAGCGCTGTCGGCAGGCCCGCAGGTGACGGTCGTAGGCGCCCGACTCCAGCAGGGAGGCGAACGCGAGCTGGTCGAGGGCCGGGGGATGGGTCGCCGCCTGGTCGATCCGGTGCAGGATGTCGGTCCAGCGCGAGGGCGCCACCAGCCATCCGATGCCGAGCGCCGGGGAGAGGGTCTTGCTCAGGGACTTCAACAGGATCACCCGGGGCGGGTCCATGCCCTGCAGGGCCGCGACCGGGCGGCGGTCGTAGCGGAACTCCGCGTCGTAGTCGTCCTCCAGTACGACGCCGTCCACCCGGCGGGCCCAGTCGAGCAGCGCGGCCCGCCGCTCGGGCACGAGCACGGTGCCCAGCGGGAACTGGTGCGCCGGGGCGGCCAGCACGGCCCGCAGCCCGGAGTGTCCGGCGAGGTCGTCGACGCGCAGACCGCCGTCGTCCGTGCGCACGGGCACCGGCTCCAGACCGGCGGCGCGGATCACCTGCCGCAGCCGCGTCCAGCCCGGCTCCTCGCAGCCGACGGCGGTGATGCCCTGGGAGCGCAGGGCACGGCAGACGCGCCGCACCCCGTCGGTCACGCTCGTGCACACCGTCACGCCCTGGGCCGTCGTCGAGACGCCGCGGGAACGGCCCAGGTACGCGGCGAGCAGTCCTCTGAGTCGGGGGTGACCGCCGGGCGGCGGATAGCCGAACTCCGTGAACGCCGTGTTCGTCACCTGGGCGCGGACGGCCTCGGCCCACCGGCGGCGCGGGAACGCCCGTAGATCCGGCAGGCCCGGCGCGAGGTCGAAACGGGCCTCGGGGGCCTGGCGGGCCACGGGGCGTTCGGCGTCGCCGTCCCGGTCGCCGGACCAGCGCACCCGGGTCGCGGAGCCGCTGCGGGCCTCCAGATATCCCTCGGCCACGAGCTGGCCGTACGCCTCGGTCACCGCCCAGCGGGAACAGCCGAGGTCACCGGCGAGCTGCCGGCTGGGCGGCAGGGCGGTGCCGACCTCGACCCGCCCGCTGCGGATCGCCGAGCGCAGCGCCCGCTTCACCCGTTCGTGCAAGGGGCCCTCGCCCGCCCGGCCCAGATCGATCAGGAGATCGCCCGCCAGATTGGTCTGTGATACCCGCATGCCATTGGACGGTAGCAGCGGGCCGTTTCTTCCTACCTTCGACAGTGAGCTTCGGCAGACACACGGAGGAGAACGCGATGACCACACCGAGGAGTTCGCTGCCCGGCCAGGACCACCCGCTGTTCCAGGGCGTGTTCAGCGACTGGCAGGCGAAGGCCGGCGCCCTGTCCGCGCTGCCGGACGCACCGGTCGTCACGGACGCCCCCGGGACGCAGCGGCCGGTGTGGCACCGGTTGCGGCCCCTGCGGGGACGGGGGCGGAGCTGGTGGGGCGGGCGGGCGCCGCAGCGTGCTGCGGTCAGGTGAGCGCACCGAGCAGGCCTGTGCCCCGGCGCCCGGCGCAGTCTCAGCCCGTCCCGACTGCTTGACCACTTGATCGCTTGACCGCTCGATGCTGCTTACGCCGAGTCGTTCAGGAGTCGTGCCAGGTGCTCGCGGCCCGCTCCCAGCAGCTCCTCCAGCGGCGCGGCCGCCTCGTACCACCGCTTCTCGTACTCCCAGCACAGCCAGCCGTCCCAGCCGTGCCGGGAGAGGACCTCGACACACTCCGCGAGCGGCAGGACGCCGGCGCCGAGCGCGACCGGGGTGGTGTCGTCGGCCGACGCGATGTCCTTGACCTGGACGTATCCGAGGTGCGGGGCGAGGGCCGCGTAGGTCTCGGAGGGCTGCTCGCCGCCCAGCCAGGTGTGCATGACGTCCCAGAGGGAGCCGACCTGACGGTGGCCGACCGGACCGAGGACACGGATCGCGTCGGCGCCCGTGCGGTGCGAGTCATGGGTTTCGAGGAGGATGCGTACGTCGAGGTCGCCGGCGTACTCCGCGGCCGTACCGAGCCGCCTGGCGGCCGTGGTGTCGGCGTCCTCCCGGGACTGGTCGGACGCGGCGCCCGGGAAGACGCGCACGAAGCCGGCGCCGAGGTCGCGGGCGAGGTCCAGGAGACGGTGGATCTCCTCCACGACGGGTTCGTCGTCACCGGGCGCGGCCACGCGCGCGTACCCGGCGACACCGAGGACCTCCACGCCCGCCGCCTTGAACTCGGCGACCGCGTCGGCCCGTTCGGCGAGCCCGATACCGGGGTGCACCGGCTCCTCGGGATGTGCGCGCAGTTCTACGCCGTGATAGCCGTGCGTGGTCGCGAGCCGCAGCACGTCGGTGAGGGGGAGGCCGGGGACACCGAGGGTGGAGAACGCCAGTTTCATGCGCCCTACTCTCACCCGGTCGAGTCGGTGAGGTCCAGCCGGGAGCCAGGATGAGCCGGGGGGCTCCGGCCCAGCCGCCCGTATGAGCCGAGCCGCGTCCGGCCTGCCTTCTCGCCCCCCCTGCGCCGGTCGACTCCCGCCCGGCCGCCTGGATGAGCCGCCTCCGGCCTCCCTTCTCGCTCCCCCGCGGGTCAGCTCGCGCCCTGCCGCCCCGGATGAGTCGCCCCTCGGCCACCCCCTCACTCACCCGTACCGGTCAGGTCCAGTCGCCAGTCCTGCCCGTTCAGGTCCTTGCCGAAGGAGCGGTGCGGCTCCTCGGCGACCAGGACGAAGCCGTGGCGCTGGTAGACACGGCGGGCGGAGGTGAGGACGTCGTTGGTCCACAGGACCAGGTCGCGGTAGCCGACACCGCGCGCGAAGTCGACGACGGCCGACACCAGCCGGTCCCCGATGCCCAGGCCGCGCGCGTCGGGCTCGACGAGGAGCAGCCGTAGCCGGGCGGTCGCGGGCGCCTCGTCCCGGACGCACATCACGCACCCCACCGGACGCCCGTCCAGCTCGGCGATCCACACCCGCTCCAGATGTGGATCGTGGTCTTCCGCGAAGTCGGCGACGATCCTTGCGACCAGTCCCTCGTAGTCGGCGTTGAAGCCGTACTCGGCGGCGTAGAGGGCCGCGTTCCGGGCCACGATCCAGCCGAGGTCACCGGGTCCCGGCTCGCGCAGCAGGACGTCCTCGCGGCGCGGCGGGCGGCCGTCGGACAGGAGCGTACGGACGGTCCGCATCGCCTCGGTGAGCCGGGGCCGGTCGGCGGAGGGCACGGTCGCCAGGAGCGCGCCCACGGATTCGTCGGCGCGCTCGGCGAGCAGCGCGGCGGTCTCCCGGCCGCGCGCGGTGAGCGTCACCCGGCGCCGGCGCGGATCACGGGCCGAGGCCGTCCGCTCGATCAGTCCGTCCTGCTCGAACTTGTTCAGGATCCGGCTCAAGTACCCCGCGTCCAGCGAGAGTTCGGTGCGCAGATCGGCCGCGTCGGTGCGCGGCGAGTGCGCGAGCTCGTACAGGACGCGGGACTCGGTGAGGGTGTACGGGGCGTAGAGCTGGCGGCTGTAGTCGAGGGCGCCGATGACGTTCGTGTAGAAGCGGTTGAAGGCGCGGATGTCCTGGACGGTCATGTCGGTCGACCCCCGGATGCTTGACTCAGTCAGAGATACCGATGGACTGAGCGTAGGACGTCCGCGCCCGCCGCGGCTACCCCTCTGTAGCGGGCCGGTACACGCACACCTGCACGCCGGTCTTCCCGGTGACCGTGGACACCAGCTCGAACGGCCGCTTCGCCCCGTCCTCCGGGAAGATCGACTTACCGCCGCCGAGCAGTACCGGCATCACGATGAGCTGGAGCTCGTCGACGAGGCCCTCGCTGATCAGTGTCCGTACGAGGGTGGGGCTGCCCATCATCGCCAGCTCGCCGCCCTCACGCTCACGCAGCTCCCGGATCCGCGCGACGGCCTCGCCGCCCGGAATGCGCTCGGTGTTGTTCCACGTCAGCTCGTCATCACCGAGGGTGTCGGTCACGACGTACTTCTTCAGCGAGTTCAGCCGGTCCGCGAAGGGATCGCCGGCCTGCTCCGGCCACGCCCCCGCCATCGTCAGATACGTCTTCCGCCCGTACAGCAGCGCCTCGGCCCGCTCCATGCCCTCGGTGAACGCCGGTCCGAGCACCTCCTCGTCGAAGTACGGGTGCGACCAGCCGCCGTGCGCGAACCCGCCGTCGGTGTCCTCCTGGGGACCGCCGGGGGCCTGCACGACGCCGTCCAAGCTGATGAACTCGCTGACCACGATGCGCATGGGACTCACTCCAGTTCGTTGTCGGTTACGGCACTGCAGACCGAGGTGGGGCGCGGAACTCATCGGCACGGGACTCGCCGGGGTTCACCGGTGTTCGCCGGTATTGGCCGGGCTTCTCCGGGCTTCTCCGGTGGGAGCGAGCCTACGACGATGCCGCGCACCCCGCCTCAGTCCTGCTCGGTCCCGCTCAGTCCCACCAGAACCGCCACTCCGTCCGCCCCACGAGCTCGCGCGCGTACTCCGGGAACGGCGTCGGCGGGTCGTCCACGATGTTGTCCGCGGTGGTCAGCACATGCTCCAGCGCCAGCCGCTCCGCGTGCCCCGCGTCGAGCGGCGGCCGGGCGACGGAGACATGGACCTCACCGCCGTACGCCGCCACGACCCGCGCCCCGAACCGGTCCTCCCAGCTCCGCAGCAGGGCGGTGAGCAGCGGTATCGGAGCACCGTGGTCCCAGCCGACCACCGCCGGAACGTCAGCGGAGAGACGGGCGGGGACGAGGGCGAGGGTGAGCGAGGCCGCGTACGGGTCGGTGCACAGCAGCTCGGCTACGGCATGTGCCGCCGCCTCCTCGGGCCCCGGCCCGGCACCACCGACCGGCCCGGCGGGCGCGAGCCCCGGCCAGCCGCTGAACGGCGGCCCCGGATCGTGCGGCCAGGGCTCGACATCCTCCGGGGTGTCCTCGGACAACTCGGCGGTGGAGGGATCGGACCAGTACGGCAGCCGCTTCTGCCGGTACGCGGCGAAGTCGGCGGCCAGCACCGCATCGAGCTCTACGGCGTCGGCGGCGGCCGGGCTCCCGGGCCGCCCGTGATCGTCCGGCCGGCAGAGGTGGGGATACAGCCCGGTGACCGCAGCCTGCCGGAGCAGCCCTGCCCACAACTCTTCTACGCCGTCCGGTAGTTCGTCGCAGAGCCACACCTCTGTCGGCCCCCGGTACTCGAACCGTCCGGAAGGCAGCCTGTCGGGCAGTGAGAAGACCATGCCAGGACGATAGGGCCCGGCACTGACATTGATCCTGATACTCAGGTTCCGGTGGCCGTGGCTCGGGCACTGACTGACGTCCAGCGGACGGTGGGCAAGAAATCCGGTGGACAGGGATCACCCCGACGACAGACTCGTCCCATGACCGCTTCCGACCCCGGCACCGACCTCCGCCTCTACCTCCAGGACGGCCGCAACGCCGTCCTCCTGAAACTGGAGGGCCTGTCGGAGTACGACGTCCGCCGCCCGCTGACCCCGACCGGCACGAACCTCCTCGGCCTGGTCAAGCATCTCGCCGGGGCCGAGGCGATGTACTTCGGCGAGACCTTCGGCCGACCGTTCCCCGATGCCCTGCCCCTGTGGATCACCGGCGCCACGGAACCGAACGCCGACCTGTGGGCGACCCCCGACGAGACACGCGAGGAGATCGTCGACGGCTACCGCCGGGCCTGCGCCCACGCGGACGAGACGATCGCCGCCCTCCCCCTGGACACGCTGGGCCGCATCCCCTGGCCCCCGCACTCCGAACTCACCCTCCACCGCATCGTCGTCCACATGATCGGCGAGACCCATCGCCACGCGGGACACGCCGACGTCGTACGCGAACTCGTGGACGGGTCGGTGGGGCAGAGGTCGGAGGGCGACAACATGGCATCCGGGGACGCGAGTTGGTGGGCGGAGTACCGAGAGCGGGTGGAGCGAGCGGCGCGAAGAAGCGCTTTCGGTCAAGTCAACCGGCATATTCCAGACCGGAAGTGAGCATTCCTCACCTTCGCGGGTGAGATTCATGACCATGTGCCCCGTTTTGGAGATGCGAAGAGGTAGGGCCGATTCCTGCCCGCATGGGAAGGGAGTTGAAGGGCACGCCGCGCCGTTTTGTGTGTCTCTTGTGGCAGCTTGTGCGTCGCCTGTGACCGCCGTGGTCAACAGTTTCTGACTTCCTGTGGGGGGAAGCTGATGCATTCGCGTGCCGCACGCACGCCGTCTCGGCGTGCCCGGAGATCACCCAGAATCGCTCTCACCGCCGCCATCGCCACCGCGGCCCTGGTCGTGGCCGCCGCACCCGGCCTGGCGGCCCCTTACGAACCGCCCCTGCCCAAGCCGGAAAGCCCGTGGACGAAGCCGACGAAGGTCGACGTCCCGGCCACACCCGCCGGCGTGACGAAAGCCCCACGCTCCGAGGCGGAGGCCGGGGTGTCGTCCGAGGTCACCGCCTGGCGGGCGGCGCAGAAGGCCCGCACCACGGGCGGGACGGCCACGTCCCGGACCGCTGCCGCCGAGGCCGTCCCGTACCTGCCCGAGGGCCAGGGCCAGGTGCCCTGGCACCGCCGCCTCGACACCCGCCTCAGCGACACGACCGTCGCGCGGGTGAGTCTGTCCAACGGCAACCTGATGCTGGCCGCCACCGACTTCGACATCGCCGGCGTCGGCCAGAAGCTTCAGCTGGCACGGACGTACAACAGCCTGGAAGCCCCCTGGGGCAAGGTCTCGCAGCGCTGGTGGCAGGGCTACGAGCGCTACCTCCAGGTCAACGACGGCGAGGTGGACGTCTTCGACGCCACCGGCGACCTGCTGCGGTTCACCGAGAAGACCGGCGGCGGGTACACCACCCCGACCGGCTACTCCAAGGACCTCGCCAAGAACACGGACGGCACCTACACCCTGACCGACCGCAAGTCCGGCAGCCGCGACACCTACGACGCGAACGGCACCCTGACCAAGGTCACGGACAAGAACAAGGGCACGATCACCGTCGATCAGCACGACGAGACCGGCGAGCTCAAGGGCTTCAAGCTGACCGAGACGCGCTCCGGGCGCTGGATCGACCTGGTCAAGACGTACCCGAACCAGTGGCAGGCCACCGACCACACGGGTCGTACGGCCGTGTTCGACCTGGACTCCGCCGGCTATGTGGGCAAGGTGACCGACACCGCGGGCAAGGCCACCGACTACACCTACGACGGCGACGGCCGGATCATCAAGGTCATCACCCCGGAGGGCACCACCACCGTCTTCACCTACGACGACCACAACCGCGTCACCTCGATGCTGCGCGCCACGGAATCCACGAGCAACGGCCACACCGGCCCGACCTGGCGCTACGACTACTCGGCCGCCACCCCCGCCGAGGCGGGCACGACGACGGTCACCGACCCGGACGGCGACAAGACCGTCTACACGCACAACGCGGACGGCGAGGTCACCAAGGTCACCGACCCGCTCCAGCACTCCCGCCACACCAAGTACGTCAATCACCTGACCCAGACCGCCACGGACGCGATGGGCACCGGCGCCGACGGCACCGGCGGCAATGTGACGACGTACGGCTGGGACAGCCGCAACAACGCCACGTCCGCCAAACTGCCGCTGGGCGCGACCGCCGCGGTGACGGCGTACCAGACCATCGCGGGCACCGATCTGCCGAACGACTTCACCAGCGCGGACGGCCGCAAGGACACCTTCAAGTACGACACCAACGGCAACACGATGTCGGTGACCACCTCCGGTACCGCGGGCGCCACCCGTGAGTACACCTACAACAAGGCGACCCCGACCTGCGGTGGCTTCGAGGGACAGCGCTGCACCGCGAAGGACGGCAACGGCAAGGTCACCTCGTTCAGCTACGACGGCAAGGGCAACCTGGCCAAGGTGACCCCGCCCGCCCCGCTGGGCGCCACGACGTACACCTACGACGAACTCGGCCGGGTGGAGACGGCGACGGACGGCCGCGGCATCAAGACCGTCTACGCCTACGACACCCGAGACCGCGTGAAGACGGTCTCCTCCCCCAACTCCACGGTCACCTACTCCTACGACGGTGACGGCAACGTCACGTCCCGCACGGACGCCTCCGGCACCACTCGGTGGGACCACGACAAGCTCAACCGCGAGAGCGTGCGCACCCTCCAGAACGGCGCGCAGACCGTGCTTGCCTACACCCCGGGCGGCGAGGTCGACCACTACACCGACCCGACCGGCAAGACGGACTACACCTGGGACGCCGCGGGCCGCCTGGACTACCTGACCGACCCGGCCGGCAAGAAGACCGACTTCGACTACGACAAAAACGACAAGCGCACAGAGACCGTCTACCCCGGCGGCACCACACAGTCGTTCACTATCGACAAGAACGGCCGCCCCTCGGCTGTCAAGACCACCTCGGGCACGACCACCCTGGTCGACCTCACCTACAGCTACGCCAGCGCGGGCAAGGACACCACCAAGATCCGCACCCGCACCGACAACGCCACCGGCCGCAAGACGACCTACACCTACGACAGCCAGGAGCGGCTGTCCTACGCCCTGGAGGCCGACTCCGCGGGTGCCCGTACGGCGTCGTGGCTGTACTGCTGGGACAAGGCCGGCAACCTCACCGCGCAGGACGGCACCGCGTCGACCTGTCCCACCACGCCCACCTGGACCTACAACGACGCCAGTGAGCTGACCGCACAGAACGGCTCCACGACCGGGTGGTCCTACGACAAGACCGGCAACGAGGCGGCGGGCGGGCGCACGGCCGCCACCGCGCGGACGAACGAGACGTGGACGGACTACAGCCAGCTGTCCGGCATCACGGTCGGCGGCACGAACCGCGACGTGGTCCACGCGGGCACCGACAACTCCGAGCGGACGAAGCTGGGTTCGACGTGGTTCCACCACACAGCGCTGGGGCTGGCGTCCACGACGACGAACGGCGTGGACACCGGATTCATCCGTGAACCGGCGGGCACGTTGAATTCCATGACGACTGGGGGGAAGTCCTACTACTACCTCACCGACGCCACCGGCAACGTGCTCGGCCTGGTCGACGACGCGGGCAAGCGCACGCACACGTACGCCTACGGTCCGACGGGCCTGCCGCGCACGACCCCGACGGAGGCGGTGCCCCAGCCGTTCCGCTACACCGGCGCCTACCTGGACCCGACGGGCGTGTACAAGATGGGCGCCCGCTACTACGACCCCCAACTCGGCCGCTTCACCCAGCCCGACCCGTCGGGACAGGAGAAGAACCCGTACCTGTACGCGGGCGGCGACTTCATCAACAACAGCGACCCCACAGGACTCTTCAGCTTCCCTGACGTATCGGGAGCCCTCGAGTGGGCGTCCCTGACACAGAAGATCATGAGTGGTGACGAGCAGGGGGCCTACGCCGCCAAGGTCGGCATTCTCGTGGGAATAGGCACCGAGATGGTCTGCGGAGCGGCAGCTGCGGCAGGCGCCGCCGCCACGCTCGGTCTTTCCATCGGCGCCGGCATCACAGGCTGCACGATGCTGTCCATGGGACTCGGCGCGGCAGCGGCTGCCGGAACCGAGGCTGCGCTGTAACGAGGACGCCGTGAGCGAGTCGGGGGCCCGCAAGGGTCCCCGACGTGGAGGTTCACATGGTCAAAACACTGCTGTTCATTGCGACGGTCGCGGCCGTTCTCCTCATCGTGCTGGGAGTCTCCGCTCTGAGCCAGGGGAAGCCCGCCGCCGGCGCGATTCCGATCACCCTGGGAGTAGTCATTGCTGCCTGCTCTGTCTGGGTGCTCCGATTTCAGCGGAAGAAGGGGGGCGGCAGTTGAGCGATCTGGTCCCGGCGAAGACGACCGAATCAGGAATCATCGTTCCGTCGCTCGGTGCGTCGACGGAGTTGGTCATCGGAGCGTTCGTCATAGCGCTGGCCGTTATTTGCGCGTATTACTTCACGCGGAGAAAGTGACACTCGCTGCAGCCCGGGGGCGTGCGGCCGAAGCGTGCGGCGGGGCGAGGCCCACCGTGCGGGTGACCGGTTCACCGCCGGTCCGGGAGGGCGCAGGCCTCGCCGATCAGTGGGGCACCGCCCGCGTCCGCGTCGCCAGGCAGGACGCACGCGCCTGACGGTCGGCGGCACGAACCGCGACCTGGTGCACGCGGGCACCGACAACTCCGAGCGTACGAAGCTGGGTTCGACGGGGTTCCACCACACGGCCTGGGACTGGCGTCCACGACGACGAACGGCGTGGACACCGGATTCATCCGTGAACCGGCGGGCACGTTGAATTCCCGGAGCCCGTGGAACCGAAGCCTGGGCCCGCTTTCCGTGACCGGGGCGGGCTCAGGCCCCCACATCTCGACACCAGGAGGTTGGGATGCGCGTCTTCCTCTCGGGTTTCGGCATCCTCGCAGGCCTTGGGCTCATCATTTACAGCAAGAAATTCGCGCGCGCCGCCACGAATCAGCGCAACGTGTTCGGCAGGGCGAACGCAGCCGCCGGCGAGTCCACCGTGCGGACGGGTCCGCTGATCGTAGGACTCTTCCTGATCATCATGGGAGCCCTCGCGGCCACCGGAGTGGCTGGGGTCGAATGACACGACTGGCCGAGCCGGTTCCAACGCTGCTTTATGCGAAGCGACACTGCCGCAACCGACTGGCCGGTGCCCAACGCCCAGACCCGACAAGGCGCTCCCGCGGCCATTCCGGTGCTCGTTATCGGCTTGTCAGTCGGGATCTTCGTCTCAGAGGTCGAAACAATCAGCGACACCTGATGCGTCCAAGGCCGACGGGAACCGTTCACGGTGGTCATGGAACAGGCGTGAGCCTTGCGCTGGGCAAGCCCTGACCGACCCCGATGCCCCCCCAGCCGACCGACACCCCCCTCAGCCCCGAGGAACCCCCGAAGACCCCCGAACCATCAGCTCCCCCCGAACCGTCGCGATCCCCCCCGGCGGCGGCTCCTCCCGCCCCATCGCGATCCGCCCCGCCCGCGCCCCCGCCTCCGCCAACGGCAACCGCACCGTCGTCAGCGCAGGCACCGCGTCGATGCTGAACGGCAGGTCGTCGAACCCGGCGACGGACACGTCGTCCGGAATCCGCAGCCCCGAGTCCCGCAGCGCCGCACACGCCCCCAGCGCGACGGAGTCGTTCGCGGCCACCACGGCCGTCAACGACGGATCCCGCCGCAGCAGCTCCAGCGTGGCCTCGTATCCAGAGCGGCGGTCGTAACGGCCGTGCACGGTCCAGCGAGGATCCTCCTCGATCCCGTGTGCCGCGAGCGCCGCCCGGTGTCCCTCCAGCCGGTGCCGGGTCGTCGTCCGCTCCTCGGGGCCCGCGATGTACCCGAGCCGCCGGTGCCCGAGCCCGATGAGGTGCTCGGTGAGTTCCTTGCCTCCGCCCCGGTTGTCGAAGGTCAGCGCGAACGCCCCGGTCTCCGGCGCCGGCGGCCGCCCGCACAGCACGATCCGCGTGCCGGCGTCCGCGAGCTTGCGCAGCTTGGCGGACATCGCGGCCTTGTGCGGCGCGTCCTCCACCGCCCCACCCGTCAGGACGACCGCCGCCGCCCGCTGCCGTTGCAGCAGGGTGAGATACGTCAGCTCCCGCTCCGGGGAACCCCCCGTGTTGCAGACGACCCCGAGCCGCTCGCCGCCCGCGCGCCCGCCCGGCCCCCCGATCTCCGACTGGATCGCACCGGCCATGATCCCGAAGAAGGGGTCCGCGATGTCGTTCACGAGGATCCCGACCAGATCCGACGTGGCGGCGGCGAGCGAGCTCGCCGGACCGTTGAGCACGTAGTCCAGCTCGTCCACGGCCCGCAGTACCCGCTCACGCGTGGTCGCGGCCACGGGGTAGTTCCCGTTCAACACGCGCGACACCGTCGCGGGGGAGACCTGGGCGCGGGCCGCCACGTCCGCCAGGGTCACCGTCATCTCGTCGTCCTCCGGTCGCGCGCCGCAGCGCATGTCAGTCGTACTCCGTCGTACACGCGGGCACCAAGGTCCCGGTTCCGAGCCGACCTTAAGGCCATTACGCCCAGCTGTTCGCCCCCTCGAACAACTCACCCCGTTCGCGGTCTTGTCCAGACCGCTGGTCAGAGGCTAGCTTCTTCCTAGATAGAAAGCGCTTGCTGTAACGCTCATCAGTGGAGCGTGCGCGGCGCGCACGACCGCGTACGACTCCTACGAAGGGAATGACGTGACACGCAAGACGGTGCGGATCGCCATGAACGGTGTGACGGGGCGCATGGGCTACCGCCAGCACCTCGTCCGCTCGATCCTGGCGATCCGCGAGCAGGGCGGTCTCGACCTGGGCGACGGCACGGTGCTGTGGCCCGAGCCGATCCTGGTGGGCCGCCGCGAGCACGCCCTGAAGGCCCTGGCCGAGCAGCACGGCATCGAGCACATCTCCACCGATGTGGACGCGGTCCTCGCCGACCCGACCGTCGACATCTACTTCGACGCCCAGGTCACCTCCGCCCGCGAGCAGGCGATCAAGAAGGCGATCGCGGCGGGCAAGCACATCTACACGGAGAAGCCCACCGCCACCGGCCTGGAGGGCGCCCTCGAGCTGGCCCGTCTCGCCAATGAGAAGGGCATCAAGCACGGCGTCGTCCAGGACAAGCTCTTCCTTCCCGGCCTGCTCAAGCTGAAGCGCCTCATCGACGGCGGCTTCTTCGGGCGGATCCTCTCGATCCGCGGCGAGTTCGGCTACTGGGTCTTCGAGGGCGACTGGCAGACCGCCCAGCGCCCCTCGTGGAACTACCGGGCCGAGGACGGCGGTGGCATCGTTGTCGACATGTTCCCGCACTGGGAGTACGTGCTCCACGAGCTCTTCGGCCGGGTGAAGTCCGTCCAGGCCCTCACCGCCACCCACATCCCGCAGCGCTGGGACGAGAACGACAAGCCGTACGACGCCACCGCCGACGACGCCGCCTACGGCATCTTCGAGCTCGAGGGCGGCGCCATCGCCCAGATCAACTCCTCCTGGGCCGTCCGCGTCAACCGCGACGAGCTCGTCGAGTTCCAGGTCGACGGCACCGAGGGCTCCGCCGTCGCCGGCCTGCGCAACTGCCGTGTCCAGCACCGCAGCGCCACCCCCAAGCCGGTCTGGAACCCGGACATCCCCGCCACCGAGGTCTTCCGCGACCAGTGGCAGGAGGTCCCGGACAACGCCGAGTTCGACAACGGCTTCAAGGCCCAGTGGGAGCTCTTCCTCAAGCACGTCTACGCCGACGCCCCCTACCAGTGGGACCTCCTGGCCGGTGCCCGCGGCGTCCAGCTCGCCGAACTGGGCCTGAAGTCCTCGGCCGAGGGCCGCCGTTTCGACGTACCGGAGATCTCGCTGTGACCATCCAACTCCCTGACTTCCAGGGGGGCTTCAGGGCCTACGAGCCCCGGAAGGAACCCCTCGCCGCCACCCCCGGCACCCCCTTCACCTCCCGTACGGTCTTCTCGGCGGCGCACGTCGTCGCCGACCCGTTCGCCGACGTGTCGCCGGATTCCCCGGCCGCCGTCGACTGGGACGCCACCCTCGCCTTCCGCCGCCACCTGTGGTCGCACGGGCTCGGGGTCGCCGAGGCGATGGACACCGCCCAGCGCGGGATGGGCCTGGACTGGGCGGGCGCGGCCGAGCTGATCCGGCGCAGCGCCGCCGAGGCGAAGTCGGTCGGCGGTCTCATCGCCTGCGGTGTCGGCACCGACCAGCTCACCGGCCCCGCGACCCTCGCGGAGGTCCAGGCCGCCTACGAGGAGCAGCTCGCCCTCGTCGAGGAGTCCGGCGCCCAGGCGATCCTGATGGCCTCCCGGGCCCTCGCGGCCGCGGCGAAGGGCCCCGAGGACTACCTGGAGGTCTACGGCCACCTCCTGCGCCAGTCCGCCGAGCCGGTCGTCCTGCACTGGCTGGGCCCCATGTTCGACCCGGCCCTGGAGGGCTACTGGGGGTCGAGCGACCTGGACGCCGCCACGGACACGTTCCTCGAGGTCATCGCGGCCCACCCCGACAAGGTCGACGGCATCAAGGTCTCCCTCCTGGAAGCCCGGCGCGAGATCGACATCCGGCGCCGGCTGCCGCAGGGCGTCCGCTGCTACACCGGCGACGACTTCAACTACCCCGAGCTGATCGCGGGTGACGACCAGGGCTTCTCCCACGCCCTGCTGGGCATCTTCGACCCGCTGGGCCCGCTGGCGGCCGAGGCGGTCCGCGTCCTGGACACCGGGGACGCCAAGGGCTTCCGCGAACTCCTCGACCCCACCGTCGAGTTGTCGCGCCACCTCTTCCAGGCACCCACCCGCTTCTACAAGACGGGCGTGGTCTTCCTGGCCTGGCTGGCCGGCCACCAGTCGCACTTCACGATGGTCGGCGGCCTCCAGTCGGCCCGCTCCCTCCCGCACTTCGCGCGCGCGTACGAACTCGCCGACGGCCTGGGCCTGTTCCCGGACCCGAAGCTGGCCGAGGAGCGCATGAAGAACCTGCTGTCCCTGTACGGGGTGAACCAGTGACCGACCTGTCCCGCTTCTCCATCAACCAGATGACGGTCAAGCAGCTGTCCATGCCCGAACTGGTGGAAGCCTGCGGCCAGTTGGGTGTCGTCAACGTCGGTCTGTGGCGCGAGCCCGTCCAGTCGTACGGCCTGGAGGCGACGGCCAAGCTGGTCCGCGACGCGGGTCTCACGGTCACCACCCTGTGCCGCGGCGGCTTCTTCACGGCGATCGACCCGGGCGAGCGGGCCGCGGCGCTGGACGACAACCGACGCGCGGTCGACGAGGCGGCGACGCTGGGTACCGACACCCTGGTCCTGGTCTCCGGCGGTCTCCCGGCCGGCTCCAAGGACCTGCACGGTGCCCGCGAACGCATCGCGGACGCCCTGTCCGTCCTGGGCCCGTACGCGGAGGAGCACGGGGTGAGGCTGGCCATCGAGCCGCTGCACCCCATGTACGCCTCGGACCGCTGTGTCGTCTCGACGCTCACCCAGGCCCTCGACCTGGCGGAGCGCTTCCCCGCCCGGCAGGTCGGCGTCACGGTGGACACGTACCACATCTGGTGGGACGACAACGCGCCCGCGCAGATCGCCCGCGCGGGCGCCGGCGGCCGTATCCACACCTTCCAGCTCGCGGACTGGACGACCCCGCTGCCGGAGGGCGTCCTCAACGGCCGCGGCCAGATCGGCGACGGCGCGATCGACATGCGGGAGTGGCAGCGGTACGTCGAGGCGGCCGGGTACACGGGCGCCATCGAGGTCGAGCTGTTCAACGACGCGCTGTGGGCGCGGGACGGCCGCGAGGTCCTCGCCGAGACCGCCGAACGGTTCGTGGCCCACACCCTTTGAGGGTGAGACTGCCCCACCCGTCGCGGCCGAGGGTGGGGCAGCCGCGCTGAACCTACGGATTCCAGAACACCGTGGTGAAGGTGCGGTCGAAGCGCCGGGCGGCCAGGTCCGCGCGCTGGATCGACCAGTGGACGGTGGCGCCCTCCAGCCCGTCGATCCAGGGATTCCAGTCGGCGAGCAGCACCCAGTCCGCGGGGTCGCCCGACACCGGCTCGCCGCCGCCCCAACGCCCGGCTGCCGCCTCCTGCACCGCGCACCACACGGCCGTGCCGACGGGGTCGGTGTCGACGGCCTCCTGGTCGGCGTACCCGCCGAGCTGGAGCCGCCCCGAGGAGGCGATCTCGTCGTGGGTCTCCGCCCACACCGCGGCCAGTTCCTCGGAGCGCGGATGCCCGGGCAGCGGTACCCAGCGGGGCTCCTCGGGTATCTCGACCCAGTGGTGGTACGGCAGCGAGACGTCGACCGTCGCCCTGAGCGTCTCCTGCGGGAACTGCGCGAAGACCTCCTGGTACTCCTCGTCGTTCTCGAACCAGGCCCACCCCTCCTTGTCCCGCTCCTCCACGGCGGTCCCCGCCGGTACGTACACCGCGCTCCCCATGCTCTCCCGGTCACCGAAGTCCTCGGGATAGGCGAACAGCAACAGGTGGCCATCGGGCGGCAGGGGGAGATCCGTCGCGCCGGCGGGCAGGGCCGCGAGGTCGATGGACGCGACGAAGGGATGGAAGGGGTGCGGGACCCCCACGGGAAGCAGCAGCGGCCCCCCGAACCGCCCCACGACCGGCCCGGCCCCGCCCGCCGCCAGCGTCGCGCAGGGCCGGGCGGTGTCCATCCACCGCTCCACGTCCTCGACGGGGATCCCGCGCGCGAGCGCCTTGTCCCGGAAGGGCCGTAACCTGTCCCGCATTTCCTCAGGAGTCACAGGAGTCATGGAGAAACCGTAGAGGCGACCACTGACGCTCCCTCCACGAGGCCACGGAACCCGGCAAGATGCCTTCCGCAGCCCCACCAGGTTCACGGAAGGAGCCCGTGCAGCACGCCTGCCCAGCTGTCCAGTGCGGCGCGCAGGTCGGATCCGCTGGTCGCGGCGATGTTCAGGGCCGAGAGGGCCGACCTCAGAATTCCGCGGTTGCGCTGCTCCGGGGGAGCCTGTGCCGCCTGCGCCAGGTACTCGACGTTGTCGAGCAGGTCCCGGCGTCCGTCCTCGTCCAGTCCCGCCTGGGACAGCACCGCCTGCTCCAACGCCTTGAGCGCGTCGGCCACTTCGTGACCGCCTTGCCGTACGACACCGGCGATGGTCGAGTCGATGTTCGCGATCTGTGCGGCGAACTGGCCGCCGTAGATGGTGTTGCCGCTGATGTTCATCGAGACGCGGGGCTCCTGCCCGGACGCCTCCGCGTAGTCCGGCATCCGTTCTTGCACCTCTCTGAGGTAATCGAGGCCGAGGGACAGATAGGCACGGCTCAGGGCGCCCGGGTCGGCGACGAGGGGGCTGTCGCACTGGTGGAGGCCTCGGAGCAACGTGCTGAAGCCGACCGAAACCTCGCCCGAGAAGCCTGACAGGACCTTCCACGCGTCCGTCCACCAGTTCTTCACAGCGGGCACGCCGATGGCCGACGACGTCTCCAGGGCCTCGCCGGCCCCGATCTGTTCGGCGATGTCCTCGGCGAGCAGCCGGGCGAGTATCCCCTCGTTCACGCGCGCGTGGCGGGGCGGGTGGACCTGACCCGGAACGTCGAGGACGAGCTCGCAGACACGGAACTTCCGCCGGCAG
Source organism: Streptomyces sp. NPDC050759 (assembly GCF_044456945.1). NCBI lineage: Bacteria > Bacillati > Actinomycetota > Actinomycetes > Kitasatosporales > Streptomycetaceae > Streptomyces > Streptomyces sp. NPDC050759. The sequence continues at coordinate 1,195,586 of NZ_JBITGI010000001.1, read as the reverse complement.
CGCTGCTCGATGATGTCCAGGTAGGCGAGGACGGCCCGTGCGGGAGCGTTGAACTCCTCCTGTGTGGAGAACTCGCGGCGCCTGAACCACTCGGGATCGCGGATACCGTCCCAGGACATGAAGTTGAAGACCTCACCTCCGGAGGCGATGAGCCCGTAGCCGTTCTCGTCTTCGAGAGGCCATCCCAGATCCAGCGGGGTCTCGGAGTGGGTGACCACCCACTCACAGGCGTCGACGAGGGCCTTGCGGGCTTCGGGCTTGGTGCGACCCATGAACGTCAGCCCCCTGCCCACCCAGGGGGACAGGGTCGCGGCGACCTGCTTGGCTTTTCTGCCGCGCGCGGCCACCACCGGTTTCAGCTGTTCCTGCGCCCGGCGGGCCAACTCCGGTGCTGCCTGGTTCTGTTCGCGAATGATCCGTCTTGCCGTTCCCCCGTCCATGCCAGTGATGTTCCGTCAGGCGCGCCTCGGTGGCAAGACGGTCTCCGATGGCACCGTTGGGGCGCAGCCGCCTCATGGGACCGGGGACGACACGCTTCGTGGCACGGTGCTGTCGGTCTCCGTGCCTGCCGCCAGGCGCTGTTGGAGGCGTAGGTGGCGGAACTCGTAGGAGGCGCCGGACCGGCGGAGGACACCCCGTCGGTGCGCCTCGTCGAGGAAGGCCATGAGTCGCCACGGGGCCCGGCCGGTCAGAGCCAGCCAGATCCTCGCGGTTCCCGTCCGGCCCCAGGCGCTGAGCGCCGGTACGAAGGCGCCCATCGTCACCCACACTTCGGTGTGCATGGTGCCCAGCGTGCTGCCGCGCCCGGTCGCGGGGATCACCAGCAGACAGACCCCGCCCGCGAGGAGCGTGGCGAGCGCGCTGCGTGCGAGCGTGGCGGCGCGGTCGGTGCGCAGGGTGCTCAGAGGGCCCGCGGCGCGGATCGTGTCGGAGGGGGTGTTCAGGGCACGGTGGACGCCGGACGCGCAGCCGCCGATGGTGCCGATGAGCAGGCCGAAGCCGATGAAGGGCACCACAGCGTCGAGGATGACGGTCCCGACGGGACGGGACACGAGCCACACTTTGACGGGCTCCGGCAGGGCGAGCACCACGTTGTGGGCGTCGACGGGCTTTCCGCGCCAGGTGACCGTACGGCCGTCGCAGGAGACCACCCACCGGTCCTCCTCGTGACGGATCAGCAGCCTGCCCTCGACCGACGGGAGCTCCCCGTCCCGCGAGACGCGGGCCCCGTTCATCACGGCGAAGGGCTCATCGAGCCCCGCACGCGTCAGCACCATGACGGTCCTCGGCGTGGTGGAGCGGACGGAACGGTCGTCGCCGTCCGACAGGGGAACCCATCCCTTGGTCCCCGCGCCGTTCGGCCACGAGGGCGCCGAGTGGATCTCGACCGCGGCGAAGGCACCGGTGATGCCGCCGACGACAGCCCCGGCGGTGACGCCGATGAGCGTGCAGGCGACGAAGCCCCGCAGCAGTCCCCGCCGGAAGGCGCGCACCACGGCGGCCGGGCGGGTGTACCCGACCGCTGCCCGTTCACCGCGCCGCGGCACGGCCAGGTACAGCAGCGGCCCGGCCACCAGACAGATCACGGCCGGGAGCTCCTCGCCCGTGTATCCGAGGATCGCGAGGCCGACGAAGACGAGCAGGCCGCCCAGCGCGCGTACGGCCACAGGGCCGGTCGCGGTGCCCGCCCACGGCAGGCCCACTGGGAGCGGATGCCGGGGCAGCCCGGCGACGGCGATCATCATGCATTGGACCAGTCCCAGGCAGCATCCGTTGAGGAACCAGGAGGCACTCGGTGTGACGACGGCACCGAGGCGGGAGCCGACCAGTGGCGGCACGAGCACCCCCATGGCCAGTGCGACGGCCGAGGCTCCCGCGGTCATCGTCAGTGCTGTCCTCGCCAACCAGGGCCGCCCCTGAGGGGTAGCCGCCGTGGTGGGCAACAGGAAGGCCAGCCCGAAGCACAGTCCCAGAAGATCGCCCGCGAAGTTGAGCACGGTCGACATCTTGCTGTCCCAGTCGGCGACCACGCCTTTCCCGAACTTGGCCAGCGGCACCAGCAGCGCGGCCGTGGCGAGGACCGCCAGTACGGCGGGGCCCAGCACGCGCAGTGCCCTGGGCATCGCGGCGGGCAGCTCCCACCAGGCGAGCCGCCAGGTGCCGGTGGAGTCCGCGGGTGCCGGTTCGCGGGCGAGGCGACGGAGCCAGCGGTGCGCCGCCTCCGGGGGCCAGGGGGCCTCCGCGTCGGCGAAGGCCGCCGGTACGAAGGCATCCAGCAGATGCCTCTCGATGTGTTCCACCGTGGGGAAGCGCGCGGGGTCGGTGAGTTCGGTGGGGCTGCGGGACGTGTCCCCGTACACGGTGCGGGCCAGCGCCACCATCAGCGGGGAGCTCAGGGCCAGGGTCAGCGGTGTGGAGGGCGCGTCGAGGACCGGCGTCCAGACGGTGGCGCCGGTGCGGTTCGAGCGTGCGGTGCCCTCCAGATAGGTGCGCGCGGTGTCGAAGTCCAGCGGTCGCAGCCGTACGACCTCGGCTGCCGTCAGGACGTCGCTGCTGTGCGTGGCGTGGACCCAGGCTGCGGTACGGCAGGTGAGCAGGAGGGGCAGCCGCTCGTCCAGTTCGCGGTTCAGACGCCGCAGCGCGTCCCCGTGCACCGGCGCGGGGAGTTCGTCGAAACCGTCGAGCACGGGCACCAGCAGGCCGGCGTCCAGCAGTTCGCGGGCCAGTGTCCGCTCACCCCGGACGGCCGCCAGCGGTCGGTACTCGGCCGCCAGCCGCTCGGCCAGCCAGTCCCGCAGACCGGTGGACCGGGGATCCCAGCTCGCCAGCGGGAAGAGCACCGGGACGGGGTCGCCGGACTGCCGGGTGGCGAGAGCGCCCAGGACGAACCGCACGGCCAGCACGGTCTTGCCCGCGCCCGGCTTGCCGAGCACGACCAGCCGCCTTGAGGGGAGTTCCCGGAACGTCTCCACGATCCGGTCCGGCCGCTGGGCTCCGTCCCGTGGCGCGGGCAGGGGCAGCCCGCGCCGGATGTTCCGCTCGTGATCCGCGAGCGGCGGCCCCTGGCGGACCCAGTACACGCTCAGGGGCTCCGGATCCTGCAGCCGACGCAGCTGGGCCTCCGCCGTCCACTGGGCCGCCACCGCCTCGGCGAGTGCGTCTGCCGCCCGCTGCCGTCGCTCGGCGACAGGGGCGTCCGCCGCAGGCTCCCGCAGCAGGTCGGCCGCGAACGCGCAGACCGAGACGAGCGCGGAGACCGCCGAGATCCACATCGACGCCTCGTCGGCTTTACCCCGGCAGGCCAGGACGGCGGCCAGCGCGACCAAGGCCACGGCGACCACGCCCAGCCCGACGCGCCGCCAGGTCCGTGCCTCGTTGAGTGCTGCCCACATGGCCTGTGGCCCCTTCGTACCGCCGATCGACCGTCCCAGGGGAACGAGGCGCGGAGCGAGCCCGTATCGGCACCGCGGGAGGCGCACAGAAGCGTGACGGGGGCACTCGGCGGCTGGTCGGGGTGGAACGGGTCGCGCACGGCGGGACATGGCCGGGAAAAAATCCGGAGAGCCGTACAACCCTCCCCCCACCTCGCCGGTCGTACTCGGTGTCAGGACTCTTGGAGGGGGATCTGGGGGGATCGCGGGGGTTCTGATGGGGAGGGAAAAGCCGAGGGGGCCCGGTCGTCAGACCGGGCCCCCTCGAAACATGTGCGGCGGGGCGGCGTCAGAAGAAGACCCCGCACGTCAGCAGCACATTCGCATACGGCCGTGCCTCACCCGTGCGCACGACCAGCCGCGCGCCCGCCGACAGCTCCTTGAGCTTCTCGTGGGAGACCAGGTGCAGTGCGGGGAGCCGGGTGTCGAGCAGTTCCGCGGCCGCGGGATTGGCGCCCCGCACCTCCTCCGCCGCCGTCCCCCCTTCCACGACCAGCTCGGCGAGCAGCCCGTCGAGGACCTCCGCGAAGGACGGCACGCCCGCCCTGAAGGCCAGGTCGACCACGCGCGGCCCGTCGGGGATCGGCATACCGGCGTCACACACCAGCACCCCGTCCCCGTGGCCGAGCTCGGCGAGCGCGCCGGAGAGATGGCGGTTCAGTATCCCGGCCTTCTTCATACGGCGTCGACCTCCTCCGCCGTGGGGAAGGAGTCCTGCGCACCCTTCCGGGTCACCGCGACCGCCCCGACCCGGGACGCGTACGCGGCCGCCTCCGCCAGTGCGGCACCGGCCCCGAGCCGGAACGCCAGCGCCGCCGTGAAGGCGTCCCCCGCACCCGTCGTGTCCACGGCGTCCACCTTCACCGACGCCACCCGGGTCACGGCCCCGGAAGAGGAGGCCACCAGCGACCCCTGCGCGCCCAGCGTCACCACCACCGACCGGGGCCCCTTCGCGAGCAGCAGCCGCGCCCAGTCCTCCGGCGCGTCGCTCACGCACGCGTCCCCGAGGATCACCTTCGCCTCGTGCTCGTTGACGATCAGCGGATCACAGGCCGCGAGGACCTCGGTCGGCAGCGGCCGCGGCGGGGACGGGTTCAGCACGAACCGGCTGCCCGGCGCCAGATTCCGTACGACCTCCACGACCGTCTCCAGCGGGATCTCCAGCTGGGTCGACACCACGCGCGAGGCGTGGAAGAGGCTGACCGCGGCCCGTACGTCACCGGGGGTGAGCCGCCCGTTGGCGCCCGGCGACACCACGATGCTGTTGTCCCCCGACGGGTCGACGGTGATCAGCGCGACCCCCGTCGGCGCCCCGCCCACCAGCACGCCCACCGTGTCGACCCCGGCCGCCCGCAGCGAGTCCAGCAGCAGCCGCCCGTGACCGTCGTCGCCGACGCGGGCCAGCAACGCCGTACGCGCGCCCAACCGGGCGGCCGCGACCGCCTGGTTGGCGCCCTTGCCCCCCGGATGCACGGCCAGGTCCGAGCCGAGCACCGTCTCGCCGGCACCCGGCCGCCGCTCCACGCCGATCACCAGGTCGGCGTTGGCCGACCCCACGACCAGAAGGTCGTAGTCGTCCATGAATGACTCCCCTAGTCAGTGACGCGGGGCGGGCGGTCGAAGCGACCGCCCGCGCGTGCGCCGTCGTCAGCCCGTGAAACCGGCCACGTTCTCCTTCGTGACCACCTTCACCGGCACCTTGATCGTCTCCTCGACCTTCCTGCCCTGGAGAGCCTTGAGCGCGTTGTCCACCGCGATCTTGCCCAGCTGGGAAGGCTGTTGTGCCACAGATGCGTACAGCGTGCCGTCCTTCACCTCGTTCAGGCCGTCCGGCGTGCCGTCGAAGCCGACCACCGAGACCGACGTGCCGGCCTTGGAGCCCAGCGCCTTGATCGCGCCGAGCGCCATCTCGTCGTTGGCGGCGATGACACCCTGGACGTCCGGGTGGGCCTGGAGCAGGTTCGACATCACGTCGAGCCCCTTGGTGCGGTCGAAGTCGGCGGGCTGCTGCGCGACGACCTGGATGCCCGGGTACGCCTTGAGGCCCTGTGCGAAACCCTGCGCGCGCTCGCGGGCGGCCGACGTGCCCGCCTGGCCCTGCAGGATCACGATCTTGCCGTTGCCGCCGAGCTTCTCGCCGATGGTCTTGGCGGCGAGCTCACCGCCGGCGACGTTGTCGGAGGCGACCAGCGCGTCCGTGTTCGCGTTGTTGACGCCCCGGTCGACCGCGATGACCGGGATCTTCGCCTTGTCGGCGGCCTTCACCGAGTTGCTCGCCGCGTCCGAGTCCACCGGGTTGACGATGATCGCGCCGAGGCTCGAACTGGTGAAGTTCTGCAGTTGGTTGGCCTGCTGGGAGGCGTCGTTCTGGGCGTCCGTGACGGTCAGGTCCAGGCCCAGCCTCTTCGCCTCGGCTTGGGCGCCGGACCGGATCTGCACGAAGAAGGGGTTGTTGAGGGTCGACAGCGACAGACCCACCTTCGGGTTCGTCGTCGAGGACGAGCCGTTGTGCAGGAAGGAGGTCGCGCCGACGATCGCCACGGTGACCACGGCCGCGAGACCGTACGTCGCCGTCTGGCGCCGCTTGCCGCCCTGCGAGGCACCGGTCACCGGGGTCGCCCCGGCCTTGCGGCGCAGGGTGTCCAGGAGCACGGCCAGCGCGATGACGACACCGATGACGACCTGCTGCCAGAACGCGGACACGTTCAGCAGGTTGAGGCCGTTGCGCAGCACCGCCAGGATCAGCGCGCCGATCAGTGTCCCGGACGCCTTTCCGGTGCCACCGGCCAGCGAGGCACCGCCGATGACGACCGCGGCGATCGCGTCCAGCTCGTAACCGTCGGCGGCCTGCGGCTGCGCGGACGACAGCCGGGCGGCGAGCACGACACCCGCGACGGCGGCGAACACACCGGACAGCGCGTAGATGGCGAGCTTCTGCTTCTTCACCCGGAGGCCGGACAGGCGGGCCGCCTCCTCGTTGCCGCCGATCGCGTACATCGAGCGGCCGATGTACGTCCGTCCGAGCACGAAGGCCGCGAGGAGCCCCATGACGACCATGACGAGCACGGGCACCGGCAGCCAGCCGCCGAGCGTGTCACCGAGGTGCGAGACCGAGTCGGGGAAGGCGATCGGGGAGCCCTCGGAGATCACCAGCGACAGACCGCGGGCCACCGAGAGCATCGCCAAGGTCGCGATGAACGGGGGGAGTTTGCCGTACGCGATCAGGAAGCCGTTGACGAGACCGGCCGCTATGCCGGTCACGACGGCCAGCAGGACCGCTATGAGGACCGGCACCCCGTGCGAGGTCGCGCTCCAGGCGAGGACGGTGGCCGACAGGGCCGCCACCGAGCCGACCGACAGGTCGATGCCCGCCGAGACGATCACGAAGGTCACACCGAAGGCGAGGATGGCGGTCACGGCCGCCTGGACACCGACGTTGAGCAGGTTGTCGGTGGTGAGGAAGTCGCCCGACAGCGCCGACATGGCGATGAGGAGGACGATCAGCGCGGTCAGCGCGCCGTTGTCGAGGAGGAGACGGCGCAGGCCACCCGCGCTCGCCCCGCTCTTGAGCGTGTCAGTGGCCACGGGGGGCCTCCTTGTCGGTCTTTACGGTGTTCGTGCTGACGGCGAGTGCCATCACGGAGTCCTGCGTGGCCTCGTCGGCGGCGAGTTCGCCGGCGATCCGGCCCTGGGCCATCACCAGCACCCGGTCGCTCATGCCGAGCACCTCGGGCAGATCGCTGGAGATCATGAGGACGGCGGCACCGGCCGCGGTGAGTTCGTTGATGAGCTGGTAGATCTCGACCTTGGCGCCGACGTCGATCCCGCGCGTGGGCTCGTCGAGGATCAGCACCTTGGTGTCGGCGAGCAGCCACTTGCCGATGACGACCTTCTGCTGGTTGCCGCCGGAGAGCGTCCGGACGTGCTGGTGCAGGCCCGCCATCCGCACCCCGAGCTGCTCGGCGATCCGCGCGGCGGCCTCCCGCTGCCCCTTGAGGTCGACGAGCCCCGCGCGCGTGGCGGCCCGCATGGTCACCAGGCCCAGGTTCTCCTCGACCGACTGGTCGAGCACGAGACCCTGGCCCTTGCGGTCCTCGGGGACCAGACCGATCCCGGCCGCCATGGCGGCGCCCACGTCATGTCCCTTGAGGGGCGCCCCGGAGACCTGCACGGCCCCGTTGTCGTAGGGGTCCGCGCCGAACACGGCCCGCACCACCTCGGTACGGCCCGCTCCGACCAGCCCGGCGATGCCGACGACCTCTCCGGCGTGCACCTCGAAGCCGATGTCGTGGAAGACGCCGTCGCGGGTGAGCCCCTCGACCTTCAGAAGGGCCGCTCCGGTGTCGCCGCGCTCACGCGGGTACTGCTGCTCGATCGACCGCCCCACCATCAGACGTACGAGCTCGTCCTCGGGCGTGGAGGCGGGCACCTGCCCGACCGACCTCCCGTCCCGGATGACCGTGACCCGGTCGCCCAGGGCGGCGATCTCCTCCAGATGATGGGTGATGAAGACGATCCCGACCCCGTCCTCGCGCAGCGTGCGCACGATCGCGAAGAGCTTGTCGACCTCCTCGGAGGTGAGCACGGCCGTCGGCTCGTCCATGATCAGTACGCGCGCGTTCAGGCTCAGCGCCTTGGCGATCTCGACCATCTGGAGCCGGGCGATGCCGAGTTCACGCACACGCGCGCGTGGCGACACGTTGACCCCGACGCGCTTTAGCAGCACCTCGGCGTCGGCCTCCATCGTCCTGCGGTCGATCATCCCGAAGCGGCGCGGCTGCCTGCCCAGGAAGATGTTCTCGGCGACCGTCAGATCGGGGACGAGGTTGAACTCCTGGTAGATGGTGGCGATCCCCAGCCGCTCGGCGTCCTGCGCCCCGCGGATGTGCACCGGATGGCCGTCCACCAGCACGCGGCCCGCGTCGGGGTGGTAGGCGCCCGACAGCATCTTGATCAGCGTGCTCTTGCCGGCGCCGTTCTCGCCGAGCAGTACATGCACCTCGCCCCGGCGCAGGTCGAAGTCGACGCCGTCGAGCGCGACCACGCCGGGGAAGGACTTCCGTATGCCCTCGATGCGCAGCAACTCGTCCTCGTTGCTCACGGCTCGCTCCTGTTCGTTACGGGGTTCACTGCGACGTTCTTCGGGGAGGGCTCGCCGCAGGAACGGCGAACGACGAGACGGGCGGGGAGGGTGACCGACTCGGGGGGCCGCCCCTCGATGCGGTCGACGAGCGCGCGCACCGCGGCCCGCCCCAGCTCGCCCGTGGGCTGGGAGATCGCGGTGATCGGCGGATCGGTGTGCACGAACCACGGGATGTCGTCGAACGCGGCCAGGGCGATGTCCTCGGGTACGCGCAGCCCACGCGCGCGTACGGCGTCCAGCGCGCCGAGCGCCATCAGGTTGTCGGCCGCGAAGACGACCTCGGGCGGCTCGGGCAAGTCGAGGAAGCCCTCGGTGACCCGCCGCCCGCTCTCGGCCTGGAAGTCGCCCTGCCCTATGTAGGCGTCGGGCAGATCGAGGCCGTACGCCTGGAGGGCCTCCCGGAAGGCCGCGACCCGCTCCTGGCCGGTGGTGGTCGCCGCCGGGCCCGCGATGATGGCGAGCCTGCGGTGCCCCAGCCCGTGCAGATGGGCGACGAGATCGCGTACGGCGGCCCGCCCGTCGGACCGGACGACCGGCACGGCCACGCCCGGCATCCACCGGTCCACGAAGACCATCGGCGTCCCCGCGCGCACGGCGTCCAGCATCAGCGGGGAACCGCCGTCGGTGGGGGAGACCAGGAGTCCGTCGATCCGCCGGTCGAGGAGGTTCCGCACGTGATGGTCCTGGAGGTCGGGCCGCTCGTCGGCGTTGCCGATGATCACGCTGTACCCCAGCGCGCGGGCCTCCTCCTCGACGGAGCGGGCCAGCTCGGTGAAGTAGGGGTTCATCACGTCGCTGATGACCAGGCCGAGGGTGTGGGTCTGGTCGGTGCGCAGAGAGCGGGCGACGGCGTTCGGGCGGTAGCCCAGCGTCTCCACGGCGGCCAGCACGCGCGTGCGTGCGTCCGCGCTGACCGACGGATGGTCGTTCAGGACCCGCGACACCGTGGCGACGGAGACCCCCGCCTCGGCAGCGACATCCTTGATGCTCGCCATCGCCGCTCCACCTCCTCGTGGAACCTGTGGAATCGATTACACGACCCCTTGTAGGGAGGATTGGAATCGATTACACGGCGGTTGGCAAGACCCCGAGACCGGATCGTGATCTCCCTGTGCCCGAACGACCTGACCGGGCGCTGTCGGTGCCGGGCGGTACCGTCGGATCATGTCCAATCAGGCGGGGGCCTCCACGGGTGAACGACGACTGGCCGTACTCGAAGGCGTGCTGGAGCGGATCACGTACGCCAACGAGGACAACGGCTATACGGTCGCCCGCGTCGACACCGGCAGGGGCGGCGGTGACCTCCTCACCGTCGTCGGCGCGCTGCTCGGCGCCCAGGTGGGGGAGTCCCTGCGGATGGAGGGGCGTTGGGGCTCCCATCCGCAGTACGGCAAGCAGTTCACCGTCGAGAACTACACGACCGTCCTGCCGGCCACCGTCCAGGGCATCCGCCGCTATCTGGGCTCCGGGCTCGTCAAGGGCATCGGGCCCGTCTTCGCCGACCGCATCACCCAGCACTTCGGGCTGGACACCCTCCAGGTCATCGAGGAGGAGCCCAAGCGCCTCATCGAGGTCCCCGGTCTCGGGCCCAAGCGCACCAAGAAGATCGCCGACGCCTGGGAGGAGCAGAAGGCGATCAAGGAGGTCATGCTCTTCCTCCAGAGCGTCGAGGTGTCCACCTCCGTCGCCGTGCGCATCTACAAGAAGTACGGCGACGCCTCGATCTCGGTCGTGAAGAACCAGCCCTACCGGCTCGCCTCCGACGTCTGGGGCATCGGCTTCCTCACCGCCGACAAGATCGCCCAGTCCGTCGGCATCCCCCACGACAGCCCGGAGCGCGTCAAGGCGGGCCTGCAGTACGCCCTTTCGCAGTCCGCCGACCAGGGGCACTGCTACCTCCCCGAGGAACAGCTGATCGCCGACGCGGTGAAACTGCTCCAGGTCGACACCGGCCTGGTCATCGAGTGCCTCGCCCAACTCGCCCTGCCCGACGAGGACTCCGGCGAGCCAGGTGTCGTACGGGAGAAGGTGCCCGGCTCGGAGCCCGGATCCGAGCCCGTCACCGCCATCTACCTCGTCCCCTTCCACCGCGCCGAACTCTCCCTCTCCGCCCAGGTGCTGCGGCTCCTGCGGACCGGCCAGGACCGCATGCCGGCCTTCCACGACGTGGCCTGGGACAAGGCGCTGGGCTGGCTGAAGTCCCGTACCGGAGTGGAGCTCGCGCCCGAGCAGGAGGCCGCCGTCAAGCTCACGCTGACCCAGAAGGTCGCCGTCCTCACCGGCGGCCCCGGCTGCGGCAAGTCCTTCACCGTCCGCTCGATCGTGGAGCTGGCCCGCGCCAAGAAGGCCAAGGTCGTCCTCGCGGCCCCGACCGGCCGAGCCGCCAAGCGCCTCGCCGAACTCACCGGTGCCGACGCCTCCACCGTCCACCGCCTGCTGGAGCTGAAGCCCGGCGGCGACGCGGCCTACGACAAGGACCGCCCGCTCGACGCCGACCTGGTGGTGGTCGACGAGGCCTCCATGCTGGACCTGCTGCTCGCCAACAAGCTGGTGAAGGCCGTACCTCCGGGCGCGCACCTGCTGTTCGTCGGGGACGTCGACCAACTGCCCAGCGTCGGTGCGGGGGAGGTCCTGCGGGATCTGCTCGCCGACGGCGGCCCGGTCCCCGCGGTGCGCCTCACGCGCGTGTTCCGGCAGGCCCAGCAGTCCGGTGTGGTGACCAACGCCCACCGGATCAACGCCGGGCAGCATCCCGTCACCGACGGCATGAAGGACTTCTTCCTCTTCGTCGAGGACGACACGGAGGAGGTCGGCCGGCTCACGGTGGATGTGGCGGCCCGTCGGATTCCGGCCAAATTCGGCCTCGACCCGCGCCGGGACGTCCAGGTGCTCGCCCCCATGCACCGAGGCCCCGCGGGCGCCGGCACGCTCAACGGTCTGCTCCAGCAGGCCATCACCCCGGCCCGTCCCGACCTCGCGGAGAAGCGGTTCGGCGGCCGGGTCTTCAGGGTCGGCGACAAGGTCACCCAGATTCGCAACAATTACGAGAAGGGCGCCAACGGTGTCTTCAACGGCACCGTGGGCGTGGTCACCTCGCTCGACCCGGTCGACCAGCGCCTCACCGTGCTGACGGACGAGGACGAGGAGGTGCCGTACGAGTTCGACGAACTGGACGAACTGGCCCACGCGTACGCGGTGACCATCCACCGTTCACAGGGCAGCGAGTATCCCGCCGTGGTGATCCCGGTCACCACCAGCGCCTGGATGATGCTGCAGCGGAACCTGCTGTACACGGCGGTCACGCGGGCGAAGAAGCTGGTCGTCCTCGTCGGTTCGCGCAAGGCGATCGGTCAGGCGGTGCGCACCGTCTCGGCGGGGCGGCGCTGCACGGCGCTCGACTTCCGGCTCTCGGGCCCGTGACGAGCGTCAATGGTGAGACAACACAAAAAATGATCGATCAAATGAGTCACGTGGGTCACAGAGCCCTTCCGGAAGCGGTTGCGGACGGGCAGGATGAACAAGTTGGCGGCACTCAGTGCCGCCGATACGCCCAACGGCCGACCCCGAGTGCACTCTCCTGCGCCAAATGGGGGATGGTAGAGACAGTCAGGGCAACCTCGAAGAAGAGGCACAACGTCGGTGAGGGATGACGTGAGCGACAACTCTGTAGTACTGCGGTACGGCGACGGCGAGTACACCTACCCGGTGATCGACAGCACCGTCGGCGACAAGGGCTTCGACATCGGGAAGCTCCGCGCCCAGACCGGTCTGGTCACCCTGGACAGCGGCTACGGGAACACCGCCGCCTATAAATCCGCCATCACCTATCTCGACGGTGAGGCGGGCATCCTCCGGTACCGCGGCTACCCGATCGAGCAGCTGGCCGAGCGCTCCACCTTCCTGGAGGTGGCCTACCTGCTGATCAACGGTGAGCTGCCGACCGTCGACGAGCTCGCCACGTTCAAGAACGAGATCACGCAGCACACCCTGCTGCACGAGGACGTCAAGAACTTCTACCGTGGCTTCCCGCGCGACGCCCACCCGATGGCCATGCTGTCGTCGGTCGTCTCCGCGCTGTCCACGTTCTACCAGGACAGCCACAACCCCTTCGACGAGAAGCAGCGCAACCTCTCGACGATCCGGCTCCTCGCCAAGCTTCCGACGATCGCGGCGTACGCGTACAAGAAGTCGATCGGTCACCCGTTCGTCTACCCGCGCAACGACCTCGGTTACGTCGAGAACTTCCTCCGTATGACCTTCTCGGTCCCGGCGCAGGAGTACGAGCCCGACCCCACCGTCGTGGCCGCGCTGGACAAGCTGCTCATCCTGCACGCCGACCACGAGCAGAACTGTTCGACCTCCACGGTCCGCCTCGTCGGCTCGTCCCAGGCGAACATGTTCGCGTCGATCTCCGCCGGCATCAACGCCCTGTGGGGCCCGCTGCACGGCGGTGCCAACCAGTCCGTGCTGGAGATGCTCGAGGGCATCCAGGCCAGCGGCGGCGATGTCGACTCCTTCATCCGCAAGGTGAAGAACAAGGAGGACGGCGTCCGCCTGATGGGCTTCGGCCACCGGGTCTACAAGAACTTCGACCCCCGCGCGAAGATCATCAAGGCGGCCGCGCACGACGTCCTCTCGGCCCTCGGCAAGTCCGACGAGCTGCTGGACATCGCGCTCAAGCTGGAGGAGCACGCGCTCTCCGACGACTACTTCGTCTCGCGCAGCCTCTACCCGAACGTGGACTTCTACACCGGCCTGATCTACCGCGCCATGGGCTTCCCGACCGAGATGTTCACGGTCCTGTTCGCCCTCGGCCGCCTTCCGGGCTGGATCGCCCAGTGGCACGAGATGATCAAGGAGCCCGGCTCCCGCATCGGCCGCCCGCGCCAGATCTACACGGGCGTGGTCGAGCGCGACTTCGTCCCGGTCGAGCAGCGCTGACACCAGGTCGATCGGGGGGCTGGCCGCCGGGTTCCGGGTGACTGGTCCGGCTCAAGGGACGCGGGGAACTGCGCGACCAGCCCCCCACCGGCCAGGCAGCCGGAAACAGCCTGAACTCCCCCGAGCCCCCGGTTCAATCCGCGAAGCTTCAATCCGCGTAGCGCAAAGCGGAAGGCGCCCTGGCGACGGTCCCCCCACGGGCCGGCGTCCAGGGCGCCTTCCCATGTCCCGGTGCGGATTCCCCCCACGGGATCCGGCCGGGCGTCTGAGAGACCAGCGCCTGAAATCGCTGTCTTTCCGGTACTGCTGGTACTGCTGTTGAGCAGAACGAGCAAAACTCCTCGTACTACTCCTGTGTGCGGTCTGCCGGGACAGCGCACGGTCGGGAGGGCCGCTCAAAGCTTCCCTAAGTGCGTGCCCCGGCAACGCAGCTCCGAGGAAGTCCCCCAAGACATCCTCAGATGCCAGTCAACGCCCCCCAAGACGCTGCCTGACATCGCCAACTTAGACCGTTGAACCCCTTCGATGGTTACGTTCACATCACTGTGATCTGCGTCTCTTGCAAATGTCCGTTAGATACGCAAGAGCCCGGATACGGCGAACGAGACCCAAGCGTAAGGACGATGCGCGAGTCTTGTGAAGAGCTTATGTGAGCGTGGCCCCGGACTCCAGAGGGGTCCGTCAAAAGGAATCCTCAACGAAAGTCACGCAGCCGCAGGCTGTCGGTCACCACGAACACCGGGGAGAACACCATCGCCGCCCCGGCGATCATCGGGTCCAGCGGCCCGCCAGGGTGCCCGCGAGCCGCAGTGATGTGCGGCTCCGCACCTCCTGTTGGGGCGTTCTCAGGCCCGTCCGGCAAGCTCGAACCCGGCCTCGTCCACAGCGGCGCGTACCGCCTCCTCGTCCAGCGGCGCGGAGGAGACGACCGTCACCTCCCCGCTGGAGGCGACCGCCTTCACCGAGCTGACCCCGTCGATCTCGGAGATCTCCCCGGAGACGGCGCCCTCGCAGTGTCCGCAGCTCATCCCGCTCACCTTGTAGACGGCGGTGACGGAGCCGGCGGTGTCGGTGTGAGTGGTCATGTCGTTCTCCTGATGACTCATGAGAGGTGTGCACGGTTTATGGTGAGCAACCTATACCCCTAGGGGGTATATCGCAAAGAGGTGAGGTCGGACTGATGCGGCTCCGCCGCGGGGCGCGACGGGCCACGATGTACCGGTAGCGGAAAACGGCGAGGGGACGGCAGATGCGAGCGGTGATCTTCGAACGGTACGGCGAACGTCCGGAGGTACGGGACGTCCCCGATCCCCACCCGTCGGACCACGGCGTCATCGTCCGAGTGGAAGCCACGGGCCTCTGCAGAAGCGACTGGCACGGCTGGCAGGGGCACGACCCGGACATCGCCCTCCCTCACGTACCGGGCCATGAACTCGCCGGCGTCGTGGAAGCCGTCGGCCCTCGCGTGAGCGTCTGGCACCCCGGTGACCGGGTGACCGTCCCCTTCGTCTGCGCCTGCGGCACCTGCGCGTCCTGCGCCGCCGGTGACCACCAGATCTGCGAGCACCAGACACAGCCCGGCTTCACCCACTGGGGCTCCTTCGCCCAGTACGTGGCGCTGGACCACGCGGAGGTGAACCTCGTGGCCGTGCCGCAGGACATGTCCTTCACCACCGCCGCGTCCCTGGGCTGCCGTTTCGCCACGGCGTTCAGGGCGGTCGTGCAGCAGGGCGGGGTCACCGCGGGGGAGTGGGTCGCGGTGCACGGCTGCGGCGGCGTGGGCCTGTCCGCGGTGATGATCGCGGCGGCTTCCGGAGCCCGCGTGGTGGCCGTGGACGTGTCTCCCCAGGCCCTGGCTCTGGCGAGGAAGTTCGGCGCGGCCGAGTGCGTGGACGCGACGGGCACGAAGGACACCGCGGCGGCGATCCGTGACCTGACCGGCGGCGGGGCCCATGTGTCCCTGGACGCCCTCGGCTCACCCGCCACCTGCGCGGCCTCCGTCAACTCCCTGCGCCGCCGCGGCCGGCACCTCCAGGTCGGCCTGCTGCCCTCGCCGGACGGCACGACCCCGGTGCCCATGGCCCGTGCGATCGCCCTGGAGCTCGAACTCCTCGGCAGTCACGGCATGGCCGCCCACACCTACCCGCCGATGCTGGAACTGGTCCGGGCGGGCGTACTGCGACCGGATCTGCTGGTCACGTCCACGATCACCCTGGACGCGGTCCCGGACGCCCTGGCCGCGATGGGCACGGCACCCGGAGCGGGGGTGACGGTCATCGAGCCGTGGAGCTGAGGGCGGCCCACTCGCGGTCGAGGATGCCCATGATCACCCAGTCCACCCACTCACCGTCCCGCAGGTCGGCCTCCCGCCGCACACCCTCGACCACGAATCCGGCCTTCTCGTAGACCCGCAGGGCACGGGCGTTGTAGCCGTAGGCCTCCAACTCGATCCGGTGCAGGCCGAGGTGCTCGAAGCCGTGGCCGACGATCAGGCGGGTGGCCTCGGTGCCGAGGCCGCGGCCACGTCCCCGGGGGCCGATGAGGGTGCGGAAGGTGCAACTGCGGGCGATGCTGTCCCACTCGTACAGGACGACCTCACCCACGAGTTCGCCGGTGGCGCGGTCGGTGACGGCGAGGTCGAGACGGTCGGGCTGCTCGGAGCGGGTGCCGTACCAGGACCGCAGCCGCTCCAGGGTGAGTTCGCCGGAGGGAGCACCGGTGAAGCGGACGACCTCGGGATCCTCGATGATCTCCGCCATGACCTCGGCATCCGCCTCCGTGAACGGCCGCAGAACGGTCCTGTCGCCGGTCAGCACGGGTTTGACGGAGAAGTCGCTCACGAGCCGACTGTGCCAGACGTCGACTCGCCCTGCCCCGGGATTTTCGGCGGGCGGGCACAGGACGACTGCGGCGTCCCGGGTGCCGCCGGTGGGTCGTCCGGGGGGCCTGGGTGCCCGGAGGCGGGTCGGCGGCGGGGCTTCGGTACCGAAGGTGAGATCGGCGCCCGCCCACAGCCCGTGAGGGCAGGACGGGACTCGGCCGGGTCCGGCTTGGTGCCCGCGGTGGCGCCCTCCCCGTGAGGCCGGCCCTCAGTCCTCTCTCCGCCCCCGGTTGCCCGGCCGGGACGCGACCCATGCGCGCACGGTGTCCGCGTACCAGAAGGGCTTGCCGCCCTCGACGTGATCGGGTGGCGGCAGCAGCCCGTGCTTGCGGTACGACCGCACGGTGTCCGGCTGCACGCGGATGTGCGCCGCGATCTCCTTGTACGACCAGAGCCTTCGGTCGGTCATGTGGTGCACCTCCCCGCGCGCACCGCGGCGGCGGCCGGGGAAGGCCGTCGGGGGTACCGGGCGCTGCGCTGGCGATCACAAAGCGTGTGCCCGGTCAACGACCCGCGGTGACTTTCGGTCAGGGCCTGTGTGCCTGGTGTGACGGGGAGCCCGCGTACCCGAGACATCTGTGACACGGAGGGGGAGTTTGTGACAGAGGTGACGCAAAGGCGTACGCGGGCGCGAGGGCGTGGCGCGTTGACAAAGTTGACAAAGGGGCCGCCTCAGACTCCCGCGGTCTTGCCGGCGAGGAATTCCTCCACCTCGCGTGCGGAGTCGGGCGCGAGCCGATAGACGCCCTGGAGGCTGACGGCGCTGCGCAGTTCGCCGTCCACGACATGCTTGATCTGGCGCTCGCCCCGTCTCGAACGGTAGGTGAGACGCGCGAGCAGGTCCGGCGGCACGGGCCTGTCGAAGCCGAGCGGGACACCGGGCCCGCCGAGGAGGACCTCGCTCGCGCAACTCCCCTCCAGCAGCCCCCAGCGGTTGAGGCGTGCCTGCCGCTCGACGCTCAACTCCTCGCCCACGTTGTCGTAGTCCACCAACCGCTCGACCTCCATGGCCCCGAGCACCCACATACGCTTCTGGAAGACCCGTATCGGCAGGATCCGGTCGCCGGGCCGGACCCCGGCCCGCGCGAAGCTCGGCATCGAGGTGTGCGGGCCTCCGAAGAGCACGGTCAGCGGCTCGCCGTCGAAGCCTCCGGCGCCGAGCGCCCTGCAGA
Organism: Streptomyces sp. NPDC050759; assembly: GCF_044456945.1. Classification (NCBI taxonomy): domain Bacteria; kingdom Bacillati; phylum Actinomycetota; class Actinomycetes; order Kitasatosporales; family Streptomycetaceae; genus Streptomyces; species Streptomyces sp. NPDC050759. The sequence continues at coordinate 1,178,018 of NZ_JBITGI010000001.1, read as the reverse complement.
GGTCGTTGGTCCACAGGGTGGTGTACGTGTCGGCCATGCCCGAACGCTAACCGCCGCCACTGACAACGCAACTTCGCCAGGGCGGGCCGGACCCGCTGCGCCGGGCCCGACCCACCGGCTCCCCCCGGCCGTCCCCCGATCAACCAGTTGGACGCGCACAGTGTGCAGTCAGGTGGACCAGTCGGTCTTGGAGAAACCCGCACTTCGCCCGGAAGCACCGGACGCACCAGGCGTACCAGGCGTACCGAGGGTGCTGGACCTGCTCGGCTTACCAGACGTACCAGAAGTACCAGAGGTATCAGATGTACCAGACGCAAGGATCAAGCTCGTTGCCTCCCCGTCCATCCGGTCCCCGGGCGGGGCGGCGGCCAAGGGCAGCCGCCGGGCCGTCGTGAATTCCCGAGGCGTACACCCGGTCATCGCCTTGAACTCGCCGCTCAGATGCGCCTGGTCGTAGAACCCGCAGGCCGCCGCGGTCTCCGCCTGTCCGCGCCCCGCGGCGAGCAGCCGCCGGGCCCGCTGCAACCGCAGAACCCTCGCCGCCGCCTTGGGCCCCAGCCCGATCTGCTCCCGGAACCGGTTCTCCAGATGCCGCACACTCCAGCCCACCTCCTCGGCGAGCCGCCGCACCGGCATGGCACCGCACGTCCGCACGAGCTCCGACCAGGCCCGTACCACCCGGGCCGAACAGGGCGTACCGGCGTCCCACCACCGTGCGAACACGTCGTCCAGCAACCGGAAGCGCTCCTCCCAGGAGGGCAACACGGCCAGCGCGGCGGCGAGTTCATCGACCCGCCGGTCCAGGGCGTGCGGAAGCGCGTCGGGATCGACGACCCGATCGGCGATCTCGTGCTGCGGGGTCCCGAACAGGGTGAACGCGGCCCAGGGCGTGAGCATCACCTCGATGCCGGACAGCCGGCCACCGTGTTCACCGACGGCCGGTGTGGTGGTGGGCCCGCAGAAGACGGAGACGAGTGTCTCCGGAGCCCGTCCCGCGCGCGTGATGCGCACGGGCTGCTCGAACCCCAACAGCAGCGTGGCGGCCCCGACGGGCGTCTCGAGCCGCCGCCGCGGCCGGTCCATCGCCAGCTTGATCCCGCGATAGCTCAACACCCCGGGCCGCAGCCGAGGGTGAGGCGCCCCGAGGGCGAACTCCCAGTACCCACCGGACCCACGCCCGGTACGGACCAACACCATCGCCCCAGCTTCACAGCCGACGGGCCACAGCAACACCCTCTGGACCCACCAAGGACTCCGCCACCAGCGATCACCGGCCCACAGCCGACGAACTACGCCCCGCAGGACCGCAGGAACGCCCTGGTCCGCTGAGCGATCGGCAACGGCCGATCCGGCTCGCACGGATACATGTCCTGCTCGACGATCGCGAACAGATCGACATCCAGCCGCCCCGCCGCCTCCAGCACCGGCCCGAGCGCCGGCACACCCGAAGGCGGCTCACACATCACGCCCTGCGCCACCGCGGGCCCGAACGGCGTCCCCTTGGCCCGCACGTCGGCGAGGATCTCCGGATCCACCTGCTTGAGGTGCAGATATCCGATCCGCGACCCGTACGTCTCGATCAGCTTGACGCTGTCGCCGCCGCAGTACGCGTAGTGCCCGGTGTCCAGACACAGCGACACCAGGGAGGAGTCCGTCCCGTCGAGGAACCGGACGACGTTCTCCTCGCTGTCGATGTGGGTGTCCGCGTGCGGGTGGACGACGATCTGGAGGCCGTACTCCTCCCGCACCCGCTGCCCCAGCCGCTCGGTCAGCGAGGTCAGGTTCCGCCACTGCTCGGGCGTCAGCGAGGACGACTCCAGCACCTCACCCGTCTTGTCGTCCCGCCAGAACGACGGGATTACAACGAGATGCTTCGCACCCATCGCCTGCGCCAGCACCGCGTTGTCCGCGACATGCGCCCAGGTCTTCTCCCACACGGCCTCGCCGTGGTGCAGGCCGGTGAAGACGGTGCCCGCGGACACCTTCAGGCCGCGCCGGGAGACTTCTTCGGTCAGGACCGTGGGATCGGTCGGCAGATACCCGTACGGCCCCAGCTCGATCCACTCGTAACCGGAGTCCGCGACCTCGTCGAGGAAGCGCTGCCAGGGGACCTGCTGGGGGTCGTCGGGGAACCACACGCCCCAGGAGTCGGGAGCCGAGCCGATCCGGATGCGGGACAGTGAGGGCTGAGGTGCGGGCGCTGTCATGCCGGTCAGCTTCGGTTCGGACGGCAAGCGCTGTCAAGGTCTCGTCCGAATGTCTGGACAAAACATTGACAGGGCTCGGCGTCCGGGGCTACAAACGCCGGGAGAGCCGACGCAGGTACGAAGGGAAGCCGATGGCGTACGACCTGATCACCATGGGGCGGATCGGTGTGGACCTGTATCCACTCCAGACCGGTGTCCCGCTGCCGCAGGTGACGTCCTTCGGGAAGTTCCTCGGAGGATCGGCGACCAACGTCGCGGTCGCCGCGGCACGCCTGGGACGGCGGACCGCGGTGATCACCCGCACCGGCGACGACCCCTTCGGCACCTACCTGCACGAGGCCCTCCAGGGCTTCGGCGTGGACGACCGCTGGGTCACCCCGGTCCCGGGCCTGCCGACCCCCGTCACCTTCTGCGAGATCTTCCCGCCGGACGACTTCCCGCTGTACTTCTACCGGCAGCCCAAGGCCCCCGACCTCGAGATCGACGCCCACGAGCTGGACCTCGACGCGATCCGCGAGGCGAGCGTCTTCTGGATCACCGGCACCGGCCTGAGCGAGGAGCCCAGCCGTACGGCGACCCTGGCGGCCCTCGCCCACCGCGCGAAGGCGGGCACCACCGTCTTCGACCTGGACTGGCGCCCGATGTTCTGGAAGGACCCGGCGCAGGCCCGCCCCTTCTACGAAGAGGCCCTGCGCCACACCACCGTCGCCGTCGGCAACCTCGACGAGGTCGAGGTCGCGACCGGCGTACGCGAGCCGCACGCCGCCGCCCGCGCCCTCCTGGACGCCGGTGTCGAACTGGCGGTCGTCAAGCAGGGCCCCAAGGGTGTCCTCGCCGTCAACAGCAGGGGCGAGTCCGCCGAGGTCCCGCCCCTGCCCGTGAACGTCCTCAACGGCCTCGGCGCCGGCGACGCCTTCGGCGGCGCCCTCTGCCACGGCCTGCTCAGCGGCTGGGACCTGGAGAAGATCATGCGGCACGCCAACGCGGCCGGGGCCATCGTCGCCTCCCGTCTGGAGTGCAGCTCGGCGATGCCGACGCCCGACGAGATCGACAGCGCAATCGCGGCGGGAGCGGTCAAGTGAGGATCGACATCGCGGAACTCGTCCGCCTGCGTGCCGAACACCCCGAGGCGATCGCCGAGGCGGCCGCCCGCCGCACCCGCAGGCCGCTGCTCAACGACAACGGCCGTCTGATGATCGTCGCCGCCGACCACCCCGCCCGGGGCGCGCTCGGCGTCGGTGCCAACCGCATGGCCATGGCCAACCGCGCCGACCTGCTCGAGCGCCTCTGCCTGGCCCTGTCCCGCCCCGGCGTCGACGGCGTCCTCGCCACCGCCGACATCCTGGACGACCTGCTGCTGCTCGGCGCCCTGGACGGCAAGGTCGTCCTGGGCTCCATGAACCGCGGCGGCCTCCAGGGCGCGAGCTTCGAGCTCGACGACCGCTTCACCGGCCACCGCCCCGAGGACATCGAGCGGCTCGGCTTCGACGCCGGCAAGCTCCTCCTGCGCATCGACTACGACGACCCGGGCTCCCTCACCACCATGGAGTCCACGGCCCGCGCCATCGACGACATGGCCGCACGCCGGCTCCCGGTGTTCGTCGAGCCGTTCATCAGCGGCCGCACCACCGAGGGCAAGGTCAGGAACGACCTCTCCGCCGAGGCCGTCAGCAAGTCGATCGCCATCGCCTCGGGCCTGGGCGGCAGCTCGGCCTACACCTGGCTCAAGGTCCCGGTCACCGACAACCCCGACGACATGGGCGAGGTCATGGCGACCTCCACGCTCCCCGCCGTACTGCTCGGCGGCGAGGTCGGGGACGACCAGGACGGCGCGTACGAGAAGTGGCGCGGCGCCCTGCAACTGCCCACCGTGCGCGGCCTGGTGGTCGGCCGTTCGCTGCTGTACCCGGCGGACGGCGACGTGGCCGCCGCCGTGGACACCGCCGTAGGACTGCTGTGAGGGCCGGCGCATGACACAGAACGAGCTGTACGTCCCCAAGGGCGGCTCCGCCAACGCCCAGTACACGCTGGACATCGACCCCAAGCGGGCCGGCTGGACCCACAGCAGCCTGCGCATCGTCGAGCTGGCAGCCGGCGGCACCCACACCTTCACCTCCGGTGACAGCGAGTGGATCGTGCTTCCGCTGGAGGGCGCCTGTACCGTCCACACCGACAACGAAGAGTTCCAACTCCTGGGCCGGGAAAGCGTGTTCGCCGGAGTCTCGGACTTCGCGTATGTGCCCCGGGACGCCCAGGCATCGATCGCCTCCGGCGCGGGAGGCCGCTTCGCCCTGGCAGGAGCGAAGTGCGAGCGACGACTCCCCGCCCGCTACGGCCCCGCGCCGGAGGTCCCCGTCGAAGACCGCGGCAGTGGCAGCCAGTTGCGGCACGTGCGCAACTTCGCCTCCGCCGACGCCTTCGACTGCGACAAGCTCATCGCCGTCGAGGTGGTCACCCCCGGCGGCAACTGGTCCTCGTATCCGCCGCACAAGCACGACGAGCACCGGCCCGGCGTGGAAGCGGAGCTGGAGGAGATCTACTACTTCGAGATCGATGGCCCGAACGGTTTCGGCTATCAGCGCGTATCTCCCTCCCGTGAGGGCGGTTCCGACGTCCTCGCCGAGGTCCGCTCCGGCGACGCCGTCCTCGTCCCCGACGGATGGCACGGCCCGTCCATCGCCCAGCCCGGCCACGACATGTACTACCTCAACGTCATGGCGGGACCGGGTGAGACGCGGGAGTGGCGGATCTGCTTCCACCCGGACCACACCGAGGGGTACCGATGACCACCCGTCTGACCGTCGCGCAAGCGCTGGTCCGCTTCCTCGCCGCCCAGTACACCGAACGCGACGGCGTTCGGCAGCGGCTGATCTCCGCGACCTGGGGCATCTTCGGCCACGGCAACGTCGCCGGGCTGGGCCAGGCGCTCGTCGAGTACGCCGACGACATGCCCTACCACCAGGGCCGCAACGAGCAGTCCATGGTGCACGCGGCCGTGGGCTACGCGCGTCAGTCGAACCGCCTCTCCACCCACGCGGTGACGACCTCCATCGGCCCTGGCGCCACCAACCTGGTGACGGGCGCGGCCCTCGCGACCATCAACCACCTCCCCGTCCTGCTGCTGCCCGGTGACACCTTCGCCACCCGGGTCGCCGACCCGGTCCTCCAGCAGCTCGAAGTGCCGTACGCGGGCGACCTCAGCGTCAACGACTGTCTGCGGCCGGTGTCGAAGTACTTCGACCGCGTGACCCGTCCGGAAGCCCTGATCCCGGCCGCCCTCCAGGCGATGCGGGTCCTCACCGACCCCGTCGAGACCGGCGCGGTGACCCTCGCCCTCCCGCAGGACGTCCAGGCCGAGGCCCACGACTGGCCCGACGAGTTCTTCGCCGAGCGCACCTGGACCGTACGACGACCGGGTGCCGACCCGACCGAACTCGCCGAAGCGGTACAGGCGATCCGCACCGCCGAGCGCCCGCTCGTCATCGCCGGCGGCGGAGTCCACCACAGCCGCGCCGAGGAGGCCCTCGCCGAGTTCGCGAACGCCACCGGCATCCCGGTCGCCTCCACCCAGGCCGGCAAGGGCTCCCTGCGCCACGACCACCCCCAGGACGTCGGCGGCGTCGGCCACACCGGCACCGCCACCGCCAACGAACTGGCCCGCCAGGCCGACCTGGTGATAGGCGTCGGCACCCGGTACACCGACTTCACCACGGCCTCCGGCACCCTCTTCACAGGCGACGGCGTCCGCTTCCTCAACCTCAACATCGCGCCCTACGACGGCCACAAGCTCGCCGGCACGCCCCTGGTCGCGGACGCCCGCAGCGGCCTGGCGGAGCTCACCGAGGCACTCCAGCTGCACGTCCACCGGGTCACGGGCACGTACGTCGACGAGTACACGCTCGACAAGGAGCGCTGGGAGCAGCGCGTCGACGCCTGCTACGAGGCCGACGAGCCCGACATCAGGCCGACCCAGCCGCAGGTCCTCGGCGCCCTGGACGCCCTGGTCGACGCGTCGGACGTCGTCATCAACGCGGCCGGCTCCCTCCCCGGCGACCTGCACAAGCTGTGGCGCGCCCGGTCGAGGGACCAGTACCACCTGGAGTACGGCTACTCCTGCATGGGCTACGAGATCCCGGCCGCGATCGGTGTGAAGATGGCCGCGCCCGACCGCAACGTCTGGGCGCTGGTCGGCGACGGAACGTACCTGATGATGCCGACGGAGATCGTCACGGCCGTGCAGGAGGGCATCGCGATCAAGCTGCTCCTGATCCAGAACCACGGCTACGCCTCCATCGGCGGCCTGTCCGAGACGGTCGGCGGCGAGCGGTTCGGAACCGCCTACCGCTACCAGTCCGACGACGGCACCTACACGGGCCCCCCGCTGCCCGTGGACCTGGCCGCCAACGTGGCCAGCCTCGGTATGCGCGTGCTGCGCGCGAAGACCGTACGAGACCTCCGCGCCGCCCTCGAAGAGGCGCGGGCGGCCGACACTCCCACATGTGTCTACGTCGAGACCGAAACGGCAGACACAGTGTCGGGCCCGCCTCCGGCGCAGGCCTGGTGGGATGTACCTGTGGCCGAAACCGCGACCCGACCGTCCGCGGTGAAGGCCCGTGAGCTGTACGAACGGCACGTCTCAACCCGACGCCGCCATCTGTGAAAAGGAGTACTCGGTCATGACGAAGATCGTCAACCACTGGATCGGCGGCAAGACCGTCGAAGGCGCGTCGGGCAACTACGGGCCGGTCACCGACCCTGCGACCGGCGCGGTCACCACCAAGGTCGCGTTCGCCTCCGTCGACGAGGTCGACGCCGCCGTAGCCGCCGCCAAGGACGCGTTCGCGACCTGGGGCACCTCCTCGCTCGCCAAGCGCACCACGATCCTGTTCCGCTTCCGGGCGCTGCTCGAGGCGAACCGGGACGCGATCGCCGAGCTGATCACCGCCGAGCACGGCAAGGTGCACTCCGACGCCCTCGGTGAGGTCGCGCGCGGCCTGGAGATCGTGGACCTGGCGTGCGGGATCACCGTGCAGCTCAAGGGCGAGCTGTCGACCGAGGTCGCCAGCCGCGTGGACGTCGCCTCCATCCGCCAGCCGCTCGGTGTCGTCGCGGGCATCACGCCGTTCAACTTCCCGGCGATGGTCCCGATGTGGATGTTCCCGATGGCCATCGCGACCGGCAACACCTTCGTCCTCAAGCCGTCCGAGAAGGACCCGTCGGCCTCCCTCAAGATCGCCGAGCTGCTGGCCGAGGCCGGTCTGCCCGACGGTGTCTTCAACGTCGTGCACGGCGACAAGGTGGCCGTCGACCGCCTCCTTGAGCACCCGGACGTCAAGGCCGTCTCCTTTGTCGGCTCGACCCCGATCGCCCGCTACATCCACACCACCGCCTCCGCGAACGGCAAGCGTGTCCAGGCCCTGGGCGGCGCCAAGAACCACATGCTGGTCCTGCCGGACGCCGACCTGGACGCGGCGGCGGACGCGGCGGTCTCGGCGGCCTACGGCTCGGCGGGCGAGCGCTGCATGGCGATCTCCGCGGTCGTGGCCGTCGGTTCGATCGGCGACGAGCTCGTCGACAAGATCCGCGAGCGCGCCGAGAAGATCAAGATCGGCCCCGGCAACGACCCGGCCTCCGAGATGGGCCCGCTGATCACCAAGGTGCACCGCGACAAGGTGGCCTCCTACGTCGAGGGCGCCGCCGCCGAGGGCTGCGAGGTCGTCCTGGACGGCTCCGACTACACGGTCGAGGGCTTCGAGGACGGCCACTGGATCGGCATCTCGCTCCTCGACAAGGTCCCGACCACGGCGAAGGCCTACCAGGACGAGATCTTCGGCCCGGTACTGACCGTGCTGCGCGTCGACACCTACGACGAGGGCATCGCCCTCATCAACGCCTCGCCGTTCGGCAACGGCACCGCGATCTTCACCCGGGACGGCGGCGCCGCCCGCCGCTTCCAGCTGGAGGTCGAGGCCGGCATGGTCGGCGTGAACGTCCCGATCCCGGTCCCCGTCGGCTACCACTCCTTCGGCGGCTGGAAGGACTCCCTCTTCGGCGACCACCACATCTACGGCAACGACGGCACGCACTTCTACACCCGCGGCAAGGTCGTCACCACCCGTTGGCCCGACCCGGCCGACGCCCCGGCGGGCGTGGACCTGGGCTTCCCGCGCAACCACTGAGCCAGACCGTCCAGGGGCCGTCCGTGATCCGGGCGGCCCTGTTTTTCTGGCGCCCGCGCAGGAACCCGGTGGCGTGTGTCACCCCCTGCACACCAGCCGCCCCAAAGGGGCGCGGGGAACTGCGCGACCAGCCCCAACGCACCCGCACCCGCCCGACAACAGCCCCCCCCCGAGCTCCCAACCGCCGTACCACGCCCGCGGTACACGGACCCGCCCCCGTACCCCCACGGGATGGGGCATGGTTCACCCCCCAGTCGACAACTCCCTGCCCACTTCACCCCGTACCGTTGACACATGGATCTTCGACTGCCGCCGCTGCGTGACCTACGACGGCGGCCACGACGGCTCGCCGCCGCCGTGGCCGCCGTCGTCGTGCTCGCCGGTGCCGGGACATGGACGGCCGTGGCCGACGACAAGCCGGCCCCGGTGCACCGGGAGGACCAGGTCATGGCCCTCGACGGCGTCCGCATCGACACCTCGTACTTCACCTCGTCCGACGCGGGCCGCCGCCCCGCCGTCCTGCTCGCGCACGGCTTCGGCGGCAGCAAGGACGACGTGCGGGAACAGGCCGAGAACCTGGCCCGGGACGGATACGCGGTACTGACCTGGTCGGCGCGGAGCTTCGGCAGGTCCACCGGGAAGATCGGACTGAACGACCCGAAGGGTGAGGTCCAGGACGTCAGGAAGCTGATCGACTGGCTCGCCCGGCAGCCGCAGGTCCAGCTCGACAAGCCCGGCGACCCCCGCGTCGGCGTCGCGGGCGCCTCGTACGGCGGCGCGATCTCCCTGCTCGCCGCCGGTTACGACGACCGCGTCGACGCCATCGCCCCGGCGATCACCTACTGGAACCTCAGCGACGCGCTCTTCCCGAACGGCGTGTTCAAGAAGCTCTGGGCGGGCATCTTCGTCAACTCCGGCGGCGGCTGCGCCAAGTTCGAGCCGCAGCTGTGCCGGATGTACGAGCGGGTCGCCGAGTCCGGCACCCCGGACGCGCAGGCCGAGAAACTGCTGGACGAGCGCTCGCCGTCGGCCGTCGGCGACCGCATCAAGGTGCCCACCCTGCTGCTGCAGGGCCAGACCGACTCCCTCTTCCCGCTCGGCCAGGCCGACGCCGCGGCGAAGGCGATCCGCGCCAACGGCGCCCCCGTTGACGTCGACTGGATCGCGGGCGGGCACGACGGCGGCGACATGGAGACCGACCGGGTCCAGGCCCGGGTCGCCTCCTGGTTCGACCGCTACCTCAAGGACGACAAGGGCGCCGACACCGGCCCCGCCTTCCGCGTCACCCGCACCCTCGGCACCGACACCGGCGACGGCGAGACCCGGCTGAGCGGCGTGGACGCCGACACCTACCCCGGCCTCGAAGACCACCCGCGCCCGATCGCCCTCACCGGACGCGAGCAGTCCTTCGAGAACCCCGCAGGCTCCAGCCCGCCCGCCGTCTCCGCCCTGCCCGGCATCGGCGGCGCCGGCGGCCTCGCCCAGCTCTCCACGCTCGGCGTCGGGATCTCCCTCGACTTCCCCGGCCAGTACGCCGCCTTCGAGTCGGCCCCCGTCAAGGACGACCTGCAGATCACCGGGTCCCCGACGGTCACCGTCCACGTGAAGTCAACGAGCGACGACGCGGTCCTCTTCGCCAAGGTGTACGACGTCGGCCCCGGCCGCGGACAACAGGTGCTGCCCTCCCAACTGGTCGAGCCCCTCCGCGTGGCGGGCGCCAAGGCCGGCAAGGACGTCACCCTCACCCTCCCGGCGATCGACCACGAGGTGCAGGACGGCCACCGGCTGCGCCTGGTCCTCGCCTCCACCGACCTCGGCTACGCCTCACCGGCAGCCCCCGCCACGTACACGGTCTCCCTCAAGGGCGACCTGAAGGTGCCGACCACCCTCGCCGACAGCGGCGCGGCCGCACCACTGCCCTCATGGGTGTGGTGGCTGCCCCTGGCCGGCGCGGTGACCGCGCTCGCCCTCCTCCTGACGGCGAGGCGCCGCACCACGGCCCCCGCCCCCGACCCGGGCCTCGCCGAAGTCCCCCTCCAGATAAGGGACCTCAGCAAGCGGTACGCCAAGTCCGCCGACCGGTACGCGGTCCGCGACCTGTCCTTCCGGGTGGACAAAGGCCAGGTCCTCGGCCTGCTCGGCCCGAACGGCGCGGGCAAGACGACCACCCTGCGCATGCTGATGGGCCTGATCACACCGGACGGCGGCGAGATCCGCGTCTTCGGCCACGCCATCGCGCCCGGCGCCCCCGTACTGTCCCGCGTCGGCGCCTTCGTCGAGGGCGCGGGCTTCCTGCCGCACCTGTCCGGCCGGGAGAACCTGGAGCTGTACTGGCGGGCCACCGGCCGCCCGCCAGAGGACGCCCACCTGGACGAGGCCCTGGAGATCGCCGGCCTCGGCACCGCCCTGGAACGCGCGGTCCGCACCTACTCACAGGGCATGCGCCAGCGCCTCGCCATCGCCCAGGCCATGCTCGGCCTGCCCGACCTGCTGATACTGGACGAACCGACCAACGGACTCGACCCGCCGCAGATCCGCGAGATGCGCGAGGTGATGATCCGCTACGCGGCGGCCGGCCGCACGGTGATCGTCTCCAGCCACATGCTGTCCGAGGTCGAGCAGTCCTGCACCCACCTGGTGGTGATGGACCACGGACAGCTCGTCCAGGCGGGCCCGGTCGGCGAGATCATCGGCTCCGGCGACACCCTGCTGGTCGGCACGGCCGGCCCGGTCGACGAACCCCTCGTCGAGAAGGTCGCCGCGCTGCCCGGCGTGGCCTCGGCGGTCCGCACCGACGGCGGGCTGGTGGTCCGCCTCGACGCCGACGGCAGCGCCCGGCGCCTGGTCGCCGAACTCGTCCGGCTGGAGATCCCCGTGGAGGCGGTCGGCCCGCACCGCCGCCTCGAAGACGCCTTCCTCACCCTGATCGGAGACTCCGCATGAGCAGCACGCTGATCGACAGCGCGGAGGTCGCCGACGGCTATCGCGCCGGCCGCACACTGCCCCTGAGGGTGGAACTGGTCCGGCAGTTGAAGCGACGCCGCACGATGGTCATGGGCGGAATCCTGTTCGCCCTGCCGTTCGTGCTGCTCATCGCCTTCCAGGTGGGCGGCGGGCCGGGCGGCGACAACAACGGCGTGAACCTGATGGACACGGCCACCCTGTCCGGCGCGAACTTCGCGGCGGTGAACCTGTTCGTCTCGGCGGGCTTCCTCCTGATCATCCCCGTCGCCCTGTTCTGCGGGGACACGGTCGCCTCCGAGGCCGGCTGGTCCTCCCTGCGCTACCTGCTGGCGGCGCCCGTGCCCCGGGCCCGGCTGCTGTGGTCCAAGCTGGTCGTCGGACTCGGGCTCAGCCTGGCCGCGATGCTGCTCCTGCCGCTGGTCGCGCTCGCCGTCGGCACGGCGGCCTACGGCTGGGGCCCGCTTGAGCTGCCCACCGGCGGTGAGCTGGCCGCCGGCACCGCGGCGCAGCGCCTCCTGGTCACGGTGGCGTACATCTTCGTGTCCCAACTGGTCACCGCTGCTCTGGCGTTCTGGCTGTCCACCCGGACGGACGCCCCGCTGGGCGCGGTCGGCGGCGCGGTCGGCCTGACCATCGTCGGCAACGTGCTCGACCAGGTGACGGCGCTCGGCGACTGGCGGGACTTCCTGCCCTCGCACTGGCAGTACGCCTGGCTCGACGCCGTCCGACCCCGGCTGGAGTGGTCCGACATGATCCAGGGCACGGCCCTGTCGGTAACGTACGCCCTCGTGCTGTTCGCGCTGGCCTTCCGCGGTTTCGCCCGCAAGGACGTGGTGTCGTAGGTCACCGGAGGATCACCCACCGGTATCGAAGGCCGTCGTCCGTGCCCTGTTCGAGATCCATCCGCAACCCCCCGTAGCGCACGTTCCGGCCCCCCGGCCCGTCACAGTCACAGACACGGCGTCAACTGGCCAAGGGGGCACGGACGATGGACCGGTACGGGACACGGCGGCTGCGGGCCGCTCTCCTCGCGCTCACCGCGACGGGCGGCCTGCTCCTCACGGGATGCGGGGCGGGCGGCTCGGGCGACGGCAGCAGCACGGACCGGGCGAACGGCGCCAGCGCCTTCCCGGCCCCCGAGTACAGCCGGGGAAGCGAACAGGACGACGAGTCCCGCGACACCGCCCCCGACCACCTCTCCACCTTCGCCCTCGACGTCGACACCGCGTCCTACGGCTACGCCCGCCGCACCCTCGCCGACGGACAGCGCCCCGCCCCCGCGACGATCCGCCCCGAGGAGTTCGTCAACAGCTTCCGCCAGGACTACGAGCGTCCCGACGGCAACGGCTTCACGGTGACCGTCGACGGCGCCCGCACCGACGAGAAGGACTGGTCCCTGGTCCGCGTCGGCCTCGCCACCCGGAACGCGCGGGACCAGCACGGCGAACGCCCGCCGGCCGCCCTCACCTTCGTCATCGACATCTCCGGCTCCATGTCCGAACCCGGCCGGCTCGACCTCGCCCAGGAGTCCCTCGGCGTGATGACGGACCGGCTGCGCGACGACGACTCGGTCGCGATCGTCACCTTCAGCGACAAGGCGGAGACCGTCCTGCCGATGACCCGCCTCGACGGCAACCGCGACGAGATCCACGACGCCATCGACAGCCTGGAACCCACCTTCTCCACCAACCTCGCGGCGGGCGTCGAGACCGGCTACGCCACCGCCGTCAAGGGCCTGCGCGAGGGCGCCACCAACCGGGTCGTCCTGATCTCCGACGCCCTCGCCAACGACGGCGACACCGACCCCGACGCCATCCTCGACCGCATCGACGGCGCCCGCCGCGAACACGGCATCACCCTCTTCGGCGTCGGCGTGGGCAGCGACTACGGCGACGCCCTGATGGAACGCCTCGCCGACAAGGGCGACGGCCACACCACGTACGTCTCGGACGCGAAGGACGCTCGCGAGGTCTTCTGCGAGCAGCTCCCGCAGAACATCGACCTCACCGCCCGCGACGCCAAGGCCCAGGTCGCCTTCGACCCGGAGACGGTCACCGACTTCCGGCTCGTCGGCTACGACGACCGCCGCGTCGCCGACGACGACTTCCGCGACGACCGCGTCGACGGCGGCGAGGTCGGCCCCGGCCACACCGTCACCGCCCTCTACGCCGTCCGCACCCGACCGGGCGCGGACGGCCACCTCGCCACCGCCACCGTCCGCTGGCAGGACCCCGAGACCCGCACCCCGCACGAGGAGTCGGGCCAACTGGAGTCGGACAGCCTCGCCGACTCCCTGGGCAGCGCGAGCCCGCGCTTCCAGGTCACCGCGGTGGCCGCCTACTTCGCCGACGCCCTCCGCCGCGGCGACGACCGCTGGAGCCCCCTGCCGGGAGCCCCCCGCCTGAGCGAACTGGCCGACCGGGCGGACAGGTTGGCGGACATCACGGAGGACCGGGCGGTACGACAGCTCGCCGACACCATCCGGCAGGCGAAGCACCTCGAGTGACCACCCCGCCAGGCAGTCGGCCGGGATCACCCCTGGAGGGCGCCCGCGCTCGGACGAGAGCGCCGGTACAGCACCGCTCCGGCGGTCAGGAGGGCCAGGCTCGCCACGCTCGGCACCCAGAGGCTGCCCGCTCCGGTGTCCGCGAGCGCGGCGGCCCCCTCCTGCTGTACGACGGCGGGGGACCCCTCCGGCGCGTAGTGCCCCTTGGCCGGGTGCGACGGCTGGTGAGGGATCCGCCGGGTGGACGGTACGGACCGGTCCTCGGGCTCGTCGGGACGGTGGGCCGGGCCGTTGACCGACTCGTTGCCGAAGGCGGGATTGCCGATACCCACCAGGTTCGCGCTGTTGCCGCTGAGGTTCACGGGCAGATCAATCGGAAGCTGGACGTTGTTGCCGGAGACGACGCCCGGCGAGCCGTGGGCGCTGCCGTCGGCCGCGGCCCCGCGCGGCGCCGCGGACTTCTTGTCGCCCCCGTCCTCGCCGTTCTCGTTGGCGCAGCGGTTGCCCATGGCCGGGTTGAGGAGCCCGACCACGTTCAGGGTGTTCCCGCACACGTTCACCGGGACGTCCACAGGCAACTGGACGCCGTTGCCGGAGAGCAGCCCGGGTGAGCCCTCTGCGGAGCCGTCAGCGGTGGAGTCGGCCTGCGCCGGCCCCGCGACTGCCATCGCACCGGAGGCGACGGCGACGGCGATCACACTGTTTCGGATAGCCCGTTTCATGGGTCCCTGCCCTTCAGACATGTCGCGGGCACTCACCCGCACTTGGTAAAACATGCGTGAAACCACGGAAGTAATGGCTTTTCAGTCTTTTGCCCGGAACGGGGTTGTGTGCGTACACCAGTTGGGGCCCGTTCGCGCGGCAGGCCGCCCACAGCGAAACCCTCGCCCCGCACCGCGAGTTCTCGGCGCAGGGGAGGGTCAAGGCCGCCTGTAGGGCGGCGAAGCCGGTCAGAGGGCCTGGTTGTCGCAACCCATGTCCGAACCGAGGTGGTTCTGCTGCGCACCGGGGTTGCCCTCGCCGTTCACCAGGTTGCCGGCCAGGCCGGTGAGGGCGCCGACGCTGCCGAGCACTTCGATGTTCATGTCGTGCGAGCGGCATTCGATGCCCTGACTGATGTCGAGGTCGTTGCCGGGCTCACCGTGTGCCACGGCGGTGGTGGCGCCGAGGGAGCCGACACTGCCGAGGATGGCGCCCACGAGGACTGCCTTGTGGAACATGCGCATGGGGTACTCCATTTCGAGCGGATGGGGTCTGCGACAGAACAAGCTGGGATGTGCTGGACGAGGCTCGGGCGGCCGTCAGCCGAGTCGGGGGAGCCCCAGTTGGCCGACGGGAGGCGCCGCGAGCTGTCCGAGGCCGACCGGAGCCAGCTGCGGCGCGCTCGCCGGTGCGAGCTGCGGGTTGAGAAGCGGATTCACCTGCGGGTTGACCTGTGGGTTCACCTGAGGAGTGACAGTCGTCGGCGGCTCTGGCGCGAAGGTCTGCGGTACGGCCAACTGGGGGGCGACCTGCGGCATGACCTGCGGCACGACCTGGGGCTGTACGGGTGCGGGTGCGGCCGGTGCCGGCTGCGCGGGTACCGCCTGCTGCGCGAACGGCGAAGTGGAGGCCTGGGCCGATCCCTGCGACGAGGCGGCGGCGTAGCTGGCCTGCTGCGGTGCCGGGTGGTAGACGGGCGCCGGGGCAGCCTGCGGAGCCGGCTGGTAGGCGGGTGCGGGCGCGGCCTGGGGAGCCGGCTGGTAGGCGGGTGCGGGCTGAGGCGCCGGCTGGTACGCGGGTGCCGGGGCCGCCTGTGGGGCCGACTGGTAGGCAGGTGCGGCCTGCGGTGCCGACTGGTAGGCGGGCGCCGGGGCGGCCTGCGGAGCCGCGTTGTCGGGAGCCGGCGCCGGCGGGGGAGCGATGGGAGAGTCGGCATGGCTGATGCCGGTGCCCATGGCGGACAGACCGCTGGCCGCTGCTACTAGGAGCACGGCCTTGTGAAGCTTGCGCATGAAACTCTCGGCCCTTCATACCTGAATAGGGAAGTCCATTGCATTGAGTGCGGTTACGCGTGCAGTCGATGCGCTGCTCCCTACTGCAGGGGGCAGCGGTGATCCCGAGTGGCACGCGGACTTCGCATCAAAGCCGGCAGCGACTCGCCTCACCCTCTTCAGGTCCACGACCGCTGCCCTCTCCCGGTTGGAACGAGGAGGCCTGGCCGCGGTCACGGAATCCCACGGCCCGTCACCCGTTTGCCACCTGGGGGAGCGCGTGTCGCGACCCGTACGCCGTTTGCGGCAAATGGGTGACCACATCCCGGCGCCCGTATCTGCGTCTCTTCTCGTGTCGTTCCCCACGGGGCAAGGACGTTGGTCCATCGCAGCCGCTCAGGGCAGTGGGAACAGCTGCAACTGCGCTGCCGTATCAGCGTTTCCCCAGATTTTCCTGCACAGGTCAATGAAGGGCCGAGAATTCAATGCGCAAGCTCCAGCACATCGCGCTCGTCGTCGCAGCGGCCGGCGGACTGACCGCCGTCGGGGCAGGATCGAGCTCTGCCGTCACCCCCGCCGCCTTCAACGGGGCTGTGCCGCCTCCCGTTTCACAGCCGGACGCCCAGGCCACCACCGCCACGTCCGCTCAGGCGACCACGCAGAGCTACGGCTCGCCGACCGCTCAGCAGCCGGCCCCGCAGCGCGGCACCCAGGTTGCACCGCAGCTCAACCCCCAGCTCAACCCGCAGATCAACCCTCAGCTCTCCTCCCCGGCCCCGCAGACGGGGCAGACAGGGCAGAGCGCCGCGCCGGCCCAGACCAACCTGTTCCGGCCGGCACAGGAGTGCAGCCCGCAGTCCCTGCTCGACGCGAACGTCCCGGTCGCGGTGCTCGCCGCCTCCCAGACCCGGGGCATCGAGTGCACCCAGGCGAACAGCCAGTCGAACGCCCTCGCCCACGCGCGCGGCTAGCTCTTCGCACGCGATACGACTTTCGGGTGTTTTGGCTCCGCGATCACGAAATCGGCGCGCCTTTGACCGTTTTGGGATACTTCGCACTAATCTCCTGTAACTGTAAGGAGTCGATCTGGAACAGATCGCACCCATTCACTCTCACCGGAGATGACATGCGCAAGCTTCGCAACGTTGCCGTCCTGGTCGTTGCCCTCGGCAGCATCGGCCTCGTGGGTGGCACCGCCCACGCCGACGGTCATGGAGGGAAGGACGGGCACGGGGACAAGTTCAAGATCACGCAGAGCTCCAACTGCCGCTCGCACGACCTGAACCTTGACGTCCTCGGCGAGGTCGGTCTGATCGACGGCCTGCTGGGCAACGGCCTCAACGGCGCGGGTAACCCGGGTGCTCAGGCCACCGACATCGGCTCCACGATGGGCTGCAACAACAGCGCCTTCTGAGGTCTGACCGGCGTCCAGGCGCCGAACTCCGCAAATGGTCCCGGCGCAGGGCCGGGACCATTTGCGTACCGCCAGGCCTGCCGGGCGGCGATGGTTCCGGCGTGTCGCCGGAACCTGTCGGCTGTTCCCTTCGGCCTTCATGACCGCACTGATGTCGATCAACACGGATCGCGTCCACCTCACTTCACCGGAGATGACATGCGCAAGCTCCGCACGGCTGCCGTCCTCGTCGCCGCATTCGGGAGCATCGGCCTCCTGGGTGTCGGCACCGCCCACGCCGACCAGGATGGGCACAGGGGCAAGGGCGACACTTTCGATATCATGCAGACCAGCAACTGCTCGTCGCACGACCTGAACCTTGACATCCTCGGCGAGGTCGGCCTCGCCAACGGCCTGGGCGGCAACCTCCTGAACGGCACGGGCAACCCGGGCGCCCAGCAGACGTCCATGGGCTCGAGCATGGGCTGCGGCAACACGGTCGGCAAGTAAGACCCAGTCTTTCCCCGGTGCCCCGAATCGCTGACGGGGTGCCGGGGATTTTCGTTTCGTCGGGAGACCTTCCGCAAAAACCGAAATGCCGGGCCGGGAATCATCCCGGCCCGGCATTCGCTGTAATGCTCAGAACTCGATGTGCGGCTTCTTGAACTGCTTGGACTTCTTGTACTCCTTGGGCAGGGGGGCGTTGTTGGAGCACTCCACGACCGGCCCGACGCTCGTGGACCCGCCCTCGAGCATCTGGTCCTGCCAGTCCACCACATGCGGCTGGTCCGACGTCGAGCAGTCCTGCGCCTGGTCGACGATATGCGTGTCGTCCTTGTCGACCTGGGTCTCACTCTTGCGAATACAGATGGTGTCACCCTGCGCGGTGGTCGCGCAGTTGCCGTCGTCCGCGTAGGCGTGCGGGGCGCCGAGGCAGATCGCGGCGAGACCCGCGACGAGCCCCGAGACGGCGGCGATCTTCTGCGGAGTGAACATGTGCGGTATTCCTTTACGACGGAGGCCCGAGCGCACGTGCCATTGACCGGTGTGCGCTCGAGCCCGGGAGGGTCGAAACAGAGCATTCTGCGTCCGGACGCGCTGTCGGCAGCGTCCGACGGCAAGACGGCCGCAGCCCGGACGCGTGCTCTGATCGAGCGGCGCGTCCGGGCTGCATTCGCCATGGGGATTCACTCAGCACACCGTTGAACCCGCTGAAGCGGTGCGGGACCGAGACGTTGAGTTCGTGCAATGTGCGTCAGGCTTCCCAAGAAGGGGGATCCGTTGTGGCGCTGTGCGGATGGGCTTGCGGCGCGTTCTTACTCTTCGCCGTGCTGCTCCTCGGGGTGCTCCTCCGGCTGGGCCTCGGGCTGCTGCTCCTCCGGCTGAGCCTCCGCCGGCTGAGCCTCGGGCTGCTGCTCCGGCTGAGCCTCCGGCTGGGCTTCCGGCTGGCCCTCGGGCTGGGCCTGCGGCAGGGTGTAGTAGTCGCCCCCGAAGGCGACTGCGTTGGCCGACGAGTTGGCCACGGCGCTGATCGGCGGAGGTGCTTCGCCGTTGTCGCCGGCGAAACCGACGCCGGCACCGAGGGTGGACAGCCCCGCAATCGCTGCCGCTACGACTGCAGCACGCTGAAACATACGCATGGTTGACCCTTTCTCACCCGGGCAGGACCGCCCGGCTTGGCTACTCAATGTGAGCTTATACACACACTGCGTAGCTATCGAGGATCTGCGTTCCCCATGTCGCGTCGTCGGTTTGTGGGGCTCAGCCCAGCAGGCCGGTCTCCTCCGGTGCCGTGTCGGTCGCGTCGGGTGCTGTCCGTACCGGGGCGGCACAGGTCACTTGGGTACCCAGCCGCGCCCTGCCATTGCCCAGGGCTGCGGGCAACGTCAAGGGCTGCGTCTGCGTACAGGTCTCATAGTGGGGGATGACGCCGTCTTCGGGAATCACACCCTCGATCTGCTGGCTGCAGCTGAAGCCGCCCAGGAGGTCGCGAGTGCAGGCCCCCGGGCCCGCCGCGGCATGCGCCTGGGTGATGCCGGCGCAGGTCATGAGGATGCCCCCGGTCAACACCGAAAGGGCCGCGATCTTCCTTCTGTTGAACATCTGATGCGTTGTCCTTTGTGGGGGTGGCCTGCCGAGTTCAGCCTGCGAAGGCGGTGTTGAACTGGCCGCAGGTGGTGTCCATGGTGGTCGCGAGGCCGAGCACGCCGACCGGGACGTTGTTCTCGGACACCGTCTGCGGACTGCATTCCTGGTAGGGGCGGTAGAGGTTGTTCACCTGCAGCCCCCCGTCGGAGGTGTCGGCGGCGGCGGTGCCGGCGCCGACGGCGGACAGACCGCCGGCCGCCACTGCTGCTGCGATCACGACCTGCTGAATCTTGCGCATGGAACACCTCGTTCGTCGCTCGTACGTCACAGCTGATTGCCTAGCGTGACTGACCGAATACTAGCAGTAGTCACTGGAGGCTCCGCACGCAACAGGCGTGTTCCTGAGGGGGATACGCCCCGCACCATCACCGGGTTGACGCCAACTGCCCGCCCGCGAAACGGGTTGCCGACGGCGGACGGGTCAACGCGGTTGAAGCAGAAGCAAGTCAGGTCAGGTGAACACCGGCTCCGCGACCCGCAAGCGACCTTGCGCGGGCACGGAGACGATCACATCCCGCAGTCCTTCGGCGTACCGACGCACGTTCTTGTGGGCGATCTCGGTGTCCGGGTAGCGACAGGCGAACCACAGGCCCTCGTGCAGCCGGTTGACCCAGGCGCACACCTGGTCGCCGTACGACACCCGGATCAGCCCGTACGCCCTCTGCTCCGCCCAGCGGGCCGAGCCGGGAATGAGGCGGGCATCCACGTAGGAGACCATCGAGTACATGTCGGGTGACGTCGGACGGAAGTCCGTGCCGAGCAGGCGCAGTACACGGGCCAGCGGAATGCGCGCCAGCGACCGGTTGGCCCGCAACTCGGCGCGGACCGCGACGAGCGCTCCCTCGAAGTCCCGGGCCGCGGGCACCTCGATCGGGGCGCCGCCGACATACCAGCCCACGGAATCCGACCACGCCGACTTCAGCCGGGTGTGGAACGGCACGACCGTCCGGTAGACCGGCTGTCCGCCGAGTTGGTGGACGATGAGACTGGTCGCCGCCAGGATGCCCACCAGACTGCCGCCGTAGGGACGGCAGTACTCCTCGAACGCGGCGGCGGCGTTCGCGTCGACGAGCGGTTCGCACAGCAGCTTCTGGGCGGGCAGAACCCCACCGGGCCGCACACCGAGGTCGACGGGGAATTCCGGGAGCCTTCCGTCGCACCGGCTCACGAACTCCCGCCAGCGCGCGACGATCGCGTGGGTGTCGTCGATCCCGTCCGCGTTCGCCCGCTCCTGCTCGCAGAAGTCGACGTAACTCCCCACAGGCGTACCGACGACGGGCTCTCCCGTGACGGAGGCCATGTACAACTCGCTGATCTCCTCCGGGATGCGCTGCAGGGAGTAGGCGTCGACATTGGTGTGGTCGAAGGCCATGTACACACTGACGGAGTCCTCGTGAACGACCGCCGCGTACATGAGATTCGGCCAACCCAGCGCGTCCGCCGCGATGTCGAACCGGCCCTGGAGGTAACTGACCAGCGCCTCCGGCTCGGTGAAGTCACCGACCACCTCACGTTGCAGTGACACGTCCCTCGCGTCGAGCGTGAAGCGCTGCATGTCGTCCCCGGCCCACCTGAATCCGCTGCGCAGCGTCTCGTGCCGCAGCGTCCAGTCCCGCAGAGCCCCTTCCAGCGCGCCGAGGTCCACACGGCCCGGCAGGTCGAAGGCCGCCCCGAGCCACGTCGGCACGAACAGACCGTCCTCACGCACCGATCGCGCCGTCCTGACGTGCGACTCCTGGATGTACGCCGGCGGCCGCGGATCCGGTGGCAGCACCGCCGCAGCCGCGACGGTTGCCGCACTGACCGTCCACTCGACGAGCTGTCCCGGCCGGGCCTCGCAGCGCTGAATGTCAGAAATTCGCACGGTGGTGTCTCCTTCGCCAGAAGACACCAGCTTGATCAAGAGGCCGCCGTGTGGCAGCGGTGGCCGCCGTGTCGCCGTCATTTCAGCAACACGTGTGACACCTCGAACGACGAAGCGATCCCTGGGAGACACCAGGACGAGGCGGCCTAGTTGAGCACGAGTGTCGCACAACCCGTTTGCCGCGCAAGCGGGTTGGCGACCTTGCATCCGGTCGAGGGCGCACAAAGGGCGGGGCCACCGATCAGTTCGGTGGCCCCGCCCTCCCGTCGATGTCAGTCCTCGCCGTTCTGGGACAGAACCGACACGTCCTCCAGCAGGTGCGCCAGCGCGCCGTCGCGCTTGACGTTCGAGGAGTTCTCGGTGCACTGCTGCTGCATGTGGTCGGACAGGATCGGAACGTCCTGGATCGCGCCACCGATGGCCCCGTCGACCGAGGCCGGAATGTCGTTCACGGCGAGGCACGGCTTGTTGAAGGAGCCCTGGATGAGAGCGATCTGCGGGCTCATCTTCCCGTACGTGGTCGAGTTGCCGAAGGCCTGCCATCCCGCGTTGCCGTTCGTGACGGAGGGCCCATGGTCGTTCCCGACCGCCAGGGCCTGCGGTGCCGCGGCAGCGGAGGCGCCCAAGGCGGAAGCGGCGACAGCCGCAGTGGCAACAAACTTCTTGATCACTGGCCAACCCTTTCTGAGGAAACGTCTGCGCGGGAGCGCTCTGGCTCAACTGCATTGGCCCAGCATGGTTTCTCCCGTTCACTCCGTCGGCCCATACCGAGGACACCCGGCGAGCCTTGTCGGCCCTGGTGATGAGATGTCCGGCATTTCATGCGGGCCAACCGGGTGAATCCCCGCAACCAAATCGGGAGGGTCCGGTTGATGAGGCCGTAGGACATGCGTCGCTACGACGAAAGGAAAGCGAAGTGCTCAAGAAGGCAATGGTCGCCGCGGCGGCTGCCGCTTCTGTGATTGGCATGTCTGTGGCGGCCGCGCCCCAGGCGCTTGCCATGGGCGACGACAAGGGGCCGAGCGTGGCCAACGGCAACGGGGCCTCGTCGAAATTCGGCAACTCGGTGACCAAGGGCGACATGAGCCCGCAGCTCTCGCTGGTGCAGGGCTCGCTCAACAAGCCCTGCCTGGGCATCCAGGACACCGACGTCGCGGTCGACGGGTTCGTCGGCGGCACCATCCAGGACATCCCGGTTCTCTCGGACCACCTGCAGCAGCAGTGCACGGAGAACTCCTCGAACGTCAAGCGGGACGGCGCGCTCTCGCACGTCCTGGAGGACGTGGCGCTCCTGTCGTCGAACAGCGAGAAGTGAACCGCCCCGCAGGGTGAGGGCGTCGGCGGCTGTGTAGCTCTTTCGGCGGTACGGCGGCGGTATTGTGCGGCCCATCCGAGTGAATTTCGGAGTGTCGCACATTGATTTTCCCTTCTTCGGTCAATTTCTCGTGTGCAGGCTGCTGGTCATGGTGCGAGCCGTACGGCTGTGCTCGCGCGGTTTCGGCCGTCAATGAGGCATGACCGCAGAGAAGGGAAAGTTCATGAAGAAGACCGCTGCTGTCGTTGCGGGCGTGATCATGGCTCTGGGTGCGGCCACTCCGGCCTTCGCTGACGCGGAGGCCCAGGGTGTCGCCGCCGGTTCCGGAGGATTCCTGTCCGGCAACGTGATCCAGGTCCCCATTCACGCGGCCATCAATGTGTGTGGCAACTCCGTGAACGTTTTCGGGGCCTTGAACCCGGCGTTCGGCAACGTGTGCGTGAACAGCTGACGTCGTTCCGCACCAGCCGTACGGCTGCGTCATGGCCGGCCTTGGACATCTTTGTCGGTTCCAGGGCCGGCTTTACCCTTTCTTCAAGCAGGAAGACGATCAAGAGTGCGACAGGCGTCGTCCGGCAATGACGTGCAGGTCCGGTCGAACACGCCTCCCCCCGCCGGCAGCGACCACGTCATCCTGTACCGGCGAAGCCGAGCAGCGTGCCGTTGATGACACGTGGGGGTGCCGGCCGGGCGCGCCCGGCATCCTTCCCGTGGACGCCGAGCCACCCGGCCAGGCGCCAGGTCAGGGCCGCACGGCGGGCGCCGCCCCGCGCTGTCCCCGGCCGCTGGGTGCCGGGATGGTTCCGCCGGGTGTCCCCGTGCGCAGGTGACGCCGCACTCCGCCGACGAGCGTGCTCGCCGTGAAGGTCGCCCCGTGCACGAAGCGCATGGCCGGGCCGAAGCCGGACGCCGTCACCAGACCCGCGAGGAACAGCCCTGGACAAGAGGACTCGAAGTTCCGCCCGACCTGCGGCGCGCCGTCGGCCACCGTCGCCAGCGAGCCGCGCAGTTCGTCGGAGAGCAGCCGCAGCCGCTCTCCCGTCGCCCTGAAGCCCGTGGCGGCGATGACATGCTCGGTCTCGAGGGAGCGCAGGGTCCGCCCCGACCCCGACGATGCCGATCCGCCCCCGCCGCTCACCACATCCAGCCGCACCCCGCCGTGCACCGGACGGGCCGCCGCCACCTCGTGACCGAGCTGCACCTCGACGACCGGCTCGATCCGGTCCCGCAGCCACCAGGCTCCGGCCGGCCCCAGCGCCGAGGCGCAGATCCGCGTCCGACTCGCCTCGGGAAGCCGGTGGAAGAGGCCGGGGCGTTCGGAGTAGAACCAGTTGCGCCAGCCGGGGCCGAGGCCGCTGTGAGGGGCGCGCGCCCGCTGCCACCAGGGGCGTTGCCAGGGCGGCGGCACGTCGTTCCACTGCAGCTGGTCGGCGCGCGCCAGGACTCGTACGCGTGTGCCCTGCTCGGCGAGGAGGGCCGCCGTCTCCAGGGCCGCCTGGCCGCCGCCGATGACGGTGACGTCCCGGTCGCGGAAGCGGACGAGGTCGTCGTGATGGCTGCTGTGCGACACCAGGGAGGCGGGCAGCCCGCGCAGTGCGGCCGGCAGCTCCACGAAGGGCATCACACCGACCGCGAGTGCGACCGTGCGGGCGTGCAGGGTCTCGCCGTCCTCCGTGACTGCCTCGAAGCCGCCCGGGCAGGCGGCGATCCGTGTGACCGTGCGCTCGTCCACCTCCGGTACCGCGTGACGGGCGAACCACTGGCCGTACGCGGCGAACATCTCCACCGGGATCGGCTCCCCGTGCTCGGCTGCCACGCCCTGGCCCGCGCAGTACGCGTCCAGCCGCAGACGGCCCGCCGGGTCCGACAGGTTGGACGCCCAGGGCTCCGACTTGAGGAACATCCCGCGCGGCATGTGGTCACGCCACGAGGCCATGGGGCGGCCGAACACCCGCAGCCGCAGTCCGGCGGCCGCGGCATGGGACGCGATGGACAGACCGTACGGGCCCGCGCCCACCACCAGGAGGTCGTACATCAGCAACTGCTCACTTTCTTGTCGTCGGACAGCTCGTCGGGGAGGCCGTTCGCCAGGGCGGGGGACCGGTAGGGCGTGGCGGGGGAGGGCGGCGGCACGGACACGGTGGCTGCGACCATGCGTCCCGTTGCGTCTCCGCCCGGCCGTCGCAGTCGCTCCCGCACGCGGCGGGACACATGGCGTGCCCACAGCCCCCGCATCACCCGGCCCGGCTCCGGGTCGTCCTCCGCGTGCCAGGCCAGTTCACGTCCGTCGGGGGCGGGACGCAGCACGGTGAGCGGGGAGTAGTTCTCCACCACGAAGGCGCGCCCCGGCAGGGGCGAGCCCTCCGGCAGCGGACGGTGGGTCAGGTCCAGGTGCAGGGCCCGTACGACGTCCAGGTCCGCGCTGTCGGCGAAGAGCCGGAACTGGGCACCGGGGCGCGGGTTGAAGTCGAGGAGGTGATAGGCGCCGGTCGTGCCGCAGCGGCGGAAGTCGAGATCGAGGATGCCGCGGTAGCCCAGTGCGCCGGTGAGCCGCTCGGCGAGGGCCTGCACGTCCGGGTTCGGCCGCCAGCGCCCCACCGCGGTCAGACCCGCCGCGCGCGGCCAGGACCGTTCCTTCACACCGGGGCCGCCGCCGATCACCGCGCCCGTGCGGGCGGCGTAACCGTGGAAGAACCAGTCGCGGTCCGGGCCCGACGGCAGGAACGCCTGCAGCAGCAGCCGGCTGCCCGCCTCCTCGGTGCGCAGATACAGCTCGTGCGCCTCCTGGGGGCTGCGCACCACGACCGTGCTGCGCAGCCCGCCGGTCGTCGGCAGCAGCCAGGGGCGGCTCCACTTCGCGACCACCGGAAGGCCCAGCCGCCAGGCCGCGGCGGCGGCCTCGCCGGCACTGGCCGGGACCACCGTCTCCGGATGCGGGATGTCCGCGGCCGCGCACACCGCCGCCAGTTCGGCCTTGTCGGCCACCCGCTCGGGCAGCGCCGGGGGCTGCTGCGGCAGGAGGTAGGAGGGGGCCAGCTCCTCGCGCAGTCGGCCGACCGCGACCGCGCTCGCGTCGTCCATCGGGATCAGGACGGCGGGGCCGGCGATCCGCGCGGCCACCTGACGCAGGACGACGGCGATGTCGGCCGCGGACGCGCCGGGCCGCGGCGGGGGGTGCAACTGCCGTACGAAACGGGACGCGCGGACCGGACTTCCCGCGCAGTCGGCGACCAGGTGCACCTCCACACCCGCCCGGCCGAGTGAGCGCACGGCACCCAGTGTTCCGTGGTGAAAGGGATTGGGGTCGATCCGCAGCAGTACTGCGGGGACCCGGCTGTCGAACGGCGACACGGCATCGTCCTTCGGTTGTTTCACTCGTGCGGGCGATCGGAGCACACGAAAGCCGTAAGCACGGTGGCGGAATTCCTATTGATATGACTGAGTGTCAGGTAAGGGAAAGGCCTGAGGACGCGTCAGAGAGCGAAAGCGGAAGTCCGAGCGTGGAGAAAGGAGCAGGCATGGCCCCACAGCATCGACGGACCCGGTCCGGGCGGTTGGCCGTCGTCGCGGCGTCGGTCGTCGCGACGACGGCACTGGCGTCCGGACCAGGATTCGCCGCGGGTGCGGGGGTGGCGCGGGTCGCCGGTCCTCCCGCTCCGACACCCGCCGCCACACCGGCCCCCGTGACCCCGGTCCTGCCCGAGCGGCCGACACCGCCGCCCCTCCCGGCCCCGGCATGGCCCGGAAAGCATGCCCCCGCGTTCGGCGCCTACCTCGACTACGGCCCCAGTGGCGTGGCCCGCATGCTCGACCTCAGCCGCTGGCTGGGTGGTGCCGAACTGCGCGTCGGGCACACCTATCTGCCCGGTGACCTGTGGAGCAACATCGAGGGCGCCCCCGGCTTCCTCGACGCGTGGGCGCGCTGGCGCACCGGGCGGGACGACCGGATGTTCGTCCTCAACGTCCCCATGCTGGAGCGCAACGAGGAGCACGTCTCCGACGCCGAGGTGCGGCTGCTGCTGCGCCAGGGCGCCGCCGGCCGGTTCGACCATCACTTCCGCGCCCTGGCCGAACGGCTGGTGCGGCTGAAGGTGCCGGACACGGTGATCGTGCTCGGCTGGGAGATGAACGGCACCACGTACACCCATCGCTGCGGGCCCGACCCGCAGGCCTGGAAGACGTACTGGAACAGGATCGTCACGGCCATGCGTGCGGTGCCGGGGCAGAGGTTCCGGTTCGACTTCGCGCCGTCCCGGGGGCGGGACGCCGTGCCCTGGACGCGGTGTTATCCGGGGGACGACTCGGTCGACATCGTTGGCATGGATTCCTACGACCAGCCGTCCGGGATGACATTCGACGAACAGGTGAATGAGCCCTACGGCCTTCGGGCGCAGGTGAATTTCGCCAAGGCTCACGGAAAGCCCGTCTCCTATCCGGAATGGGGACTGTTCCGCAACGGGGACAACGCCGAGTACATGCGGCGCATGCTCGCCTGGATGAACGAGCACAAGCCGCTCTACAACACGCTGACCGACTACTGCCCGCACGGTGTGTGGCAGTGCCCGGACAACCCGAGGGCGGCAGAGATCTACCGGTCCCTCCTCTCCGGCACCATCACCGACCCCGTCACGGAGCCGGCCGAGCCGACCGACCCCGTCACGGAGCCGGCCGAGCCGACCGACCCCGTCACGGAGCCGGCCGAGCCCACCGTCCCTGCCGGCCCGACGAGCCCGCCCAACTGC
Source organism: Streptomyces sp. NPDC050759 (assembly GCF_044456945.1). Lineage (NCBI taxonomy): Bacteria > Bacillati > Actinomycetota > Actinomycetes > Kitasatosporales > Streptomycetaceae > Streptomyces > Streptomyces sp. NPDC050759. The sequence continues at coordinate 1,150,727 of NZ_JBITGI010000001.1, read as the reverse complement.
TCGCCGCTGGATCTGGGCGACTGGGTCGAGTACTGGCTCGGCGGGAAGCTGTGCCTGCGCTTCGACTGGTGGTCGCGCAACCGGTAGCGCGGCCGGCCGGTGGCGGCGGGCTCCCTCAGGACCCGCCGCCACCGTCGCGCTCCTTCCGCTCCGCCCGGCCCTGCCAGTGGAGCAGCAGTTCCTTGCCCCGCCGCCGCGCGGCCACGTCGCACTCGACCGCCGCCAGCAGCGGGGCCGTGCGCCGCCGGGCCAGCAGCAGCCGCTGGTTGACGACCACCTCGGGCCGCCAGTGATGCTTGTACGGCTCGTTGCCGCGCAGCAGGCTCAGCGTGCCGTGCCCGCCGTCCCGGGTGTGCCGGCTGCACGCGTCGAGCAGCATCACCGCCACGTCCGCCCGGCGTTCCCGCAGGCACGGGTGGGCGCCGTACAGGTAGCCGCCCGCGAGCCGTCGCGACAGCAGGGTCAGGTCCACGGCCACCACGTCGTCGTCGAGGCGGAACTCGGTGACCACCGCGTCCCCCGAGCGCACCATCGGCGCGACCGAGCGCACCAGGTGCTCGCGGAACCGCGGCCGCAGATGCTCGGGCGTCACCCCTCGGCCCTCCCACTGGAGTGCGTGCAGCTCGACGAGCCGCCGCAGCGCCTTGTCCACCTCGTCCGGTGTCACGGTGTGCCGCTGGATCCCGAGCGCGGTCAGCTTGCGCAGCTTGGCGCGGACCCGCTGCTGGGCCTTGGCCGTGGGCAGGCGCGTGATCAGTTCGTCCATGGACACGGCGGGCAGTTCCAGGCACACCGAGTCGTCCACCCGGCGTCGGGGCCCGCTCCAGTGACCGTAGATCCGCTCGGCCGCCCCGCCCGGGCGGACCTCGCGCAGGTCGATCAGGGCGGTGCGAGCGGCCGCGGACAGGCCCCCGGCGAGTGCGGTGACCGCCTCCGGGCCGCGCTCGTCGTCCAGCAGGACGTCCCCGTAGTCGGAGATGGACCCGCCGAGCGGCACGAGCGAGGGCACGGGGCGGTCCACGCGCATCAGCGGCGCGGCGGCGGCCAGGTCGGCCCCGTCGCGCACCAGCACCAGCCGCAGCCGGCCGCGTCTGCCGTACGACAGCCACCAGGAGTACAGCCAGGCGTGACTCTGGAAGGGGGTGGCGGACCCGCACCGGCGGTACAGGTCCGCCCACTCCGGGGCCAGTTCGGCGAAGTCCCGCTCGGTGGTGACGAGTTCCGTCCGGTACGTCACAGCTGGCCGTGGGTGTCGGCGGCCATGGCCGGACCCGGTACGGACGCGGGGCGTTCGGACGCGTTCTGGGACCGCCTGGGCCGGGCCAGCAGCGCCAGCCCGCCGAGCAGGCCGCCCGCGCTCGCGCCCACCAGGCCGAGCAGGGTCGGGGAGGCCGAGGACGGCTCGCTGGGCTTGGTGGCCCGGGCGAACTGCTGAAGCTCGACGCGGGTGGCGTCCTTGGTGTCGTTCGCGTGCCGGGTCAGCGCGCGGGAGACGGCGTTGGCCATGTCGGCGGCGAGGTCGGGCCGGGTGGAGGTGGCCGTGATGGAGACCATCGGGGCGTCCGGCGAGGTCTGCGTCCGCACGCTCGACTTCAGCGTCGTCACCGGCACCCCGGCCCACACCTGCGCGTCCCCGAGCACCGCGAGCTGCGTGGCGACCCGGCCGTAGGCCTGCGCGAAGCCGGTCGCGGTCGCCGGGTCGGACTTCGCGGTCGGGACGGCGACGACGTAGGACGTGGCGGTGTACTCGGGCGGCTCGACGACCCCGTACACCCCGCCGAGCAGGCCGCCGACGAGGGTCCCGGCCGCGAGCAGGGACCAGGGCGGCAGGGTCCTGACGCGGGCCAGGCCGGTGGTCGGGTGGCTTGGTCCGGTGGGGTTCTCGGTCATGAGGAAGGGACTCCCTGGGGTGATTCAGACATGGAAGGGGCGGCCGTCGCGGCGGCGTAGACGTTCATCAGGCGATCGGCGCTGCGGGTGATGCTGTAGCGGTCGGCGGCCTCGGGCGCGGTGCGCGGGCCGGGGCCCATGGCCCGGGTCGCGGTGACGGCCCGCGCGAAGGCGTCGGGGCCGCCCCGGACGAGACGCGCGGCCGCCGCGGTGTGCGCGGGCAGGTCCTCGAGCGCCGGACAGGAGGAGTAGAGGACGGGCAGGCCTGACGCCAGCGCCTCCACCATCGCCAGACCGAAGGTCTCCTCCGGGCAGGGGGAGGCGAGCAGGTCCATCGCCGAGGTGAGGGAGGGCAGGTCGGGGCCGGGGGTGCCGTCGGGGACGCAGGGGCGTTCGCCGGTGAACAGCACGCGGTCCATGACCCCGGCGTCCTGAGCGGTCCGCCGCAGAGCGTGCTCGTGCGGTCCGCCGCCGGCCAGCAACAGCCAGTAATCGGCGGGGAGTCGGGCAAGTGCCCGGATCAGGACGTCGAAGCGTTTGGCGGCCGTGAGCCGGCCGATGCCGCCGATGAGATACGCCGTCTCGGGCAGGCCCAGCCGCTGCCGGGTGCGCAGGCGCCGGTCCGGGTCGAAGCGGAAGCGATCCAGGTCGACGCCGTTGGGGACGACCTCGATCCGGGGGGCCGGAACGCCCCAGCGCCTCAGCCGTTCGGCGACGGTGGGGGAGACGGCGACCGTGGTCCGGCCCAGGCGCTCGCTGGCCAGGTAGAGCCCACGGACCCCCGCCGTCAGCGGACGGCCCTCCATCTGCGAGTCACCCAGGGAGTGTTCGGTGGCGACGATCGCCCGGACGCCCGCGAGCCGCGCGGCGAGCCGGCCGTAGACGCAGGCACGGTAGAGGTGGGTGTGCACGAGGTCATAGCCGCCCGCGCGGATCAGCCGGACCAGACGGGGCAGCGCGCCCAGGTCCCGGTTGCCGGCCATCCCCAGGTGGGTCACCCGCACCCCGTCGGCGGCCAGCCCGTCGGCGACCGGGCCCGGGTTGGTGAGCGTGACGACCTCGCAGTCGACCGGCAGGTGCCGCAGCAGCAGCCGCAGTTGCTGCTCGGCACCGCCGACGCCCAGGCCGGTGATGATCTGCAGGACCCGCACGTCAGACCCCCTCGACAGGACGTCGGCGCAGACGGTGCAGCCGGTACTTAAGAAACAGGCGTACGGCGTTGTCGTTCTGCCCGACGTACAGGCGGGGCAGTGCGTACGGGCCGTTCAGCGGACCGGGGTCGATCGCGCAGGCGTAGGTGTATCCGGCGTCGCGGACGGCGTCCACGGCACGCCGGTCGAGCGTGCCGTAGGGGTAGCAGAAGCCGTTGACGGGAGAGCCCGTCAACTGCTCCAGCGTGGCCCGGCTTTCCACGACCTCGGCCTTCACCAGGGCGTCGTCCGCCTTGGTCAGGTCGACGTGGGTCAGCCCGTGCGAGCCGATCTCCACCCCCTCGGCCGCCGCCTGCCGGATGCCGTCCGCGGTGAGCAGCGGCTTGCGCGGGCCCAGCCGGTCCCAGGCGTTGTCCCCGCCGAGCCGGCCCGGCAGCGCGAAGAGCGTGGCGCCGAAGCCGTACCGGCGCAGGACCGGCAGGGCATGGTCGACGAAGTCGGCGTAACCGTCGTCGAAGGTGAGTCCGACCAGCCTGCGGCCCTCGCCGCAGGCGCGGGCGGCCAGCAGGTCGGCCACGGAGACACCGGTGAGACCGCGTCCGCGCAGCCAGCGCAGCTGCCGGTCCAGCCGCTCGGGCGTGACCGTGACGCGGTAGGGGTCGTCCGAGTAGTCGCCCACGGAGTGGTACATCGCCACCCAGGGCACCGGGCCTCTGAGAGGGGTGCTGTCAGCGGAAACGGGCATGCGGCAGCCTTCGGGTGACGGTGCGTACGGAACGCAGTGCGGAAGCGACGCCCTGGACCTTCAGGGCCCTGGCGAACAGGACGAAGACGGCGACCACGGTCAGGGAACCCGCGGCCAGACCCGGTACCGCCGAGCCGAACCGGCTCGCAGTGAACGCGCCGGCGACGGCTGCGACGACTGCCGCGCACAGCGTCCTGCCGAGCCCGACGAGAACCCGCCGGGTGCGGATCGGGACGTTGCGCGGGCCCATGCCGGCGAGCAGCACCATGGCCGTGACGGTGATGCCGACGGCGTTGGCGGCGGCGATCCCGGCCACTCCCCACGGGCCCACCGTCCAGGTGCCCACCCCGGCGGTGGTGACGATGCCGACGGCCATCGCGCCGAGCGGATACCAGGTGGAGCGGCCCGCCGAGAAGTGGGACCGGACCAGGCACCCGACCAGGGTCTGCCCGAGCAGCCCGAGTGCGTACACGCGCATGATCTCCGCGGTCGCCGCCGTGTCCGCCGCGGTGAACTCACCTCGCTGGAAGAGGAGTTCGACCATCTGCGGTGCACAGGCGATCACCGTGGCCGCGCCGAGCAGCACCAGACACGCGGCCAGCGCCAGGTCCCGCTCCACGCGGTCCCGGGCCCGCTCCGTGTCGCCGTCGGCCAGCGCCCGCGCCACCACCGGGAAGGTGACCGTGCACAGCATCAGCGACAGGGTCATCGGGATCTGTGCCACCTTCTGCGCGTAGTTGAGGTGCGAGATGGCGCCGGCCGGGAGGGCGGAGGCGAGAAAGCGTTCGATGAGGATCTGGGACTGCCGGCACAGGGCGAAGAGGAGGACGGTGGCGACCATGGCCAGCGTCACGCTCTGCCCGGGCGCCTCGGCGGATGCGATCCGAGGCGCTGCCCGGCGCCGCGACTGCCGCCAGACGGACGGCAGTTGGATCGCCACCATCAGCCCACCGCCCACCGCGACACCGACGGCCGCCGAGCGCACGCCCCATTGCCCGCCGAGCACGAACATCGCGGTGATGATGCCGGCGTTGTAGGCCACGTAGATGGCGGCCGGCGCGAGGAAGGTCCGGTGCGCCCTGAGGGCCGCACTGCAGTACCCGGCAAGACCGAAGCCCAGCACGCTCAGCGCGGTCAGCCGGGTGCAGTCGACGGCGAGGCCCGGGTCGGGCAGCCCGGGTGCCAGGGCCCCGACCAGGTAGGGGGCGGCGCCGATGACCACCGCGGACACGCCGACGAAGGCCAGCGACAGCCAAGGGAGCGTGGCGGTCACCAGCGAGCGGACCGGGTCGCCGGGAGCGCCCTGCGCACGGAGGGCCAGCGCCAGGCTGAACGCCGGGATCAGCGCGAAGGACAGCCCGTCCTCGATGAACAGGGTGGAGGCGAACTCGGGCACCGTCCAGGCCACCAGGAAGGCGTCCGTCTCGCTCCCGGCACCGAACAGCCGGGCCAGCGCCTGGTCACGGACCAGGCCGAGCAGGGCGCCGACGATCGAGAGGGCGGCCGTGATCAGGGTGGCCTTGGCGACGAACCCCCCGGAGACGGGGGCGAGTTCGCTCGTGTCGGCGGTGCGGGCCGCGGGAACCGCCACCGTGCCGTCGGTGTCGGCGTGCGCGTCGGGCCTGGAGGGCGTCACCTTCATCGCACCGTGCCCCGTGCCGTCGTTCCGCCGCTTCCGACCAGCGCCCACCACGCCACCAGCCCGAAGCACACCGCCGTCAGCACGGTCGAGGGGCCGCCGATGTCGGCGTACGCGAAGTCGGTCAGCTGCCAGATCAGCAGACCGCAGGCGACGAGTGCGCAGTCGAGGCCCGGGCCGTCACGCCGTACCCGGAACAGCCCGTACAGGACGCACACCAGGAGGGCCAGCCAGCAGCCCGCGAGCGCGAGGAGACCGAGCAGGCCCTGTTCGGCGAGGACGAGGAGGTACATGTTGTGCGGGGACAGCAGCGGCTGCTTGCGGAAGTCCGCGCCCGCGCCCTCCGTGTCGCTGCCCGCGGACAGCGCGAGCGAGGCGTGCGTGTCCCGGTACTCGGGGAAGCCCTTCAACCCGACGCCGGTGAGCGGATGTTCGCGCCACATGCCGGCGGCCGCCGCCCACAACGTGTAGCGGTCGGTGACGGACTGGTCGGGCGCGTCGGTGACCCGGGTGACGCTGTCGACCCGCTCCTGGAGCTGCGCCGAGCCCAGTCCGAAGCCGCCCACCAGGAGCACGCAGGTCGCGGCCACCGCCGCGGTCACCGTCAGCGCCCGCCGCAGCCCGGCCAGCACCAGCTGTGCCCCGCAGGTCACGGCCGTCGCGATCCACGCACCGCGGCTGAAGGACAGCGCGAGCGGCAGGAGCAGCGCGACCGCGCAGCCGGCGGCAACCGCCCGCTGTCGTACGGAGGTCCGGCCCAGGGCAAGACCCACCGAGCACACCAGCCCGAAGGAGACGACGGTCGCCATCGCCATCACGTCGCTCGCCCCGAAGGTACCGACGGCCCGGATGTCCTGGCCCTGGTACGAGGCGCCGGTCCCGGTCAGGTACTGGTGCGTGCCGATCGCGCCCTGCCAGACGGCGAGCCCCACGAAGGCCCAGGCCAGCAGCCGGAAGTCACCCCGGTCGCGGATCAGCAGCATGACGGCGGCCGGGACCAGCACGAACACCTGGAGGTAGCGGCCCATGCCGCCGATCCCCGCGCCCGGCGAGGCCGCCCCCGCCGCGGCGAGTGCGAGCCCGGCCACGGGCAGGCCCAGCAGCACGACCGCCGTACGGGACAGGGGGCGCCGCCGGTCCCGTACGAGACGGATCGCGCAGTACACGACGACGAGCGCGGAGAGCGCGTCGGCCGGTCCCGCGCCGCCCTCGGCGCCCGGTGTGAACGGCAGCGCGAGCAGGGCCACCACTGCGAGCACGGGCAGGACGGGGGGCCACTGCCGGACGCGGGGCAGGGTCAGGGCGTGGGTCATGCGCTCAGCTCCCCGTCGGGCGCACGAGCGCGGCCGCGGTGCGCAGCAGGATGCAGACGTCCTGCCACAGCGACCAGTTGTCGATGTAGGCGTTGTCGAAGCGGGCCCGGTCCTCGATGGAGGTGTCCCCGCGCAGACCGTGGATCTGGGAGAGGCCGGTGATGCCGGTCTGCATGCGGTGGCGGGCCGCGTAACCCGGGTGGGTCTGGCTGAACTTGGCGACGAAGTACGGGCGTTCGGGGCGCGGGCCGACCAGGCTCATGTCGCCCCACAGGACGTTCCACAGCTGGAGCAGCTCGTCCAGTGAGGTGCGGCGCAGGAAGCGGCAGAACCACGGCATGCGGTGTTCGTTCGCCACACTCCAGCGGGTCGCCGCCTCGTGCTCGTCGACCGGGCGGTGGGTGCGGAACTTCAGCAGGGTGAAGGGCCGGCCGTCCTTGCCGATGCGCTCCTGCCGGAACACCACACCCGGCCCGCCGGTCAGCCGCAGCGTCACCGCGCACACCAGCAGCAGCGGACTGACCATCAGCAACAGCGTCCCGGAGACGGCCACGTCCAGCGCCCGCTTGCCGAGGCCGCCGCGCCGCCGCGAGCCCATGTCCAGCCGGCGACAGGAGAACCCGGCGAGCTGGTCCTTCGAGGCGTACGACGGTGAGTCCGGCTCCACCTCCCACACCGCGCAGCCCGACTCGGCGAGCGCCCGCAGCAGCGGCGCCTGCGCGGACCGTGCGGAGGGATGCACGACCAGGACGTCCCGCACACCGTTCTGGATGAGGGCCCGCTCGACCTCCTCGCCGGTCGTCAGCACCGGCAACTGGCCGCCGCCGTCAGGCTGTTCGGTCACGATCCCCACCGGGCGCACCCCGCACCGCGGATGCCGCAGCACGGCGGCGGCCACCCGCTGCGCGGTCCCGGCCGGGCCGACGACCAGCGCGGCCCGCGGCCGGGCGCGCCGCAGCACGCGCCGCCGCCAGTGCACGGTGCCCCGGGTCGCGCAGGCCGTCGCCGACTGGAGCACGAAGCCCGCGGCGAGGGTGCTGGCGGACAGGGCGTGGTGGGGCGCGTACGCGGCGACGAGCGCTGCGACCGCCAACCAGGCGACCGCGATCCGTGCGCACACGGTGGGCAGTTCGTCGAGGATGCCCGGTACCGGCCGGATCGGATGCCGGCGCAGCAGCATCGACGCGGTCACCAGCAGCGCCACAAGAAGCACTCGGTGCTCGGTGCCGGCGAGCGCCACCGCGCCCAGCAGGGCGGCGACGCCGTCCGCGGCGAGCAGCGGGGCCGGGGAGGCGGGGCGGGCCGGGGGTCTGCGGGCCGGGAAGCGGAAACCGGCCGCGGTGCCGCGCGACGGCATGACGAACAGGGGCGCGAAACCGGGATCCCGTGGCTGGGCACCGGGCGGGGGGACGGTACTTTCCGCGGTCACGAGTGGATGAACTCCCTGTACTCGGTGGGCACGGCGCATGCGGCGGCCGGGCCGCCGAGCACGTCGCGGTACACGGCCGCCACCGCCTCGGCGGTGAGCCGTACGTCGTGCGTGGACAGGACGTGGCGGCGCCCCTGATGGCCGAGCGCCTCGCGCAGCAACGGATCGAGCAGCAGCGTGGTGACCGCCTCGGCGAGCGGCGCCGGATCACCCGGCGGCACCAGGCAGCGGGGGACGAGCGCGGGCGGCAGGCTCTCCCGGGCACCGTCCACGTCCGTCAGCACCACGGGCCGGCCGCAGGACATCGCCTCCAGCGGGGCGAGTGCCATGCCCTCCCAGAGCGAGGGCAGCACGACCAGGTCGGCGGCCTGGTACCAGGGCGCGGTGTCGGTGACGGCCCCGGCGAACAGCACGGACCGCGGAGCGCGGGAGCGCAGCCGTTCCTGGTCGGGTCCGTCACCGACGAGCACGAGCCGGGCATCCGGAACACGCCGCGACACGCTGTCCCAGGCGTCCAGCAGGACGTCCTGCCCCTTCTGCCGGCACAGCCGCCCCACGCACACCACGAGAGGGGCCGCCGGATCGACACCGGGAAGGACAGCGGACCGTACGGTGTCGACGGGGGCGGGGTGGAAGCGTTCGGGCCGGATGCCGTTGGGGACGACCGTCCACCGCCCGCCGATCCCGGCGCGCACGCCGGTCGCGCGCTCCGCCGCGCTCACACACACCACCTGGGACGCCCAACGCGCCGCCCACCGCTCCCACCGCAGCGCGAGCGCCGCCGTCATCCCGCCGACCGCCTCGAACGACCAGGCGTGCGGCTGGAACACGGTCGGGATCCGCCCCCGTACCGCGAGCCGGCCGACCAGTCCGGCCTTCGCGCTGTGCGCGTGCACCAGGTCGGGCCGCACGTCCTCGAGCACCTGACCGAGCCGCCGTACCTCCCGCACGAGGGCCGGACCCGGTGAACGGGTGGCGTGCCAGTGCCGTACGTCGGCGCCGAGCCCGCGCACGGCGGGGGCGAGGGGGCCGTCCGGGCAGGCGACCGTCACCTGCAGACCGGCCGCCAGCTGGGCTCGGGCCAGGTCCGTCACCACACGGGCGACCCCGCCGTCCACGGGCTGGGTCAGATGCAGGACTCGCGGCCGGGGGTCGGGGACTGACTGGTGCATGCGCGTTTCCTCGCTCACGGACGGCGCTCGGGACGGGAGGGAAGGCGCCTACGCGCGGGCGGCAGCAGCGACGAAGGGCACGCCGGCCCAGGCCGCGTCGCGCTGGGAAACGAGCCGGATGGCCGACTGGTCACCACCGGACCGCGGCGCCTTGCCGAGTTCGAACAGGTTGTCCGCCGCGCGGACGCCGCCCCTCGCAACGTGGCACAGCGGGACCCGGGAAATACGCATGACCGGCATTGCCCTTTCGGGAAGGTGGCGTGACGAATGCGATGCGCTGGCTGCATGGGTGCGTCAAGAGCTTCGCAACCCTATCCGGTATGCGCATTTAGTCCGTGAAACCCGACATGTGTGTCGGAGTGGTGAAGCACGTTCGTTCGTGAGATCACCCCATTGGCGGCACAACCCGCGCGGGCGCCACGCGTTGACACAGGGCCGGGCATCCCCGCCCGGTTGTTTGTGTCAACCCAAGGAGCACCTCTCCATGTCGCGTATCGCGAAGGGCCTGGCCCTGACCACCGTTGCGGCCGCCGCCGTTGCGGGCACCGCGGGCATCGCCGCCGCCGACAGCGGCGCGCAGGGCGTTGCCGCCCACTCCCCGGGCGTGCTGTCGGGCAACGTCGTCCAGGTCCCGATCCACATCCCGATCAACGTCTGCGGCAACACCGTCAACGGCATCGCCGCGCTGAACCCCGCGTTCGGCAACGAGTGCGAGAACGACTGACGTCGACTCTCCGCCTTCGCCGGCCGCACTCCCGTGGACCCCTCCACGGGAGTGCGGCCGGTCCGTGTTTCCCCGGATGGGGGGTGGCCTGCGGACAGGCTGGGCCCGGTCTCGGCGCGCCCCTCACCAGGGGCGATGTCCGAGGGGCGCAGGTGGGGCGGTGTCAGGGTGTGATCGCTGGGTTGCAGGGCGCGGTGGTCGCTTCCACGGTGGGCTCAAGATCCGACGCACATCGAAAGGAACACCCATGCGTGGTCTGCCCGCACGGTGTATCGCCTCCTGCGCACTCTGCGCCGCACTTCTCGTCGCGGTCGCCGGTCCCACCGCGGCGGCCTCCCGTGGACCTGTGCCCGTTCCCCACGCGGACGCGCTCCGCCCCCAGGTCGAGGCTCTGGCCGAACTGGGCGGCGTGCTCACCCCGGTCACCGACCTGCTGAACACCGTGCTCAAGGCCGACAACGGCCAGATCTCCGCCGAGCAGGCGGCCAAGCTCGGGGACGCCGTCAAGGACGCCACCGCGAAGATCACCGAGGCGACCTCGGCGGCCGCCGTCACCTCGCCCGCCACAGGCATGACGACGACGCCGAGCACGGCGACCGGCGGTACGACGACGGGCGGTACGACGACGTCGACCCCCTCCCTGCTGCTCACGCTCATCCAGAACGGCGACGACGCAAAGGCACGGTCCGTCAAGGCGCCGGCCGACCTGCTGGACGACGCGATCGACGCCCTGGACAAGGCGATCGACGCCCTGATCGAGGCGGTCACCTCCGGAGAGCCCACCCAGGTCGAGTCCACCCTCCCCGCCGTGATCAGCGGCCTGGTCGACGCCGTCGCCGCCACCATGCTCGACACCGAACTGCCCGCTCCCGACCTGGCGGGCCTGTCCTCCTTGCCCAGCAGCTCGCAACTGCCCGTGTCGTAAGGCGCCCGCACCACCGGGATGCCGGCCTCTCCGGAGGCCGGCATCCCGGCATTTTCATGAAAGCCCAATATCCGCGCACGGAGTTTCCGCTTCGGCCGGGGCTCGTTGAGCTCGGTGTCGGACTCGCCCGCCCGACGACATGAACTGCCGAAGAGAGGAACATGATGAAGTCCCTGAAGGCTGCTGCCGTTGTTGCCGGTTCCCTGGTTCTTGCCGGTGCCGCCGCGCCCGCGTTCGCCCAGGACACCGCCGATCTCACGCCCACCAGCCTCAACGGCGCCGTCAACACGCTCACCAAGGGCCCCCTCGACGTGCGGCCGCTGCAGCACCAGTCCGACGCGCTGAACACGGAGAAGAAGAAGTCGGTGCTCCACACCGCCAAGAAGGCGACCACCAAGCTGAACTCCAAGCCCGGACTCCTCGGTGGACTTCCCCTGGGGAGGTGACGTCATCCTCCACGCCGGGGCCGATTCCCCAGCGGCGGCTGCCGCCCGGGAACGGCCCTTCGTGCTGCCGTCGCGCGGCCTGCGCTCCTGATGCGGCGGGCCGAGAGCGGCGGCCGCGGGTTCGCCCTGCTCCTGCTGTTGACGGGCGCTGCGGGGCTGCTGGCCTCCTGGGTCATCACCCTCGACAAGTTCAAGCTGCTGCAAGACCCCGACTTCACCCCGGGGTGCAGCCTGAACCCGGTGGTGTCCTGCGGCAGTGTCATGGAGAGCGACCAGGCCGAGGCCTTCGGCTTCCCCAACCCGATGCTGGGACTGGTGGCGTACGGCATCGTCATCTGCGTCGGCATGAGCCTGCTGGCCGGCGCCGCCTTCCCGCGCTGGTACTGGCTGACCTTCGACGCCGGCTGCCTGTTCGGCGTCGGCTTCGTGTCGTGGCTGCAGTTCGAGTCGCTGTACCAGATCAACGCCCTGTGTCTGTGGTGCGTTCTGGCGTGGGTCGCCACGATCGTCCTGTTCTGGTACGTGACCTCGTTCGCCGTCCGCCACGCGTTCCTGCCCGCGCCCGGCTGGTCGCGGGTCCTCTTCGCCGACTTCACCTGGTTGATCGCGCTGTCGCACCTCGGGGTCGTCGGCATGTTGGTCCTGACCCGCTGGTGGGACTTCTGGACGAGCTGACTGCCGTACGTCGTACTACTGCGGCAACCGGGGGAATCTCGCGCTGGTCACCGCATCAGGATCGTTACCGGTACGGACGTTGAGCCTGCCGAAACCTGAAAGGGACCGAATCTGCCATGAGGTCGACCACCCGAGGAACCCTTGCCGCCGTCGTCACGGGCATCGCGGCCGCGGTGGGGGCTGCCGCGTCCCCCGCCGCGGCGGTGGGCACGGTCCCCGTACCCGTGCCGCTGGAGGGCGCCGAGCGCGCCCTCCACATGGAGCTGCCGGAGGTCGGCGGGAAGGTCCCGGTGATGACGCCGGGCGTCCCCGAGGCGCCGAAGTTCGTCGAGGGCCGGCTCATGCCGGAGCGGACGATCCCGCGCGTGCCGGTCAACGGCGGGCTGCCCGGCGCCGACCTGACCGCGCCGGTGCCGCACCTCCTCGACGAGGACTTCGACCACCTCGGCCTCGACGCGCCCGCCGCCGACGTGCGGACGCTGACGCCTGGCCTGGCCCTGGACGCCCCGCTGACCGCCCCCAAGCCCGGCAGCGGCGCCCTGCCGGAGCCGAAGCTCCCGGAGGTGGGCGTCCTGCTGCCGACGGTGCAGGCCGCGCCGGGCGCCGACCTGACCACGGGGCCCGGCCTGTAGGACGCGTCGACCCGTCCGACGGGGCCCGGGCCGTGACACGGCCCGGGCCCCGTCGGCGTACCGGGCGCGAAGATCACCCCCTTGGGCCCTCGGACGGTGACCGCGCAGGCCGTCGGGCGGTTACCGGTACGGACAACGGAACCCGACCCGGCTTGCCTGCGAGACGAGGAGCACACGATGGTCATGAGCGTCGGCCGAACACCGGTGGGCGCCGAACCCTCCCGGGCCGGCCCGGAGAGCGGCGCCCCCGCCCGCCGGAGCAGGCGGGACCTGCTGCTCGGGCTCTTCGGCCCGGCCGCCGTCGCGGTCGCGCTCATCCCCGTCGCCCTCGCCTCGCGGGTGCCGCGCGCGGCCGAACGGGCCGCCCGTCCCGTCTTCGACGAGACGTACCGGGGCCGCCGGATCCGCGGCATCCGCGGCTCCGCGGCCGCGGCCGGCGGCGTTCTCGGCGCCGGGGGGTGGCACGTCACCGTGGACGGACGCCCGCTGCACCTGATGCGCCGCGCCGACGGCACCTGGCTGAGCATGGTCGACCACTACCGGTCGTACGCCACCGCGCTGGACGCCGCCCGGGCGGCCGTCGACGAACTGGGACCCGGACGGCAGTTGCGGGAGACGTGGAACGACGGGGACGACATGAGGGGACACAGTGGCGTACACGCGTAAGGACGTCAGCACGCTGACCGCGGCCGAGAAGCGGCGGTTCGTGCAGGCGATGCTGGAGGTGAAACGACGCGGCGAGTACGACGAGTTCGTACGGTTGCACATCGACTTCTACGTCTCGGACGGCGAGGACGGACTGCGTACGGCGCACATGTCGCCCTCCTTCCTGCCCTGGCACCGCCGCTTCCTGCTGGAGCTGGAGCGCGCCCTGCGCCGCGTCGACTCCTCGGTGACCGTGCCGTACTGGGACTGGACCCGCGACCGCACGACGAGCGCGGCGCCCTGGACGGACGATCTGCTCGGCGGCACGGGCCGGCTCCCGGACCGGCAGGTGACGACCGGGCCGTTCGCCTACGCGACCGGCAACTGGACGCTCAGGGAGCGCATCACCGACGAGGACTACCTCACCCGGGAGCTCGGGCGGCCCGCCGATCCGATCGAACTGCCGACGCGGAGCGACCTCGAGTGGGCTCTGCGGGACCCCGTCTACGACACCTCGCCCTGGGACTCGACGTCCACCGAGGGATTCCGCAACAAGCTGGAGGGCTGGGGGAGCGGCCAGGGCCCGACCGCCTGGCGCAACCACAACCGGGTGCACCGCTGGGTCGGCGGGGTGATGGTGAGCGGCGCCTCCGTCAACGACCCGGTGTTCTGGATGCACCACGCCTTCGTCGACCTGTGCTGGTCGCGCTGGCAGCGCCGGCACCGCGACCACCGCTATCTGCCCGCGGGACCACCCGGCCCGGGCAGCCCCCAGCGCGGCCGCATCGTCGCCCGCCACGAGAAGCTCCCGCCGTGGGACGTGACCCCGGACGAGTTGGAGGACCACGGCAGGATCTACCGGTACGCGTAGGCCGTACGGCGGCACGGAACCACGCGTCCGGACACACGAGAGCCCCGGCGCTGGAAAGTGCCGGGGCTCTGCGGTGGGTGTGGGCGATCAGCCGCCGTAGCCCGCCTGGCCGTTCTTGTGGCCGGCGCGGTTCTCCTTGTGGGCGCCGTTCTTCTTGTCGGCGGCCTTCGTCTCCTTGTGGTCGCCACTGTTGTTCTCGCAGTGGTTGCCGAACGCAGGGTTCAGCAGGCCGAACACGTTGACGGTGTTGCCGCACACGTTGATCGGGATGTGGATCGGCACCTGGACGACGTTGCCCGACAGGAAGCCGGGCGAGTGGACGGCTGCGGCGTTGGCGCCCGCGTCCGCCATGGCCAGGCCGGCGCCGCCGATCATCACGGCACCGGTGCCGAGGGCGACTCCGGCTGCCTTCGCGATGCGAGACATCACGTTCTCCTTTGGTTCGGGGGGTACGACGGCAGGACGCGCCGTCGCACTCCCCGTTCAACGCCGCCCGTCACGGCTGGTAACGGCGCTTCGGTGCAGATCACCCGTTTTGAACAAGGATGCGGTGGGACGTCAGGGCAGTCGCCGTATCGGAGAGCCCGAGAGGAAGGCCCGGATGTCCTCGATCGCCTGGCCGTAATACGTCGTGTAGTTGGCGTGGGAGACGTAACCGAGGTGGGGGGTGGCGAGCAGGCGGGGAGCCGTGCGCATCGGGTGGTCGGGAGGCAGGGGCTCGGTGTCGAAGACGTCGACGCCCGCGCCCGCGATGCGGCCCTCGTGCAGGGCGGCGAGGAGGGCGTCCTGGTCGACGATGGCGGCGCGCGAGGTGTTGATCAGGTACGCGGTCGGCTTGAAAAGGGCGAGTTCGGCCGGGCCGAGCAGGCCGCGGGTGCGGTCGCCGAGGGCCAGGTGGACGGAGACGAAGTCGCTGGTGGCGAGGAGGTCGTGCAGGGAGGGAGCCAGGTCGGCGCCCGCCTCGTCGGCGCGCTCCTTGGTGAGGTTCTGGCTCCAGGCACTGACCTGCATACCGAAGGCGAGGCCGACCCGGGCCACCCGGCTGCCGATCTTCCCGAGGCCGAGCAGCCCGAGCCGACGGCCGTGCAGATCGGCGCCGACCGTTTGCTGCCAGGGGCCGTTGCCGCGCAGGGCCCCGCTCTCCTCGACGATCCCCCGGGCGAGGCCGAGCAACAGGGCCCAGGTCAGCTCGACGGGTGGGGTGGAGGAACTCGCCGTACCGCACACGGTGACGCCGTGGGCCTCGGCGGCGGCGTAGTCGATGACGGTGTTGCGCATGCCGGAGGCGACGATCAGCTTCAGCCGGGGCAGGCGCGTGATCAACGAGCCGGGGAAAGCCACGCGTTCGCGCAGGGTGACCACGATGTCGACGTCGGCGAGGGCCGCGGCGAGCGCGTCCTCGTCGGGGAAGTGGGTGTCGAAGGTGACGACGTCGACCTCGCCGGCCAGCGGCGACCAGTCGGCGAGCTCGGTCGCCACGTTCTGAAAGTCGTCCAGCACCGCGCAACGCAGCCGCACGTCGGGTCCCTCCGGTTTCGCTTCATCTTCGTCATCTTCATCTTCGACGAGGCCGACTCAGGAAGTGCTGCTCGGGATCACGCAGTTCTTCGGCTGTTCCTTGCCGGTGGGCCAGCCCAGGCCGACGAACTTCAGGGTCCCGCGTACCCCCTGGCCCGGGTTCAGTTCGACCACCGCGACCGGCTTGTCGTACGGATTTCCGCCGCTGGTCAGGCAGATCAGGCCACTCGTGCCCCTCACCCGGTGCACCGACTGCAGTTTCGACCACTCCTGGCGGACGTCCGCGAGGCCGGGCGCCTGCTCGGCGTCGTTGCCCTGTACCTCGTGCAGGGCCGTGCCGATGGTGACGAGGCCGTCGTAGACGAGCATGGTGCGGGAGTCCTCCAGGTTCGGGGCGGAGCCGAGGTCCGTGCCCGCCTTGCTCGTGCTCCTGATCAGGTCGCTGAGGCCGTCCAGGGCTGCCTTGGGCTCCGTGAGGTACTGGGGGAGTTCGTTCGCGGTGGGCTCGCGGTGGTGGGTCGCCTTCCACCGCTTGGTCCAGGCGGCCAGTTCGGTGTCCCAGGCGGCCGGGTGCGCGGGGGCGGCGTACTGGACCGTCACCTTCGCCGCGCCGTCCTCCCCGCGCAGCTGCGCCCAGTCCTGCTCGGACATGGCCTGCCGCAGCGAGGCGGCGTCGGAGCCGCTGACCAGGGTGAAGTGCCGGTTCGCGCAGGTCTGCCTGGCGAGCGTGAGGGCGAAGATCCGCAGGTGCAGGGTGCGCCCCGCGAAGTAGACGGTGTCGGCCGCGGAACCGCAGATGTTGTTGGCGATCTGCTCGAACTGGCTGCCGGTCGAGCCGGCCTTGTCGATCCCCGGGGATTCGAAGGACATGTCGGCGGGACCGGCCGGGCCCGTCTCCTCGATCCCCCGGAACGCGCTCGCCAGCGACTCGTCGTAGGCGTCCGGGCGGGCGTCGTAGACCAGCACCGTCCTGGCGTCCTGCCGGCCCCGCTCGCCGTTGAAGTTGGCCAGGGCCTGGGCCGCGTTGCCGTTGGTGGGGATGATCCGGGCCAGGCCGGGGAACCGTTGCTTCTTTCCGTCGACGTTCGCGATCCCGTCTCCGCTGATCCGGGAGGCGAGCACCGGGACACCGTTCTCCGTCAGACGGTCCACGGCCTCCTCGGTGGTGTCGAGGGTGAGGTTGAAGCCCGTGACGGCCCTCAGCCTGTCCTTGTCGGATGCGGCCATGTCGAGCAGCGTGCTCACGACGTTGTCCTGATGGCCGTAGTTCAGCCCGGGGTTGGCCAGCACCAGCCGGATCTTGGGCACTTGGCCCTCGCCCGAGTTGGCCTGTCGCTGCCCCAGATACGCGCCCTGGAGGTCGCTGCGCATCTGCCGCCGCAGCCCCGCCGTGTCCGACTGGAGGGGCAGCATCATCGCCACGGTGACGTGGGGCTGGTTCGCGATCCTCTTGTTCTCCTCCGCGATGGCCTTGGCCACGGCGCTGATCTCCGGTGTGCCGAAGTCGTAGCCCGTGTCGTCGACGCCGATGCACTCGGCGCCGATCCTCTCGATGCCGTCGTGGCAGCTGTCCGGCTTCTGGAGGGCTGGAAGGCCGTATACGAAGGCGGCGACGAGCCCCGCCACCACCGCCAGCGCGTAGAGGATCTTTCCCCACCTGGGCAGTCTGTTCCACCTGGGCGGTCTCGTCCACCTGGGTATCCAGCCGGGCATCCCGGTTACCTCCCTCGGCCGAGCTGATCGGTGCAGTCGCAGCGGAGCAACGGCTGCTCGTTCGCGGCCAGGAGGCTCCACTCGGTGGCTGTCGGGCCGAGTTCGCCGGCGCCGTCGAAGTTCATCGTCGACAGTTGCCTCAGCAACTGCTCCAGCGTGCCGGCCATTTCGCCCCCGGTCGGCCTGGTGCGCTCCTCGCACAGCCATACGGCGTGCAGGAGTTGGTCGACGGTGCGGCGCAGCGGCGGCCCGTCCACGGGTACCAGACCCTGGGCGCGCTTGCGGCGCTCGTCCGCCCCGCCCGGATAGGGCGCCTGGGCGATCTCCAGCAGTTCCTCGCACCACTGACGGGGGCGGCCGGGGAGGCCGGCGGCGAGGTGGCGCACCACGTCGTCGACGCCGCCGGAGACGAGGTGGTGGTTCATCCGGTGGGTCGCCACCGAGTGGAACGCACCGCCGCTCGGCTCGCTCACGGCGTAGTGGTCGCGCAGCAGATGGTGGTCGGCGTGCCAGGCGGCACCGTCGCGTTCCAGCCCGTACAGCCGGTGCACCAGCAGCTGGCGCAGGCCGAAGTCCCCGATGAAGTGCCGCTCGCAGCTGGGCCACCCGGTGTCGTCGAGCAGCCGCGCGACCTCATGTGCCGTCAGCCGCAGTACCCGCTCCGCCTGGTGATGGCGCAGCAGGACATCCGCGCACTCCAGGTCGTGCGCCACCGACAGATGGGTGAGGAGATCGAGCCACTGGTCATGGTGCTCGCCCGGAAGCCGTACCGGCAGCTGGTCGAGGATCAGCTCCTGAAGCAGTATGTCCGTCACCGACCGCTCGGCGGCGCCGTCCGGGTGGTGCAGCCCCGCGTCCAGGATGGCCCGGTCGTTGGCGTCCGTCTCCATCCGGTGGTCGGCGGCAGCGGTGGCCAGCCGGATCACCGTGTGCGGCCGTCCGCCGCTCAGCTGGGCCACGGCGGCGGTGATGCGGCGGCGATGCGTACCGCCCTCTCGCTCCGCGCCCAGCTGTATGCGCTCGGTCGCCTTGCGGAGCTGGTCGCCGGTGAGGAAAGGCATCCGCAGCATGAGTACCCCGGCGGACAGCGGGCCCCGGTCCCCCTCCGTGTCCCTGCGGCGGGACCAGGTGGCCGGCACCTCGTCGGCGGGCCGGAACGCCGCCACCGCCCTCGGTGGCAGACCCCCGTGCAGGAAGGCGCCGCCGTCCGCCCGGCGCGCCGTGCCCACGATCACCACACGGTCGCGCTGCCCGTCCCGGCGGTCGGTGAGCGCGCCGCGCAGCAGCCGCTCGCCCAGCGGTTCGTCGGCGTGGTCCAGCAGCAGTGCCGGGCGTCCGACCCGGCCCAGCCAGCCGCCCAGACCGCCGTACGCCGCGTCCAGATCCTCGCGCAGCGCCCGGAACAGGAAGCGCTCCGCGTCCTCCCGCGGCTCGCCGCCCGCCTGGAAGCCGAGGGCGAGCCTGCGCAGCCCGTGCTTGGGTATCCCGGCCGCGCCGGGATACTCGCCGTAGAGCCGGGTCAGTTCCGCCTCGACCCGCGGCGTCAGGTGCTCGAAGAGGGCGTCGAGCAGTGCGGTGAGCGCGGCGGCCCCGTACGGGCCGAGCGCCTGTCCGGCCAGGTCCCCGAGCATGTTCCGTACGGCCCCGAGGAGCGCGCCGCGCCAGAAGTCGCGCGTCCCCAGACCGCGCAGGCGCGGCTGCTGGAGCAGCTCCTCGTACCGCTCGACCTCTGTCCTGATCGCCGCACGGTCGCCATCCGCGACGCCGGTCGCGATCACCGCCAGGCCCGCGAAGAGCCGCGGGAAGGTGAACGCGCCGCCCGTTCCCCGCCAGGTGTGCAGCAGCAGGGCGGCCTCGACCAGGGCCTCGGTCACCGCCGAGCGGGCACGGGGTTCCGGTCCGGCCCGGTCCGCGTACTCCCGTGACGCGCAGTCCAGATGGATCACCGGCACCCGGCGGGCGAAACGGTCGTGCACCGCCCTTAGCAGCCGCCCCTTGCCCATCCCCGGGCCGCCGGTGAGCAGCACCACGGGCAGGTCAGGGCCGTACAACAGCACGCGTTCCTCACCTGACGGCGACCGCCCTAACAGCTGTGCGAAGAAACCGTCCTCGTCGAGGAGTTTCTCGAAGCCCAAGTCCTCATACACGCATCTCCCCCGTGGATGCTCTCCCGCCCGGGAGCGGGTGACCGATGTGGTGGATGGAAATTAGTGGAACACGAGAACTTCAGTCAGGACAACGGGTGTTATGTGAAGGGAAGTTGGTGGTGGGGATCCTTGATGTCCTCATGTCGTTGCTGCATGGGCGGTGGGGAGCGGTGTGCCTGAGCTCCAGGGGGTATGAGTACGGCCGCGCAGGGCGGAGTCGGCGCACGGTGTGGAGTCGGCGCTCGGTGTGGAGTCGGCGCTCGGCGTGGCGTCGGACGTGACCTCGTTGACGACCGTGGCCACCGCGACCGGGCGTAGGCGAAGGACGGTGTGGCCGGTTGCCGGGCGGGGGGTGTCCGCGACCGGGAGTGGAACCACCAGATCCACGGTCCGTGCGCAGTGGGTCGACGACCATGGCGATGCCTCCGTGGTCGCGCAGGAGAAGTGCGCCACGACCGACCACGCGGGGCCCGCCTCGTCGGCCGGCAACACCGTGCTGCTTGCCTACCCGGACCGGATCACCACGGTCTCCGGGCCCTGCGGCACCAAGCACCCGCACCGCGCTGTCGGGCCTGACCCGCCCCGGGCGACACACAGACCTCCGCCTCCGGCACCGTTGTTCAGTCGACGATGTCGACGCCGTAGCCGCGTGCGAGGTCGGCGAGGCCGTGGTCGTAGCCCTGTCCGACGGCGCGTAGGCGCCAGACCGGACCTCTGCGATAGATCTCCGCGAGCAGCATCGTGCGTTCGGTGGTGGCGGCGTCCAGGGTGGCCCGGGTCAGCGGCGCTCCGCTGCTACCAGGGGCCGCGCCGATCTGGATCGCGCCGACCGTGCCGAAGGTGGCGGTGCCGTCGACGGCCGCGGCGACGACGACCTTGCGGGTCGCGGGTGGCAGGGATGCCAGGCCGAGGGCGATGGTCTGTTCGGCGGGACCGCCGGTCAGCAGCCGCACCGTCCCGGCGGGGCTCTCCGGGGCTCCGTAGAAGATGAAGTCCTCGTCGAAGGTGACCTGTTCGTCTTCGTCGAGGAGGAAGGCGACGACGTCGATCGCGCAGTCGGACTGAGGGGCCCAGCCGGCGGTGAGGTACCACTCGGGGGCGGGGGTGCCGTGCGGCATGGGCAGGTCGATGACGCCTCCCCTCGGCAGCACGTGCGGTTCCTGAGGCCGGAAGGCCGCTGCGTCTTGGCCGGTGCCGATGGGCGCGGTGAGCCAGTGCGGGCCGTGCAGGGGGAGTTCGAGCGCGGTGATGCGGCTCATGCGCCGATCGCCCTCCCCGCCCGGCAGGAGGACGACATCGGTGACGCTGGCGGACAGGTTGACCGCCGCGGACCCGCCCAGCTCGACGACGCGGGTACGAGTGGCCGCGGCATCGGCATGGGCGCCACCGAGTACCAGCACCCGACGCCTGGCCAGGGGCTTGTCCGAGGCGCCGACGGACGGTACTGGCCGGCGTGGAGCGGGCACCGACGCACCGGGCACGGCCGTGGGGACGGTTGGTGCTTCCGAGACGGGTGCGGCAGAAGCCGTGGTGGGCGCCAAATCCACGGGGCCAACGACGGGTTCTCCTTCCGGCTCGGCCACCGGGGCGACAGCGACGGCCGTCGCGTCATGCGCGGTCCCCGGCCGTACGTCGGCCAGCAGCCGCAGGAAGGTGTGCTCGTCGATGACCGGCACGCCTTCGGCGAGTGCGCGTCGGGTCTTTGCCGAACCGGACGCCGGTTCATTGGTGACCAGCACGCTGGTGTGCCGGCTGACGGAGGTCATCATGTTCAGCCCGGCGGCTACCGCCCGCCCGACCAGCTCCGCCCGGGCGTGCGCGGTATCACCGGTGATCGCGACCTTCATGCCCTGCTGGAGCGGTCCGCCGGGAGTCAGCCGTCCCGGATTGCGGTAGGCGCAGGGAGTCTTGGGCGGCTTGGGCGTGAACGGGGATTCCGCCCGGGGCGGGCAGGTCACCAGCGGCAACGGCAGATCGAGCCGGGCTGCCTCGCGCAGTGACGCCCGTAGGATCCCGGCCAGTACGCGGGTGTCGTCCAGTGCATCGTGAGCGTGCTGCTGGGGGACGCCGTAATGGGCGGCGAGGGTGCCGAGCTTCATGTCGTCCGTCGGCGGGTCCACCTGGCGATTCAGAGCCAGGGTGCACAGACGCTGAGACACCGGCAGCCACATCCGCGCACGGGCGAACTCGTAGGCCAGGAAGTCGTAGTCGAACTGGGCGTTGTGGGCGACCAGGACCCGGTCCTCGAGCATCGCTCCGATCCGCCCGGCCACTTGGTCGAAGGTCGGCGCACCCTGTAGTCGCTCGACGGTCAGCCCGTGCACCTCCACCGGCCCCGGATCGCAGCCCGGATTGAGCAGCGTCGAGAACTCCCCGGTCTGCTCGCCGTCCGGACCGATCGTGATCACCGCGACGGACAGCACACGGTCTCGCCGGGCCATGAGACCCGAGGTCTCCACATCAACCAAGGCCCAGTCATAGGCGTAGTCGCCCATCGCGGGCACATCGAAGGAGGCGGAGACGAGACTCATGACGGCAAGGATGATCCGATATCGGGCCCTCCTTCAACCTGTATGCCTATTTGCCA
Organism: Streptomyces sp. NPDC050759; assembly: GCF_044456945.1. NCBI lineage: Bacteria > Bacillati > Actinomycetota > Actinomycetes > Kitasatosporales > Streptomycetaceae > Streptomyces > Streptomyces sp. NPDC050759. The sequence goes on along the minus strand of NZ_JBITGI010000001.1, from coordinate 1,128,505 downwards.
TCGTTCGGGTCGCTGCAACGAGGCGATCCTGCGACGGCGACCGCTGAACCGGCGGGTGTCGTCACTCTGCTGCGAACCCCTCGCTTGCAGAAACGCCGGAGAGCCATCGTGAGGCCCAGGCTTCGGCACTGTCTTGCCTCTTGGCGGGCGCGATTGCCTGAGACTCAGCTTCGAGGAGCGAACTGAGGCTGTCCATCAGACCGGTGCCAGCCAGGAAGTGGGCGAGTGATGCTACTGACGCTGCCGCCCCTGGTGTGACGTCCCGAGACCCTGGTGGCGAGCAACTCGAGAATCCTCACGTCCAGGACGACAGCTGGCAGTGAAGGTTGCGTGAGATGGCCGGAGCATCTGCCTGCGCCCCTACGCCGAGATCCACCCGTGCGAGAACCACGTGTGGTCCGTCAGGGAGCGAGTCCGTGGGGAGGAAGGACTCGGCTCCGCTCACCTCGCAGGGCAGTTGGTCCCGGAACGGGCCGTCCCCGGCAGCGTTCCCATGAAGCCAGTCGCGGTTCGTACAAGGTAATGGGGCCGAACGTCTGGACCATGCCCGCGATCCGGGCCTTGGCGAAGGCGTGCCACACCACGTGATGGGCGTGACGCGGAGGAGTTGTCAGCAGCAAAAAACGCCCTCCCGATGGGAGGGTGGGAAGAGGGAGCCCCCGGCAGGACTCGAACCTGCGGCCAAGTGTTTAGAAGGCGTTTGGTGAGATCACCGGTGCATGCCCTCTGACCTCGGGTTCTTCGGCTGACGACCGTGGACGTGCGGTGCCTTCCACACACATTCGGCAGACGGCTTCCGCCGGGTCGGTTGTCAGTCGGCGGAGCATCCTTCCCGGTCAGTACGGGTGAGAATAGAACCCAGCGGAGCCACGTCATCGGCTTCCCTGACAGTGCATGGGAGTGGAACCTCCTTCAGTCTGCCCTCATGCAGCATCCAGAGCCCGAAGCAGTCGTCGTCCTGGTCCCGAAGCAGGACTTGGACCGAGCTAGGGACGGGCCAAGGCATCTTCTCCAAGTGAGGCAGGAGCCCTGTCCAGTTGAGTCGCCAGAAGTCGATGGCCCATGCGTCCATACCGGGGATCGGTTCGAAGCACTGGTGCCACGCGCGATGCTCGTCGGGCTGGGTAAGGGGCTCCATCACCTCTCGGGCTCCGAACGCGATAACAATCACTTCGCAATCTCTGCTCATACGTGCCATGTTCGAGCTCGCGTTGAGAAGAGGTCAACGTCCGCCGACGCACGAGTGGCCCCATCCGGTGGCAGGCTCGCCGCTGGCTAGCGGTTGATCGGGATCTCGTAGACGATCTCGCAGTGAGCGGCAGGCACCACGATGTCCGCCGTCTCCACGGGCCGCCCCTCGTCGCTGTAGTACGTCCGCCGAATGTGCGTGACGAGGGCGGCCTTCTGGATGCCAAGGAGTGACGCCTCCTCGGCGGTCGCCTGCCTCGGCTCCGGCTGCTCCACGGCGTGGCCGACGGTGATGCCGATCGCGGCCATGCGGTTCACCACGCCCGCCCCGGCGTGCGGCCCTCCCTCGGGGAGGACGACGAGCGTGCCGGACGTGAGGTCGTACGGCTCCCAACTCGTCGACAACTGCACGGGCCTGCCGTTCGCCAGAAACTCGTACGTCGTACGCACGCACAGCTCGCCCTCGGCGATGCCCAGCCGTGCCGCGATCTCCGCAGGCGCCGGCACCTTGGCGTCGGTCCGGCTCTCCCAGTCCCCTTGCCTGCCGACAGCCTTCATGTCCGCACGGAAGGGCGACCCGTCGGGCTGCTCACGCGCCGAGGAACGGACCACCCGCACTCGCTGTCGAGGCTCGGCGACGTACGTGCCTGATCCGGCGCGACCCTCCAACACACCCTGGGAGATCAGCAACTCCTGCGCCCGGCGCACGACGTTCTCGCCCACGCCGCACTCTTCGCCGATCTGGGCGCGGGAGGGCAGGCGGTCTCCCGGCTCCCACACGTGCTCCGCGATCCGCCGCCGGAGTTCGTCGGCGATGCGGAGATAGGGCGGTTGCTCAGGCATATGGAAAATCTAGTCCACTAGCTCTAATCTAGTTAACTAACTTCACTGAAAGTGATCTCTGGTGACGGAGGCTGCCCTGTGCCCGCTTCGGGAATTAGCGCGGCGGCCATCGCCGCACGGCTGTCCGCCATCGGGCTTCTCACGCGAGTGGAGGAACACCCCCGGCACACGTCGGTCGAAGCCGAGGTGCCGGAATCGCTCTCCGCCGACTTATGGCGAGAGGCACTGGAAGTAGTGGCCGCGGCTGACCGGTTCGGTCTCGTCGCCACCAGCCTGAGCGGCCGCACCCTTTGGGCGGTCGTACGCAAAGAGGTCCCCGCGACGGGCGACGTCGGGGGACCGGGCTATCAGCGATAGGAGCTGAGCAGCGTGCTCAACCGTATCCGCCGTGCCGTCTCGCGCACCAGAGAGCGGCACTTCCCCAAGGGCAGGCACCGCCGCCCCTTAACGACCTCCGGGCCGTCGGCCGCCCCCGCCTCCTCCCTGCCTTTGGACAGGACGACGGCCGCCCGCTGGCGCGCCTCCGACGACGTGGACCACAGGCAAACGCTCAAGGGTGAGGACATGGGGCTCGTCCGCCCATACGTACTGGCCTGGGAGAAGCGCGTGAGAACGCGCGAAGTGGTCGTTGCTGCCTATCTGCCGGCCGACGCGTGGTCGGGCCTGGTGGGGGTCCACTGATGCCTCCCCGTCGACAGACCCGCGTCACGGACGCCTCGGCCGTTCCCTACCGGTCCACTGCATGCCGGATCGGCACCCACCATGCCTGCGCGGAGTCCTCGCCGGCCCCGGCGCCGGTCGACCTGCCGGTGGTCTACGAGGCGTGTGACTGCCCGTGCCATTCGATGTCCGGACAGATCGCGCCCTCGGAGGTGCAGCGGTGAGGGAGTGGGCACCCGGCGGCACGCTGGCATCCAACGTCGAGGTGACCGCGGCCACCGTGCAGCGCGGCGACATCATCCAACTCGGTGGCCGGGCCTGCCGGGTGCAAGATCTCTTCCAGCTTTCCCAAGGCGCGAAGCAAATCCTCTTCGAGTCCGGCGAGCTGCTGACCATACACACGCGAACTCGGCTCGCTGCCGTGCGGACGCTGAGAAGGCGGTGACCCGATCCGTGCCTTCACGCCATCACGACATCGCCGACGATCTCCGGCACCAGATCACGACCGGCCACCTCAAGCCCGGCGAACGACTCCCGTCCGAGGCTGACTTGGCCTCCCGGTACAAGGCCAGCACTGTGACGCTGCGGAGTGCCCTCGCGGTGCTCCAGGGCGAAGGCCTCGTCGAGAAGATCCACGGCAAGGGCAACTTCGTCCGTCGCCCTCTCAGCCGAATCATGTACGTGGGTGGCTGGGGGACGCTGGACCCGTGGACCGCCGCCGAAGCGGCCCTACGCGTCACCATTCGTACCGCAACGGTTCAGGCCGACGGACACCTGACGACCTTGCTGAGGGTGCCGACGGGCAGCCCTCTCGCGGAGTTCTTCTGCGTCAGCCACGAGGGGGAGTCACCGCACGGGCTGGCCCGTATCTACGTCCCGCGCGACCTGGCGCCGGCCGGAGTGCTCGACGACGAATCCCCGTGCCCGGAGGCAGTCAAGAGATTCGCCGTACTCGGTCCTCCGCCGGCTGCAATTCGGGAGACGGTAAGCGCTCGCCCGCCGACGTCGGACGAGTCATTGACTCTCCGAACCAACTCCGCCGCGCCAGTTCTGGCGGTTACGCGCGTCGCAACCGACCGCACCGGCCGAGTGGTCGAGGCGGCCCTTCTGGTCTTCCCAGGGGACCGAGCCGACGCAGTCTTCACCACCCACCACACGCCCGACGAGAGGCAGACGGCAGGATGACAGCACAGAACGAACTGCGCCTCCTCCCGTGGTCGGGCCCGGAGGGCAAGCCCTGCTACCTGAGCACGGATGACAAGGGCGGCTACATGTCCCGCCTGGCCGACAACATCGAAGCGGACCAACTCGACGCGGCGGCCATCCTGTTGGAGCACGCTTCGGCCACCCTCGACGACCAGGAGACGGACCCGGAGGACCTACGACGGTTGACCGGGGAACTGACCGGGACTCTCCGGGACGTGCTCCGCATCGCAACCAGTCGGGGTCATCTCCTGGGGGTGAGCGAACCACACCGCTTCTGAAACAGCGGCCGCAGGCTGGTCCCACGGCCCCGCCGAATTCCCCCGGGCGGGGCCCCAACCATGCCCCGCGTGGCACCATGCCCCCTCCAGCACACCGTTCATGGGGGACACATGCGCACCCGCGCCACCATCACACTCACCACCGCCCTGCTCGCTACCCTCGCTGCCTGCTCCTCGTCCAGCGACGACAAAGCCGACACCCCGAACAGCAGCCCCACCACGGCCGCCGAGACGCCGACCATGACCCCGAGGGCGCCCGACGCCACCGAACTGGAGCGCGTCGCGGACACGTACGTGAGCCTCTACTTCGGAGGGGCCGGGGAGGGGGCGTACGCCTTCCTGTCGAAGCGCTGCCGCGCCAAGGCAGACCCGGCCACGTACGCGGCCACCGTGGATCAGACAGCGAAGGACTACGGGCCCGACCATCCGGCGACGGATGTGCACGCCACCGTCTCAGGGGCCATGGGCCGCGTCTCGTACAAGGTGAAGGGCCTGCCAAAGTTCGACCAGCAGGGACAGCCGTGGACGGTTGAGGGCGGCGCCTGGAAGTACGACGCTTGCTGACGCCGCGCCCCCCGGGCACCGTCGACCAGCGTCGGCGGTGCCCCTATCGTGCCCGGCGGATTGCAGCCCTCAAGATCCTGCCGCGCCCGGCCCACCGACGACAGCCCGCCACGACGGCGGGTGCGCCGACGGACAGGCGGGCCCGTATGTCTCGCTGCACCCCCACCGGCCTCAGCCACGCTGTACCCCATCAACTGACCGGCGTAGCGGACCTGTTGTCAGTGCCCATCTCTATCGTTCCGAGTAGTTCCGTCGACTAGAGGGGGGCACCATGGCCGAGGAGACGCACAGGAAGTACGACAACACCACCATCGCCGCGCTCATGACCTTAGCGAGGGGCGGCTGCTACGCCCCCAGGTGTGGGGCACCGACGGTACGCATCATCGACGGCAAGCCCGTTCTCAACCTGGACATTGCCCATATACGCGCTCTGAAAGCTGGCGGGAAGCGGTACGACCCCTTGTGGAGCGTGGAAGAACGGAACAGCTTCGCCAACCTGCTGTTGTTGTGCAATGTGCACCATAAGCGCGTAGACGGTGTGGACGGCGACAGGTACACCGTAGACATCCTTGAGGGATGGAAGCGTGTTCGCGAAGCCGAGGGGCAGGACGCCCTTGCAGGACTAAGTGGACTGACCGAAGCTCGGCTAGTCAAGATGATCCAGGAAGCGCAAGATCAGTATGTTGATCGGCTTGCTCCGGTGTTGGGCACTCTCGCGGAGCGAGTGCCGGAGCTGTCGTCACTCCTCAGGGTCCTCAAGTCAGATCTTGAGCGCACACAGGGCCGGACTCCCGGCATCTCAGAAGACATGGCCTGGATGGTCTACGAAGCCAGCCGTAACCTGGCGCATCTCCGGGACAACGCACCGCTACTGATGGAGGCGGGAGACGATCTTGCGCACCTGCAAGACAACGTCAGCCTGTTGGCCTCAGCCGCTCAGGCGTTGATGCGTGTGGCAGAACTGCCGGCCCATCTGCACGACGCCGCTGACGACCTCAGGAGTGCTGCGGCTTCCCTCTCGGACGCAAGGAGGTTCTGAGCGAGGCAAGCGCCAACTGGCTGGGCCAGAGCTCCCACTTGGACCCGCAGCTGAGACCCAGGTGGATCAATCAAGGTCGTTACGAGGAGGTTCGCCTGTCAGGGCTGGGGAGTTTGAACCGATGACCTCTTCGTCCCGAAGCAACTTGGGTGGGGGCTTTGCCTGGGGCTGGTGCGCCTCTCGCCTGCCCTGATGGTCCGCAGGCGTCCGTGCTTGTTCGCCGTTGTGCGTGGGCGTTGTCACGCAGTTAGACACTCACCGCGTGACTGCGAGACACAGGTTGCCGTCGGCCCACCTAAGTGACTGGACAGTCGTGGCGCTTGCAGAGTTACCGCTTGCAGTGTCCACAGGCTGTGAGCTCCTGCTTTTTGGCCTCCTCCTCGGGCATCGACTCCTGACCCGCGTAGGTGTCCCGCTTCCCGTTCAGTGACGGACAGTCAACGTCCGTGTGATAACTGGTCCGGTGGTCCCCGATGCGTACGTAGACGGTGCTCATACAGTTCCTCGGTTGGCTTGCCTCGGCGACAGGTGATCTACTCACGGTAAGAAACACCCCATCTTGCCTGACGTCCACCCTCGGGTGGTAACCCGTTTGGTCGGGGGGCTGTGACCTGGGGGTTCGTCGTCGGCGGCTGTAGATCGACTGTCACTGCCGGTTGTCGTCGAGTGACCTCGGGGGGCGTCGGACGGCCCAGGGACGGCCCAGGGAACGATCACTCCGCAGACGTCCGCCACCCATCCAGCCGGACCCTCACCTGGTGGTTGTGGGCGTGCCAGAAGACTTCCCCCTCGACGGAGGCCCCGAGAGCGGGCAGCTCCATCCCCAGTGGCATGGCCGTGATCTCGGCCAGCGCCACGGCGTTGGGCACACCGTCGATGCGCATGAAGACGCCAAAGGGCTGGCGGCCGATGACCTCTCCGGTGATGTGGGTTCCGACTGGCAGAGCTGCGACGATTGCCGCCCAGCTCCCGAGAACTACGTCTGCGGCCGGCAGGTCCGGGCCCGTGGGCCACGCGTACTCATCCATCAACAGATCATGACCTAGTGAGCGACCTGAGGCTTAGAAGGCGCCTGGTGTTTGGGGGGCAGCAGGCTTCTGACCTGCGGGGCTGTTCGCGGGCAGCCCTACGATCGCCAACTTCGACACACATTCGACAGCGGCAGCCGACTGACGCGTTGTAGTGGTCCCCTGAACTGGCGGGCCACGGCGGGACCTTGGTGGCCTCGGCCAGGTCTTCCTAACTCTCGGGCGACCCGCAGCGCCAGCACGGCCGATAACCCACCGCCTGAGCGTCGCCCACCAGCATCCAACTGGCGTCATCCAATCGCCGGCCTTCGCCGACGATCAGCCCGCACTGTTCGTCGCTGTGGAACACCGCGCGGTTACCTGGAGCGCTCGCGCGCACCAGCACTGCGGGCTCCTCGGAGCGGTCGACACCCTCATCCGCGAAACACTCCTGCATCCACTGCGCCGCGTCCTCCTGACCGATCCCGTCTGGGTACGGCAGCTCTCTACCGCGCATCTCTGTCCCCAACTCCTCGGCCCAAGTGCTGTCGTGCTCGCTCAAGCAGGTGTACATGAAGGAGTGCCTCTCGCCAGCCGTTTCCGCGAAACTGAGTAACTCGAAGGAGGCTGCCTCTTCTGCTCTGGCTCCAGTCTCGGGCAGACTGCCACGATGGACTACCGCGAGATAGAGGGTTCCTGGTGGCTACCAGGGAATTCGAACAAAATACCGGGGGCGCTGGTGTACTCCGCAGAGGGGATCTCTCTGAGGGTTTTTGGGGCACTGCGGCCGATGGAAGAAGATAGTTCCGGGATAACCCTCGGATTCGCTAAATGGGTCATCACGCCTTTGGTTTACGGAGAGTCTAGAGATGGCAAGGAAATCACTCTAGTTGAAGTAAGCGGACTTTCCACAACGCTGCCCCCGCGGGAAGAGACGCATCGAGTGGGTCTGGCGGTCCTAGGGCAGCACCTTTCAGAGCCGAGTTTCACCGGGATTAGAGTTAACTTTGATTACCTGGCGGAATGGGCAGGAGCGCCATCGATTCACACCTATTCCAAAGCGGCAGATCCAGTACTGCATCCGAATACTGTTGAGCTCGCAATTGGTTCATGGGGTAACGTCGAACTGGCAATCAAGAGTGGCGCAGAGGGGCGCATGAATGAATCTAGTGTCCACTTTGAGAGGTGGTGTTCATTTTACGCTCAAAGTCAACATGTATGCGAGTGGCGTGAGCTGTTTGAGCGGTATGCGCGGCCGTTCCATGATCTGTTGATTGTCTCCCTGGGGAGGCCGCTCTCCATGACGAAAGTTGCTCTCAAGCCGTATGGCTCGGTTGAATGGTGTGAGGCTTATTTCGAAACTCGGCAGTCAACTGCCCCGGTAAATGAACACAAAATCCACAGCTACAGCGCGCCGACTCTACTGCTTCTCCATACTGCGACCATGCTCGCCGGTGAATTGCTGCCTAAATGGTTTGACCTTCGGCAGGAACTCCGCGAGAGTCTAACGCTGCTCTTGGCACCGTTCTATGCTCCATTCACGTACGAGGAGCACCGGTTCGCCTCCTACTTCCAGAGCATGGAGGCATATCATGGGGCACGCAAGGCGACATATGGTAGCGCAGAATTGCCGAAAGCTGACCATAAGCAGCGTGTTGCAGCGGTCGTTTCTGCGCTTGAAGATGCCCACCTGACCGATGATGTGACGCAGTGGGCGAAAAATGTGATCCAAGGGAGAAACGATAAGCCGCTATCGAAGCGCGTAGAAGATGTGGTGCGCTCGACAGGGTCGCTGGGGCAGGAGCTCTTGAGTGCGGCTCCAGACTTCTGTAAGAATGTCGTATGGGCTCGAACAGGTGTCTCTCATGGTGGGGCGAACGGAGGCCTGAGCTCGGCGAGTCGTCATTGGCATGGCGAGATCCTCTTGTGGATTATGAGGGCGCGAATCTTGCAAGATCTCGGAGTGCACGATGCGTGTGACCGAGTCAGAAAGCGCGACGCGTATCAATTTGCCCTCAAGCAAATTCGAGATGAGGAATCCCCTACGGGGTAAGTTGGGCGCTAACTGGCGTTCGCAGGTCTCTGGAGTGTCAACGTCAGATTGAAGCTAGCGGGGCGCCGTTCATCGATTGAGAACAGCGTCCCGCATGTAGGATCGGTTCACGTCCATCCGTCGGCACGTCGTCGGCCAAGCGGAGGACCTGCTGGGCGAGGCTTCATTATTCTGATGGTTCGCACATGGATTAGATGCTGGCCAATCCTTACCTTTTCCCACCCGAGCCGAAAATCCTCGCCTTCCCGAGGCAGCGTAAGGTTTTCCAATGCATCGAAAAATTCTTGCAATGAGTTTACAGGTAGGAGTGATTCGACTAGGCGCAAGCTGGTGGAAGGGACGGTCGATTTGATTCGTCGCGAATCCAGAAATCGAGCTGTCCCGACAATCCATTTCCACTGAACATCGTGGAAGTTAGGCCATCCGGGGGGAAATCTGACTTTGACGTCGCTTCCCATCTGTGCCTGAAGCCTTTCGATTTGCAGCCGCCCTTTGTCTATGGCGTCTTCTTGCTTTCGGGCATCATTCAAGGTCCTGGCGTCGACGGGCCACTTGGCCTCGACAATCAGTCCCTGCATTTTGCTTCTGTCGAGCACGACGATGTCGAGGTCGCCCAACTTCTTGTTTCCAGCGTCGGAGATTTTTACCTCTTCCCTAACCTCGACGCCTGGGATATCGCGCAAGCGAACTGCCCATCGACTGCATAGATCACCAAGAGCTATGCCCAGCTTTCCGGAAGTGGCAGGGTCTGCCGACGCGCCACGAAGGACCAGTCGCTCCGTCAAAGAGTCGTGTAGCAAATGCGGAGTTACGATCAGCAAGCCATTCCACTCGATGAGTGGTGCTGAGAGTGGAGATCTGCCGTTCTGGCCGCGATAGATGAAAAGTTCCAGGAAACGTTCGATCTTGTCGCAATCCGGATTGTAGCGAGCGATCATCTGGGCGAGATCACTCCGTTGGAAGGTTGGATTGGCCATGGTCAGGCTTGGAGAGCGGATGAACACTTCCCAGCTAACGTGGGAGATTCCACGCAGGGTCCCGAACAGAGGGATGACTTCATCGAGAGTCATGCCTCCGATATCGGTAGATCCTGGTATCTCCCAACGCTGGGCGCGCAGCTGGTTTTTCGAATGCTGCACGAATAGGCCAACTACCCATTTGGGGACTGCGGCCGATTCATCGGGGCCTGAAACGCATATGGAATTGAGATGAGTAATTGCAGGGCTCAGATCAGGACCCACGGTAAGATTTGGCTCGGCGAGAGTGTCGACCCCCTCCAAGAGGATATCCAAGACTTCCATTCGTGGATCATTGAAGGGATCAACCCAAAACCCTCGCTTCGGCTGTGAGATCTTCGCGCGATCTGCCTTCCCGGCGTTAAGGGCGATATCAAGCGCCTTCCACTTCTCGGCTAGGTTGACGGCAGCGACTGCGTCTTGTTCGGTCGGCTCTCTTCCCTCTTCAGCCTGATCGCCATAACGGAAAGCCCACTCCGTCAAGTGGCTCGCCGCTGAGGCCCACTTGCCTCCGATCTCCCCATCGTCATCCGGGGAGCCACCGGCTTTGATTCGCTTGAATTTATCGGAGAGTCGCCGTTTGGAAACCTCAAACAACGCGATGGGCAGCGCAAACTGTCCTGATTTCCATATCGCCAAATCAGATGGAGCTGAAGTCGCGATCTTCCGGAGGTGCTGATACGGGCTTTCCTGCGTCATCTTGGCTCGGAACCTCCCCCAACGGCATGTAAGTCACTAGCGGGAAAGCCTAGCTGTGGCCACAGGTCGGTGTAGCGACTTTGGCCGGGAGCTGCTTTGGCGCGAGTGATCATGGCCCCGTAAGCTTCCGGCGCGTCGGGCAGTCTGTGGACCTGCCCAACCCCCTCCCCAAGGGCAAAGAGGTGACGACTGCTACCAAGACGAGCAACGCCGTGGACAAGCGCAGTTTGATGAACTCCGAGCAGGCAGCGGCGCTCCTCGACTGGATTCGCCGGCGTCCCCGGGGAGGAAAGCGACTGCACGCCTTCTTCGCCACGCTGTACTACTGCGGGCCGCGCCCCCGAAGAGGCTGTCGCCATGCACGTGCGGGATGTGCACCTGCCCGACATCGACGCTGACGACCAGTGGTGCGAACTGATGATCCACACCGCGACACCCGAGGTTGGCAAGCAATGGACCGACACGGGTGAGATTCACGAACGGCGCGATCTCAAGGGCCGCGCTGAAGGCGACACACGATCCGTGCCGGGGCATCCCGCCCTGACTCGCGTCCTGCGGCAGCACATTGAAGACGAAGGGCTCAAGCCGGGTGAACTGCTGTTCCAGGGCGAGAACGGCGGCATCCTCGCTGGCTCCGTGATCCGCCGTGCCTGGCGTAGTGCTCGTCAGGCGGCCTTGGCTCCGCACGTCTTCGACTCGCCGACCGGGAAGCGGGTGTACGACAACCGGCACACCCGCCTCACCAAGTGGCTCAACGACGGCTTCCCGCCCGCCCAGGTGGCCGAGTGGGCCGGCAACAGCGTGCCCGTGCTGCTTGGCCACCTACGCCCGGTGCGTCGACGGGCAACTGCCGGACCTGAAGAAGCGGCTTGAAGCCGCCGGAGACCTCCCCGAGCCGCCCGACTCTGGTTGATCTTCAGCCAAAGAACTTCGACACGTATTCGACACAGCCACCCGCAAAACCCCGGTGACAGCCGGACAGCCCCGGAGTCCTCCCTTGATCGTCAGGGGAGTGTCCGGGGCTTCGTCGTACCGAGCGATCCCCGCTCTGAGCAGCAAAAACGCCCTCCCGAAGGAGAGCGAGGAAAGAGCGCCCCCGGCAGGACTCGAACCTGCGGCCAAGCGCTTAGAAGGCGCCTGCTCTATCCACTGAGCTACGGGGGCCGGGTGTGGTGGCCTCTGTCTTGGGTGCCCGGGTGTGGGCCGGTCCGTGACGTTGCCGGGGACAAGGATAGGGCTCCCGTGTCCTCGTCCCTGTTGCTTCGCCTCCGTGGCTCGATGTGGAGGTTCGGTGAAGCGGTCCTGATAATCGCAGGCAGGTACGAATCGTGCACCGATTTTGGCCGCTTGCGCCCCGGGTGTTGTGCACTCGTTATGCCTGGACTGTGCCCGTGTCCCAGTCGCCCCTTCCGTCCGATGTGTTCCGTCGGCGCGCAGACATGCTCATATGCTTCAGAATTCCCCTAAAATTGGGCATTCTTCACATGTGGTGACCTTGGACGTACGGCCTCAGCTGCTCGACGCACTCTCCGCCCTGCGCGACCGTGTCGCCGCCGCACGCTTTCCGCTGCCCCTGCCGGGGGCCCCACGCGCGCGTGCCAACCGCGACGAACTGCTCGCCCAGCTCGACGACTATCTGGTGCCCCGGTTGAGGGACCCCGAAGCGCCGCTGCTGGCCGTGGTGGGCGGTTCCACCGGGGCCGGCAAGTCGACCCTCGTCAACTCCCTTGTGGGACGGCGGGTGAGCGAGGCGGGTGTGCTGCGGCCGACCACGCGGACACCGGTGCTGGTCTGCCATCCGGAGGACCATCACTGGTTCAGCGGAATGCGCGTACTGCCCGACCTCACGCGCGTGTGGGTGCCTCAACAGGAGGCGGGGGACGAGCTCCTGCTGCCCGGCGAGGACCCCACGCGCGTGCTCCGCATCGAGACCGCCGACACCCTCCCGCCGGGTCTCGCGCTCCTGGACGCCCCCGACGTCGACTCCCTGGTCGCCGACAACCGCTTCCTCGCCGCCGAACTGATCTGCGCGGCCGACGTCTGGATCATGGTCACCACGGCCGCCCGCTACGCCGACGCCGTCCCCTGGCATCTCCTGCGCACCGCCAAGGAGTACGACGCCACGCTCGTGACCGTGCTCGACCGGGTGCCGCACCAGGTCGTGTCCGAGGTCTCGCGGCAGTACGGCGCCCTGCTCACCAAGGCCGGCCTCGGCGACGTGCCCCGGTTCACGGTGCCGGAGCTGCCCGAGTCCGCCTGGGGCGGCGGGCTGCTGCCGGCCACCGCCGTGGCCGCTCTGCGGACTTGGCTCGTCCACCAGGTGCAGGATCCCGCGGCCCGGCAGCACGCCGTCGCCCGTACGGCCCGCGGGGTGCTTGCCTCCCTCAAGTCCCGGATGCCCGAGCTGGCCGCCGCGGCCGCCGCGCAGTACGCGGCCTCCCTGCGGCTCACCGCGGCCGTCGAGGGGGCGTACGACAGCGAGTACGCGCGCCTGCGGGGGCGGCTCCAGGCCGGTGCCGTGCTCGCCGGTGACGCCCTCAAGCGTTGGCGGGCCTTTCCCCTGGACTGCACCGCCGCCGAGCTGCTGGACGCCCTCGTGGAGAGCCTGGGCGCCCTGCTGCTGTGCTCGGTGACCGCCGCCGACGAACGCGTCGACGAGGCCTGGCGGCGCGAACCGGCCGCGGCCGCGCCGGAACTGACGGACCGCGATCCGACCCCGGAGAGCGCCGAGCACCGGATCGGGATGGCCGTACGGCGCTGGCGGCGGGAGCTGGAGGAGTACGCCGAGGAGGAGATCCGCGACCTCGACCGCGGGGTCGCGCCCGACCCGGAGACGGTCGCCGCCCTCGTCGCCACCGCGCTGCTCGGCGGACGCCGGGCGCGGGTCGCCGGTGAGGGGCTCGCCGAGCGGATCGGCGCCCACGGAGCCCTGCGACTGCGCGACCGGGGCGGACGGCTGCTCGCCAAGCACCTCGACCGGGTCGTGCACACCGAACGCGAACGCCGGCTCGCCCCGCTCGACGCACTCGACGTACACCCCGAGCCCCAGGCCGAACTCATCGCCGCGCTGTCCGTACTGCAGAAGGAGAGGTGACCGATGACCGCCGTCACGGATCAGGACCACACGGAGCAGGCGGGGGACGCCGTATCGGGGGAATCGAGGGACGGGCAGAGAGACGGGGAGAGGCCGGTCGAGGAGCCCTTGCCCGAGGCCGAGGTGGAGGCCGAGGTGGAGGCCGAGGTGGAGCCGGAGGGCGAGGACGAGCACGCGCGCGTGGAGACGGTGTCGGGGTCGGAGAGCGGTCCTGAGCGGGACGAGGAGGGGAACGTGAGCGAGGCTCCGGGGCGGGCGCCCGCCGACGGCCACGCGCGTGCGGGGGCGGGGCGCGGGCGCAGGGACACCGGCAGCGGCTCCCCGGAGCCGGTCGGTGCCGCTGCACCCGCTGACGACGACTCCGGGGACGCCTGGGACGACGGCCTCATCGCGCGCCGGGTCACCGCCGAGACCGAGCAGGCCGCCGCCATGGAGGCCCGTGGGCACAACGCACCGCCCGCAGCCCCGCTCACCTACGACGGCCCCCTGCGTTCCCGTCTGGAGGCGCTGCGGGAGCTGGTCGGGCTCTCGCGGGCCCGGCTCGACAGCCGCACGCTCGCCGAAGCCGGCCAGGTCCTGGACGAGGCGGCCGCACGGCGCAGGCTCTCCGGGCAGCACACCGTGGTCGCCATCGCGGGTGCGACGGGCAGCGGCAAGTCACAGCTGTTCAACTCGCTCGCCGGAGTGGCCATCTCGGAGACCGGCGTACGACGGCCCACCACGGCCGCGCCGGTCGCGTGCAGTTGGAGCGACGGTTCGGCCAGTCTCATCGAACGTATGGGCATCCCGCCCCGGCTGCGGCGGCGCCCGCTGCAGAGCGCCGAGTCGGAGGCCCAGCTGCGCGGGCTCGTCCTGGTCGACCTGCCCGACCACGACTCGGCCGCGGTCCAGCACCGCGAGCACGTGGACCGGATCCTCGCGCTCGTCGACGCCGTCATCTGGGTCGTCGACCCCGAGAAGTACGCCGACGCGATCCTGCACGAGCGCTATCTGCGGCCCATGGCGGGCCACGCGGAGGTCATGTTCGTCGTGCTCAACCAGATCGACCGGCTGCCCGGGGAGGCCGCCGAGCAGGTCCTCGACGATCTGCGGCGACTGCTGGACGAGGACGGGATCGCCCTCGGGGAGTACGGCGAACCGGGCGCCACGGTGCTCGCGCTGTCGGCGCTCACCGGGGACGGTGTCGGTGAACTGCGGGAGGCACTCGGCCACTTCGTGACGGAGCGCGGCGCTCCCGCGCGGCGGATCGCGGCCGATGTGGACGCGGCGGCGTGGCGGCTGCGGCCTGTCTACACGACGGGCCGCCGCACCGGGCTGAGCGAGGAGGCGCGCGACGACTTCGCCGCCCGGCTCGCGGACGCGGTCGGTGCCACCGCAGCGGGCGAGGCGGCCGAACGCGCCTGGCTGCGCAACGCCAACCGTGCGTGCGGTACGCCCTGGTTGCGGCTGTGGCGCTGGTTCGAGGACCGGCGCGAACCGTCCACGGGACGACTGCCGGTGCGTGCCCAGCCCGACGAGGAGGCCACCGCGCGCCAGCGGGTGGAGCAGGCCGTACGGACGCTCGCCGACCGGGCCTCGGCGGGGCTGCCCGCGCCGTGGGCACAGGCGGTGCGCGAGGCGGCCGTACGCGGCTCCCAGGGACTGCCCGAGGCGCTGGACCAGTTGACGGCCCGAGCCGGGCTGCCACCGGGCCGTCCGCCGCGTCCGGGCTGGTGGCCGGTGGCCGTACTGGCGCAGGCGTCCATGACGCTCCTTCAAATCATCGGCGGGCTCTGGCTGGTGGGCCAGATCGTCGGGGTCATGGCGCCGAACCTGGGGGTCCCGGTGCTGCTGATGGTGGCCGGCATCATCGGCGGCCCGATCGTCGAGTGGAGCTGCCGGATGGCGGCACGGGGGCCCGCGCGGCGGTACGGCGTGGAGGCGGAACGGCGGCTGCGGGAGGCGGCGTCCGGGTGCGGGCGGGCGCGGGTGCTGGACCCGGTGGCGGCGGAACTGCTGCGCTACCGGGAGGTCCGGGAGCAGTACGGCAGGGTCGTCGGGGTGGGGTGAGGAGCGTGACGGCGGTGGGGTGAGGAGCGTGACGGCGGTGGGGTGACGGGCGGGTCCGTGGAGCCGTTCACTGAGCTTCTTCAGCGTTGCCGCTCCAGTGTGAGGATGGCCTTGGCGATTGACGTCATTCGATTCGGGCTGCACCGGGACCTGCGGAAGATGCGCCAGGACTTCAAGCGCGCGACGCCGCGCTCGACCGGCGCTCGTGCAGCGGCCAGCGCCCGGTTGAGGGTCTTTCCGGTGGCGGTGAGTGTAGAGATGGCGGCCGATCATGTCGATGTCGACGGCCTCGGCGAGCTCCTCCATCGAGGTGTTCCTGCAGGGGCTTGCGTTTGATGCCGGTGGTCAGCCAAGGGCCGCCGCCCTGGTAGGCGAGATCGGCCAGGATGGGAACACCCTGGCGCTCGCAGGTCCGGATGATCCGGTGGGTGCGGGCGGCGGTCAGGTCGTGAGTGCGGCCCGGCAGAGCGGGCGAGAGCCACAGCAGCCGGCCGCCAGGGTCGGTGACGACCTGCACGTTCACGCCGTGGCGCCGGTGTTTGTGGGAATAGTCGGCCCGGCCGTCGCCGACCCGGTCGCACTCGGCGAGCGTGCCGTCCAGCAGGACGAAGTCCGCCTCGGTCTCGCGCAGGACCTTCAGCAGACCCGGTGCTCGTTCGGCGAGCAGGTGGACGACCCGGCTGGTGTAGGCGTGAGCGGTGGACTCGCTGATCCCGAACCCGGAAGCGATCTTCGCCAGGGTGGTGTGCTCCCGCAGGTACACCAGTGCCACCATCGCTCGCTGGGACGGGCGGAGCTTGCAGCGCCGGTCGCCCTCACGGGTGACGATCAGTATCGTCACCCACTCCACGAGCGCATGCGGCAGGTCGAGTGCGGCAGGATAGATGACCAACGAGGCCCCCGAGCAACGTGATTGAGGCGTCAGACATCTCGATCAACAGCCCGGGGGCCTCGCCCGTTGCGCTTCGCCGGCCGTCACCTGATCGGTGGCCAACTCGAAGAAGCTCACTCATTCGGGTGGCGGAGTTCTCCACAACCCGTGGACCGTCCACAGGGCCCAGCGGGCTCGGCCCGGCGGAGGCAGTCTGGCTTCGCGGCGATCGCGGTGACGCGGTCGGCACGCAGACAGCAGCAGCCGTACGGGACGGGCCCGTACGCATGTCCGGGAGGGGATCCCAGCGATGAACGAGACGATGATCTGCGCGGTGGGCAACGTGGCGACACAGCCGGTGTACCGGGAGTTGCCGACGGGCGCATCGGTGCGGTTCCGGCTGGCGGCGACCGCGCGCTATCTGGACCGCGAGAAGAACGAATGGACGGACGGGCACACCAACTTCTTCACGGTGTGGGCCAATCGCCAGCTCGCCACCAACGTGTCGGGGTCGATCAACGTGGGTGATCCGGTGGTCGTCCACGGCAGGTTGAAGGTGCGCTCGGAAGGGCGCGAGGGGCAGCCGGCCTGGACCTCGGCCGACATCGACGCGGTGGCGATCGGCCACGACCTCGCGCGCGGCACCTCGGCCTTCCGCCGCACACAGCGGCCGGAGAACACCGTCGCGGGTTCGTCCGCCCAGCCCGAGCCGTCCTGGGAGACACCGCCGCGTGAGTCCGAGTCCGTGGACCGACAGGAGGCCGTCGCGGTGACGTGACGTCGGCCGGGGGCGCGGCGCTCCTGACCGAAGTGCGGCTTATCGGCGAATGTGTTCCGGATGCCTCTGGTCGATTTGTCGATAAGCCATGCGCGTTGACCTGTCTCGCGATAACGATTCCGAGTCGGATCGATCTTCCGACCGCATCCCCGGGAGGAGGGGGGTGGCCGCGTCCCTAGGATGCCGAACACAGCTCCCGGGGCTACTGATTCTGCTGGTGGGACCGCCACCCCGCTGGTCAACGGGTCCTGTTCGAAGGGGAATTCCGTGTTTTCTGCGTTCTCTGCGCTGTCCGTGCGCGGACGGGGGGCGGCTCGCCTCGCGGCCGTCACGTTCGTCTCCGGCCTGCTCGCCGCCGGTGCGACGGTGGCCGTCGCCGACACGGCGTCCGCGGACGAGGCGGCGCCGAACCAGAGAGGGGCGACGGCCACCATAGGGGGCCTGAAGACCTACGGCGACGCGGTGATACACGACACCGACAGTGATCTGCGAGTGCCGGCCGGGCTGTTCGAGATGTCCGTCGAGGGCGGCGGAACCCTGCAGACGTACTGCGTCGACCTCTACAACCCCACGCAGAAGGACGCCAAGTACCACGAGACCGACTGGAGCGGCACCTCACTGGGCGCCAACAAGGGAGCGGGCAAGATCCGTTGGATCCTGCAGAACTCCTATCCCCAGGTCAACGATCTCGCGGCGCTCGCCGCCAAGGCCGGTATCGCCTCGGGCCTGACCGAGCAGGACGCGGCGGCCGGCACCCAGGTGGCGATCTGGCGCTACTCGGACCACGCCGACGTCGACGCCGTCGACCCGCAGGCCGAGAAGCTCGCGGACCACCTGGAGAAGAGCGCCCGTGACCTCGTGGAGCCGGCGGCGTCGCTGACGCTCGACCCGCCCGCGGTCTCCGGCCACCCCGGCGAGCTGCTCGGCCCGGTCACGGTGCACACCAACGCGGCCGGCGCGACGGTCACCCCGCCGGCCGACGCGGCCACGAGCGGCGTGCGGATCGTCGGCAAGGACGGCAGGCCGGTGACCTCCGCGAGCAACGGCAGCGAGCTCTACTTCGACGTTCCCGAGGACGCGGCGGCCGGCTCGGCCGACCTCACCGTCCAGGCCTCGACCACGGTGCCGGTCGGCCGTGCGTTCGCCTCCGAGAGCCGGAGCCAGACGCAGATCCTCGCCGGCTCCAGCGAGTCGACGGTCTCGGCGACGGCGAGCGCGACCTGGGCGAAGGAGGGCGCCGTACCGGCCCTCTCCGCGGCGCGGAACTGCACCGAGGGCGGCCTGGACATCACCGCGGTCAACCAGGGCGACGAGGAGTTCGCGTTCGAGCTGATGGGCACGGAGTACGCCATCGCGGCGGGCGAGTCCCGCACGGTGACGGTCCCGCTCCAGGAGGACCAGGCGTACGACTTCACGATCACCGGCCCCGGCGGTCTCGCCAAGCGCTTCACCGGCGTCCTCGACTGCCGCACCCGCAGCAGCGAGACGGGCGCCACGACCCAGACGCTCAGCGAGCCCAGCCCCGCCACGGTGGCCGTCCCCACCACCGACGTCAACCTCGCCGAGACCGGCGGCTCCGCCACGACCCCGCTGATCGCCGGTACCGCCATCGCCCTGGTGGTGATCGGGGGCGCGGCCCTGGTCCTCACCGGAAGAAAGCAGAACGGGGCACAGGACTGACCGCGGCGTGTCGGTGACGGGCACAATGGCGTCATGACCAAGCCATTCGCGTCACCGGCGCGTCACACCCCCTCTGACTCGGTGCTGTCCCTGTGGTCGCAGGACTCGGTGCTGTCGATCGGCTCGGTGGGCTCGGTCCTGTCCATCGGTTCCGTGGGCTCGGCACTCTCGGTCGGCTCGATCGGCAGCGCCCTGTCCGTCGGCTCGATCGGCTCGGCCCTGTCCCTGATCTCGGCGGGGTCCTGGCTGAGTACGGGGTCGCTGCTGTCGGCACAGTCGAAGTGGTCGGTGCTGTCGTGGCGCACGTCCCACGGGCCGATGCGGTCCGCGGGTGCGGTGGGGGCGGTGGCGATTGGCGCCGCCGTGTTGCTGGCGGCGCGGCGCGGCTCCGACGCCTAGGGGCGGCCCGGCGGGGTTTCCGGGGCGGCTCGCGTGTCGCGGCGAACCGGGTTACCAGATCTGGGCGGCGCGGAAAGCGACGGCCCAGGCGGCGCGCTGCGGGGCGGCGTCGAGATCACTCGGACCGGGAATGAGCGCGTCCCTGATGAGCAGGCGCGTCAAGAATGATCGTTCAGGAGGTCGGCGTAGCCGCGGGCCTGTTCGGAGGCGTTGCGGTGCCAGTCGGACTGGGTGCGGTGTTCCTCGGCCAGGGAGGGCTCGGCGGTGACGAGCTGGTCGTAGACGGTGGCGATCTCCGCGTGTACGGCCGCGATGGCGAGCCGGTTGGCGCGGACCGCGTCCGCATGCCCGCGGTGCGTGTCGATGGCGCGGGGATCGTCACCGATGGGCGCGTTGGCAGGGCCGTGCGCATGCAGCGCGCTGTACGCCTCGTTGAGCTTCGTGGCCCGCGCGTCCAGTTTCGTGCGCCGGGTGTGCAGGGCGGAACCGCGGACCCGCAGGCTGGCCTCGTAGGCGTGGGAGCCGGGAAAACGGACGGCGTCCAGCCCTGAGGTCACCGCGTGCGGTCGGTCGGGACGCAGCCCGGCGTACCGGGCGTCGGCCTCGGCCGCCACCTCGAGTGTCTTCAGGTGCGGCGGCAGGGCGCTACGGCCGATAGCCGCCCAGGCGTGCACATCGCCGTACCACTTCTCGTGGGCGGACTGCCGGGTGATACCGGCGACCTCCCCGATCTCGGCCCAGGTGGTCCCACGCTCCCGCTCGGCGACCACGGCCTCCCGCACCACGTCCTCCGTCCGGCGCTGGAGCTTCAGCGCGGTACGCAGCAGATCCCCGGGCTCGGTCTCCGGTTCGACGGGTACGGCGTCGAGTACGGCATCGGCAGCCCCGGCTGCGCTCCGCTCCGCCGGGCGCGCTTCCCGGCTCCGCTGCGGGCGCCGCTCCTGCCTTCGGCCCGCTCGGCGCTGCCGCCGCCGACGCGCGCCCACATGTGGATAGGACCGGTGGCCATGAGTCGATCACCGCATTGCACGGCCCACGGTCAAGACGATGCCTCCGGCGGGGGATCGGCCGGCACCGGGATGGAGGGGGCGCCGTTCCCGACCGCGAGTCCGTAGTGGCGTGCGCGGGGTACTCCCATCCCGACCACCATCGACCCAGGCAGAGCCGAGCAGACGCGGCCCATGGCGTCCAGGTCGTTCGTACAGTGGCGCGCTCCACCTGGACGCCATGAACCACGCCCGCTCCACGGTGTGTGGGTCGACGGCGGACGGGATGGGAGCTGGGCAGAGTGGTGGGTTGAGGTTGTGCATGGGGAGGCTCCGCTTCACACCGATCCAAGCAAAAATCACGAAATCGCAAGAAAGTCATGAGAGATGCCGTCCGGCACCTAGTCTCTTTGGGTGAGGGGGAGGCGTGCAGCGACGATCCCACCGGTGCGCGACCTATAAAGATGATCAATTTGCTGATAGCGGCATTGGCTGGGGCGTTGAGCACCATCCTTGTGTCCGCCTGTGCTGCGTGTACCCGTAGCGGACAAAAACTCTTGACCTCGTTACTGTCCTATCCGGAACGGCGGCGAGTAAAAACCGAAGCTCAGGCAGGGTCGGGACAAGGGAGCCGGGCCTGGCTCACCGGCCCGATCGAGGGCGATACCTTCGACACTGAGATCAATGTCGAAGGCAGAGCCCTTGACCTGCCTCAAGATCATGAAGTGTGGATCGTTCACCGCATTCCCAACGGCACTGAGATCTGGCCGAAGGAGAAGCTGACCTTGGACGCCGGTGGGTGGTTCAAGGTGACCACGTTGGAAGGCGGAAGGTCCCGTTCGATGACTGTGGTTGTGTTGCTGACGTCGAAGCAGGTGAGCCAAGAGTTCGACGCGTGGTTTCAGCGAGGACGACGAACCGGCCGTTTTCCGAGCGTTCAGCTTCCGTCCTCTGCTCGCGTGCTGGCCAGCGCTATCGTTCGCAGCCAACCTGTGCGATAGCGTGCTGAGCCGAAGCTGTCAAGGGCGGCCCTGGTTCCTGACACCAATGCTTGACACCAACAGAGGCGTACGCCAGCGATCGAAGCCGCATCGCGGCGAACGACCTGCACTGCTCTGGAGCGGGTTGTGCGAGGGCAACGGTGTCCCATGATCGACCTGATAAGGATGAGGCCAGATCGCAAAGCCTGTGCATCGCGCGGGGCGCCGTTTCCGGCTGCGGACTCATCGTGGCGTGCGCGGGGAGCTCGGCGCGAGGCTTGAGGAGGGGGGTGGATGCCGCGGCCTTAAGCTCACAGTCCCGAGGCGAACCCGGGGACCTTTGTGCCCACCCCCCTTAACCGCGGACCTCAAGGGTTCTCTGACCGGTCTTGACGAGCAAGCTAGCAAGAGGCACTGACAGTTCGGGTGTGGCTGATCAAACGGGAATCCAGTCAGGCCACTGTGGAGGGACGTTACTCACGGGGCATAGTCCGGAGTCGCCGGGATAGCCGTCCAGCGTCCCTCGGGTCGTGAAGAGCCACCATGCCAACGACACCGTCGCGACGACCACCAGCAGCGTCGGCAGTGAGACGCGGACCGTCGTTGGCGCGCGAACCACCAGGCGTCGACCAATGGCCCGCGCCACGAGTCCAACGAGTGCTTCGCCTCCCACGACAAGAGGGAGCAGGAGGTTGAGTTCCAAGCGTCCGCCGGCGTCGTAACCCGCGTCGCAGTATGCGCGCGCCCAGACGGTCAGCGACCAGGCGACGCAGCCCATGGCAGCTCCAAACAATGCGGAGCCTGCCCAGGGGAGACAGGAGGTGGATCTCTGCTCGGCTATGTGCACGACATGACACGACATCGAACGCACCATCCACGGTTCCGAGATGGGCGGGTGAGTGTCTCACTGCGTGACAATGCCGACGGGCAGCAGCGAACAAGCGCGGACGCCCACGGACCATCAGCACAGGTGAGAGTCACGCCAGCCCAAGGCAGCGCCCCCACCCCAGTTGCTTCGGGGCGAAGAGGTCTCTCGACCAGGCGGATGCGCAAGCAGTACAGCAGCCAAGTGCAGCAACCACAGCAACCGACCCCGCCCGGCAGCGTCCTTGAAGGGCCCAAGCGCAACCGGTATGACCGCCACTGACCGAGCCGCATAGAGCTACGGATCAGAAGGTCTCTGGCATCCACGGCGCCGGATGGCGGCGTACCCCAGCGTCGTGTCGGTGAGCGATGGCAGCCGGCCCGGACCAGACTCTTAATGCGGTGGTCACTGACCGTTTTGGAGGCGCTCGCTTAGTTCGCACTCCCGCAAGATGCGACGCAGCACCGACGGATACTCTTGCAGGTTCGGATACTCAGTGATCGCGTTCCTGCCGAAGGCTTGATGAACATTCGTGCCAGCTATGGCGATCAGGGCTACACGGACGCCCAGAGCTTGAGCGAGTCCAAGTTCGTAGTAGCAGCTCGGCCGTTCAAGCGATAGGTCTGCGATTACCAAGGCTGCTTGTTTCATCTCGCCAACAACTCGTGCCAGGTCGAACTCCTCACCGGGGTTCGGCAGGCCGCGATCCAGGGGAAAATGAACCGTCAAATTGAATTCGCTAGACACGGTGCTCATGCCAGCCCGCTTTTGCGTGAATTCCTTATCGGAAGACACGGGCATGATTGAATAGATGTAGCCTTCCATTATTTAGTCTTCTTTTCCACTTGTTCTGACTTGCTGAAGGGGGATGGGTGATCGGTTACGTCTCCCCAGCTCAGTATTGAAAACGTTAGTACAGAAATGAAA
The DNA here is from genome assembly GCF_044456945.1 of Streptomyces sp. NPDC050759. Lineage (NCBI taxonomy): Bacteria > Bacillati > Actinomycetota > Actinomycetes > Kitasatosporales > Streptomycetaceae > Streptomyces > Streptomyces sp. NPDC050759. The sequence goes on along the minus strand of NZ_JBITGI010000001.1, from coordinate 1,105,323 downwards.
ACCAAGGCGAAAATTAAGCCGAAAGCCCTTGGGATAAAACGCTCCGCGCCGGAAGATCGTAGGCCGCGCACAAATGTGCGCGATGAAGCGGACTGGAGGGCGTGAGCGGCGGATAGCTCCCGCCACTCTTTGTCGAAACAGTTGTAAGATTTAGCTTGAGATGGCCCGTTTGGTCCTTCGAATGTTACCAACGGTGCCATTTTGTTCAATACTGCGAATTTTGCTGTATTTAGCGCCTTGAAGTCGTCGATCTGCTTTAGCCAGTAAAAGCACATGAAGCAGGCAACGGCACTCAAGACAAGTATTCCCACGATTCCGGCCAGCAGGAAAGTATCGTGCGACGAAGCCCACCCTAGGATGACTCCGATCGCCAAAAGGCTCGCCGTTAGAACCGAGTAGTTCCAGCGATTCATGGCCAACCGACGCTCCGTAACTCTTTCGGTCGATTCGTAGTAGAGGCGGTACTCCTCAAACGAAACGGACGGCTGACTCGGCGGAGAGGACATGTTGACCTCGTCATCGAAGGGCGGTTGCTAAGCGTGACCGGTCGAAGACTACTGACGGTTGTCGCTGGGTGCTCGGCTGTTGCCAAAGATCGTGACCGCCGCCCGCTCCTGAGGCTGCGTCCGGGACAGAGGCGGGTACGCCGGGAGAAACATGGACGTGCCGGTTTGCTCCGAAGGCCACGGTCTGCTGCCCAACCGGGCGCGTGGCTGATGATCGCGCGATCCCTTGGCGGCCATTCCTGGGCCGTCCCTGGGCCGTCCGAGGCTGCCCGAGGCCACTCGACGACGACTGGCAGTGACAGTCGAGCCACAGCCGCCAGACACGAACCCCCAGGTCACAGCCCCCCGACCAAACGGGTTACCACCCGAGGGTGGACCTCAGGCAAGATGGGGTGTATCTGCCCACTCCAGATCTCAAGTTGCCGGACGGTTTCTCTTGGCTGAGTACATCTACACCATGCGCAAGACGCGTAAGGCGCACGGAGACAAGGTGATCCTTGACGACGTGACGCTGAGCTTCCTGCCCGGCGCGAAGATCGGTGTGGTCGGGCCCAACGGTGCCGGTAAGTCCACCGTTCTCAAGATCATGGCGGGTCTGGAGCAGCCGTCCAACGGTGACGCGTTCCTGTCGCCCGGCTTCAGCGTCGGCATCCTCATGCAGGAGCCGAAGCTCGACGAGTCCAAGACGGTCCTGGAGAACGTCCAGGACGGCGCCGCCGAGATCATGGGCAAGCTCAACCGCTTCAACGAGGTCGCCGAGCTCATGGCGACCGACTACTCGGACGCGCTGCTGGACGAGATGGGCAAGCTCCAGGAGGACCTGGACCACGCCAACGCCTGGGACCTGGACGCGCAGCTGGAGCAGGCCATGGAGGCGCTGGGCTGCCCGCCCGGCGACTGGCCCGTCACCACCCTCTCCGGTGGCGAGAAGCGCCGCGTCGCGCTCTGCAAGTTGCTGATCGAGGCCCCGGACCTGCTCCTCCTCGACGAGCCCACCAACCACCTGGACGCCGAGTCGGTGAACTGGCTGGAGCAGCACCTCTCGAAGTACGCGGGCGCTGTCGTCGCCGTCACTCACGACCGGTACTTCCTGAACAACGTCGCCCAGTGGATCCTCGAACTCGACCGCGGTCGCGCGATCCCCTACGAGGGCAACTACTCCACGTATCTGGAGAAGAAGGCCGCTCGCCTCAAGGTCGAGGGCCGCAAGGACGAGAAGCGCGCCAAGCGCCTCAAGGAAGAGCTGGAGTGGGTCCGCTCCAACGCCAAGGGCCGTCAGACCAAGTCCAAGGCCCGCCTGGCTCGCTATGAGGAAATGGCGGCCGAGGCCGACAAGATGCGGAAGCTGGACTTCGAGGAGATCCAGATCCCGCCGGGCCCGCGTCTGGGCTCCATCGTCGTCGAGGTCAACAACCTCTCGAAGGCGTTCGGCGACAAGGTCCTGGTCGACGACCTCTCGTTCACGCTGCCGCGCAACGGCATCGTGGGCATCATCGGCCCGAACGGCGCGGGCAAGACCACGCTGTTCAAGATGATCCAGGGTCTTGAGCCCGCGGACTCGGGCACGGTCAAGATCGGCGACACGGTCAAGATCAGCTACGTCGACCAGAGCCGGGCCAATATCGACCCCAAGAAGACCCTCTGGGCCGTGGTGTCGGACGAGCTGGACTACATCAACGTGGGCCAGGTCGAGATGCCGTCGCGGGCCTACGTCTCCGCCTTCGGCTTCAAGGGTCCGGACCAGCAGAAGCCGGCCGGCGTCCTGTCCGGTGGTGAGCGCAACCGCCTGAACCTGGCGCTCACGCTCAAGGAGGGCGGCAACCTGCTGCTCCTCGACGAGCCCACCAACGACCTCGACGTCGAGACCCTGTCCTCGCTCGAGAACGCCCTGCTCGAGTTCCCGGGCGCGGCTGTGGTCATCTCCCACGACCGCTGGTTCCTGGACCGGGTCGCGACCCACATCCTCGCGTACGAGGGCGACTCCAAGTGGTACTGGTTCGAGGGCAACTTCGAGTCGTACGAGAAGAACAAGATCGAGCGGCTCGGCCCGGACGCGGCGCGTCCGCACCGCGCCACCTACAAGAAGCTGACCCGGGGCTGATCTTGCGGCACATCTACCGCTGCCCGCTGCGCTGGGCGGACATGGACGCCTACGGCCACGTCAACAACGTGGTGTTCCTCCGCTACCTGGAGGAAGCCCGTATCGACTTCCTGTTCCGCCCGGAGAAGGACTTCAAGCAGGGGTCCGTGGTGGCACGCCATGAGATCGACTACAAGCGGCAGCTGGTCCACCGGCACGCACCCGTGGACATCGAGCTGTGGATCACCGAGATCCGGGCGGCGTCCTTCACCATCGCCTACGAGGTGAAGGACGGCGACGACGTCTACGTCCGGGCCTCGACGGTGATAGTGCCGTTCGACTTCGAGGCCCAGCGCCCGCGCCGGATCACGGCGGAGGAACGGGAGTTCCTCGAGGAGTACCGGGACGACGACGAGGAGGAGGCCGTCGCCGCATGACGGTGCTCCACCTCGCCGACGAGGGGGAGGCCGCGGACCTCGCCGCCTTCCTCTCCCGGCTGCTCCACTACGACCGCTCGGCCGCGGTACGCCTCCAGGGGGCCGGGACCGCGCTCGCCGTCTTCGGGCGTCCGCCGTCCTTCGAGGTGCTGGCGATCCGGGCGGTGCGGCTGGCCAAGCCGTACGAGAACGGGCTCGACGTCATGCTGGACGTGACCGTGTCCGCCGGGGAACTCCTCGAGTCCCTCGACGAGGGCGCGGGCACGGCTGTCGTGCCGCCGGAGGTGACCGGCCCGCCGTGGGCCGGAGTACTGCCGCCGCGTGGCGGGTGGCAGCCGGTGGCCGGGTTGCCGGGGCCGGAGGCACTGCGGGCGCTCGTCCACGCCGGGGTCGCCGAATTCCGGTCCCGTACCGAGGAGTTGGGCCCCGAGGCGCGTACCCGGGCCGAACTCGACCGGATCGGGCGGGAGATCTGGTCCCGCACCGTGGCGGACACGCGGCTTCCCGTGCGGGCCGTGCACGCGGCCCAGTCACTGGGATTCCTGCGCTCCGGCGGGGAGTTGGCGCTCTTCTCGTCCGGTGCGTGGCTGCGGCTCCGTACGCCGTACGGCTCGATCGCCGTGCGGCAAGGGGGACTTGGGGCGCTCGGCGTCAGCGTGCGCTGAGCTGCCGGCCGTCAGTCCCGGTCGCTGTCGCTGTCGTCCGGCCATACGCCGATGTGGTCCGGTTCCAGTTCCAGCGCCACCCTGTCGCGCATGCCCAACGCCTCGGTGTACTCCTTCGGGAGCTGGAGGCGGCCCGCGCGGTCCAGCATCGCGTACTCACGGGCGACCAGGGTCTCGTGGCCCGTCGTCGCGTCCACCTCGCTGCGGCGCAGGACCTCCGTGGACGTACGGCCGTCCCTGATGGCCACCGTCCGGCGGACCTCTCCGGCCACCGCCTGGTCGTGGGTGACGATGACGATCGTCGTGCCGAGCTGTTCGTTGGCGGTGCGGAACGCGGCGAAGATCTGTTCCGCGGTGTGGGAGTCGAGTTCGCCCGTCGGCTCGTCGGCGAGAAGGACCGCGGGGCTGTTGGCCAACGCCACCGCTATCGCGACGCGTTGCTGCTGGCCGCCGGACATCTGGTGGGGGCGGCGGTTGCGGCAGTCGGCCACCTCCAGCAACTCCAGGAGTTCCAGGGCGCGTTCGGTGTGGACGCGGCGGGGTGTCCTGACGCCCGAGAGCTGGATGGGGAGGGTGATGTTCTGGGCCGCGGTGAGGTAGGGGAGAAGGTTGCGGGAGGTCTGCTGCCAGACGAAGCCGACCGTTGCCCGGCGGTAGGCCAGGCGGTCCTTCGCGGTCATGGTGAGGAGGTCGTGGCCCGCGACTCTGGCCGCGCCGGCGGTGGGGGTGTCCAGGCCGGCGAGGATGTTCATGAGGGTGGACTTGCCGCTGCCGGACGCGCCCACGAGGGCCAGGAGTTCGCCCTCGCGGACGAGGAGGTCGAGGCCCTGGAGGGCTTGGACCTCCACGCCGTCCGTGGTGAAGATGCGGACGAGTCGGTCGCAGGTGATCAGGGCGTCGTGGCCGTAGACGGGACGGTTGCGGGCCTGGGTCGCCTTGTGGGCGAGGTCGGTGAGGGTGGGGTTCGTGGTCATCGGCCTTCTCCTGGACTGCGGTCCGGCGTGCGGGCTGGTCGACGGTGGGGTGCGCCCGCCGCCGGTCGGGTGCCTCCCTCTGCGGGTCGGGAGCGGTGCCGGCGGCACGACCGCCCGCAGCCGGGTGCGACGAGGTCGTTCATCTCGCGTCCCCTGCCCTGAGCTCCTGCACCGACCCCCGTCTCCCCGACCACCATGCCTGCCCGACCCCCGTCCCCACCGCGAGGAGCAGCACAGCCGCCGCCGGTATCACCAGGGACAGCGCGTCCGTGCGCAACTCGGCTCCGGCCGAGGTGTGGTCGGACGACGGGAGGGCGATGGCCGTCAGGTCGATCCCCGGGGACAGGAGGTGGATCGTGGCCCAGCCCGTGAGGGTGCCTCCGACAGCGGCCAGGACGGCCTGGGGGAGGGATTCGAGGATCAGGAGGCGGCGGCCCGCGGCCCGGGTCAGGCCCATCGTGCGGAGGCGGGCCAGGAGGGCCGTACGGTCCGGGGACGTGCGCAGGAGGGACAGGAAGAGGGCCAGGACCGCGTATCCCGTGCCGGCCGCCACCGCCGTCGCGTAGACGCCTTCCGCGCCGGTCTGGAGGGGGGAGTCGACGTAGCGGCTGCGTTCCTCGGACCTCAGGTGCACGGACGCCGCCTTCGGGGCGGCCTTCCGTATCGCGGCCCCGTCCAGCGACGTGCCTGTCAGCAGCACCGTCGTCGGCCGCGCCGCCGCCGGGCTCAACGCCTTCCGGTTCACGACCAGGAAGTCCGGCCCCAGCACCGCGGGCGTGCGGTCGAGGACGGTGGTGATGCGGACGGTGAGCGTGCTGCCGTCCGGGAGGAGGACCGGGAAGGGGCGGGTGCCGTACATCCGGGCGGTGGCCGTGGAGGCCAGGGCCGGGACCGCCTCCCCGGCGGTCCCCTCGCGCAGCCGGGCCGCTTCGAAGGCGCCCAGGTCCGTCCGGGACGACAGCGCCGCGTAGTCCGCGGGGTTCACCCCGACCAGCGGTACCGACAATGCTCCGTTCTCCGGCTTCGCCTCGGGGGTGACGCTCACCGCCGACAGCGCGCTCACCCCCGGCGCGTCGCGCAGCCGGTCCGGCAGCCCGGACGGGAGCGGCGCCCCCGTCTCCACGCGCGCGTCGGCGCCGACCGCGAGGAGGGCCGCGTGGTCGCGGGCCTCCTGTACGCCCGCGAGGACCGAGCCGCCGAAGGCCGCCGTGGTCAGGGCGGTCAGCAGGGCCAGCAGGGGCAGCACCGCCGAGGCGGAGGTGCGCCCCGCCCGGGCCAGGGACAGGTGCGCCACCGCGCCCCGCAGGCGGGCGGCCGGACGGGCCAGACCCCGCAGCGGGAGCGGGTACAGACGGACCAGGACCAGGGCGGCGACCACGCCCACCAGCACCGGTGCCAGCGAGACGAGGTCGTCGGCGGAGCCCGAGGTGCCACGGCGACGCAGCGACTCCACCGCTCCGGCCGCCAGTACCAGCAGCGTCAGCTCGGCGACCGTACGGCGCCGGGACGGTCGTACGGACGAGATGTCCTCGCGGCCGGTGTGGACGCGGACCACACGGTGGACGGCCGCCGCGCGGAGGGGGAGGGCCACGCAGGTGACGGCGGTGACCGCCACGGCGGCCGCGATCGCGTACGGGAAGCGGCCCTCGGGGACCGTGAGCAGCGCGGCGGCCAGCCCCAGGGCGCCCGCGGGGACGGCCACGACCGCCGTCTCGGCGAGGAGGCGGGCGGTGAGCCCCGTCAGGGAGGCGCCGCGGGCCCGCAGCAGGGCGAGTTCGCCGCGCCGGCGGTCCGCGGTGAGGCCGCCCGCCATCAGGAGGACGACGACGGCGACCGTGCCGGCGCCGGACGCGGCGACCGCGACGAGCGGGGCGACGCTCTCGCGGAGCCGGTCGTAGGAGATGAGGACCTCGTCGAGGTCGGTGCTGATCTCGGTCTGGCCGTCGAGCGCCGTCAGCTCGGTCACCGGACCGTCGATCTCCAGGCGCAGCTTCCGCAGTGCCGGACCGGCCTCCAGGGAGGCGAGCGCGGACCGCAGGGCCGGGGCGTCACGGGCCCGGAGCGTCTGCTCGGACGGCGCCAACTGCCAGTACCGCTCCGGGCGTCCCGGGGTGGCCAGCAGGACCGGGGCCGCCTCGGGGGCGACGAGCAGGGCGCCGTACCAGTACATGTCCACGGACGGCGCGGGCTCGTGGATCAGGGCCGGGGTGCGCAGGATGGAATGGGTGGACCAGTAGGCGCCCTTCGGGTCGTGCGGGGTGACGATGCCCGTGACGCGGATGGGGAGGGTACGGCCGGCGGCCGGTGAGTGGATCACCGAACCGACCTTGATGTGGAGGGCCTTGGCGGTCTCGACGGTGACCGCCGCCTCCAGCTCCGGTGCGGTGGCGGTCACTTGGTCGTCCGCACGCGGCAGACGGCCCTCGGTGACCGAGGAGTGGGCGCCGAGGCCCGCCTGGGCGACCAGGGTCACCTGCGCGGGCTTGCCGGTCGGCCTCGGCAGCCACGGGTCCGGTACCGGGATGTTCAGGGTGGTGCGCACGCCGTACGTCGACTGGCCCGGGTCGAGGACGAGCGGGCGCGGGATGCCGGCGCGGACCTTGGCGTACTGCCGGGCCAGCACGTCGGGGCGCAGGACGTCCTCACGGTCCCTCGGCGCCAGCATCATGGACGGCTGCGGGGCGTACACCTCTATGCCGGTCCGGTCGGGGCGGGCCTGCTCGGCGGCCCGGCGCAGTCCGGCGTCCTCGTAGCGGTCCACCGCCCGTGGGAACGCGGCCGCGAGGCACGCCGTCAGCGCGACCAGCACCGCGAGTGCGCACGCGGCGCCGGGCGCGGTCCGCAGCCGGGTGCGCACCCAGGACACGGTCACCGGGGGGACCCCCGTCCCGTTGAAGCGTCTCACTTCACTCACCCCCCTCACGCAACGCCCGCGCCGGATCCGCCCGCCGGAGCGCCAGCGCCGCCGTGACCAGGAGCGGGGCGAGGGCCACCGCCGCCAGCAGTACGGCCGCCTGCGACAGCGGGAGTTGCACCAGGACCCGCGGGACCGGTCTGGTCGCCTCGTCCGTCAGCACGATCAGCGGGACCACCGCCCGGGTCAGAACCGTGCCCAGCAGCGCGCCCACCAGCAGCGCCAGCACCACCAGGACCCCCTGCTCCACGGCGACCGCGCGGGCCAGCCGGCGGCGCGGAGCCCCCAGGGCGCGCAGTACGGCGAACTCCGCGCCCCGCTCCCGCAGCGACCCCGCCGCGCTCACCGCGAACCCGACCGCGGCCAGCGCCGCCGCCACCCCGGCCGCCGCGGCGAACGCGGCCTCGGGGCCCGCCCCGAAGGGGTCGTCGCGCAGCTGCCCGGCGAGCTCGTCCCGCACCACGACCTGCGCGGGGTCCATGTCGGGCCGGGCCCGCAGCGCCGCCGCGACCTTCTCCGACCCGCCCGGCTCCGTCATCAGCCACCACTCGGTCGGCTCCACGCCGCGGCCGTACTGCGCCTGCAGCTCCCGGTTCACGGACCGCAGATCGACCAGCAGGGCCCCACCGTTGTCCGTGGCCGTGGGCAACTCCCGTACGGAACGCACGATCTTCACCGACACCGTCTCGCCGCCCAGCGGCACATCCAGCCTGTCTCCCGGGGAGGCGCCCGCCGAAGCGAGGAAGCGCTCGGTCGCGACGGCGGTGACCTCGGCCGGCTTCGGCTGCGGGGCCTGCATCCGGACCGTCAGGGTCCCCGTGCTCCAGGTGTCGTCGGAGGGGATGTACCCGGTGCCGTAGTCCACCGTCAGCCGACCGGACCCCGAACTCAGGCGTGGCGGGGTCGGCTTGGGCCTCGGGTCCGGTGTCGAGGCGACCCCGTCGCTTTTCGATTCGACCTGCCACGTGGTGGGCAACGGCAGCCGCCGTACCGTCCCTTCGGAACCCGTGGCCGTCAACTCGGTGAGACTGAAGCGATGTTGCTCGGCCGCGCCGCTCGGCACGGAGACGATCAGTTCCAGGTCGGTGAGGGTCAGCGGACCCCCGGACACATAGACGTCCAGCGCGTGGGCGCGGCCGTCGGAGGGGAGTTGGCCGGCCGGGACCCGATAGGGGGTGCCGTAGCGGTCCTCCAGGGTGAGGGTGACCTGTGCCGTCTCACCCGGGACGGAACTGCGCAGGGTCGCCGTCAGCCGCAGCCGGGCCGTGCCCGCGGGCACCTTCACGCCCGCGACCGAGCCCTTGGGACCGAGCCCCTGGAGGAAGGGTCCGGAGTGCAGGTCGGGACGGATCAGCATCGAGGCGCGCGAGGTGTCCAGGGCCAGCACCGTCGCCACCTGGCTGCCGGACAGCGGCAGTTCGGAGCGGGCGGCGGGGGCGGTCCGCCGTACGCCCGGGACGGCCGCGTACTCCTCGGTGCGGCCGAGCCCCGCGTCCCCGGGGGTCAGCACCCGCACCGGCGCCCCGGCCCGGAAGTCCGCCTGATCGGACTGCGAACGGTCCCAGGAGGCGCCCTGTCCGATCGCCAGCATGCCCAGTGCCATGGCGAGGACCAGCAGCAGCACCGGGCCCGCCCCGCGCATCGGGCGGCGGGCGATCTGCCAGCCCGCCAGGGCCGCGGTCAGGCCGCGCCCGCCGGTCGCCCGGCGTTCGGCGAGCCGGGCCAGCGGCGGCAGCAGCCGCAGCGTCAGGACGGTCCCGGCCAGCAGCGCGAGTGCGGGCGCCGCCACCAGCAGCGGGTCCACGCCCAGCGTGCCGGAGGTGTCGTCGGACACGGCACCGGAGGTCTGACGGCTGAGCTGGAAGTACGCCACCGCGGCCACGGCCAGCAGCCCGAGGTCCGCCCCCGCGCGCACCGCCCCGGGCAGCGCCCGGGACCGGCCGCGTGCGAAGGAGGAGGTCAGCGCGGGCAGGGTCACCGCGAGCGCACACCCGAGGGCCACCGCCGCCGCCACCAGCCACACCCCGGCCCGTCCGCCCGACGGCACCTCCAGGTGCAGCCCGATCCGGGCCAGCGGGCCCCGCCCGGCCAGCGTCCGGGTCAGCGGGCCCGCCAGCAGCGGCGCGCACAGCAGCGCGGGCAGCGCGAGCAGCGCCGCCTCCAGGGCGGCGAGGCCGGCAATCCGGCCGCGGGAGGCGCCCCGCGCCATCAGCAGTCGGCTCTCGCCGGTGCGCTCACTGCTCAGCAGCCCCGCCACCAGCAGCAGGGCGCAGCCCGCGAGGAGCACCAGTTGCAGGGCGACGATCAGCAGGGTCGAGCGGGAGACGAGCAGCGAGCGGTCGGTGCGGTCGAGGACCTCCGGGAGCGAGGTCGACGCGGTCGTGGCGCCGCCGAGGGAGGACTCCTTGCGCAGTGCCGCGTTCCCCGCGGCGGCCGTCTCCCGCAGCGCGTCCGAGCGCGCGGTCGTCACCGTCGCGAAGTCGGCCGACGCCAGCCACCCCGACGCCCCGACGCTCACCGTCCCGTCGGCCAGCACACCGGGATCGGCCAGCAGGGGGCCGTACGTCGTGAAGTCGAGCTTGTTGATGCCCCGCCCGTGCAGGTCGTCGAGAAGCCAGTACGGCTCGTCCGCGCGGAGGGGCCGGTACAGGCCGGTCACCGTCACCCGCACCGCCGGGCCGCGCAGCCGGTCGGTGAGGGTGAAGCGGGCACCGGGGCCGAGATCGAGGGCGCGGGCGGCGGCCTGCGGGAGCGCCACCTCGACCCGCCCGTCGGCCGGCCGCGGCAGCCGCCCCTCGACCAGCCGCAGCCGGCTCCGGTCCAGGGCCGCGAAGTGGGTCAGATCCGGGTCCCCGGAACGGTCCCGCTCGGGCTGCAGCGACCGCGGCAGCGCGTACGGACCCGACCGCAGGAACGTCCGCACGGTCACCGGCAGCCCGTCGAACGTCTGCCGCGCCACGTCGCGTACGGCGGTGTCGGCGGCCGTACGACGGTCCTCGGGTACGTCGGCCTTGACGACCAGCGCGGTGTCGGCGGCGTTGCGCGGGTCCTGGAGGGCGTGGCGCAGGGCCGCGTCACCGATCGCGCCGGAATAGGCGGTGAGGGTCGCGAGGACCGCGGTGGTGAGCAGGACCGTGAGCAACGCGGCGGCGAGCAGCAGCCGGTGTGCCCGCGCACGCAGGAACACAAGGCGTGCGATTCCCCCGAACCCCGTCACCCGGCCCCCCGCCGTGTCGTGTCTCCGGGCGAGGATGTCAGAGGTGGTGGTCACGGGTAAGCGCTTGTAGCGCGGGCTTGACCGGATTGTGACCGGATTTCGGTGCCGGTCGACCGGAAAGCGACCGGAATCCGGCGCTCAGTGAGGGGTGATCAGTCGGCGGTGGTCAGTCGGCGGTGTTCACCATCGAAGCGGCCGCGTAGGTCAGGTAGTTCCACAGCTGTATCTCGTGCTCCTCGGACAGGCCGAGTTCGTCCACGGCGTCCCGCATGTGCCTCAGCCACGCGTCGTGCGCCTCGCGATTGACGACGAAGGGCGCGTGGCGCATCCGCAGCCGGGGGTGGCCGCGGTTGTCGCTGTACGTGGTGGGGCCGCCCCAGTACTGCATCAGGAACAGCGCGAGGCGCTCCTCGGCCGGGCCGAGGTCCTCCTCCGGGTACATGGGGCGCAGGACCGGGTCCTCGGCGACTCCCTGGTAGAAACGGTGGACGAGGCGGCGGAAGGTCTCCTCCCCGCCGACCTGCTCGTAGAAGGTCTGCGTCTGCAGCGTGCCGCGCCGGATCTCTTTCACGTCAACCATGGTCTCAGACGGGGTGGAGGAGGACTCAGGGCTTAGGACCTCCGGCGCTCAGGGTGCAGAGTGGAGATATGGGCGCGCACGCTGTCGGCAACGACAAGGAACTCGCCGAACTCGCCGCCTCGGCGCGGGCCGCGCTGGTGCGGGAGATCGACGCGAGCGGGGCCTGGGCCGCCGACCCGGTGTGGCGGGAGGCCTTCGAGGCGGTGCCCCGGCATCTGTTCGTGCCGTACTACTACGTCGGCGTCGTGGGGGGCTACGAGCGGCGCTGGGGCGAGAGTCCCGACCCGCGCGCCCGGGAGAAGTGGGTACGCGGGGCCTACGCCGACGCGCCGCTGGCCACCCGGCTGCGCGACGGCGAACTGGTCTCCTCCAGCAGTCAGCCCTCGCTCATGGCGATGATGCTGGCCGCACTGCGGGTACGGGACGGCGACCGGGTCCTGGAGATCGGAGCCGGCACGGGCTACAACGCGGCCCTGCTCGCGCACCGGCTCGGCGACGAGTGCGTCACCACCGTCGACCTGGAGCCGGAGATCACCGAGGCGGCACGCAGGCATCTGGCGGCCGCCGGGTACCACCCCGTCGTCGTCACCGGTGACGGCGCGCGCGGGGTGCCCGAACGCGCCCCCTTCGACCGGATCATCGCCACCTGCACCCTGTCGTCGGTGCCGGTCGCCTGGCTCGCCCAGTGCCGCCCCGGCGCCCGGATCCTGAGCCCGCTCGCCACCGGGCTGATCGCCCTGACCGTCCGGGACGCCGGGCACGCGGAGGGACGGTTCCTGCACACGCCCGCCTACTTCGTGCCGTTGCGCGGGGCGGACCGGCACGAAGAGGGGTTCGTCGAGTGGGACGGGGTGCCGCGCCGGGCCCGGCAGAGCGAGCTGTTCCGCTTCCTGCTGGCGCTGACCCGGGACACCCTCGAACCCCGGGACGCGTACGCGCTGTGGGAGCGCGAGGGACAGCCGCGCCGTGAGCGGTACGGCATCACGGTCAGCGGAGAGCGGGAATGGGCGTGGCTGGACGACCCGGAGGGACCGTACACCTGGCCCCTCCGGTGACGTGGCCGGTGCGTTAGCCGCGGCGGATCGTGATCGTCGTCCAGGCGCCGACGTGCACCCGGTCGCCGTCCTGGAGCGGCACCGGCACGAACGGCGTGATGGGCTCCTCGGCGCCGTTCACGGTGGTGCCGTTCGTCGAGTTCTGGTCGACGACCGCCCAGGAGCCGTCCGGTTGCTGGACCAGCACCGCGTGCTGGTGCGAGACGCCCGGGTCCTCCGGCGGCACCGACAGGTCGACGTCGGGGGTGTCGCCGGTGGAGTGCCGACGGCGGCCGATGGTGACCTGGTTGCCGGTGAGCGTGCGCTGCTGCTCGGGGGAGTACGCGGGCAGGTTCAGGCCCGCGGCCTCGGGGCCGGAGCGCTGCATCATCGCCAGGAAGTAATCGCGGTCCGGGCCGATGGTGGCCGTCCAGGTCGCCGGCTGCTGCGGGAAGGACGGGCCGGGGGGCGCGGGCGGGGCCTGGGTGGAGCCGGGCTGCGGGTAGCCGTAGCCACCCGGTCCGGGGTTCCCGGGACCGCCGGGGGCGGTGGAGGACGGCGGGGAGAGGACCCAGTCGTCGGCGCCGCCGCCGAAGGACTGGCCGCCCTGCTGGGACCGGTTGGTCTCCTGCGGGAAGGCGGGCGGCGCGGATGCGCCCTGCGCCTGGAAGCCCTGTGGGGCGCCGCTCGTGGCACCGGGGCCGGCGGGCGGGGTCGGCCCGGGAGGCGGCGGGACCGGGCGGGAGGGGTCGGCGCCGAAGTTCGGCGGACCGCCGGGGCGGCCGCCCTGGCCGGGTCGGGAAGGGTCGCCGGGGTAGCCCTGCGGGCCACCGGGGCCGCCCGGGCCGGGCTGGGTGGGGGGGCCGCCGAAGCCCTGCGGACCTCCGGGGCCTCCGGGGCCGGGCGGGGCCTGGGGCGAGCCGGGCTGGGGGTAGCCATAGCCGCCGGGGCCATCAGGTCCAGCGGGGCCGCCGGGTCGTGACGGGTCGCCTGGGAAACCGGAGGGTCCGGGGCCGCCGGGGCGTCCGGGGTCGCCCGGGAAGCCCTGCTGACCGCCGGGGCCGGAGGGTCCGGGACCGCCCTGCCGGGAGGGGTCGCCTGGGTAACCGGAGGGACCGGGGCCGCCGGGGCGGGAGGGGTCACCGGGGTAACCGGAGGGTCCGGGGCGTCCGGGGTCGCCCGGGAAGCCCTGCTGACCGCCGGGGCCGGAGGGTCCGGGACCGCCCTGCCGGGAGGGGTCGCCGGGGAAACCGGAAGGACCGGGGCCGCCCTGCCGGGAGGGGTCACCGGGGTAACCGGAGGGGCCGCCCTGCCGTGAAGGATCCGGGGGGAAACCGGACGGACCACCGGGACCGCCAGGGCCGCCGGGTCCACCGGGGCCGCCCGGGCCCGGACGGCCCGACGGCTCCGAGCCGAAGGGGATCGGTTCCGCGGGGCGGTTCACCTGGGACGGGCGTGAGCCCTGGTACTCGTACGAGTCACCGCCGCCGAAGGACGGACCGGGCCCCGCCTGCTGCTGGAAGTGCGAGGGCGGGCCGCCGGAGCCGCCCGGCGGGCGCGGGGCGGCCGGGGTGTACGAGGTCGCCGTGTTGGTCAGGAAGTTCCACCGGCACTCCTCGCAGAAGGGCGCACCGCCCTCACGAGGGGTACGGCACTGCGGGCAGAGTTCCGGCTCGGCGTCCGGTACGGCGGACAGATGCGGACGTCCACCGGGCTGGCCCCCGGGGCCACCGGGCGGCGGGAAGCCGTATCCGCCTCCACCTTGACCGGGCGGCGGCGGAGGGGGCGGAGGTACGGCACCGGCCATGCGGTGACCGCAGACCTCGCACCAGTCGTCGGAACCCGACTGGTGTCCGTTCGGGCAGGTCGGCATGTCGGCGCTTCCCCCTCTCGGATCAGGGAACTACTACGTCGGTAACTGTCTACTTCTTTACACGAACAGTCTTTGTCGACCGTGTCTCGAGAGTCATCTCGTCGGCCTCCTCGACCTTCGCCTTCAGTCGCACAGTACCTGTCGTGGCGTCGACGACGTCGACCACCTTCGAAAGCAGTTTCGCAGTATCGGCGTTCCCGGAGTTGTTCGCGAGCTGGACGGCCCGGCCGAGTTTGGCCGTTGCTCCATCGATATCGCCCGCCTTGCGCAGATCGAGCCCTTGCTGGATGGCTTGTGCCAGTTCGGCCTGGCCGGTGTAGTGGGCGACTTGGGGGTTGATCGACGTCGAGGCGACCATGTCGTCGGTCCACACGGCCCTCACGAGACCCTGCGCGCCCAGGTTCTGCGTCGAGCCGTCGGGCTGCGGGACGACCAGGGAGACCCGGGCCGCGAGCATCTCCTGGCCGATGTTCGCGGCCGGGACCTCGACGCAGACGTGGTAGTCACGGGACTCGTCTCCCCAGGAGCCGGTGGGATAGTCCCCGGCACGCGGACCGGCCTCGGTGCGGCGGCCGGTGAGCTCCTCGACGGTGGGCGCGACCTGCTTGACGAACTTGATGGCGGTGCCGACCGGGGTCCACACCCTCAGGGCGACGTCCGCGACCTCCTTGCCCATGGCCGCCTCCATCATCTGCGTGAAGTCCGCGGCGAGTCCCGCCGGGTCGGCGACGATGTCGGCGGTGCCGAGCAGGGCGGAGGCGATCCCTGTGACTTCTTTCACTTCCCAGTCGGTGCCCACGCCCCGGGCGTCGCAGGTGAAGCGCCCCGCGCAGGCGTCGAGGGCGGCCTTGAGGTCCTCCGGCGACTCGTGTTCGTTGCGGCCGTCGGTGAGCAGGATGCCGTGCCGGATGGCGACCTCCGCCGAGGACAGCAGCCGGTCGGCGAGGCGCAGCCACGTCCCGATGGCCGTACCGCCGCCCGCGCTGAGCTTGCGCAGCGCCTGCTTGGCCTGATCACGGGTGGTGGCGTCGGCGACCGCGAGACGGCCGTTGCCCGGATACATCTCCTTGGCCACGTGCGTGCCGCCGATCACCGCGAAGTGCACACCGTCGCGCAGGGTGTCGATCGCGGCGGCGGTGGCGTCGCGGGCGTTGCGCATCTTGGTCGGCGGGTAGTCCATGGAGCCGGAGCAGTCGACCATGATCGCCACCGCCGCCGAGGGCCCCTGCTCCGCCGACCAGAGATGCGGGGCCGCGACCGAGCTTCCGATCGTGCCGCCGCCGGTCGAGGTCACCGTGACGATCGCGTTGACCTCGCGGCCGCCCTCCGGCAGGTACTCGTTCTGGTAGACGTCCATCGAGAACTGCGGCACGTTCGACTTCGAGAAATTGGCCATGCCTACTCAAATCCCCCTCGCGAACCCCACATGCGTGAGGCGATGACTGATTTCGGACCGGTCCCCTCCGGTCCGGCGCCGCTGCTGCGGCGCATTCCCCGTGTACGGCCTCAGGCCGATCCTGCCCCCTGCGGAGGGGTCGGGAACGGCACGACGGCCACTGTTACGTTGTCGTGGCCCCCGCCGTCCAGGGCGTGGCCGACCAGGACCCGGGCGGTGTGCAGCGGGCGCGCGGCGGCGTCGGCCGGTACGGCCTCCGCCATCTCGTCGGCCGCCTCCGCGTAGTTCCACAGGCCGTCGGTGCACACCACCACCACACCAGGCCGGTCCGGCTTGAAGGAAGCGGTGTGCGGGTCGAGTTCGTAGGCGTCCGCGCCGAGCCAGCCGGTGATCGCATGGGCGCGCTCGTCGGCGTACGCCTCGGCCTCGTTCATCAGGCCCGCGGCGACCATCTGGGCGGCCCAGGAGTCGTCCTCGGTGAGCCGGGCCGGGGGTGAACTGCGGTCCGTCGGCACCCAGTAGACCCGGCTGTCGCCGACCCAGCCGACGACCAGCAGGCTCGGGGTGACGATCGAACCGACGATCGTGCACGCCGGGGCGTTCTGGTGCGGCTGGTGCTCGCGGGCCGTGGCTGGCTCCGCGGCGAGCGAGTTGACCGCGCGGGAGGCGGCGACGATCGACTCGTGCATCGCCTGTTGCGGGTGTGTGCCCTGCGGCAGCGCGGCCAGCAGCGCGTCGGCCGCGGCCCGGGACGCGGCCAGGGAGGCGTCGTCGGGGCGGGTCGCGGAGGACACGCCGTCGCAGACGACCGCGAAGGTGGCCGGCGAGCCGTCGGGCAGCACGCTGGTGCCGAGGGTGAAGGCGTCCTCGTTGCGGTGGTGGCGCAGGCCGCGGTCGCTGACGGCGGCGATCGGGCCGGCCTCCTGCTCCATGTGGTCGCGCTCACGTGGCTGGGCGTGCCCGCAGTTCTCGCAGTAGCCGTCGTCGTCGACCCGGCCCGCGCGGCAGGCCACGCACACCTTGGTGCCCTCGGCCGGGGTGGGCGGTCCGGCGGCCACCCGGGGGTCGGGCGCCTGCAGGACGTACTCGTCGGGCTCCGGTGAGCGGTCGAAGCGCACGCCGGAGACGGGGGAGACGGGCGAGCCCACGACCGGTCCGGACGGAGGCGGTTCGTGCCCGCCCGACTCGGTGCCCCGCAGGTCGGCCGGCAGATGGACCTCCGCCGGCGGGTGCGGGACCTCGGGCCAGGGGCCGCCGGGGGGCGCACCGTTCATGGCGATGGTCGGGCTGTCGTCCGGCCGTGCCGGCACGGCGGACAGGTCGTATCCGCACGCACCGCAGAAACGGTCGCCCGATTCGAGCGGCCACTCGCAGCTGGGGCAGGCGGACAGCTGGGGCATCTGCGACATCAACTACACCCACGTCCGGGGGCGGTAACGGTTGGCTCGTTCCACCAGGTCGATCCTCTCCTCGCCGCCCTGCGCGAGCCGGGCCAGCGTGCGGTACGAACGCTCCAGGCCGAAGCGCAGTCCTCGCTCGTCCAGTCCGCTGCCGAGCAGCGCCCGTCCCCCGGCGGCGGGGGTGACGGAGTCCTGGCCACCGGAGAGTATCCAGTCCAGGGCCGCGCCCAGCACCTCCGCCGACAGCTGCTCGCGGCGCGCCGGATCCAGACCGTACGCGTCCAGCGCCTCGACCTGCCCGGCGGCGGCGGTCAGGTCGTCCAGGAAGGGTACGTCGCCCGCGGTCGCCGTGCGTCCACGCAGCCGCGCGCGGACGGCGGCCACGCGGGCGGCGGTGTAGTGGATGGAGGACTCCGGCACCGACTCCAGCGTGTTCACCGCGCTACGACGGTCCCCGGTCGCGAGTTGCACGCGCGCGAGGCCGAACGCGGTGCTCACATAGCTGGGGTCGGTCGACCAGACCAGGCGGTAGTACTCGGCGGCGTTGTCGAGCTGTCCGAGCACCTCCGCGCACAGGCCGAGGGCGAGCTTGGGGGCGGGTTCGCCGGGAAAGGCGTCGTAGATCGCGTCGAAGGCGAGCGCGGCGGCCTCGTGGTCGCCGGTCACCAGGGCGGCGACGCCCCGGTACCAGACCACCCGCCAGTCGTCGGGCCGCTCCTCCTCCAGCCGCCGCAACGACTCGTCCGCGGTGTGCGCGTCGCCGTTCTCCAGCCAGGCCCGCACCTGCCGCAGGCGCGTCTCCGCGGATGCCGCCGGTGCGGCCGCGAGGGCGCCGAGCAGTTCGGCGGGCGCGGTGGTCATGAGCCCGGCGAGGAAACCGGCGTTGGGGTCGGAGGGGTCGACGTGGGGGACGGGCAGTGCAAGGGCGGCGGCGGGGGCGTCGGCGGACTTGACGAGGGTGCTGACGGCGCCGCCGGGCCGCTCGGGACCCGGGGTGCCGACCGGAAGAACAGCGGACGAGGGGGCGGCCGTCCTGGGCCTCCGCCGCCCCGCCGCAGGCACCCGCGTCCCCAGCCGCGACACCTCACCGTCCAGCTTCGGGAACAACTCCGTGTCGGTGACGCGGACTTCGGGGCCGAAGAGCGTCGACAGGGAAGGCCTGGCACGGCCCGTCTGCAGGGAGACGACCTCGCGCAGGACCCCGGTCAGCTGTTCCGACATCTCCTGCGCGGAGGCGAAACGGCGGGCCGGATCCGGGTCGGTCGCCCGGACCAGCAACCGGTAGAACGACTCGTACTGGCGGAAGACCTCGATGTGGTCGGGGTCGGGCAGCGAGTCGACGAAGACGTTGGTGTAGCCCTGGAAGTCGAAGGTCAGCACCGCCAGGGTGCGGGCGACCGTGTACAGGTCGGAGGCGACCGAGGGGCCCACCTCCGCGACCTCAGGAGCCTGGTAGCCCACCGTGCCGTAGATGGCCGACTCCTCGTCGTCCATCCTGCGCACCGCACCCATGTCGATGAGCTTGAGCTGGTCCTCGGTCTGGATGGCGTTGTCGACCTTGAAGTCGCAGTACAGGAGGTTGCGGCTGTGGAGGTGGCCGAGCGCCTCCAGGGCCTCGATGCCGTACGCGCACGCCTGCTCGACCGGCAGCGGGTCGCGCTTGCCGCCGGATGTGCGGCGGTCGTTGGCGATCTCCTTGAGCGACTTGCCGCCGACGTACTCCATGACGATGTAGCCGTCGAGCGAGCCGGTGCGCTGGTCGAGGTGTTCCACGAAGTTGTAGATCCGCACGATGTTGGCGTGCTCGATCTCCGCGAGGAAGCGCCGCTCGGAGATCGCGGCGGCCATCGCGTCCTGGTCGCCGGTGTCCAGCAGACCCTTGAGGACCACCCAGCGGTCGGACACCGCGCGGTCCACGGCGAGGTAGACCCAGCCGAGGCCGCCGTGCGCCAGACAGCCCGCGACCTCGTACTGGCCGTGCACCACGTCACCGGACTTCAGCTTCGGCACGAACGAATACGGGTGACCGCACTTCGTGCAGAAGCCTTCCGTGCGCCCGGACTTCTCCCCGCGCGAACGCCCCACCGGGGCACCGCAGTCGGAGCGCGAGCAGAACCGCTTGCGCTCGGGCACCTCGGGGTTCTCCAGGACCATCTCGCGCGGGTCGGGCCGCGGCACCCCGGGCACCTCGACGAGGCCCGCTCCGAGCCGGCCGCGCCCGCTCGAACCGGCGGAGGAGCCGGAGCTGCGCACCGACACCGAACGGCCCGTGGACTTCCCGGAGACCGAGCGCGACAGCCGTCCCGACACCGAGCGCCGGGACTTCGACGACTGCGAGGACGTACGCGAGGAGGCACGCCCGGTGGCGCGCGACGTGCCGCTGCCCTGCGAGCCCCTGCCGGTGGACGCCGAGCCGGCCCGGCCTCCCTCGGCCGAGACGACCGGCGCGAGGCCGCAGGTGTCGCAGTACAGCTCGCCGCCGCCCATGTCCTCGTACGTACCGTCGCAGCCGGGCCGCTGGCAGGGCTGCTGTTCCTGACTCATGACGTCGCCGCACCCCCTTGGTCACTCATGTTCCGGGCCCCCCACGGTCTTCGGGACCGCTCTGCTGCGGTACTCGCGGGGCTCCCAGCAGTTCGGCGGCCGCGTGCTGGTAGCGCAGCACGGCCTGTTCGGCGACCCGCAGGTCGCAGGGCGCGCTCCACAGCATCCGCCGGGCCGCGTCGTAGCGCTCGATCAGGAACGGGTCCTCGGCCAGTCCGTGCCGGGCGACCTTCGCCTTGTACGCGTCGAGACGGCCGCGCAGCTCCGCGCGGACCGCCAGCGGGGCGGTGACCGCGGTCAACGACTCGCGGGCGCGCAGCAGTTCGTCCTCCGCCTTCTCCTCCAGGGACTCCAGGAGCGGGGACAGGCGGTGCCACTGGGCGTGTCTGCGGTACTCGGCGGCCGTCGCCAGCTGCTCCTGCAGCACGGTCGGCGGTCCGCTGACGACCGGCACCTCCGTGGCGGCGATCTTCGCGAGGACCTCGCCGCGCGCGGTGCGGGCCTCGGCGAGCGTACGGTCCGCGCGGGAGAGCACGTCCCGCAGTTTGACCAGCCGGGCCTCCGCGTCCTGCCGGACGGTGAGCACGGCGTCGATCTCCCGGCGCACGTCGTCCAGGGCGCGCGCCTCACGGTCGTACGCCGTGGTGTCCGGCTTTCCGCCGCCGGGCGCCGAACTGCCCTGCGCCTGCCGCCAGAAGGCGAGCGGGTCGGAGATCACCTGCTCGCGCAGTGAGGTGAGCGCGTGGGTGATGCGCTCCAGGTCGTCGCCGGCCGGGTGTTCTCCGGGGCGGACGCCGACGGAGTGCGCGAGCCGGCGGGTGCGCTGGAGTTCGGCGGCCAGGAGATCTATCCGCGCGGGCAGCGCCGACCACACCGCGTCGGCGGCCACGACCATGTCCAGGCTCGACGCGTACAGGTCGTTCATCCGCTCGACGAGCGTCACCAGCGAGAACCGCTCGCTCAGCTTTCCCGAATTTCCGTGCAGGGTGGGCGCGTTGGCCGTGGCGGTCGCCGAGCCCGCGACGGTGACCGACTCGCCGCGCAGCAGCTCGGTCAGCTCCACCAGGTCCTCGCGGCTGGACCAGCGGCGGCGGGAGCGGATCTCGCGGGCCGAGCGCAACGCGTCCGAGTACGCGTCGAAGTACGCCCACAGCAGGGTGATCGAGGCGTCGGCGGACGTCCAGCGCTCCTTGGTGACGCCGGTGAGTTCGGCGCCCTCCAGGAGCCGTCGGCCCGCGTGGTCCTGCAGGGCGAGGAGCGAGGTCTCGATCGCCTCGTGCTCCGCGCCGAGCCGCGCCAGCGCACGGTCCACCTCGTCCCGGTCCATCACCGGCTCGGGGGGTCCCGTGACGCCCATCGATCACCTCTCGCTGCTGAAGGGTTGCTGGGTGGTTGTTCGTCGTTCGTCGTCTTTGAGGATCCGTCAGTTCTTGCGCAGGTACTTCGGTGGCGGCGGTTCCGACTTCGCCGAGCTCTCGTTCAGTGTGGCCGACAGCCACCTGTCGTACGACGCCTGCCAGCCGTCGGTGGTGTCCTTGCGGTAGTCCACCAGAATCTGGTTGACCCGGCGTACCAGATCGTCGGCGTCGCTCCTCATCGCCACGCCGTAGTACTCGGTGGTGAAGGGGGAGCCCTTCAGTTCGACCGTGGGGTCCTGGGCGGCCTGGCTCGCGGCGAGCGCGCCGTCGGTGACCACGGCGTCGACCTCGCCGAGCTGAAGCCTGACGAGACAGTCGAGTTGGTTGGGGACGGTGGTGCTGATGTCCGCGGAGGCGACGAGCTCCCCCGACTTCTTGTCCTCGTCCAGCTGGCTGAAGGCGGTCGAACCTTCCGCCGTGCAGATCTTCTTCTTCGCCAGCGAGTCGTCGTAGCCGTTGATGTCCGAGGACTTGGGGGCGAGGACCTGCTGTCCCGTCTTGAAGTACGGCGCGGAGAACGCCACGTCGGCCAGGCGCTTGCAGTTGATCGTCATCGTGCGCACCACCATGTCGACCCGGCCCTTCTGGATCGCCGGGATGCGCTGGTTGGTGGGGATCGCCTTGAACTGCACGGCGTTCGGGTCACCGAGGATGTCCTGCGCGATCCGGTGCACCAGGTCGATGTCGAAACCCTCCAGGTCGGCCGTCGGGCCGCCGTTGGGGTTGCGGTAGCCCCAGCGGTAGCTGTTCTGGTCGACGCCGACGATCAGCTTGCGCTTCTCGCCCTGGCGGGCCTTGATCTTGTCTATCGTCGGGCCGTCCGCGCTCGACGGGGACAGCGTCTGCTCCTCCGGGTGCGTCTTGATCGCCGGGTTCAGACAGGGGTTGTCGTCCGCGACCTGATCGGCACGCGTGACGCCCGGCCCGCCGGTGCCCGTACTGCCGTCGCCGTGCGACCGGGCCACCGGCAGGAGCAGCGCGAAGGCGAGCACCAGGCCGCAGACGACCGCCATCGCCCCGACGCCGCCCCAGCCCCTGAGACCGGCCCGCACACGTCCACGCATCCGCATCGTCACGCCCCCTCTCACCGGTACTCCGACAGCCTGCGCCCGATGCCGAGCACCGCGCCGGCCGCGCCGAGGACGGCCAGCACGGCGGCGCCCGCCGACAGGCCGGTCATGGCGCCGAGACCGTCACCGGCCGACCGCGCGAACTCGGTCTCCTCGTGGGTCAGGGCCGTGGCGAGGTTGCGGTCGACGCTGTCGAAGCACTCGCCCGTGGCGCCCTTGTCGCCTATGACCCGCTTCAGGGCCTCTTCGTAGTTGCCGTAGTCGTCCTGCTCGCGGGCCGCGGTGTGGCGCTGCTTCCACACCGTCATGTTGCCCTCGGCGGCCGTCACCGGCTTCTTGCCGCTGCTGTCGTCGGCGAGCTTCGACGCCTCGGCCAGGCCCTTGCCGAGGGTGTCCATGTCCTTGTCGAAGTCGAAGTCGTAGGCGTCGTAGGTGACGTCCACGCCCTGGGCGTTCTTCTTGGTGACCGTCTCGGCGCCGCGGGCCACGAGCGTGAGGTTCTCGTTGCCGCGGGCCTTGAGGGAGGCGATCCGGGCGTCGTGGAGCACGTTGAGCGAGCGCACTCCGTGATCGTAGGAGTCGTTGAGCCCGGCGCGCGCGACGGTGTGGCCGACGACCAGCCACAGCAGCACCACGGTCGCGGTCGCGGTGGCCGCGACCAGGCCGTGGTTGAGAACCCGGTTGGTGCGCCGGTAGTTGCGGTGCTGGGCCCAGGCGAGCCCGGCGAGGGCCAGGACGCCGAGGCCGATCGCGGCCCACGGGTAGGGCGTGGCGTCGGCGTAGTCGGCGCGCAGCCGCTGGTTCTCGCTGGTGTAGAGGTTCTGCGCCTTCGGGAGCATCTCCTCCTGCATCTTCTCGTTGGCGTACCGCAGATAGGCGCCGCCGACCGGGAAGCCCTGGCGGTTGTACGTACGGGCCCGCTCCACCAGGCCCTTGTACTCCGGCAGCAGGGTGTTGAGCTCGGCCACGGTCCTCGCGGCGGGGGAGTCCGGGTCGGAGTTCGAGGCAGCCTTGACCAGACCGGCCGCGGCCAGGTCGATGTCCTTCTCGTAGCGCTCGCGGGAGTCGGCCGTCTCCTGGCCGCCGGCGAGGAAGCCGCTGGAGGCCGCGGTGTTGGCGTCGGCCAGGTAGCGGTAGATGTCGGCGGCGGCGCTGCTGAGCGGCTGGCTCTTGTGCAGCACGTCGTCCGCCGCGGCGGCCCGGTCGTTGGTCTGCCAGGCGGTCACCGCGCCGAAGAGGACGACGAGCAGGGCGAGCGCCGCGCCGATGATGCGCAGCCGGCCCGGTTCGGTGGTGGCGGCCGCGCGCACCTGGTCGAGACCTTCCGCGAAGGCCGTACGACGGGCGGGCCCCGCGGGGGACACCGGGACGGGCGAAGGTGGTGGCTGGGCCGGGGGTCCCGGCTGCGGTGGTACGGCCGGCATCGTGGGCACCCCGGAACCCGGTGGTGCCGTACTGCTCTTCGGCGGGTGTGTCACTGCTTGACCTCCCCCATGGTCATCCCTCGCCGCAAGTATCGCTGCCGGGACCGACATCCGCACCGGGCTTCACTGGATCTTGATCGAACCGCAGCGGATCGCCTGCCGGCCCGGCCATGCCCCCGCACCACCCCTTGCCCATGAATACGCCACCGGAATCGGTTCGGTTCCCCCCTGGGGCGCGTAGGGTCGCCCTCGTGCGCGGGGTGCGAGTGGTGATGATCGGCGGAACGTCGAATACCGGCAAGTCCACGGTCGCCGCGGCGCTGGCCGGCCGGCTCGGCTTCGAGCACCGGTCGACGGACCTGCTGGCGAGACATCCGGGACGCCCCTGGCGCACGCCGGAGCGGGAGGTGCCGCCGCATGTGGCCGAGCACTACGCGACGCTCGCCGTCGACGAGTTGATCGACTCGGTCCTCGCCCACTACGAACGGCTCTGGCCCCGCATCGAGGAGTTGGTCAGGACGCACGCCACCGGACCGGGCCTGGTCCTGGAGGGCTCGGCGCTCTGGCCGGAGCGGGTCGCGACACTGGACGTGCCGCACACGGCCGCCGTATGGCTCACCGCCGACGAGGACGTCGTACGCGCCCGGATCCGTGCGGGCGGGCGCTACGACGCGGCGACGCGGGAGGAACGGTTCCTGATGGACAAGTTCCTGGCCCGCAGCGTGCGTTACCAGTCGCTGATGGTGGAGGCCGTGGACCGGCTGGGGCTGGCCCGCGTCGACGTCGGGAAGGACAGGTCCGTCTCCGAGGTGGCCGACGCGGTGCTCGCTCAGGCCTCGTAGTACGCCCGCGTCCTCGCCTGCACCTCCGCGGACGCTCCGGCACGGTCGAGGCCGAGGAGTGCCGCGCCCAGGACCGGACGCGCCGTCACCACCCGTGGTACGGCCTTCGGGGCGCGCGCGGCCAGGAGTTCCCGCACGCCGTCGTCCAGTTGGGGGTGCCGAGCGGCCAGGACGCTGCCGCCGAGCAGGACCGGAGTCTCCTCGTCGAGGAGGTCGAGGCGGGTCAGGGCCACCGTCGCCATGGACACCACCTCGTCGGCCAGGCGGTCGACGAGCGAGCGGGCCACCGGGTCGCCGGCGGCGGCCGTGGCGAAGAGCACCGGCGTCAGCTCGTGGCGGCGGGCGGGGGCGATGTCCTCCAGGTGCAGGGCCTCGATGAGGGCGTACATGGACGGCAGCCCGAAGTGCCGCGGGAGCACGCGCGCGAGGTCGGTGTCGACGCCCCGCCCGTCCTCCGCGCGGGCCGCGTGCCACAGGGCCTCCTCCGCGAGACCCCAGCCGCCGCCCCAGTCGCCGGAGATCCGGCCGAGCGCGGGGAAGCGGGCGGTACGGCCGTCGGGGTGCATGCCGACGCAGTTGATGCCCGCGCCGCAGACCACGGCGACCCCGCGCGGTTCGGTGACGCCGGCCCGCAGGATCGCGAAGGTGTCGTTGCGGACCGCCACCTCCGCGCCCCACGCGCGCGCGTGCAGGGCGGCCGCCAACTGCTGCTCCTCGACGGGGAAGTCGGCGTTGGCCAGACAGGCCGAGACGTGGTCCACCGACCCCACCCCGGCCGCGGTGAACGCCTGTCCCACCGCCTCGGCGACCACGTCCACCGCCGCCTCGACGCCCACCACCGGCGGCCGGAACCCACCGCCGCGGGCAGTGGCGAGGACGCTGCCGTCGGCCGCGACGACCGCGACGTCGGTCTTGCTGTTGCCCGCGTCGACGGCGAGGACACTTGCGGTCAGGCCCACGCGAGATGCTCCCGGTTGTGTGCGATCAGTCGGTCGGTGAGGCCCTCGGCGTACGCGTACTGGCCGACGAGGGGGTGGGCGAGCAGCGCCTTGAAGACCCGGTCCCGGCCACCCCGCAGGGCCGCCGTCAGCGCCAGGTCCTCGTACGCCGTCACGTTCGCCATCAGGCCCGCGAACAGCGGGTCCACGGCGGGCACCGCCAGCGGGGTCGGCCCCTTCGGGCCCACCGCCGCCTGCACCTCGATCACCGCGTCGTCGGGCAGGAACGGCAGCGTGCCCCGGTTGAGGGTGTTGACCACCTGGTAGGGACTGCCGCCCCCGCCGAGCAGCCCGGCGGCCAGGTCGACCGCCGCCTCCGAGTAGTAGGCGCCGCCCCGCTTGGCGAGCAGCTCCGGCTTCTCGTCCAGGGCCGGGTCGCCGTACATCGTGAGCAACTGCCGTTCCATCTCCGCCACTTCGGCGGCCCGGGACGGCTTGGTGCCGAGTTCCCGTACGACCTCGTCGTGCGCGTAGAAGTAGCGCAGGTAGTACGACGGGACCACGCCGAGCCGGTCCAGCAGGGGGCGCGGCAGGTGCAGGTCTCCGGCGATCGTGTCGCCGTGCTCGGTGAGCAGCTCGGGCAGGGCGTCCTCGCCCTCGGGGCCGCCGAGCCGTACCGCGGTCTCCCAGGTGAGGTGGTTGAGGCCCACGTGGTCGAGGTGGATGTCGGAGGGGGCGACGCCGAGCAGCCCGGCGAACTTCCGCTGGAAGCCGATCGCCACGTTGCACAGGCCGACCGCCTTGTGCCCGGCCTGGAGGAGGGCGCGGGTGACGATCCCGACCGGGTTGGTGAAGTCGATGATCCAGGCGTCCGGGTTGGTGCGGCGGACGCGTTCGGCGATGTCGAGGACCACCGGGACCGTGCGCAGCGCCTTGGCGAGGCCGCCCGCGCCGGTCGTCTCCTGGCCGACGCAGCCGCACTCCAGGGGCCAGGTCTCGTCCTGCTCGCGGGCGGCCTGGCCGCCGACGCGGAGCTGGAGGAGCACGGCGTCGGCGCCGTCCACGCCCGCGTCCAGGTCGGACGTGGTGACGATACGGCCGTCGTGGCCCTGCTTGGCGAAGATGCGCCGCGCGAGCCCGCCGACCAGCTCCAGGCGCTCGGCGGCCGGATCGACGAGGACGAGTTCCTCGACGGGCAGGGTGTCGCGCAGGCGGGCGAAGCCGTCGATGAGTTCGGGGGTGTAGGTCGAGCCTCCGCCGACCACGGTGAGTTTCATATGTCCTTAACCCTTCACTCCGGTCAGCGTGACGCCCTCGACGAACGCCTTCTGCGCGAAGAAGAACACGAGGATCACGGGGGCCATGACCAGCACGGTCGCAGCCATGGTGAGGTTCCAGTCGGTGTGGTGCATGCCCTTGAAGGACTCCAGGCCGTAACTGAGCGTCCAGGCGTTCTGGTTCTCCGAGGCGTAGATCTGCGGGCCGAAGTAGTCGTTCCAGGCGTAGAAGAACTGGAAGAGGGCCACGGCCGCGATCCCGGGCTTGGCCATGGGAATGACGACCTTCAGCAGGGTGCGCAGATCGCCGCAGCCGTCGACCTTCGCCGCGTCCACGTACTCGTTGGGGATCGTCATCAGGAACTGCCGGAGCAGGAAGATCGAGAACGCGTCCCCGAACGCCATCGGGATGATCAGTGGCCACAGGGTGCCCGACAGGCCCAGCTGCTTCGCCCAGAAGAGGTACATCGGGATGATGACGACCTGCGGCGGCAACATCATCATCGAGATGACCAGCATCAGGGAGAGATTGCGGCCCCGGAAGCGGAACTTGGCGAGCGCGTACGCCACCGGGATCGACGACACGACCGTAAGGACTGTTCCCAGTCCCGCGTAGACGAGCGTGTTGCGCCACCAGGTCAGGAAGCCCGGGGTGTCGAAGACCCGCCGGTAGTTGCCCCATTCCCAGGTGTGTGGGATCAGATCGCGGCTGAGGGCCTGGGTGTCGCTCATCAGCGAGGTCAGGAACACGAACACGAAGGGCAGCGTGAAGAAGAGGGCCGCGGCGAGGCCGAGGGAGTGGATCGCGACCCACTCCAGCAGCGCCTTGCGCCGGGCGGTGCGCTCGGCGGGCGAGGCCGGGGTCTTCAGCTCCACCGGCCGGTCCAGTACTTGGGTCATGGTCAGTCACCTGCCTGGATGAGACCGCCCCGGCGCCGCATGAGGAACGCGGTGAACACCATCGACAGGGCGAAGAGGACGAGGGCGACGACACACGCGGAGCCGTAGTCGAAGCGCTGGAAGCCGAGGTTGTAGACGAGCTGGGGGAGGGTCAGCGTGGACTTCTCCGGGTAGCCCGGCTCGAACTGGGTGCCCGCCCCCTGGATCACACCCGAGGCGACCTTTCCGGCGATGAGTGGCTGTGTGTAGTACTGCATCGTCTGGATCACGCCGGTGACCACGGCGAACATCACGATCGGCGAGATGTTGGGAAGGGTGACGAACCGGAACCGCTGCCAGGCGGACGCCCCGTCCAGCTCGGCCGCCTCGTACTGCTCTGTCGGCACGTCGAGCAGCGCGGCCATGAAGATGACCATCAGGTCACCGATGCCCCACAGGGCGAGCAGGGTGAGGGCAGGCTTCGACCAGGTGGGGTCGTTGAACCAGCCGGGGGCGGGGATGCCGACCTTCTCCAGGACCGAGTTGACCGGTCCCGTACCGGGGTTGAGGAGGAACGCGAAGGCCATGGTGGCCGCGACGGGCGGGGCAAGATACGGCAGGTAGAAGAGCGTCCGGAAGACCCCCGTACCCGTCTTGATCTTCGTGATGAGCAGGCCGACCCCGAGGCCGAAGACGACCCGGAGGGAGACCATCACCACGACCAGCCACAGGGTGTTGCGCAGGGCCGGCCAGAAGTAGGGGTAGTGCTCGAAGACGTAGGTCCAGTTCTTCGTCCCGCTCCAGGTCGGCGGCTTGAAGCCGTCGTAGTGCATGAACGAGAAGTAGACGGTCGAGAGCAGCGGATAGGCGAAGAAGACCGTGAAGCCGATCAACCAGGGCGACATGAAGGCGAGGGTCCGAAGCGCCGACCGGCGGCGCTTCGACGCCAGTGTGACGGTGCTCATCGCTACTTCGCCTGCGCGATGTCCGTGTCGATCTGCCGGGCCGTGTCGGCGAGGCCCTTGTCCAGGTCGGTGGCCTTGCCGCTCTCGTAGTCGTAGCCGAAGTTCTGGATCGTGGCGAGGTAGACACCGCCGTTGATCGACGCCGGGGACGAGGACGAGTTCGGGTTCGCCGCGATGTCCAGGAACGTCTTGAAGCGCGGGTCGTACTTCAGCTTGGGCGACTTGAGGGCGGCGAGCGTGGACGGCACGTTGTGGATGTCGTTCGAGAAGCCGACGACCGCGTCCGTGTCCGTGGTGATGTACTTGACGAACTCCCAGGCCGCGTTCTGCTTGGTGCTGTTCGCCGCGATGCCGGCGATCGTGCCGGTGATGTAACCCTTGCCGTACTGGTCCGCCTGGTCGTCGGGGACGGGCAGCGGGGCGACACCGATCTCGAAGCCGGGCTTGGCGTCCAGGGCCATGCCCAGCCGCCACTCACCGTCCAGCTGCATGGCGACCTGGCCGGTCTGGAAGGGGTGCTTGGGACCCCACTCGTCGCCCAGCGTGGCGCGGTACGTCTCCAGCTTCTTGTAGCCGCCGAGCTCGTCGGCGAGCTTCTTCTGGAGGGTGAACGCCGCCTTGAACGCGGGGTCCTTGGCGACGTTCGACTTGCCGCCGGCGTCGAAGTACTTCGGCGAGAACTGGCCGAGGTAGTGCTCCGTCGTCGTCTCCCAGCCGTGGTAGTTCGGCATGAAGCCGAGCTGCTTGTAGGTGCTGCCCTGTGTGATCGTCAGCTTCTTGGCGTCGGCCTCGAACTGGGACCAGGTCTTGGGCGGCGAGGTGATGCCGGCCTTCTCGAACGCGGTCTTGTTGTAGTAGAGCCCGTACGCGTCGCCCAGCAGCGGCACGGCACAGCGGTCGCCGTCGAACTGCGTGTACTCGTTCATCGCGGCCGGGAAGGTCTTCTCCGGGTCGACGCCCGACTTCTTGAAGAACGGGTTGAGGTCGACCAGCGCACCCGAGGAGCAGAACTTGCCCACGTTGTTCGTGGTGAACGACGAGATGACGTCCGGGGCCTTGCCGCCGCCCGTGCGCAGCGCCTGGTTGATCTTGTCGTCGGTCATGTTGCCGACGACGTTGACGTGGATATTGGGGTGCGCCTTCTCGAACCCGGCGACCAGCGTCTTCACGGCCTTGACCTCGGAGTCCGCGCTCCAGGCGTGCCAGAAGTTGATGGTCGTCTCCTTCGAGGCGTCGTCCTCGGCGCCGGAGGAGGACTGGCCGGTACAGGCGGTGGTGACGAGCACCGCGGACACGGTCAGGGCAAAGGCCGCTTTTCGGGCGACTGAGGGTATGGCTGTGCGCATGACGGGGTCTCCCAGGGACGGGACGGCGTGGAAGAGGGGGGTGGGGTACGGGGGTTCAGCGCGAGGTGTCGAAGACCTCGTCGCGGGTGGCCGCGAGCGCGCTCTCCAGCGCGCCGCGCAGCACGGGATGTTCATGGACGGCGCCGACGACCAGCCGGGGGCGGGAGGCTGCCAGTTCCTCCAGCTCGGCCTGGACGAGGGCGCGCAGGGTGTCGCCGCCGGCGGTGAGCGAGGCGCCGCTGAGGACGACGAGTTCGGGGTCGAGGACGGAGACGAGGGAGGCGAGACCGGTGGCCAGGCGGGTGGCGTAGGTCTCCAGGAGCAGCCGGTTCAGGACGGTGTCCTCGGTGGCGGCACGCTCGACGAGGGCGGCGGCGACCTCGGCGTACGGCCCCGAGGGGATGTCCGTCATGCCGAGCTCGCGGGCGAGGTGGGGGATGGCCTGGGAGCCCGCCAGCTCCTGATAGCCACCACTGTTGGCTTTCCTCACCTGCCGCACCAGGGGTGCTCCGGGAACCGGCAGGAAACCTACCTCTCCCGCGCCGCCGGTCCAGCCGCGGTGCAGCCGTCCGCCGAGGACCAGGGCGGCACCGAGACCGCCCTCGTTCCACAGCAGCACGAAGTCGTCGTGCCCGCGGGCCGCCCCGAGCCGTTGTTCGGCCACGGCCACCAGGTTGACGTCGTTCTCGTACTCGACCGGCATGGGCAGGGCGGCGGCGAGTTCGCCGAGGAGGGCGGGGGTGTGCCAGCCGGGCAGGTGGGAGGCGTAGCGCAGCCGGCCCGTGCCCGGGTCGAAGGCGCCCGGGGTGCCGATGACGAGCCGGTGGACATCGGCGCGGGCGAGTCCCGCCGCCTTGACCGCGCCGTCGAGGGCGTCGGTGACCTGCTGGACGACGGGCTGGGCGGGTCTGCGTCCAGGGGTCGGCAGTTCGAAGGAGCCCACCGTGCGGCCGGTGATGTCGGCGACCGCGGCGAGGATGCGTTCGGGGGTGACGTCGAGCCCGGCGGCGTACGCGGCGGTCGGGTCGACCTCGTACAGCTGGGCGTTGGGACCGGGCCTGCCCTCGGTGGTACCGGTGGCGAGGACGAGTCCCGACGTCTCCAGGCGGGCCAGGAGCTGGGACGCGGTCGGCTTGGAGAGGCCGGTGAGCTTGCCGATCCGCGTACGGGAGAGGGGGCCGTGCTCCAGCAGGAGGTCGAGCGCGGCACGGTCGTTCATGGCGCGGAGTGTGCGTGGTGTGCCTGCCATGGGTGCCCCTCTCCGTGACTGCCGGACGACTGTACTGTCCGGCGACTGTTAGGAAGGTTTCCTATCGGATGCACCGGAACTTAGGTCTGGACCACCTGTCCGTCAAGAGGGGAACGACAAACCGCCCCCGCAGGAAACGGAGTCGTTACCTGCGGGGGCGGCCGAGGGGTGATCGGGAGGCGGCAGCGAGCGCCTACGTCACGTCGATGTAGTCGCCGGCGGCCGTCGCCTTGCCGGTCGTGGTCGTACCCGCGAAAACGTAGCGGTAGTAGCCGTCCTTGGTGGCCTTCGTCGTCGTCTTCAGCGCGCCGCCGGTCCCGGAGGTCACCGTCTTGACGGTGGTGTAGCTGGTCGAGCTCTTGGCGCGGAACTGAAGGATGGCCTGCTGGGAGGTGTAACCCGTGTATGTGCCGGTGTCCCAGTTCGCCCGGGTCAGTTTGCCGGTGACCGTGATGGTCGCGCCCTTCCTGACCGGCTCGGGCGACGCGTTGGCGGTGAGCTTCGCCGCGCGCTTGACCTGGACGCCGCTGCCGAGGGGACCCCAGGCGTCGAAGTCGTAGCCGAGGTGGATGTGGCCGTCGGAGCCGTCCTCGTCCTGGTCCATCCTGCTGTAGAGGCCGGCCGCCTTCCAGGTGGTGGCGTCCGAGGCCGAGTACAGGGAGTCCTCGGGGCTGATCACCAGGGTCTCCTTGCACGACTCGGTGACGGTGGTGTCCGTCGTCGCGGCCGGGATGCAGGTGGGCAGGGCCTCGGGCTCGACCTCGTTCGTCATCCTGCCGAGCGTGCCCCGGTAGAGCAGGACGCCGACGAAGGTGGTCTTGTAGTCGACCGTCAGGTCGGAGGGGCGGGTGAGGGTGTACGTCACCGGCACCTTCACGGTGGCGGTGGTGCCGACGACGATCGCCTTGCCGCTGTTGACCGTGACGGCGGAGAAGACCAGGTCGGGCGAGTCGGCCGCGGACGCGACCGGCGCGACCAGACCGGTCAGTGCCAGGGCACCGGACGCGGCGATGCCTATGGCGAGCTTTCTCATGCGTTTCCCCACATTCGAAGCGGGCCCCTGGGCGTTGCGCTCCAGAACAAGGGCCCGCTGTGGGGGTGACGGTAGACGATCACATCCGTGACCGGAACGTGGGGTTCACGTGAAGACGGTGAGAGTTCGCTGCTTCACCGTCGGCTACTTCGCCGCGGGACGCTGAGCCGGTGCCGGAGTGAGCGGGGAGGCCGCCGCGGCCTGCGGGGACTCGGAGTTGGAGAAGACCGACGGGGCCGCGACCGCCTCGGTCGGGTCTGCGGCCTCCGCGTCGGTGAGGCCGCCCGCGCCGCCTACGATGCGGATGTCCGCCGCGTCGAAGGCGCGCTTGATGCGCCAGCGCAGCTCACGCTCGACCGTGAGGGACTTGCCGGGCATCGTCTTGGCGGAGACCCGCACGACCATGGAGTCCAGCAGGACGCTGTCGAGGCCGAGGACCTCGATCGGGCTCCACAGGAGCTCGTTCCAGGGCTCCTCCTTGCTCATCTTCTCGGCGACCTCGCCCAGCACCCGCTTCACGTTGTCGAGGTCCTCGGAGGCCCGCACGGTCACGTCCACGCCGGCCGTCGCCCAGCCCTGGGAGAGGTTGCCGATGCGCTTGACCTCGCCGTTGCGGACGTACCAGATCTCGCCGTTGGCGCCGCGCAGCTTGGTCACCCTGAGGCCGACCTCGATGACCTCGCCGGAGGCCACGCCCGCGTCGATGGTGTCGCCGACGCCGTACTGGTCCTCAAGGATCATGAACACGCCGGAGAGGAAGTCCGTGACGAGGTTGCGGGCGCCGAAACCGATCGCCACACCCGCGACACCGGCGGAGGCGAGCAGCGGGGCCAGGTTGATCTCGAAGGCGCCCAGGACCATCAGGGCGGCGGTGCCCATGATGATGAAGCTCGCCACCGAGCGCAGCACCGAGCCGATGGCCTGCGAGCGCTGCCGGCGGCGCTCGTTGTTGACGAGCAGACCGCCGATCGCGGTGCCGTCGACCGCCTGGGCGGTGCGGTTCATCCGGTCTATGAGCTTGGTGATGGCCCGCCGCACGACCATTCTCAGAATCCCGGCGATCACCAGGATCAGCAGGACCCGCAGACTGATCGCCAGCCAGGTCGACCAGTTCTGCTCGACCCAGCTCGCGGCGTTCGTCGCGCTCTCCTGGGCGTCCTGGAGACTCGGCACGGCCGGCGTCGAGGTGTCCGAGGGGGACGGCGACGGCGACGGACTCGCGGCCAGTAGGACGGCGGACAAGGACACGGCAGGTACCTCCAGGTGCTGCGTCTGCCTTCCGGTACGGCGGTCAAGGTCACGAAAAGGTCACCGGTAAAGCAGGCTCACCACACTAACGGTGCATCGTGTGGGGATCGTTGCAAGGTTCGGGGGAGAGACGGCTCTCACCTGGGGATGAAGAAAGGTGTGGTCGAAAACACTCCCAGCCCGTTACCGGGAGATGGTGGCGTTTCTCCCGGCCCAGAGGGGAGACTGACCTCAGATCGTCCCGGCGCGAGCCACGTGCCGCCGACGCCCAAGGAGGCATCCGTGCCGCATGTCCTGGTACTCAACGCGTCGTACGAGCCCCTCGGCGTCGTACCGCTCCGACGCGCGCTCGTCCTCGTCCTGGAGAACAAGGCGGTCTCCCTCGAGGAATCCGGCGCCTTCATGCACAGCGCGACCGTCACAGTCCCCGCACCCAGCGTGGTCCGGCTCAAGCGATTCGTCCGGGTTCCCTATCGGGGACCCGTTCCTCTCACCCGCAGGGCGCTCTTCGCCCGCGACGGGGGCCGGTGCATGTACTGCGGTGGCGTCGCAACCAGCGTCGACCACGTCATCCCGCGCAGCCGCGGGGGCAAGCACGTCTGGGACAACGTCGTGGCGTCCTGCCGGCGCTGCAACCATGTGAAGGCCGACCGACACCTGTTCGAGATCGGCTGGCGGCTGCGCCACAAACCCGCCCCGCCCACCGGTCTGGCCTGGCGCATCATCGGCACCGGGCACAGGGACCCACGCTGGCTGCCGTACTTGCAACCGTACGGCGCCGAGGACGCCATGGCCCGGATCGACGGCATCTCTGCCTGACGACGATCCGGGCCTTTGTGTTGCCGCACGCGGCGGCTCGGACCGGCCCCGGAGGCCCCCGTACCTCCGGGACCGGAGCATCACCCGGTCATGTGTGCCTGAGCTCCGCCGGGCGGACCGAGCGGCGCAGCAGCGGCAGGGACGTGGCGGCGGCCAGGAGACAGGCCGCGTACACCCCGAGCGGGACCACGAGGGCGGCGTACGGCGTGACGGGTCGCCCGTCCATGGTGAGCCGGGCGTACCAGACGCCGATCGCCATGCCTCCGGCCCCGCCCAGCAGGAGCGCGGGGGCGAGCGGCAGGGCGGTCTCCAGGAGCAGCGCCCGGCCGAGCACCGCGCGCGGCACCCCGGCGGCCGCCTGCGCGGCCAGGCCCCGGCGCCGGGTGGCCAGGGACTCGACGGTGCCGACCGCGAGGCCGCCGAGGGTGATCGCCAGGGCGACGAGGATCGCGGCGGCGGTCAGGTCCAGGCCCGCGGTGTAGAAGGAGCGGTCCGCCGCGAGGTACCGCGTCTGGTCCAGCTCGGCGTTCAGTGCCTGACGGACGCCCACGAAGCCCGTCCCGACGGCCGTCACCAGGAGCACCGCCGCATGGGTACGGGCCGCCGCCCACGGGTCCTCGCGCAGCCGCTCCGCCGCGATCAGCGTCGCCGCCGTACGGGCCCGGCGCGCGAGCACCCGGCCCATCAGCCCCGCCGTCCCCCCGACAAGGCCCACCGCGGCCGCGCCGACCACGACGAGCAGGCCGGCCACGATCAGCGGTCCCCCTTCGAACGGCGAGCTGCTGCCGCGCGGGCCGCCGCTGGAGGTCACGGCCACGGCGACCGGAGCCAGGGCGGCCACGAGCAGCACTCCGCCCGCGAACAGCAGCCCCGACGTCCGTCGCGAGCGCGACGGCACCCGCCGCACCCATCCCAGCGGCGAGGCGACCACCCGGCGCAGTGCCAGCGCACCCGCACTCGCGCCCAGCACCGGCACGCCGAGGCCGATCACCGCGAACCCGGCCCAGGCGAGGGCGGCCGGGCTCTGCCACCGGCCCAGCAGCACCACCACCGAGACGGCCGTCGCGAGCACCGAGCCGAGCAGACAGGCCAGGCCCGTCTCCAGCGCGGCGATCCGCCGTACCTGGGCGGAGGACGCGCCCGCCAGCCGCAACCCCGCCAGGCGCCGGTCGCGGTGCACGGCTCCGATCCGGGCGCACTGGCCGAGGAAGCCGAGGACCGGCACCAGCAGGAGCAGCAGGGCGACGATCACGCCGGCGCGGGTGCCGGGCTCGTCGAGGAGGCCCGCGCCCACGGGGATGTCGTACTGCCCCCGGAGCGAGGCGAGACAGACGGCGGCCAGCGCGAAGCCGGTCGCGAGCGCCGCGCCCAGGGCCGTGAGCCCGACCCGCCACCACTCCCGCCGGTCGGAACCGCGGGTGAGCAGCCAGGCCAGGCGGAGATCGGCGGTCAGCGGGCTGCCGCTCCGCGCCTCGAGAGCGGTCGTCATGCCGTCACCCCCACCGGGACCACGGCCCCGTCGGCCATCCGCACCTCGCGGTCCGCGTACGCCGCCACCTGGGCGTCATGGGTGATCAGCAGGACCGCCGTGCCGGCCTCGCGGGCCGTGCGGACCAGGGCCGTCATGACCTGCTCGGTCGCCAGGGAGTCCAGCGCGCCGGTCGGCTCGTCCGCGAAGACGACCTTCGGCCCGGTGATCAGGGCGCGGGCCAGCGCGGTCCGCTGGGCCTGGCCGCCGCTCATCTCGCCGGGCCGGAGACCGGCCTGGCCGCGCACTCCGAACCGCTCCAGCCACTCACCGGCCCGGGTGTGGGCGTCGGCGCGGGAGAGGCCCGCGAGCAGCAGCGGCAGCGCCACGTTGTCGACCGCCGTCAGTTCGGGGATGAGCTGCCCGAACTGGAAGACCACGCCGAACTCCGTCCGGCGCAGCTCGCTCAGCCGCTTTTCGGGCAGCTCGTCGAGGCGCTCACCGCCGTAGGACACCGAACCGGCGTCCGGTCGCACGATCCCGGCCAGGCAGTGCAGCAGCGTCGACTTCCCGCTGCCGCTGGTGCCGGTGACGGCGAGGATCTCGCCGGCGTCCAGCCCCACCGAGGCGCCCCGCAGGGCCTCGGACCTGCCGTACGCCTTGACGAGGTCGCGGGCCGCGAGAAGCGGCAACGGGTTCTCCCCCGATGTGTTCATGCTGAGTCGACCTCCGCGGTCAAAGGGGTGAGCCGGGCCGCCGTCGTGTGCATCCAGCGGAGGTCGGCGTCGAGGTGGTTGAGGGCGTAGTCCGCCGAGAGCACGGTCGCGAGGTCGGCCCCCGGAGCCGTCTTGACCGCAGTGAGCTCCCGCATCCGGGCCATGTGCGCGGCCCGCTGGGCCCGGAGATAGGCGGCCGGGTCACCGCCCGCCAGGATCGAGACGACGACCTTGGCGAAGATCTCGTTGGTCACGAAAGGCGCGGGCGGGGCGATCTGCCCGGCCCACTCGGCCAGTTCACGCGCGCCCGCCTCGGTCGAGCGGTACCTGGTGCGCTCCGGGCCGCCGTCCGAGTCGGTTCCGTCGACCTCGGCGAGGCCGTCCCTGACCAGGCGCTGCAGGGTCGTGTAGACCTGCCCGTAGGCCAGTGGACGGGCCTCGGGGAAACGGTCGTCGTGGCGTCGCTTGAGGTCGTAGCCATGGCTCGGCCCTCCGGCGAGCAGCCCCAGCAGGATGTGGCGGGTGCTCATGGCGATCAGTATGCATCACGTATATGTACCGAGTGAATAGTGATCAAGTGATGAGTGGTCGGCGCGCCATGACGAAAAGCACGTTCTCCCCTCCGGGACGTCTGGCGTCGCGTCCTGTGGGTAGGGCTGCGATAACCCCCGTCGTCGTACTCGACAAGGAGGCCCCCGTGGCCGCATCGGCACCCCTTCTGCTCTCGGCCCTGTCCAAACCCGAGGCGCCCGCTGAACACTTCTGTGTCTTCAGCGCCGAGGGCGCCTGCACGGAGACCCCGCTCACCAGCGAACCGCCCCTGCCCGACGCCGAGCCCCTGACCAGCGAACCGCCGCTCGCCGACGCCGCCCACCTGATCAGCGAGTCCGACGCATACCTGGAGCCGTAGATGACGGCGCCCCCCGGTCCGGAGCTGTCCCGCCTCGCCGAGTCGTACGGCGTCGCCACCTCCTACCAGCCCTCCCCGGACCGTACGGTCGCCGCCTCCGCCACCGCCGTCACGCTGACCCTGGCCGCCCTCGGCGTCGACGCGGGCGACCCGGCCGCCGCGCTCGCGGCCCGTGAGCGCGAGCTGCGCGAGCGCCTGCTGCCGCCGACGGTGGTGTGCTGGAGCGGCAGCCCGCCCGCCTTCGTGGCCGACCTGCCCGAGGGCACCCGGCTGCGCATCGCGACCGAACAGGGCGAGACCCGCTCCGCCGCCGACCAGCTCCCGCCCGGCGTCCACCGGCTGACCGCGACCGCCCCCGACGGCCGCACCGCCGACGCCCACCTGATCGTGGCCCCGCCCCGGCTGCCGGCGCCGCCCGGGCGGTCGTACGGCGTGCTCGTCCAGCTGTACTCCCTGCTCTCGCACCGGTCCTGGGGCATGGGCGACCTCGGCGACCTCGCCGAACTGACCTCCTGGGCGGGGCGCGCCCTCGGCGCCGGCTTCGTCCAGGTCAACCCGCTGCACGCGGCCGTGCCCGGCGCCCCCACCGACCCGTCCCCCTACCGGCCCTCCTCGCGCCGCTTCCCCGACCCCGTGCACCTGCGGATCGAGGACATCCCCGAGTACGTCCAGGTCGCGGACCCCGACCGGCTGCAGGCCCTGCGCGAGCGGGCCGAGCGGCTGCGGGAGGCGGTGCTGGGCAAGGGCGCGCTGATCGACCGGGACGCCGTGTGGGAGCTGAAGCGGGAGGCGCTGGAACTCGTCCGCGAGATCCCTCTCGGACCCGGCCGCCGCGCCGCCTACGCCGACTACCTCGCCGAGGGCGGCGAGGCCCTGGAGGACCACGCGACCTGGTGCGCGCTGGCGGAGGTGCACGGCTCGGACTGGCGCAGCTGGCCGGCCGGACTCCGCGACCCGCGCTCGGCCGAGACGGCCCGTGCCCGCGGCGAGCTGATGGACCGCGTCGACTTCCACTCCCGCCTCGCCTGGCTCACCGAGAGCCAGCTCGGCGCCGCCCAGCGGGTCGCGCGGGAGGCGGGGATGCCGGTGGGTGTCGTCCACGACCTCGCGGTGGGCGTGCATCCCGAGGGCGCGGACGCGTGGGCCCAACAGGCGTACTTCGCGGCCGGGATGTCCGTAGGGGCGCCTCCGGACGCCTTCAACGCGCGCGGCCAGGACTGGGGGCTGCCGCCGTGGCGCCCGGACCGCCTGGCGGAGTCGGGGTACGCGCCGTACCGGCAGTTGCTGCGGGCCCTGTTCCGGTACGCCGGCGCGCTGCGCATCGACCATGTCATGGGCCTGTTCCGGCTGTGGTGGGTCCCGCAGGGGCGGCCGCCGACGGAGGGCACCTACGTCCGCTACGACGCGGAGGCGATGCTGGCCGTGCTCGTCCTGGAGGCGTCGCGGGCCGGGGCGGTGGTGATCGGGGAGGACCTCGGCACGGTCGAACCCGGTGTCCGGGAGGTGCTGCGCGAGCGCGGGGTGCTGGGGACGTCGGTGCTGTGGTTCGAACGGGACTGGGAGGGCGACGGGCGCCCGCTGCCGCCCGAGCGGTGGCGGGCGGACTGTCTGGCGACGGCGACCACGCACGACCTGCCCCCGACGGCGTCCCGTCTCACCGGTGAGCATGTCGAACTCCGGGACAGTCTCGGCCTGTTGACCCGGCCGCTGGACGAGGAACGCGCGGAGGCCTCGGCGGACATCGGGGAGTGGCTGGAGCTGCTGGCCCGTCTCGGCCTGCTGCACGGCACGGGGGGCGGCGCCGACCCCTCCTCGGAGGAGGCCCAGATCCAGGCCGTCCACCGGTTCCTGCTGCACACCCCCGCCCGGATGGTGGGCATCTGGCTGCCGGACACGGTGGGGGACCGCCGGCCGCAGAACCTGCCGGGGACGTGGGACCAGTATCCGAACTGGCGGTTGCCGATCGCCGACGGGGAGGGGCGGGTGGTGACGCTGGAGGACCTGGCGGCGTCGCCGCGGTTGCATGCGTTGGTGGAGGTGCTGCGGGCGCCGTAGGGGGCTGTCGGTGCCGTGGGGGGGCGGGTGCTCGCACGGCCCGGGCGCTTCTACGGCACCCCGGGCGCGCGGCCCCGACCGCGGTTGGATACTTTGACTCCGTGGACAAGAAGAACGCCCTGCGCGCCGGCGCCCTGGTGGCCGGTACGACGCTGATGATGCTGCTCATGTCGTCCCCCGCCTCCGCGCTGTCCCGCGACGACGGTGACGACCCCGGCTCGGGCCTGAGCGTCATCGAGACGCTGGGCCTCTACGTCGTGGCCCCGCTCGCCCTGTTCGCGGTCATCGCCGGCCTCGTGATGGTCCTGGACAAGTCCAAGGAAGAGCACCGGGTGACCAGCCGCAACATCAAGACCAGGCCCGCCGATGCCGAGGCCAAGGCCGGATCGAAGGCCTGACCCGACTTTCCCGGGGCGCCGGCCCCGCCACACGTACGCGCGTCAGCCGTACGTGGGCGGGGCCGGCGCCCCGGCGCGTTCTCAGGGGCTCGGCGCCGTGAGGTACCGCTGCAGAGTCGGGGCCAGCCACGCGACGACCTCCTCGCGGGTCAGTGCGACGACCGGCGGGAAGCGCAGGACGTACCGGGTGAGCCCCAGCCCGAGCAACTGCGTCGCC
Source organism: Streptomyces sp. NPDC050759 (assembly GCF_044456945.1). NCBI lineage: Bacteria > Bacillati > Actinomycetota > Actinomycetes > Kitasatosporales > Streptomycetaceae > Streptomyces > Streptomyces sp. NPDC050759. The sequence goes on along the minus strand of NZ_JBITGI010000001.1, from coordinate 1,065,431 downwards.
ATCAGCCCGGCCCGCGCCGGAGCCTGCTCGGGATCCGGGCACACCTGACGGGCGACCGGCAGCAACTGGTCCCGGAAGACGCCCTGGGTGCGCTCGGTCCCGGCCTGATTGGTCACACCGACCCGGAGCAGGGCGGTGAGCACCTCGTTCTCCTCCCACATGGTGAGGAAGTGCGACACCAGCACCCGGCCGACGTCGTGCCGGGGCAGCGCGGCGAGGTCCGGCAGCTTCAGGTCGACGGCCACGACCGCCGCGAACAGGCCCTCCTTGCTGCCGTAGTAGCGCATCACCATCGACGGATCGATGCTCGCGTCCTTGGCGATGGCGCGGATGGTGGCGCGCTCGTATCCGTCGGCGGCGAAACGCTCACGGGCCGCGGCGAGGATCGCGGTGCGGGTGGCGTCGGAGCGGCGACGCACGCTGGTGGAACCGGAATCCGGGCTCTTGCTGCCGTTCATGCCGGTGAGCTTAAGCCAACACGCGTTGGCCAACAAGTGTTGACCCGCTCGGAATGCCGCGCTACCTTCGTCAACGAGCGTTGGCAAACAAGCGTTGGCAACAGCCAGGAGGTCGGTATGAACAGCACCGTGATCGTTGTCGGCTCCGGTCCCACCGGCCTCCTTCTGGCCGGTGACCTCGCCACCGCCGGCGTCCCCGTCACCCTCGTCGAGAAGCGTCCGCACGAGATCAGCAACCTCTCCCGTGCCTTCGTCGTGCACGCCCGCACCCTCGAACAGCTCGACGCCCGCGGCCTCGCCGACGAGCTGGAGGCGGTCGGCCGCACCCTCGACACCCTCGGCCTGTTCACCCGCCTCACCGTCGACCTCACCACCCTCCCCTCCCACTTCAACCACCTCCTCGTCATCCCGCAGTACGAGGTCGAGAAGGCGTTGGAGCGGCGGGCCGTCGCGGCGGGCGTCGAGTTCCGGTACGAGTCCGAGATGACCGGCCTGACCCAGGACGCGGACGGCGTCACCGTCGAGGTCCGCACCGCCGCCGGAGCGCAGCAGGAGCTGCGTGCCGCGTACGTCGTCGGCGCCGACGGGATGCGCAGCGCCGTCCGGAACGCGCTCGGGCTGCCCTTTCCCGGCCGCTCCGTGATCCGGTCCGTCGTGCTCGCGGACGTGAAGCTCGCCGAGGAGCCCGGGTCCCTGTTCACCGTCAACGCCGTCGACGGCGCCTTCGCCTTCCTCGCCCCCTTCGGCGACGGCTACTACCGCGTCTTCGGCTGGCAGCGCAGCCGGAACGTCTCCGACAGCGAGCCGCTCGACCTCGACGAGATCAAGGAGACCGCACGGCTCGCTCTGGGCAGTGACTTCGGCATGCACGACCCGCGCTGGATGTCGCGCTTCCACAGCGACGAACGCCAGGCGCCCCGCTATCGCGTCGGACGGGTCTTCCTCGCCGGGGACGCCGCCCACGTCCACAGCCCGGCCGGCGGACAGGGAATGAACACCGGCCTGCAGGACGCGGCCAACCTCAGCTGGAAGCTCGCCCAGGTCCTGCGCGGCCACGCGAGCCCCGGCCTGCTCGACACCTACCAGGCGGAGCGGCACCCCGTCGGCCGGTCCGTGCTGCGCAGCAGCGGCGGACTGGTCCGGCTCGGCATGGCCCGGCGCCCCTGGACCCGGGCACTGCGGGCGGGAGTGGCCGCCTTCCTCGACAGCGTCGGCCCGGCCCGGCGCAGGGCGGTCGGCCGGATCACCGGTGTCGGCTACCGGTACGCCGCCCCCCATGGGGCCCACCGGCTCACCGGCACCCGGGTCCCGGACGTGGCCCTGCGGGGCACCCGCCTCTACGAGGCCCTGCGCGGCGGCCGCTTCGTCCTGATCACTCCCGAGCCCGAGGCGTACGGCGACTGGGGCGCCCACAAGGACCGCCTCGCCGTGGAGCGCTGGGCGACCTCCAGCCGTACGACCGTCCTGGTGCGGCCCGACGGATATGTGGGGTGGGCGGCGGAGGATGCGGACGAAGCGGCCGTGAAGGCGGCGTTGGCCGCCCATGTGGGTGACTAATGCTGCTGTGATCCCTCTGCGCCCGCGAGCAACTCCCGCAACAGGTCGGCCAGTTGGCCGGCCTGTTCGTCGTCGAGGTAGGACAGGGCCGCCGTCTGGGCCGCCAGGCCCGCTCCCACCGCCTCGTCGATGACCGCCAATCCCTTCTCCGTCAGGGTCACTTGGAGGCCTCGGCGGTCGTGGGGGTCGGGGGAGCGGCGGAGGAGGGCGGCGCGTTCCAGTTTGTCGAGGCGGCCGGTCATGCCGCCCGTGGTGAGCATCAGCGTCGAGGAGAGCTGGCGGGGGGAGAGGGTGTACGGCTCGCCGGCGCGGCGGAGGGTGGCGAGAACGTCGAATTCGCCACGGGAGATGCCGTAGGGGGCGTACGCCTTCTCCGCGCGGTCGCCCATGGTGCGGGAGAGGCGGTAGATCCGCCCGAAGACCTCCATGGCCCTGGTGTCGAGGTCGGGCCGCACGGCCGCCCACTGGTCGATGATCGCGTCGACGGCGTCCTTGCGCTGTGCACTCATGTGCCGAGTATCCGCAGGCGTCGGGTCACCCGCAAGAAAGTTGCTTGCGGAAAAGTAGCTTGCGGGAAAGTAGCTTAGAGGTAAGCTTCTACCGAGCCAGCTACGAGGGGGACCCATGAGCACGCCGACCATGAACCGCACCGCCACCGTCCTCCTCACCGCCCTCGCTCCCGCCTCCTGGGGCACCACCTACGCCGTCACCACCGAGTTCCTCCCCGCCGACCGTCCGCTGTTCACCGGGATGATGCGCGCCCTGCCCGCCGGACTGGTGCTGCTCGCCCTCGCCCGGGTGCTGCCGCGCGGGGTCTGGTGGGGGAAGGCGGCCGTGCTCGGGGCGTTGAACATCGGGGCTTTCTTCCCGTTGCTGTTCCTGTCGGCGTACCGGCTGCCGGGTGGGATGGCCGCGGTGGTCGGGTCGGTCGGGCCGCTGATCGTCGTCGGGCTGTCGGCGGTGCTGCTGGGGCAGCGGCCCACGGCCAGGAGTGTGCTCACCGGACTCGTGGCGGCGTTCGGCGTCAGCCTGGTCGTGCTCAAGGCGGCCGGGGCGCTGGACGTGGTCGGCGTGGCGGCGGCGTTCACCTCTGCCGCCTCCATGTCCGCCGGCACCGTGCTGACCAAGCGCTGGGGCCGTCCCGACGGGGTGGGCCCGCTCGCCCTCACCGCCTGGCAGCTCACCGCCGGCGGCCTGCTCATCGCGCCCCTCGCCCTCCTCGTCGAGGGCGCCCCGCCCGCCCTGGACGGCGGTGCGGTCGGCGGTTACCTCTACCTCGCGCTGGCGAACACGGCGGTGGCGTACTGGCTCTGGTTCCGCGGCATCGGCCGCCTCACCGCCACCCAGGTCACCTTCCTCGGCCCACTGTCCCCGCTGACCGCCGCGGTCGTCGGCTGGGCGGCGCTCGGCCAGAGCCTGACGCCGGTGCAACTGGCGGGCATGGCCCTCGCCTTCGGCGCGACGGTGGCGGGGCAACTGGGGGCGCGGCCCACTGCCGGCCGGACGTTCGGCCCCGCTGTGGGCAACCGCCGAGGGGCCTCGGCTGACGTGACGGGTGCGGCGCTGCGGCAGACCTGACGGGTCCGGCGCCACGACGGCTGGGGCGCGAGGGTGCTGGAAGCGCTGCGGTTGGGGGGCGGCCCGCTGTCGGCCGGTGGTTCGGGCCGGGGGGAGGCAATCGCCGAGGGGTTTCGGCTGACCAGACGGGTCCGGCCGCCACGACCTTGGGGGCACGAGGGCGCGGGAAGCCGGAAGCGCTGCGGGTGACGTCGGGGGCGTTATAACGTCACCCCGGTCCGGCGTTACGCAATTCCCGGAGGCGCATGTGTCCGAAGACGTCTGTCCGGTGTGCGGGAAGCCGCTCGCCGCGCGAGCCGGGCGTACGGGCCGCGGGTCCGTGTACTGCTCCGCCGCCTGCAGGCAGAAGGCCTACCGGGAACGGCGGCAGCCGGAAGGCCTCACCGTGCAGGGACTCATCGACGACATCGGGCGGCAGGCCGGACGGCTGGTACCGCAGCCCGCCGACACCCTCTACTCGACCGTCGCCGAACTGTCCGCGTCCGTTGCGCGGTTGAGGCGCGTGGCCCGTACCGCACGCGACACCACCGAGGACTCCGGGGATTCCGTCACACCCGCCCCCGTGACGGAACTCGCCGAAACCGACTTCGCCGCCCTCACCGAGCAGTACCGCCGTGAGATCCAGGTGCACTGCTACCGCATGACGGGGTCGTACGACGAGGCCGAGGACCTCGTGCAGGAGACCTTCCTGCGGGCCTGGCGGGCCCGGGACGGGTTCCAGGGGCGGGCGAGTGCGCGGACCTGGCTGTACCGGATCGCCACCAACGCCTGCCTGGATCTTCTCCGGCGGACCGCGCGCCGCCCGCAGCGCTATGAGCCGGTGCCGGGGATGAACCACGGCGCCGGTGAACCACCCGCCCGTATCACCTGGTTGCAGCCCTATCCCGACGATGAACTGCCCGTCGCCGAAGGGGAGTTGCCGGAGGCCTCCGCAGTCTCCCGGGAGACCCTGGAGCTCGTCCTCCTGGCCGCGATCCAGCATCTGCCCGCCCGGCAGCGGGCCGCCTTCATCCTGAGGGACGCGCTCGGCCTGACCGCCGCGGAGACCGCCGAGGCCCTGGAGATGAGCGTGGCCTCGGTCAACAGCGCACTTCAGCGGGCCCGGCCGACCCTGCGCGTGCACCTGCCACGGGAGCGTGCCGACTGGCGGCCCGTGGCCCCGACCGGAGAGCAGCAGGCCGTGCTGGAGCGGTACATGGCCGCCGTCGAGCGCCTCGACCTCGATGCGATGGCCGCACTGCTCGCCGAGGACGTCGTCCTCACCATGCCGCCCAACCCGTTCTGGTTCACCGGCCGGGACGCGCTCGTCGACTTCGTGCGGGTCAGTCTCGACCCCGCCTCACCGGCCTTCCTCGGCCACTGGCGCAGCCTGCCCACCCGCGCCAACGGGCAGCTCGCGGTGGGGAATTACGTCCGCCGACCCGGGACCAGCGTCTACCGCGCCCAGGTCCTGGACGTCCTGCGCTTCGACACGGCAGGACCGGGCGACCGGATCGCGGAGATCACCTCCTTCGAGCCGCATCTCTTCCCCGCGTTCGGGCTGCCGCTGCGGCTGTGACCTCCCGACTCCCGACCGATGAGCATCCGCGGAGTCATACGTCTGCATGAACGTCACGTACGAACCACTTCCAAGGAGCTCATCATGCTGCTGACCGACAAGACCGCGATCGTCTACGGCGCCGGCGGTTCCATCGGCGGGGCCGTTGCCCGCGCCTTCGCCGAGCAGGGCGCGAGGGTCCACCTCGTCGGCCGGACCCGGCAGACCCTGGAGGCCGTGGCCGCCGACATCAAGAACGCCGAGGTCGCCGTCGTGGACGCGCTGGACGAGGCGGCCGTGGAAGCGCACGCCGAGCAGGTCGGGGACATCGACATCTCCATCAACCTCGTCACGCGCGGCGATGTGCAGGGCGCGCCGCTGGTCGACATGTCCGCCGAGGACTTCCTGCGGCCCGTCACCGACGGCCTGCGCGCCAACTTCCTCACCGCCCGCGCCGCGGGACGCCGGATGGCCGCACGCGGTTCCGGTGTGATCCTCGCCCTCAACAGCGGTTCCGCGCACGGCAGTCCGATGATGGGCGGCACCGGGCCCGCGGACGGGGCGATCGACACGCTTGTGCGGAACCTGGCGATCGAGCTGGGGCCGAGCGGGGTGCGGGCGGTGGGGCTGTGGGTGGCCGGGGTGCCGGAGACCTTCACCGTCGAGAAGCTCGCCGCGGTCAACCCGGCCATCGACGAGAGCGCCGTCCAGGGAATCATCGACCACCTCGCCGGGATGCGCATGACCCGCCGCAACCCCACCCTCGCCGAGGTCGCCGCCACCGCCGTGTTCCTCGCCTCCGACCACGCGGGCGGCATCACCGGCACGTTCGTCAACGCCACCGGCGGCATGGTCAGCGTCTGAGCCGGCGACCCCGCCACCACGTGCGCAGCCACAGGGTGTGCAGCCCGCCGAGCGTGACGACGACGGCGATCGCATGTGCGGACGACGCCGTACATGGCCCGGCGGGTGTGCGGGGGAGGCGGATGACCGGGGCCGCCCGCCTCCCGCCGCGTTCTACTGCCCGGCCCGCGCGTCCGCCGCCTGGGCCTTCAGCGCCCGCTCCACGCCCGCGCGGGACTCGGAGACGAGCCGCCGCAGGGCCGCGTTGGGCTCGGCCGAGGCCAGCCAGGCGTCCGTCCTGTCCAGGGTCTCCTGGGAGACCTGGAGCGACGGGTAGAGGCCGACGGCGATCTGCTGGGCGATCTCGTGCGAGCGGGACTCCCAGATGTCCTTGACCACCTCGAAGTACTTGTCCGTGTACGGCGCGAGCAGCTCACGCTGATCGGTCTGGACGAAGCCTCCGATGACGGCCTCCTGGACGGCGTTGGGCAGCTTGTCGGACTCGACGACCTGCGCCCAGGCCTCCGCCTTCGCCTCCTCGGTCGGCCGCGAGGCACGGGCGGTCGCCGCGTGGCGCTCGCCCGCCGCCGTCTTGTCCCGCTCGTACTCGGCGGCGATCTCCGACTCGTCGTAGCGGCCTACGGCGGCCAGCCGCTGGACGAACGCCCAGCGCAGCTCGGTGTCGACGGCCAGGCCCTCGACGACCTGCGATCCGCCGAGCAGCCCCTCCAGGAGGTCCAGCTGCTCCGGCGTACGGGCCGTCGCCGCGAACGCCCGCGCCCACGCCAGCTGGTGGTCGCTGCCCGCCGCCGCGGACCGCAGATGGGCCAGCGTGGCGTCGGTCCAGCGGGTCAGCAGGGCCTCACGGGCGGTGGGAGCGGCGTACAGCTCGATCGCCAGCTTCACCTGCCGGTGCAGCGACTGCACGACACCGATGTCGGACTCCTTGCCGATACCGGAGAGGACCAGGGCGAGGTAGTCGCGGGTCGCGAGCTCCGCGTCCCGCGTCATGTCCCACGCCGACGCCCAGCACAGCGCGCGCGGCAGCGAGGACTCGAAGTCGCCGAGGTGCTCGGTCACGAAGGCCAGCGACTGCTCGTCGAGGCGGACCTTGGCGTACGACAGGTCGTCGTCGTTGAGGAGCACGACCGCCGGACGGCGCTTGCCGACCAGCTGCGGTACGGCCGTCAGCTCACCGTCGACGTCCAGTTCGACGCGCTCGTCACGGACCAGCTTGCCGCTGTCGTCGTCGAGTTCGTACAGACCGACGGCGATCCGGTGCGGGCGCAGCGTCGGCTCGCCCTTGGCGCCGGCGGGCAGCGCGGGGGCCTCCTGACGGATCGAGAACGAGGTGATGACACCGTTCGCGTCCGTCTCGATCTCCGGGCGCAGGATGTTGATGCCGGCCGTCTGCAGCCACTTCTGCGACCAGGTGCCCAGGTCGCGGCCGGACGTCTCCTCCAGCGCGCCCAGCAGGTCGGACAGCCGGGTGTTGCCGAACGCGTGGCGCTTGAAGTACGCCTGCACGCCGCCGAAGAACTCGTCCATGCCGACGTAGGCGACGAGCTGCTTGAGAACCGAGGCCCCCTTGGCGTACGTGATGCCGTCGAAGTTGACCAGCACGTCGTCCAGGTCGCGGATCTCGGCCATGATCGGGTGCGTGGACGGCAGCTGGTCCTGGCGGTACGCCCACGTCTTCATGGAGTTGGCGAAGGTGGTCCAGGAGTGCGGCCACCGGCTGTCCGGGGCGTACGCCTGGCAGGCGATGGAGGTGTAGGTGGCGAACGACTCGTTCAGCCACAGGTCGTTCCACCACTCCATGGTGACCAGGTCGCCGAACCACATGTGGGCCAGCTCGTGGAGGATGGTCTCGGCGCGCATCTCGTACGCGGCGTCGGTCACCTTGGACCGGAAGACGTACTGGTCGCGGATGGTCACCGCGCCGGCGTTCTCCATCGCGCCCGCGTTGAACTCCGGCACGAACAGCTGGTCGTACTTCTTGAACGGGTACGCGTAGTCGAACTTCTCCTGGAACCACTCGAAGCCCTGCCGGGTCACCTCGAAGATGGCGTCCGAGTCGAGGTGTTCGGCGAGCGAGGGGCGGCAGTAGATGCCGAGGGGGACCGTCTGGCCGTCCTTCTCGTACACGCTGTGCACGGAGTGGTACGGGCCGACGATCAGGGCCGTGATGTACGACGAGATCCGCGGGGTCGGCTCGAAGACCCAGACGTCGTCCTTCGGCTCCGGCGTCGGGGAGTTGGAGACGACGGTCCAGCCGGTCGGCGCCTTCACGGTGAACTGGAAGGTGGCCTTCAGGTCCGGCTGCTCGAAGGAGGCGAAGACGCGGCGGGCGTCCGGCACCTCGAACTGCGTGTACAGATAGGCCTGCTGGTCGACCGGGTCGACGAAGCGGTGCAGGCCCTCACCGGTGTTGGTGTACGCGGCGTCGGCGACGACACGCAGGATGTTGCGGCCCTCCAGCAGGCCCGGCAGGGCGATACGGGAGTCCGCGAAGACCTCCGCCGGGTCGAGGGCGTCCCCGTTCAGCGTCACCTCGTGGACCGTGGGGGCCACCAGGTCGATGAAGGACTCGGCGCCGTTCTCGGTGACGTCGAAGCGCACCGTCGTCACGGACCGGTAGGTACCGCCCTCCTGCGCGCCGGAGAGGTCGAGATCGATCTCGTAGGACTCGACGCTGAGCAGCGTCGCCCGCTGCCGAGCTTCGTCGCGAGTCAGGTTTGTGCCAGGCACGCGTTCATCTCCTCGTTATGTCTAGGTTCGGCGGTGCGGTCATCCTTCCATGAGTACGGGGCGGACTGGAGTGGCTGTCCTGGTGCGATTCTGGGTAGCATTTGGGGTATGAAGATCAGTGTGAGCCTGCCGCAGGAGGATGTTGCCTTCGTTGACGAGTACGCCTCGCGTACGGAGGCCGAATCCCGATCGGCCGTGATACACGACGCCATCGAGCTGCTTCGGCAGGCGCAGCTGGCGGAGGAGTACACGCAGGCGTTCGCTGAATGGGATGCGAGTGAGGACGCCGCCCTCTGGGACAGGACGAGCGGAGACGGGATCACCGATGAGGCGTGGTGACATCTACATGGTGAACCTGGAGCCGGCTCGCGGCAGCGAGGCCAACAAGGTCAGACCTGCGGTGATCGTGTCCAACGACGGCGCCAACCAGTCGGTGGAGCGGAACGAACGAGGCGTCGTCAGCGTGGTGCCGCTGACATCGAACACCGCGCGGGTCCTGTCGTTCCAGGTCTTCTTGCGTGCCGAGGAGAGCCGTCTGCCCAAGGACTCGAAGGTGCAGTGCGAGCAGGTGCGTGCCGTCTCCTTGGAGCGGCTGCTGCAACGGGTCGGTGTGGTCCCGCGTCAACGCATGGCCGAGATCGAGGTGGCCCTGCGACGGCATCTGGCGCTCTGAGCGTCATGCAGAGGGGGCGCCCGCCGGTCGCGGTGGGCGCCCCCTCTGGTGTACCGCCTGCTTACTTCGCGCCCAGCTCCGCCGCCACCAGCTCCGCGATCTGGACCGCGTTCAGCGCGGCGCCCTTGCGGAGGTTGTCGTTGGAGATGAACAGGGCGAGGCCGTTGTCGACCGTCTCGTCGCGGCGGATGCGGCCGACGAAGGAGGCGTCCTGGCCGGCCGCCTGGAGGGGGGTCGGGATGTCGGAGAGGGTCACGCCGGGCGCGCCCGCCAGGAGCTCCGTCGCGCGCTCCGGGGTGATCGGGCGGGCGAAGCGGGCGTTGACCTGGAGGGAGTGGCCGGTGAAGACCGGGACGCGCACACAGGTGCCGGAGACCTTCAGCTCGGGGAGCTCCAGGATCTTGCGGGACTCGTTGCGGAGCTTCTGCTCCTCGTCGGTCTCGTTCAGGCCGTCCTCGACGAGGTTGCCCGCGAAGGGCAGGACGTTGAAGGCGATGGGGCGCTTGTAGACCTGCGGTTCGGGGAAGTCGACCGCACTGCCGTCGTGGGTGAGCTTGTCCGCGTCGGCGGCGACCTTCTGCACCTGGCCGTGCAGCTCCGCCACGCCCGCGAGGCCCGAGCCGGACACCGCCTGGTAGGTGGTGGCGATCAGCGTCTGCAGGCCCGCCTCCGTGTCCAGCACCTTCAGGACCGGCATCGCGGCCATGGTGGTGCAGTTCGGGTTGGCGATGATCCCCTTGGGGCGGTCCGCGATGGCGTGCGGGTTCACCTCGGAGACGACCAGCGGGACCTCGGGGTCCTTGCGCCAGGCGGAGGAGTTGTCGATCACTACCGCGCCCTGCGAGGCGACCTTCTCGGCCAGCGCCTTCGAGGTCGAGCCGCCCGCCGAGAACAGCACGATGTCGAGGCCGGTGTAGTCGGCCGTCGCCGCGTCCTCGACCGTCACGCCGTCCAGGACCGACCCCGCCGAGCGCGCGGAGGCGAACAGGCGCAGCTCCGTGACCGGGAAGTTCCGCTCCTTGAGGATCCCGCGCATGACCGTGCCGACCTGTCCGGTGGCTCCGACGATTCCGACCCTCACGGCGACTCCCTATCTCTTCACACTTGACCGAGGCTTTTCCATCATGCGGCCGACCCGGGTCTCCCTGTCCAATTCTTTGCGCTCCATGCCCGAGGAATGGACTGCCGAACGGTGTGACGTACACCTCTCAGCGATTTTCCACGGGATCCGGCGAACGTTTCCGTGCGCTGCGGCGTCGTAGAGGAAACGCGGTGAGGGGGTGGCTTGTGCTGCGCAGAAGGGCACGCCGGGTCCACGAGGGGGACGATCCCCTGGACGCGGCGCAGGAACGCCGGGTCCGGGCCGTGCTCGCCCTGGGCGGGGTGCCGCAGGCGGACCTGCCGGACGGGGTGCAGCAGGTCCGCCTGCGGTTGCTGGAGCGGGCGGCGAAGGGATACGAGGCGCCACGGGACGTGTCCGCGTGGGCCGCGGTCGTCGCCTCCAACCTCGCCATGGACTGGCACCGGGCCAAGAAGCGCCAGGATCGGCTGGGGGAGCGGCTGGCCTCACTGCGCCAGCACGAGCACCCCTCGGGGGAGGACACCAGCGTGCTCTCCCTCGCCGTCGCGCAGGGCCTGGACGAGCTGCCCGACCAGCAGCGCCAGGTCCTTGTGCTGCGGTTCTTCGCCGACCTGCCGGTGCGCTCGATCGCCCAGGAGCTGGGCGTCCCGGAGGGCACGGTCAAGAGCCGCCTGCACACCGCGGTCCGGGCCCTGCGCGCCCGCCTGCACGAGGACGAGGTGGTGTGAGATGACCGCGGAACACGACGGTCTCGATGCCTTGATGGCCGCCATCACCGACGAACCGCTGCCCGGGAGCGCCGCCGCCGACCCGGCCTTCCTCGCCGAACACCGCTCGGCCCAGGACGATGTCGCCGTCCTGCGCGAGCAGCTGCGGATCATCGGAGAGACCCTGACGGAGGCCGCGCCGGCCGCGAAACCCGTTCCCCCACGACCCTCCCGGGCCCGGCACCGCGCCCGCACCGTCGCCTTCGGCACCCTCGCGGTGGCCGCCGTCGCGAGTGTGGTCACCGGCCTCGGCTGGCTCCTCGGGCACAGCGGTGCGGACAGCCTGAGCTCGGCCGACTCGGGGTCCTCCAAGGCGGAAGCCGGCGTCCGCTTCGGCAGCCCGTCCTACCTGGCCTGTGCCACCACGGTCGCCGAGGGCGAGGTCACCGCGGTCAAGGAGCTCCCGGCCACCGGGGAACTGCAGGTCACCGTGCATGTCACCCACTCCTACAAGCCGACCCGGCCAGTGCCGAACCTCACCTATGTGATCGGCGAGTACGACCTTCCCGACCCCCTCGTCAAGGGCACCCGCGTCCTGTTCGGCGTGACCGAGGGCTCGCCGAGCCCCGACCACTGGGTGGTCGGGGAGCAGCAGATCGCCCGTGAGCGGGCCTGGATCACCGCCTCGCTCCCGGCCTCACGCGGGCTCACCTGCTAGGCCCCGTCGCCCGGGGCACGAGAGTCGCCCAGGGCACGAGAAGGGCGGGCGCCCATCGGACGCCCGCCCCTGTCGCCGTACGGAGAAGTGTTACGGCGTGACCTTCTCGATCTTCACGTTGCCGACGCCCGCGACCGTGCCGCGCGCGGTGACGAGGCTGACCTGGCCGAAGAACTCACGGCCCGCCGGGGCGGCCGCCAGGGCGGTGACGCTGCCGGAGACGGTCGTCGAGGCGCCCGTGGCGAGCTTCACCGGCGCGTCGGAGACGGTGACGGTGCCCAGGGTGCTCGAGAAGAACACGTCCTGGTAGTCGTACGCCGTGGAGCCGGCCGGGACCGCGTAGCCGGCGACCTCGATGGTGTACGTGCCGGCGGCGGGCGAGGCGACCGAGACGGCCTCCTCCGAGTCGCCGTCGGCGGACTGGCCGACCACGGCGCCCGAGGCGTCGTAGACCGTCAGGTCCAGGTCGGCGGAGACGTCCGAGACGTTGCCGATGGCGACGTCGAGCGACTTCGCGCCCGCGGGCACCTCGACCGTGGTGGTCTGGGTGGCGCCCTCGGCGATGGTCGGGCGGGCCGTCTTGGACGAGCCGAGCGGGCCGCCGGCCAGCTTGCCGTCGATCGCGGCGAGCGTGTTGGTCACCTTCCAGGAGGCGGTGGCCGGGGTGCCGACCTTGGCCTCGGGGACGGTCACGGTCTCCGGGTCGAAGAGCGCGCCGTAGACGGCGACGTCCAGCTTGTACGGGTTGTCGAGCAGCGGCGAGGTGCGGCGCGACTCGACCTCGATCTCCCAGACACCGGCCTGCGGGTCGGCGTAGGAACGGGCGTCCGGCTTGCAGCCGTTGCCGTCGAGGTAGTTGTTGTAGCAGTACGGGGTGCCGGTGTTGTCCACCGGGACGCCGTAGGGGTGGATGGCGATGAAACGGGTCTGGCTCTTGTCCTTCAGCCCGCCGATCGCGACCTCCAGCGACTTGGCGCCCGCGGGCACGGTCACGAAGTACGACTGGGTGCTGTTGCGCTGCACGGTGTTCGACGCGGTGTAGGTGTACTTCACCGGCGCCGAGACGACGACCGTGGTGAGGATCTGCTCGTCGACACCCTCGGTCCTCGGGTCGTCGACCTCCAGGATCGCGCTCTTGACGCCCGCGGACCTCGGCTGGGCCTGGACCTTGACGGTCACCGGCTGGTTCAGCGGGAGCGTGACGTCGCCCTTACCGATGATCTTGAAGGTGTCACCGGCGTTGTTCTCGAAGCGCAGCTTGTGGCGGATCGCCTTGTCCGCGCCGGACGTACGGGTGACGGTGACGTCGTACGTCTTCTTCTGACCCGCCTTCAGGCCGCTCTCGCGGTCGTAGAGACCGGTGCCGTAGCCCGGGGTCTTCAGGAGCTGGTCGATCGCGGTGTCGACCGGGGCCTTGACGGTGTAAGTGTGGGCGGTGGCGCCGTCCTTGATGGCGTCCCAGGCGTCCACGATGTCGATGAGGCCCGCGCCCTCCTCGTACGCCTGCACACCCTTGATGTGGTCGGCGGTCGAGGTCAGGGCGGTGCGCAGGGTGGCCGGCGTCAGCGCGATGTGCTTCTGCTTGGCGGCCGAGATCAGCAGCGCCGACGCGCCCGTGGCCTGCGGGGAGGCCATCGAGGTGCCCTGGAGCATCGAGTAGCCGGCCGGCAGCGGGTAGCCCGACTCGGCGACCGGGGCGCCCGGCAGCCAGGTCTGCGTGGTGTTGATGGCGGCACCCGGGGCGGACAGGGTCGGCGTGAAGCCGCCGTCCTCACGCGGACCGCGCGAGGAGAACGGCATCATCGCGTACTTCTTCTCCACGGCCGAGCCGTAGTTGGCGGCCCAGGTCGCCTTGGAGATGGTCGCGCCGACCGAGATGACCTTGTCGGCCAGGCCCGGGTCACCGATGGTGTTCACGCCGGGGCCGGAGTTGCCCGCGGAGATCACCAGCTGGACACCGTAGGTGTCGATGAGGCGCGTGTAGAGCTCGGCGCGCGCGTTGTTGCCGTCGTTGAGCGCCGGCAGGCCGCCGATCGACATGTTGACGATGTCGACGCCGCGGTTGACGACGAGGTCGATCATGCCCTCGGTCAGCGCCACGTTGGTGCAGCCGCCGGTCCAGGTGCAGGCACGGGAGGAGACGAGCTTCGCGCCCGGGGCCGCGCCGTTCATCTTGCCGCCGAACAGGCCGTTGGCGGCGGTGATGCCGGCGACGTGGGTGCCGTGCTCGGACTCGATGACGCCGATGTTGACGTAGTCGGCCTTGCTGCCCGCGGCGTCGTAGACGACGTCCTTGCGGATCTCGACGACGAACGGCTGGCGCTCGGCCACGTCGGTCGACGGGTCGTCCGTGCCGAAGTAGCCGACCTGGTAGCCGTCCTTGTACGGCTTCATCGGCGTGTCGTCGGCGAAGTTCTGGTTGTTGTTCAGGTCGACCCGGACGGTCCCGGCGGCCTTGTCGTACAGCACGCCCCAGGTGTCGGTGGTGTCGCCGTCCCGGTTCGCGTCGCCCTTGGCGTCGCCGCCCGTGGTCGCGGACTCGCGGAACAGGTTGACCTGGTAGGACCCGGCGGGCGCGGTCCAGGTGCGGCCGTCGAAGGTGAAGCTCGGGCCGGAGACCGCGGTGGTCATGCGCCGCCAGGTGGCGTCACCGTCGGAGACCGGGTCGGTCGCCGTCACCCAGTCGACGATCTTCCGCTCACCGGTGGTGGTCTTCTGCAGCGCCGGGTGGCCGAGGTCCACACCGGAGTCCAGGATGCCGATCGTGACGCCGCGGCCGTCCGCCTTCGGGTGGTCCTCCACGAAGTCGACGGCGCCCGTCTCGAAGGACGGGTTGTACGGGTTCTCGGCGGGCGTCTTCGCGCTCGGCGCCGGGTAGGTCTTCGCGGCCTTGTGCGCGGCACCCTTGGCGGTGTCGGCGCTCGGCGTCGGGTCGTCCAGCGGGATGTCCTGCTTGACGTCGATGCCGTGCACGGAGGAGAGCTTCGCGGCGGCGGCGATGGCCGAGTCCGCCTTCGCGGTGGGGACGGTCGCCCGGACGTAACCGAGCTTGTCGTACGTGAGGCCCACCAGGCCGCCCTTGACCGCGTCCAGCTCCTCGGCGACCTGCTCGGTCTTCCCGGGGGCGGTGGCGACCATCAGCGTGATGTTCTTGGCGCCGTCGGCCTTGGCCTCGGCGAGCGCGTCCGCGTCGTCCGAACCGAGCTTCTCGTCGGCGGACTTCAGGCCCGGGTCGGAGGCGGCGGGGGCGTCGTCCGCGGCGGCGGAGAAGGCCATGGGTATCGGCCCCGCCGCGGAGAGCGCGGCGACCAGACCGGCGGCCACCGCTATGCGCGCCACACGTCTCGCGCCCGATATCGGAGGGTGCTGGGGGGTGAGGGTCATCGGCATCCCTTGTAGGTAAAGGAACGAGCGGGTTGGTGACCGGGACCGATCGGTCCTGGTCACGGTGATCCGGAAGAAGACCCCGGATGACCGCACAGCTTTACGCATGGGAAGGATGTTTAGGGAGAGTTGACCGAATCGATATGGGTGTATGGGGAAAACCCGCGATGCCCTTTGGGGACATCGGCGAAGTACCTTGAAAAAGCGGGCAATTCCCCTCAGTGACCCTCAGGCGTCCTTGGTGCGCGCGTAATGCCGGGACGCCTTCGCGCGGTTGCCGCAGGTCGCCATCGAGCACCAGCGCCGGGTGCCGTTCCTCGAGGTGTCGAAGAAGTGGAGCACGCACGCGTCGTGGGCGCATGACCGGATCCGGTCCGGCGCGGCGGTGAGCAGCTCCAGGTAGTTGCGCGCGGCGAGCCAGGCCGGTCCCCAGTCGGGGTCCCTCAACTCGGGTCGCTCGACGGGTCCTTGAGGGGTGAGCGCGACCCGGACCCGCCCGTGCTCCAGGACGGCGTCGACCAGCGGTGCCCCCTTCTCCAGTGACCCGTCCACCGCCGTGCGCAGGGCCTCCCGGGCCTCCAGGACGTGCCGCAGCATCCTGCCGTCAGCGACGTAATCACCGCTCAGTCCGGTCGAGTCGAGCCACACCGCCAGCCCGTCGACGTCGGCGAGAAGGTCCTGGAGGGTCCCCTCGCTCATCCACCGCGTGTTGAGCAGGTCGAGCGCGAGCGGCTCGCCGGTGAGTGGGCGGGGGTCGCGGGTGGCGGGCATGTGGGGGCTCCCTTCCGTACTAACCGGTCAAGAGTACGTGACTGGTTGCATCCGTCGCTCCTAACCTCTAAAGTCGCTAACAAGGGTTAACCAAGCGGGTTGGCCAAGCTGAAGGGGACAGCCGTGACCTTGCGCACCGGCCACATCGGCCTGAACGTCACCGACCTCGACCGTTCGCTTCTACCGGGACGTCCTCGGCTTCACACCACTCGCCGAGGGCAAGGAGGAAGGCCGCCGCTACGCCTTCCTCGGCGACGGCGAGACCCTCGTCCTCACCCTCTGGCAGCAGGCCGAGCAGTCGTACGCCGCCGAGCGCGCGGGCCTGCACCACCTCGCCCTGGAAGCAGACACGATCGAGAAGGTGAGGGAGTACGAGGAGGCGCTGCGGGCGTACGGAGTGGACTTCGCCTACGAGGGCGTGGTCGCCCACCGTGAGGGCGCGGGGTCGGGCGGCATCTTCTTCCACGACCCCGACGGCACCCGCCTGGAGATCTCCGTGCCGAGCGG
The DNA here is from genome assembly GCF_044456945.1 of Streptomyces sp. NPDC050759. Lineage (NCBI taxonomy): Bacteria > Bacillati > Actinomycetota > Actinomycetes > Kitasatosporales > Streptomycetaceae > Streptomyces > Streptomyces sp. NPDC050759. The sequence goes on along the minus strand of NZ_JBITGI010000001.1, from coordinate 1,048,866 downwards.
CGCCGAGGAAGCCCCGGCACCCTCCGGTACGGCTCCGACCTGCGGTTTCTTCTAGCCATGGGAGCCAAGGGAGCCATGGGAGCCACAGGAGCCGCGGGGGTCTATCACGCGGGCTCGCGGGCCGTGCAGGACCGGGTGGGGGTGCGCGAGCAGGCGGATCACGTGGGCCGCTCGATCGGCCGGGGCATCCGGGAGGTCGCGGCGGCCTTCCTGGAGCTCCAGCCGCTGCTGGTGGCCGGCGCCGCGGACCCCTCGACGGGCCGGGTCTGGGCGTCGCCGCTCACCGGGGCGCCGGGCTTCGTCCGGGCGACGGGCCCGCAGCGGATCTCCGTCACCGGCGGCTGGTCCCCGGCCGACCCCCTCGCCACCGCCTTCGCCACGCCCGGCACACCCGTCGGCACGATCGCCCTCGACCCCCGCACCCGTCGCCGTATGCGCCTGAACGGCCGACTCGGGCCCACCGCACGGGGGTTCGCGATCGAGGCCGACCAGGTGTTCTCGAACTGCCCGAAGTACCTGCAGAGGAGGACGTCGTACGAGGTCGTGGCCGACCGGCACCGAGGGGCTGCGCGGTACGGCGCTGAACTCACCCCGGAACAGGCCGAGTTCGTGTCGGCGGCCGACACCTTCTTCCTGGCCTCCGTGCACGGGGGCGGAGCCGACGTCAGCCACCGGGGCGGCAACCCCGGTTTCGTGCGCGTCGATGGGCCGGGTGAGCTCAGCTGGCGCGACTACCCGGGCAACTCGATGTTCCTGACCCTCGGCAACCTCGCCGCCGACCCCCGGGCCGGCCTGCTGTTCCTCGACTGGACGACTGGCACGGCCCTCCAGCTGACCGGCGAGGCGAGCACCGAGTTCGGCGAGGATCGCAGGGTCCGCTTCACCGTACGGGAGGCCGTCGAGACCCCGTCGGCGCTCCCCTTGCGCTGGTCCGCGCCCGAATACTCACCGGCCAATCCGGACCCGGCGCACTAACTTCCTCCTATGCGCAAGACGTTGAGGGTGGCGGCCTACGCCATATGCGTCCGCGACGGACAGATCCTGCTCGCCCGTTGGATCGACGGCGACCGGCGGGAATGGACGCTGCCGGGCGGCGGCATGGACCATGGCGAGGATCCCCACGACACCGTCCTGCGGGAGGTGGAGGAGGAGACGGGCTACCGCGTCGAGGTGACCGGCCTGCTCGGGGTGCGGTCCGTGCGCTTTCCGTCCCGGCGCCGTTTCGGCCGCACGGTCGACCGGCACCACGTGGGGCTCGTGTACGAGGCCCGAGTCACCGGCGGCGAACTGCGGTTCGAGGTCGGCGGCTCCACGGACATGGCCCAGTGGCACGACCTCGACGCGGTACCGGGGCTGAACCGGGTGCCGCAGGTCGACTTCGGCCTGCGGCTGTGGCGGGAGCGGCCGGTGGCCGGACGGCCCGCGGAATAGGTGTCCTACCCAGAAAGATGAACACGGAGTGACCGCCCCCCGGCCGTTCGACGAGGGCTCCTGAACGCGCAGGGTGGCCCAAGATCGACGTACGGTGATCGGCGTTGCGCGTTGCCGTCTCGTTCACGCACAGGTCATCCCCGGTGCCAAGCATCCGGAGTGAGCGGGAAGTTCGCACCAGCGACTCCCGCGACCACTGCCGACGCAGTTCGCACTCGGGGAGATCGCGCCATGTCGCGCATACGCTCTGTCGCCAGCACCACGCCGGCGGTCCACCGCCGTACCGTCCTCGCCGCCGCAGGCGCGGTCGCCGTCTCCGCGGGCGTCGGCTACGCCCTGCGGCCCACCGACAGCCAGGCCGCCACGACCGCCGGTCCCGCCGAGGCGCCGGTGGCCCAGTCCGTCCACCAGGCCGCTCCGGTCGAGGCCCCCCTCGCCCCGTACACCCGCGGCACCACCGTCGCCTCCATCGCCGCCCCGCGTACGAGCTCCGGCTACCGGCGCCTCGGCGACGGCGCCGGCTGGAGCCGCAAGGTGCGTTCCGACCTCGCCGCCCCGAAGGCCGGGCGGGCCGGCCGCCGTACCCCGCTGGCCGCGTTCGTGCAGCTCACCGACCTGCATCTGATGGACAGTCAGCACCCGATGCGCCTGGAGTACCTGCGCTCGACCGACGTGCACGCCTGGCGGCCCCAGGAGGCGCTGACCGTGCCGGGCGCGATCTCGCTCGTCGAGCGGATCAACGCGCTGCGCGGCGCCCCTGCCACCGGCGCCCCGCTCCAGTTCGCCATGACGACCGGCGACAACACCGACAACAACTCCCGCACCGAGCTCGACTGGTTCCTCACCGTCATGAGCGGCGGCCGCATCACCCCCAACTCCGGGGACCCGCGCCACTACGAGGGCGTCCAGAACAGCGGCCTCAAGCAGTACTGGCAGCCCGACTCGACCACCCGCGACGCCGACAAGCAGCTGGGCTTCCCGCACCTGCGAGGCTATCTCGCCGCCGCGATCCGGGAGCTCAACAGCCCCGGCCTCACCATCCCCTGGTACTCCACGGTCGGCAACCACGACAGCCTGCCGCTGGGCTGCTACGGCCACGGCGACTCCTGGCTCGCCGAGTACGCCGTCGGCGGCAAGAAGCTCATGTCGCTGCCCGCGTCCGAGGCGAAGAAGCTCCAGGACATGATCAGGAAGGCCAACGACCCCCAGGGCCACGCCTTCCGCGACCTGCTCAAGGCGCACGCCCGCAGCATGCGCTCGGTCACCCCCGACGAGCGGCGCGCCCCCTACACCGCCCGCGACTACGTCACGGCCCACCTCGACCCCGCGCACCGGGGCGTGGGCCCGGTCGGCCACGGCTACTCCACCGCCAACCTCGACGCGGGCACCCAGTACTACAGCTTCCGCATCGCCGACGACGTCGTGGGCGTCAGTCTCGACACCACCGACCCGGGCGGCCACTACCAGGGATCCATCGGCGCCAAGCAGCTGCGGTGGCTGGACCGGACGCTGCGGGAGAACAAGGACTCCTACGTCGTCGTCTTCAGCCACCACACCAGCGACTCGATGGACAACACCCGCCCCGACCCGGCCCACCCGGGCGAGCGGCGGTACGGCGGCCAGGACGTCGTCGCCCTCCTCGCCAGTCACCGCAACGTCCTCGCCTGGGTCAACGGTCACATCCACCGCAATGTGATCACCGCCCACTCCGCCCCCGAGGGCCGTTCCTTCTGGGAGATCTCCACCGCCTCCCACATCGACTTCCCGCACCTCGCCCGGGTCATCGAGCTGACCGACAACAAGGACGGCACGATCTCGGTCTTCACCACCCTGGTCGAGTCCGCGGCCCCCCACCGCACCGACTTCGCCGACCTCTCCCAGACCGGCCTCGCGGCCCTGTACCGCGAACTGGCCTACAACGCCCCCGGCTCCAGCAACAAGCTCGGCGGCGGCTCGGGGGACCGGAACACGGAGCTGGTGCTGCGGAAGGGCTGAAAACGGATCAACCCTTCTGATCCACCTCAACCTTCCCTCACCGGCGTGGGTCTCTCCCGCCGATCACGCTCGCCGAGCGTGTCCGGACAGGGGGAAGACATGACGGTACGTACGACAGTGGTGGTGGCGGCGACGGCGGTGGCGCTCACGGCCGGCCTCGCGGCGCCGGCGATGGCGGCCGGAGCCCGGGACGGCGGCCATGACGCCACCCGGAAGGCCGTCCGCGCCGCCGTGCAGGACGGCGTCCCGGGCGTGACGCTGACGGCGAAGGACGGCGGGAGCACCTGGTCGACCACCGCCGGGGTCGGCAACCTCAGGACGCACACGCCGCGTTCGGCCGACGACCGCTACCGCGTCGGCAGCATCACCAAGACCTTCGTCTCCACCGTGCTGCTCCAACTGGAGGCGGAGGGACGGCTGTCGCTCGACGACACGGTGGAGAAGTGGCTGCCGGGCGTGGTTCACGGCAACGGACACGACGGCAGCCGGATCACCCTGCGACAGCTCCTCAACCACACGAGCGGGATCTTCAACTACACAGCGGACGAGACGTTCGGGCGCACGTACTTCCTCAAGGACGGCTTCCTCGAGCACCGGTACGACACGAAGACGCCCGAGCAGCTCGTCGCGATCGCCATGGCCCACCGGCCGGACTTCGCGCCGGGCACGTCCTGGAACTACTCCAACACCAACTACGTCGCAGCCGGCATGGTGATCCAGAAGGTCACCGGACGGTCGTACGGTGAGGAGATCCGCCGCCGCATCATCGACCCGCTGCACCTGACCGCCACCTCGGTGCCGGGCACCCGGGTCACCGTCCCGCAGCCCAGCAGCCGGGCCTACTCCAAGCTGGAGCAGACGGCGACGGGACCGACGTACGACGTCACGAGGCTGAACCCCTCCCTCGCCTCCTCGTCGGGCGAGATGATCTCCGACTCGGCCGACCTGGACCGTTTCTACGCGGCCCTGCTGAAGGGCCGGCTGCTCCCGCCGAAGCAGCTGAAGGAGATGAAGACCACGGTGCCCGTCGAGGGCATCCCGAACGCCGGCTACGGCCTCGGTCTCATCGACCGCGAGCTCAGCTGCGGGGTGCACGTCTGGGGTCATGACGGCGGCATCCACGGCTCGAACTCCGTGGCCGTGACCACGGCCGACGGCCGGCACTCCGTCGCCTTCAACTTCAACGGCGACTGGTCGGGGGACACCGACGCGATCGTCGAGGCGGAGTTTTGTGGCGGGTAGTCGCGCCGACCCGGACACGAAGCACGCAGTTCATCCGGACGTAATGTCCGTACCGCCTCATATCGGCTAACCCGCTCTTCACGGGGATGGCTCGATCTGTGTGCAAGGCGGGTGGTCGTGTGCGTACGGGAACCGAACTGCGAGTGCTGTCGGTGTACGAGGGTTTCTTCTCCGGTGGGGCCCGGATCGTGCACAGCGACATCGTGCTGGGCCTCACCGAGGGCGGCCAGCACCATCGGGTGCTGAGCCTGTACGGCGAGGTCCACCGGGAGGCGACCCGGCAGCGGATGGAGGACGACACCTGCTACCGGGCGCTGACCGCGGCCGGAGTGGGCGTCACCTCCCTCGGGCGCACCTTCCCGAGCACCGGCGTTTCGGTCGGCTTCACGGGGCCGGAGCTGGCCGAAACGGCCCGGGCGACGGCCGGCGCGGACGTCGTCCTCTCCCTCAAGGAACAGCCCCTGGCGCTGCTCAACCAGGCGGGCCTGCCGCGCCGCCCGGTCGTGGTCTGTCTGCACCGCTCCGACCCGGAGAACCAGGGTGCCGCCCTCGGCGAACTGAAGGCGGCCATCGCCGACGGCACGGTCGTCGCCTGCGTCTGCTGCGCCGAGTCGACCCGGGCCGCGTACCGGGCCGCCGGGATCCCCTCCGACCTGCTCCATGTGATCCCCAACGGCGTCGACCTCTTCCGCTTCCGCCCCGACGCGGCCCGCCGCCTCGCGGTCCGCACGGAGCTCGGCATCGATCCCGCGGCCCCCGTGGTCGTCTTCGCCGCCCGTTACGACGGCATGAAGAACGTCCCCCTGCTGCTCGCCGCCGCCCGCGCCTGGCTCGGCCGGGTCCCGGACGGGCAGGTGCTGATGTGCGGGGCGGGCATGACGGCGGAGAACCCCGGGCTCACCACGGACCTCGCGACGGCGTTCGAAGGGGCGACGGCCCTGGCCGACCGGGGGGTGCGCCTGCTGGGCGTCCGACGCGACATGGAGATGCTGTACGCCGCCTCCGACGTCGTCGCCCTCACCTCCGCCTGGGGCGAGGCGGCCCCGCTGTGCCTGATCGAGGGCATGATGTGCGGCGCGGTCCCGGTGGCGACGGACGTCGGCGACAGCGCGGCGATCGTGGCGGGCCACGGCCTGGTCACGGCCCCGGACCCGGAGGTGATCGCGGCGGCCTGGTCGCAGGCGGTGGCCGCACGCGCCGACCTCGCCCCGGCCCTCGCGGCGAGCCGCGAACGCTTCAGCCGTACGAGGATGATCGCGTCGTACGCGGCCCTGCTGGACCGCGTCGCCGCGGGCACCCCCCGCCCCGCGCTGCCCGAGCTGTTCTAGTGCCGCACGCGCGCGACGAGGAGGGGCCCCGGCTCCCTGGCGCCGTGGCCCCTCCTCTCCCCTCCTGGTCCCGCCCCGGTCCGTCACTAACGGGGCAGCACCACGACATACGCGGCGGGATCCCGGTCGCCGGAGGCCATGAGGGCCGTACGGACCACCGTCGCCTGTTGTTCCATCGCGTCGCGGAGTTTGCGGGGGGTGATGTGGACGACCGTGATGCCGAGGCGCTCCAGGTGTTCGCGCTTGCGGGCGTACTCGGACCAGAGGGCGTCGTCGTCCTGCCGGTGGCCCTGCCGGGGCGCGCGGGTGTCGAGCTCGACCGCCACCGCCTGCTCCGGCCAGTACGCGTCCAGGCCGCCCAGGTGCGGCCCGCCCGGCAGCCTCAGGTCCACGTTCCACACCGGGTCCGGGAGGCCGTACTCCTGGACCATGCGGTACAGGCGGTCCTCCGCGATGGCGCGGCCCTCGGCGAGCAGGGAGTCCACCGCGTCCACCACGTGCGGGCGGCTGAGCAGCCTGGCCTCGTTCAGCTCCCGGACGACGGCGGCGGGTTCGCAGTGGCCGCCGCGGACCGCCTCCGTCAGCAGCCGGCGTACCGCGCCCGCGTCCGTCAGTTCGGTGACCGCGTCGGCGAGGGCGCGCGGGACCGGGGCGACCGGGACGCCGGTGACCTGTTCGGCGGCCGGGAGCGCCGACGTGCGGACGATCCGCGCACCGCGCGCCGAGCGCAGCCGGCGCATCCTCGGGACCAGGACGTCGATCCGGTCCAGGGAGAGCAGCGGCGGGGCCGAGCTGAAGCCGTGCAGCGTCAGCGCCGCGAGGCCGGTGATCATCGCCTCCGCGTACACCGGGCGGTGCGGGTCCTCCGCGCCCGGCTGCGCCGGGACCCCGGCGGTGGTCTCCCGTGCCGCGTACATCAGCACCGCGTGCAGGCGCTCCTCACTGGTCGGCGGGCCCGGGTGGAGCAGGAAGACACCCGGGAGGATCTGCTGCCAGGGGCCGCCGGGCCGGCACTGCTCGTTCGCCTCGGCGGCCGAGACACCGCTCGTGCGGAGCCGGCCGGCCGTCACGACACGGCGGTGCACCTCGGAGAGGTGACGCAGGGGGCGGGGGGAGAGCGGGGGGAGCGGGGCGTTGTGGTTCATGCAGCGGAGATTCCCGCGTCCGGTGCGCCCGATAACCGCTGTTACACGCCTGTCGACAAATACGGACAAGGCAGTACTAAAGGACGGATGTTCGGATGCCGAGTAGGGAGCGAAAACCCCTGGTCCATTCGGGTGGGACCAGGGGTTACGGCTGCTATTGAACGGATTTCGTAACGGCTACCGGACGCCCAAGCTCAGGCCAAAGGTCATCCGTGGTTGACGGCCTGCGCATCGCACTCCTGCCCCCGCAGCGCCCGCGCCAGATCGTCCCGCCCTTCCAGCACCAGCCTCCGCAGCGCCGGCGCCGCGTCCTCGTGGGCCGCGAGCCACGCGTCGGCCGCGTCCAGCGTCGGCCGCGGGTCCTGGAGGGAGGGAAACAGCCCGGAGACGGTGTTCATCGCGATCTGGATCGAACGGTCCTGCCAGACCCGCTCGATCACGGCGAAGTACTTCTCCGTGTAAGGAGCGAGCAGCTCCCGCTGGGTCGGCTGTCCCCAGCCCGCGATCGTCGCCTCGGCCAGCGCGTTGGACAGCGCGTCCGACTCCACGACCTGTGCCCAGCACTGTGCTTTCACAGCTGCGGACGGCCGCGCGGCAAGGCAGCGCACCTGATGGCGTTTGCCGGACGCGGTGTCGTCACGGGCCAGTTCGGCCTCCAACGCCTTCTCGTCGGCGAACCCGTGCACGACGAGCGGCTCGAGGAACGCCCACCGCAGCTCCTGGTCGACCTCCAGACCCGGGACGGTCGTCGTGCCGTCCAGCAGCCCCTGCAACATGTCGAAGCCGCCCGGGTCCTCGGCCGTGCGGGCGAAGAAGCGCGCCCACGCCAGCTGGTGCTGGCTGCCCGGCTCGGCCCGCTCCAGCAACTCGCGCTCGGCACATTCGGCGAGCAGTGCCGCGCCGTGCAGACGCCAGTCGGGGGCCGCATAGTGCGTGACCGCAGAATCGGCCCATGCGTGCAGCATCTGCAGCACACCGATGTCCGACTCGCGCCCCGCGAACCGCGTCACCAGCTCCACGAAGTCCCGCGCGGGCAGCAGCGCGTCCCGCGTCATGTTCCACAGCGCCGACCAGCACAGGGCGCGGGCGAGCGGGTCGGTGAGGTCACCGAGCCCCGCCTTCAGGGTCTCCAGGGATCCCGCGTCGAAGCGGGTCTTGCAGTACGTCAGGTCGTCGTCGTTGACCAGCACGAGCTCCGGCGCCTCGGCACCGGCCAGTTCCGCCACGACCGTCCGCGGGCCGTCGACGTCCACCTCGGCGCGCGCGTACCGCTCCAGAGCTCCTTCGGGCGTACGGCGGTACAGGCCCACCGCCACCCGGTGCGGCCGCAGCTCCGGGTAAGACTCGGCTGCCTCCTGCACGACCGCCAGCTCGTCGACCCGCCCCTCGGCGCTCAACAGGACCTGCGGGGTGAGGGAGTTGACCCCGGCCGTCTGCAGCCAGGACCGCGCCCACGCGCCCATGTCCCGCCCGCTGGTCTCCTCGAGCACCGACAGCAGATCGCCCAGGCGCGTGTTGCCGTACGCGTGCCGCTTGAAGTAGCGCCGCGCGCCCTCCAGGAACGCGTCCTGGCCGACGTACGCGACGAGCTGCTTCAGTACGGAGGCGCCCTTGGCGTACGTGATGCCGTCGAAGTTGAGCTTGGCGTCCTGGAGGTCGCGGATGTCGGCGGTGATGGGGTGCGTGGAGGGCAGCTGGTCGGCGCGGTAGGCCCAGGCCTTGCGGCGGTTGGCGAAGGTGATCCAGGCGTCCTTGAAGCGGGTCGCGCCGACGTTCGCGAAGGTGCCCATGAAGTCCGCGAAGGACTCCTTCAGCCACAGGTCGTCCCACCAGACCATGGTGACCAGGTCGCCGAACCACATGTGCGCCATCTCGTGCAGGATGACGTTGGCCCGGCCCTCGTAGGACGCCCGGGTGACCTTGCCCCGGAAGATGAACTCCTCGCGGAAGGTGACGAGCCCCGGGTTCTCCATCGCGCCGAGGTTGTACTCGGGCACGAACGCCTGGTCGTACTTCCCGAAGGGGTACGGGTAGTCGAAGTGGTCGTGGAAGAAGTCCAGGCCCTGCTTGGTGACCAGGAAGACGTCGTCGGAGTCGAAGTGGGGGGCGAGCCCCTTGCGGCACAGGGCGCCGAGGGGAATCTCCAGCCGCGTGCCGTCCTCGAGGACGCGCTCATAGGAGTCCGTCACGTAGTGGTACGGCCCCGCCACCACACAGGTGATGTACGTCGAGATCGGCTTCGTCTCCGCGAACCGCCACACGCCGTCGCTCTCCGAGCCGACCCCGTTGCTCCACACCACCCAACCCTGCGGCGCCCGCACCTCGAAGCGGAAGGGCGCCTTGAGGTCCGGCTGCTCGAAGTTGGCGAAGACGCGGCGCGAGTCGGCCGGCTCGTACTGCGTGTAGAGGTAGACCTCGCCGTCCTCGGGATCGACGAAGCGGTGCATGCCCTCACCGGTGCGGGAGTAGGCGCACTGGGCGTCGACGACCAGTTCGTTCTCGGCGGCCAGGTCCTCCAGGGCGATCCGGGAACCGTCGAAGACCGCGCCCGGGTCGAGGTCCCGGCCGTTCAGCGAGAGGGCCGTGACGCTCGGCGCGATCAGGTCCGCGAAGCTCGTCGCCCCCGGCTCGTTGCACCGGAAGCGGATCGTGGTCACCGACCGGAAGGTGCGCGGGCCGTCCCCGGCCTGGTCGCCGACCGCCGAGCGCAGGTCGAGGGACACCTCGTACCCGTCGACGGACAGCAGGGCGGCCCGCTCCCGGGCCTCGTCGCGGGACAGGTTCTCACCGGGCACGGGCGGTACTCCCTCGGGTGTGTTCAGCATGCGGACAGGCCCGATCCTGCCATGTGCTCCTGACATCGGTCAGCCGGGAATGGGGTGGGCGACGAGCGGTGTTGCGGGTTGTAACGAACACTTTTCTAGGAGACCCATGTCCGAGACCTCGAACGCCTCCGGCAAGACCCCCGTCGACTTCTGGTTCGACCCGCTGTGCCCCTGGGCCTGGATGACCTCCCGCTGGGTCCTGGAGGTGGAGAAGGTCCGGGACATCGAGGTGCGCTGGCACATCATGAGTCTGGCGGTGCTGAACGAACCGAAGATCGACGAGCTGCCCGAGGAGTACCGCGAGCTGCTGGAGACCAAGGCCTGGCAGCCGATCCGGGTGGTCACCGCGGCCTGGCAGAAGCACGGCTCCGACATCCTCGGCCCGCTGTACACCGCGCTCGGCACCCGCATCCACAACGAGGGCCAGGGTCCGACGCGCGAGGCCGTCGAAGGCGCCCTGGCGGAGGTCGGCCTGCCCGCCGACCTGATCGAGTACTTCGACCAGAAGGACTTCGAGTTCGACGCCGAGCTGCGCGCCTCCCACAAGGAGGGCATCGACAAGGTCGGCCAGGAGGTCGGCACCCCGGTCATCGCGGTCCCCGGCGCGGACGGCGAGCAGATCGCCTTCTTCGGCCCGGTCGTCACCCCGGCCCCCAAGGGCGAGGACGCGGCCAGGCTGTGGGACGGCACGCTCGCGGTGGCGTCGGTCCCGGGCTTCTACGAGATCAAGCGCACGCGTACGAAGGGACCGGACTTCAGCAATCTGTGATCACTTCTCCGGCTCGGGGAAGGAGCCACCGTCGTTCTGATCCCCGAGCCGCTGATACCGCAGACAGCCTTCACGGGCACACCGGAAGTACGAGCCCAGGCGGGTGTGCCTGGGCTTGTGCTCCCGTACGAACTTCTGCTCCTCGCCGGTGAGCGCCCGGAACTCCTGAAGTGACCCACCGCAGTTGGTGCACCGCATGGACACCATGGCGATCAGCGCCCCTTCAGGGGCGCGGGGAACTGCGCGACAAGCCACAACGAGCCCGCACCCGCCGGACGGCATCTCGCGGCACTCACAGAACGCGTCCTCGAGCCACTTCAACCCGCGCCACATGCTCCTGGAACCCCTTCGCGTAGTACGAGACCCGCCCCGGATCCGGCTCGACGATCGCCGTAGGTTCGGTCCAGACCCCCGCGTCCAGCGAAACCCCGTACCGCTCAGCCGCCGCCAGCACCGCCCCCCTGGCCCCCACCTCGCCCTCCACGACCCTGAGCGGCCGCCCGAGTACGTCGGCCAGCAGCTGCATCCAGGCGGGACTCCGCGTCCCCCCGCCGCACACCGCCAAGGACCCCGTCAGCCCGGCCGCCTCCAGACAGTGCCGGGCCGCGTACCCGATCCCCTCGCAGGTCGCCCGGACCAGATCCGCCTTGGACGTCTCCAGCGACACCCCGCTCAGCTCGGCCCGCAGATGGGGCTCGACGAAGGGCGCCCGCTCCCCGGAGGGGGCGAAGTACGGCAGCACCCGCACCCCGTGCGCCCCCGGCGGAGTCGACGCCAGCAGCCCGTCTACCTCCGCGTGCGTGACGCCCGTGGTCGACAGCACCCAGTCCAGCGCCGCCGTCCCCACCATCGCCGGCATCGCCCGCAGCCGGTGCCCGGGCCGGTCGGTGGAGATGTACAGGCCGGCCGGTTCCCCGGTCAGGTCCAGCTCGGTGGTGGCGACGAGCGCGGCCAGACAGGTTCCGACGATGAGGAGTCCGTCGCCCGGGGCGGTGACCCCGGCCCCGAGCGCACAGGCCGGCAGATCGTACGGCCCGTTCGAGAGCCGCGTCCCGGACGGCAGCCCCTCGCCCCGCGCCTCGCCCGTGGCGATCGGGTCGCCGATCGGGGGGAGCAGCCGCCGGCGACGGGTGAGTCCCAGCAGCTCGACCACCCGGTTGTCGTACGTCCGGGTCCGGGGATCGAGGAAGGGCATGGACGCGTCCGACACGTCCGTCGTCGCCCGCGCGGCACCCGTCAGCCGCTGGAAGACCATGTCCTTGCAGTACACGGCGGTCGCGGCGGCATCCAGGGACTTCGGGTCGTACCGGTCAAGCCAGGCCAGCAACGGCCCCGGCGAACCCGGGAACATCGCGCCGCCGGTCCGCCGGAACACCGTCTCGAACGTGCCGTCCGCCAGCCACTGGTCGAGCAGTTCGTGGGCCCGGCCGTCCATCCAGGACAGCGCCGAACGCACCGGCCGCCCCTCCTCGTCGACCAGCCACACCCCGTCGCCCTGACCGGTCAGCCCGGCCAGCTCCACCGGCTCCGGCACCCGCCCGGTCAGCTTGCCGAGGACGTCGACGACGGCGTCGTAGACCTCGTCCATGTCCTGCTCGACGAACCCGCCGTGCAGGGAGAGCTCCACCGGGCGCGACTCGACGGCCAGTTGACGGCCCTCGGCGTCGAAGGCGGCGGCCTTGACGACGGACGTGCCCACATCGATACCGACGTACATGAAGAAAACCCTCCTAGGTCACGTCAAGCAGTGCGCCAACGGCTCCCCCCGCACCCAGCGGCCCACCTCCTCCGCCGCGATCCTCGCCGCCTTCTCGGCCACCGCGCGGCTCGCCCCGCCGAGGTGCGGGGTCAGGACGACCCGGTCGGCCAGGGCGTGCAGCCGGGAGTCCGGGGGCAGCGGCTCGTGCTCGTAGGTGTCGAGGGCCGCCGCCGACAGCCGGCCGGCCTCCAGCGCGTCGCACAGCGCGGACTCGTCGACCAGCGGGCCGCGGGCCACGTTCACCACGACCGCCCCCTCCGGCAGCAGCGCCAGCTCGCGGGTGCCGATCAGGCCGCGGGTCTCGGCGGTGAGGCGGGCGTGCAGGGTGATCACCCGGGAGCGGGTGAGGAGCTGGTCCAGCGAGGACACGCGCAGGCCGTGGATCTCGCCGCGCACATAGGGGTCGTACACCATGACCTGCGCACCGAAGGCGCACAGCACGCGCGCGACCCGGCTGCCGACGGCGCCGTAGCCGACGAGTCCGACGGGCAGGTCCTCCAGCTCCAGGCCGCTGTGCTCGTACGTGTAGTAGGCGGCGCCGCCCTCCCAACTGCCCTGGCCGGCCAGGAGGTCGTGGGCCTGCGGGATGCGGCGCACGGCGGCCAGCAGCATGCCGACGGTGAACTCGGCGGTGGCGGCGGCGTTGCGGCCGGGCGCGAAGCACACCCGTACGTCACGGGCCTTGGCCGCGTCGAGGTTCACGTTGACCGGGCCGCCCCGGCACACGACCACCAGCCGCAGGCTGTCGGCGGCGTTCAGCACCCGCTCGGTGACCGGGCCCATCTGGGTGACGAGGACCTCCGCGCCGTCCAGCGCCTCGATCAGCTCGTCCTCGGCGTCGCTCGCCTCCACCACCTCCGCCACCGGCCCGAAGGGTTCCAGCGGCCAGCCGAGCCGCACCTCCTTCGTCTCCGCGGCGATCTCGCCCAGCTCGGCCTCGACGGCCCCGGCGATCAGCCCCGGCAGTACGAAGTGGTCACCGGCCGCCACGACACGGACGGGATCGGTCCTCTGGGTCATCGTCGACCTCCGGATCGTCGCTTCACTGTCACGATGTTGAGCCGCGGGTCCGGGGTACGCATAGACCCCGTGCGGGTGGGAGGCCCCGATGACAGAGATGACAGACGAGAACGAGACGGTGTGGCTGGGGATCGACCTCGGCACCCAGAGCGTCCGCGCGCTGGCGGTCACCGCCGGCGGAACCGTACGGGGCCGGGGCTCTGCCCCGCTCGGCGGCCGGCGCGAGGGCGGGCGGCACGAGCAGGATCCGGGGGAGTGGTGGGAGGCCGTGCGCACGGCGTCCCGTTCCGCGCTCCTCACTCTGACGGGCGTACGGATCGGCGGACTCGCGGTGTGCGGGACGTCCGGGACGGTGCTGCTGACGGACCCGCAGGGCCGGCCGACGAGCCCGGCGCTGATGTACGACGACGCACGCGCGGCGGGTGAGGCGGCGCGGCTGCGGGAGGCGGGGCTCGCGGTGCAGGACACGTGGGCGCTGCCGAAGGCGCTGTGGCTCGTCGGCGCGCACGGGAAGGGCCGGGTCACCCACCAGCCCGACACCGTCACCGCCCGGCTGGTCGGCAGGCCGCTGCCGACCGACTCCAGCCACGCCCTCAAGACGGGCTACGACCTCGAACGCGACGCCTGGCCGGACATCGCCCTGGACCTCCCCGACGTCGTCCCGCCCGGCACCCGGCTCGGTGAGGTCTGCCCGGCCGCCGCGGAGGCGACCGGCATCCCCGCCGGGACCCCCGTCATCGCGGGGATGACCGACGGCTGTGCGGCCCAGATCGCGGCGGGCGCCCTGCGGCACGGTTCCTGGAACTCGGTACTCGGCACCACCCTCGTGCTCAAGGGGGCCACCCCGGACCCGGTGCGCGACCCCACGGGCGTGGTCTACAACCACCGCGCGCCGGGCGGCACCTGGCTGCCCGGCGGGGCGTCGAGTGTGGGCGCGGGGGCGCTGCCGGCGGACGTGGACCCGGTGGCCATGGACCAACGGGCGGCCGCGTTCGAGCCATCCGGCGCGGTCGCGTACCCGCTGGTCTCGCGGGGCGAGCGGTTCCCGTTCCTGGCCCCGGACGCCACCGCCCTCCTCCTCGGCACGCCCGCCGACGACGCCGACCGCTGGGCCGGGCTCCTTCAGGGCGTCGGGTTCGCGGAGCGCCTGTGCCTGGACTACCTGCACCACCTGGGCGCCCCGCTGGACGGCCCCCTCACCTTCACCGGCGGCGCGGCCCGCAGCCCGTACTGGAACCAGCTCCGCGCCGACATCCTCGGCCGCCCGGCCCGCGTACCCGAACAGACCGAACCGGCCCTGGGAATGGCCGCGTTGGCGCTGCACGGCACCACGGGGACCCCGCTGGCGGAGGCCGCCGAGCACATGGTCCGCATCCGCACGGTCGTGGAACCGCGCCCCGGCCGCACCGCCCTCTTCGCCGACCCCTACGCCCGTCTCGTCGGCGAACTCACCGAGCGGGGCTGGCTCCCGGTGGCCGTGGCGGCCCACGCCCGCGGCCGGCTTGCCCGGGACACCGCAGCGTCATGACCGCGCCCTGCCCTCTGACGGGCCCCCCGGCCGACAGCGCCTTCGCGCGGGCGCCTGCGGAGCGTGCCCGGGCGGGTGGCGGTCCCCGGCCGGTGGCGGCCCCGCGCGGCACACATGGCCGCCCCTCGACCACGGCCACCCGACCCCGCTGCCAACCCCATGCCCTGACACCGCCCCGACCCCGACCTCGACGCCAACCCCAGACCTCTGACACCGCCCCGACCCCGACCGAGCGGACCGTTTCATGAGCACGAGCACCACCCTGCTGCTGGCCCGGCACGGACAGACGATCTGGCACGCCGAGAACCGTTACGCGGGGGTGAGCGACATCGGGCTCACCGACGAGGGCCGCGCCCAGGCGGAGGCACTCGGCCGGTGGGCCGCGGTACACCGCCCCGACGCCATCTGGACGTCCCCCCTCTCCCGGGCGATCGCCACCGCCGACCCCGCCTGCCGAGCCCTCGGCATCACCCCGCGGCGCGAACCGGACCTCAGGGAGTGCGACTTCGGGGTGGTGGAGGGCCGTACCCTCGCGGAGTTCGCCGCGGAGGTGCCCGACGCG
Organism: Streptomyces sp. NPDC050759; assembly: GCF_044456945.1. Taxonomy (NCBI): domain Bacteria; kingdom Bacillati; phylum Actinomycetota; class Actinomycetes; order Kitasatosporales; family Streptomycetaceae; genus Streptomyces; species Streptomyces sp. NPDC050759. Next base: position 1,033,262 of record NZ_JBITGI010000001.1, on the reverse strand, counting down.
GCCGAGGCGTTCCGGGCGGACCCGGTGACGTATCCCTTCCCCGGCGCGGAGGACCCGCTCGAAGCCGCCGCCCGTGGAGCCGGCGCCCTGCGCCGCATCGCCGCCGCCCACCCCGACGAGCGCGTCCTGGTCGTCGCCCACAACACCCTGCTGCGGCTGGTGCTGTGCACACTGCTCTCGATCCCGCCGGCGCGGTACCGCAGAGTGTTCCCCCGGTTGCGCAACGCGGCGATCACCGAACTCCGCCTCGACAACCACGGATCCGCCGCACTTCTCTCGCTCAATGTGCCGTGCGAGCCGGACAGGTCGTAGCACGATGGGCCCATGACGGAGATCGACACCTCGGTGCCGCATTCGGCCCGGATCTGGAACTACTGGCTCGGCGGCAAGGACAACTACCCCGTCGACGAGGCGGCCGGTGACGCGTACACGGCCGTCTTCCCCGGCATCGTCACGATCGCCCGGAGCAGCCGCGCCTTTCTCGGCCGCAGCATCCGGTACCTGGTCGAGGAGGCGGGCGTCCGCCAGTTCCTGGACGTCGGCACCGGGCTGCCCACGGTCGACAACACCCACGAGGTCGCCCAGCGCTTCGCCCCCGAATCGAAGATCGTCTACGTCGACAACGATCCGCTGGTCCTCGCGCACGCCCGCGCCCTGCTCACCTCCACGCCGGAGGGCGAGACGGCGTACGAGGACCTGACGCTCTACGAGCCGGAGAAGATCCTGGAGGCGGCCTCCCGGACCCTCGACCTCAGCCGCCCGACCGCCCTGATCCTCAGTGGCATCCTCGGCCATGTCACCGACTACGACCTGGCCCGCGACCTGGTCCGCCGGCTGCTGGCGGGCCTGCCCTCGGGCAGCTATCTCTGCGTCAACGACGGCTCCCGCGGCACCGATCCGGACTACGAGCAGGCCCAGGACGCCTACAACGAGACCGGCGCGGTGCCCTACCTCCTGCGTCCGATCGACAGGATCGAGGCGTTCTTCGAGGGCCTGGACCTGGTCGACCCGGGCGTGGTGTCGGTCCCGCTGTGGCGCCCGGACGGCGACGCGGCCCCGGCGCCGATCGGCCAGCACGGGGGCGTGGGACGAAAGCCCTGAGCCCCGCGGTCACCTGGGGAAGCCCCCGCGCGTCACGTCCTCGCGGGGGCTTCTTTTCTCTGTGACTACGCCGCCACGGCCGAGTAGTGCGAGGCGTCGCCCTCGATCGAGTAGCTCTCCTTGCCCTCGATGCCCACCGGCACGTCCCCGGCGACGGTCACCCGGTGCAGCCGGCGCGGCAGACCGTCGTAGTTGTCGACGGCGTAGTGCTGGGTGATGCGGTTGTCGAAGAGCACGAGCTGGTTCTCCGACCAGCGGTGCCGCAGCAGGTTCTCCGGCCGGGTCACATACGCCTGGAGCAGGTCGAGGACCTTGCGGGACTCGCCCACCGACAGGCCCACGATCCGCTGCGCGAACCCGCCGATGAACAGCCCGCGTTCACCGGTCAGCGGGTGCACCCGGACCACCGGATGGGCCGTGCGGAACTTGATCGAGGTGAACTGGGCGCGCCGGGCGGCCTGTTCCTCGTCCACCGTCTCCTCCGGTACGGCGTAGTCGTAGTCGTTGGTGTGCTCGGCCCACAGACCGTCGGCCAGCCGGCGCAGCGGCTCCGGCAGGTTCCGGTACGCGGCCGCCGAGTTGGCGATCAGCGTCTCGCCGCCGTACGGCGGGATCGTCAGGCTGCGCAGGGTGCTGGCCTGCGGCGGGTTGAGGACGAACGTGACGTCGGTGTGCCAGTTGTTGGCGGCGCGTCCCCCCTCGCTGTCGACGGGCAGGACGTTCGGGGCGCCGTCCACGGCGGGCACGGTCGGGTGGGCGGTGGTGAGCTCGCCGAAGTGCCGGGCGAAGGCCTGCTGGCCCTCGTCGTCGAGGTTCACGTCACTGAAGACCAGCGCCTTGTGGACGTTGAGGGCGTCCCGGAGGGCGGCGGCCGTCTCCTCGTCGAGGGGGCTGGAGATGTCGACGCCGGAGACGTGGGCGCCGATGCGGGCGGTGACCTTGTGGATCTCGATACCGGACATGGGAGGGTCCTTTCTGGGCGTGGACTAGGCGTGGACGGACTGGGCGTGGACGGGCTGGGCGTGGACGGGCTGGGCGTACTGGTTCGCGGGGCGCGGAAGGCCGTAGCGCTCCCGCAGGGTCTGGCGCGGGCGGCCGTCGTACTCGGTGCGGAGCAGACCGCGGGTGCGCAGGATCGGGACGACGTGGTCGACGAACGCCTCGAGGCCGGACGGCAGGACCGGGGGCATGATGTTGAAGCCGTCGGCGGCGCCCTGCGTGAACCAGGTCTCGATGGCGTCGGCGACCTGCTCGGGCGTACCCGCGAAGGTGAGATGGCCGCGCCCGCCGCCGAGCCGCCCGATCAGCTGCCGCACGGTGAGACGGTCGCGCCGGGCCAGCTCCACGACGAGCGTGTAGCGGCTCTTGGCGCCCTCCACAGCGGACTCGGGCGGCAGGTCGGAGGGGAGCAGTCGGTCCAGCTCCAGGGTTCCCGCGGGCACTTGCAGCAGCCGTTCCAGGTTGGCCACTCCGTGCCGGTGCACGATGTGGTCCTCCAGCTCCCGCTCCTTCGCGAGCGCCTCGGCCTCCGTGGCGCCGATGACGGGGACGATGCCGGGGAGCACCTTGATGTGGTCGGGGTCCCGGCCGGCCGCGGCGGTACGGGACTTGAGATCGGCGTAGAAGGCCCGGGCGTCCTCGATGGTCTGCTGGGCGGTGAACACCGCCTCCGCGTACCGGGACGCGAACGCCTTGCCGTCCTCGCTGGAGCCCGCCTGCACGAGCAGCGGGTAACCCTGGGGCGTGCGGGGAACGTTGAGCGCGCCCTCGACGCTGAAGTACGTCCCCTGGTGCCGGGGTGGGTGGATCTTCGTGTCGTCGCCCCAGACACCGGCGGCCTTGTCGCCGACGATCGCGTCGTCCTCCCAGCTGTCCCACAGCTTGAGGGCCACGTCGAGGAACTCGCCGGCCCGGGCGTACCGGTCCGCGTGCGCGGGCTCGTGCTCGAGACCGAAGTTGCGGGCGGCCTCCCTGCCCGCGGTGGTGACGATGTTCCAGCCCGCCCGGCCACCGCTGATGATGTCCAGCGAGGCGAACTTCCTGGCCAGGTTGTAGGGGGAGTTGTAGGAGGTCGAGGCGGTCGCGATCAGCCCGATGTGCTCGGTGGCCGTCGCCAGCGCGGTCAGCAGGGTGAGCGGCTCCAGCGCACCGGCGGGCCGCTGGGCGAGGTCGCTCCACAACTGCGGCCCGTCGGCCAGGAAGAGCGAGTCGAAGGTGCCGCGCTCGGCGATCCGCGCGAGGCGGACGTAGTGGTCGAGCGAGACGTGCGCGAACGGGTCGCTCTCGGGGAGGCGCCAGGAGGCCTCGTGGTGGCCGGTGTTCATCAGGAACGCGTTGAGGTGGAGCTGTCCGGTGGTCATGCGTGGTCCTCCGTCACACCGAGGGCGGCCAGCAGCCGCTCCCGGTACTCGCCCAGCAGGGGGTCCCGGTACGAACGCGGGTGCGGGCGGTCGATGGTCAGGTCGAGTCCGATGCGGCCCTCTTCGAGAACGAGCACCCGGTCCGCGAGCACGATCGCCTCGTCCACGTCGTGGGTGACGAGGAGGACGGACGGCTGGTGGCGCTTCCACAGCTCCCGCAGCAACGCGTGCATCTTGATCCGCGTCAACGCGTCCAGGGCTCCGAACGGCTCGTCGGCCAGCAGGAGTTCGGGTTCGCGGACCAGTGAGCGGGCGAGGGCGGCGCGCTGCGCCTCGCCGCCGGAGAGCTCGTTGGGCCAGGCGCGTTCGCGGCCCTCGAGACCCACCTCGGCGAGCGCCTCCCGGCCCCTGTCCTCGCCGTCCGTGCCCAGCAGGACGTTGTCCAGCACCCGCCGCCAGGGCAGCAGCCGTGAGTCCTGGAAGACCACGGACACCCTCTCGGGACCCGTGAGCCGGCCGCTTCCCACGACCTCGTGGTCCAGCCCCGCCACCGCCCGCAGCAGCGTGCTCTTGCCGGAGCCGCTGTGCCCGAGCAGGGCGACGAACTGTCCGGCCGGGATGTCCAGATCGATGCCGTCCAGGACCGTACGCCCGTCGAACGACCGGGTCAGGCCCCGGAGTTGGACGGCGACCCGGGTCAGCTGCTCAGTGTGCGTCGCCATGACAGCACCCTTCGTTCGACAAGACGGACCGCGCTGTCGGAGACCAGGCCGAAGACGCCGTAGACGACGAGACCGACGAGGATCACATCGCTCTGGCCGTAGTTCTGGGCCTGGAACATCATGTAGCCGAGTCCGCTGGTGGCGTTGATCTGCTCCAGGACGACCAGGCCCAGCCAGGAGCCGGTGACGCCGAGCCGCAGGCCCACGAAGAATCCGGGCAGCGCGCCGGGGACGACGATCTGCCGTACGAAGGCGAACCTCGACAGCCCCTGCACCTCGGCCAGTTCGACGAAGCGGTGGTCGATGCCGGACAGCGCGGCATGGGTGTTCAGATAGATCGGGATGTAGACGACGATCGCGATGATCGCGACCTTGAAGGTCTCGCCGATGCCGAGCCAGAGGATGAACAGCGGGATCAGACCGAGGGTCGGGATCGCCCGGTTGAGGTTGACCGTGCCGTCGATCAGTGCCTCGCCGGTCCGGCTGAGCCCGGAGGCCAGGGCCAGCGCGACGCCGGCGACGAGCCCGATCGCGAAGCCGGTCGCGGCCCGCTGGAGCGAGGTCAGGATGTCGGTGGGCAGGGTCCCGTCGGTCCACAGATGGGCGCCCGTTCTCACCACCGTCCAGGGTGCCGGGATCGCGGCCGGGTCGAGCTGTCCGGCGGCGGAGGCGGCGGCCCACAGCGCGAGGACGAGGACCGGTCCGGCGAGCCGGGCGGCGGGCAGCCGCCTGCCGGGGGAGAGCCGGCGGCGCCTGCGGACCTGGGGCGTGTCCTTCGCCGGGACGACCGTGACGGCGGCTTCGGTCGTGGTCACGGCGCTCACCTCCGGTACTCCGCGGCCACGGCCTTCGCGGCGATGCCCTCGAAGCGGTGGTCGAAGAGCGAGCCCACGTCGAACTTCTTCACGAAGCCGCCCTCCGCCAGCAGATCCGCGGTCTCCTGCTCCCACTTGATCGCCTCGTCCCAACTCGGCGGGAACAGCGGCTTGTTGGCGAGCGCGGTGACGGCCTTGGCCTGGGCGAGGGTCAGGTTCTGCGTCTTGACGTAGAACTGCTCGTTCCAGATGTCGGGGTTCTCGTACGCCCACACCTGGCCCTTGGCCCAGTACGGGATGTAGGCGGCGACGGCGGCGGCCTTCGCGGAGTCGGCCAGTACGGAGGCCGGCGCCCACAGCAGGGTGAGCAGGTCGACCACGTCGGTGGTGACGGCGTGGGCGCCCTTGGCCTCGTACTGCGACAGATAGGAGGGCGCCTGGCTGTTGGCGAGCGGCGCGATGTCCACCTGGCCCGACTGCAGGGCGGTGAAGAACTGGTTGCTGGTCAGCGGGACGAGCTTGACGTCGTCGTACGCGATGCCGGCCTTCTTCAACGCCCGCAGGAGGACGACGCCTTGGGCCTGGCCCTGGGAGAAAGCGAGCCGCTTCCCCTTGAAGTCCTGGACCGTGCGGATGTCGCTGCCGGGCTTGGTGGCGAAGACATAGCTCGGTTTCCGGGTGATGTCGATGGCGACGATCTTCGCGTCGAATCCCTGGTAGTGCGCCTGGATAGGCGGAATTCCCGCGTTGGTGGCGACATCCAGGGAACCCGCACGGAAGGCGTTGATGACATCGGGCCCGGCGGCGATATTGGCCCAGCTCGACACCTTGAACGGAAGCGCCCCCAACTTGCCCAGTTTCAATTGGAGTTGCTGGGTTCCGAGATACGAGGCGATCTTCAGGCTGGTGCCCGCCGGGACCTTGGCGGCGAGCGGGGCGGACAGGGCTTCCTTGCTGTCTGCGGCGGCACTGTTTCCGGCGCAGCCGCTGAGCCCGGCGACGCCGGCCGCGGCACCGAGGATCGAGGAGAGGAACAGACGCCGGTCGATGCCGGACGTACGGGAAACAGGCATGGGAGAGCTCCCGGAATCAGCGCCGGAACAGCGCAGGGGAAAGCACGAAGAAGGAAAGTCGACGCAGAGGGAACGAGCGCAGGGGAAATGAGCGCGTCACGCGGGGCAGCGTGTCAGCAACAAAGGGTGCGACAGTACAGGTGCGGGCTCATGAACAGGATGTTCGCGGTCATGCGGAGGCCCTGTCAACATTCGGAGTTTCTGAATTAATTCCGCTCAGGTGGGAGAGGGTGAGCGGATCCCGGTAGAGCACGTCGAGGGCCACCGCACCGCCCGCCACGGCGAGTACGGAATCCGGGAAACCCGTCGGCAGCACGGAAGACGCGCGTTCGCTGCCGACCCCCTCGCGCAGGGCGGCGAGGCAGTCCTGCCGGTGGATGACACCGATCTCGGTCACCACGACCGTCTCCGGGTTCAGCACGTCAAGGAGCAGCCGTACCGCCCGTCCGACGGCACCCGCACGCTCCACCAGCAGTCGTACCGCCTCCGGATCGCCCGCGGCCGCCGCCGCGACCACATGCATCGGGTTGTCGCCCTCGACGACCCCCGCCCGCCGGGCCCGCCGGCACAGCGTCCGCTCGCTCAACTCGGCCTGGAGGCAGCCGGTCCGGCCGCACTCGCAGGGCTCGGTGCCGCCCGGCACCGGCAGATGGGCGATGGTGCCCGCCTGGGAGCGCGGCCCGTGGTGCACCTCGTCGTTGGTGGCGAACGCCGCGTCCACCACGTTGCCGACGAACAGATGCAGCACGCTCCGGCTGCCGCGCGCCCGCCCGAACAGCCGCTCCGCGTTGACCAACGCCCGCGCATGCCCGTCCACATGGACCGGCAGCCCGGTGCGGGCGCCCAGCACCTCCCGTACCGGTACCTCGTGCCAGCCCAGCAGGGGGTGCTCGACGACGGTCCCGGAGTCCCGGTCCACCCAGCCGCCGACGGCCACGCCGACGCCGAGCGGCCGGCAGCCGGGGGCGGAGTCCAGCAGGGCCCGGAGTGCTTCGGCGGCCCGCGCCAAGACCAGCTCCGGAGCGGTGTGCTCGTGCTTCAGCTCGCGGCGCGCCAGCACCCGGCCACGCAGATCGAGCAGCGCGACCGTGGTGTACGGCACGGCCACGTGCACGCCGCCGACCACGAACCGTGAGTCGTCCAGGTCGACGGGGACGTGGGGCCGCCCCACGCCGTTCGACCGCCGGGGTACGGCCGACTCGCGGATCAGGCCGAGTTCGCTGAAGCGGGCGCAGTAGTCGGTGACGGAGGCCGGGGACAGCCCGGTCAGCCGGGAGATGGTGCTGCGGGCCACCGGACCGTGCTCCAGCACGGAGCGCAGGACCACGCTGGCGCTGGTCCGGCGCCGGGACAGGGGAGTCGGGGTGACAGGGGGTGCCTCGGTACGGGGCATGGAAGACCGTCCTCGGGAACGGGGGCCGACACGTCTCGGAGGATGAGGCGCGCCGGAGCCCGCCTCACACCGGACGGCGACAGACAGCCGTGCCCACACGTCGCAGATCGACGTGGCGACGCGAGGAGAAGTACCGGGACTGGGCGACCATGAGTGCAGGGTAGGTCAGAAACGGTGAATCCGACCAGACCACTAGGATTCGTTTGGAGATTCCCCACAGTGGCGTGGACAGCGTCCCTGTAGCCCCGGCCACCTCACCTCAGTGACAGGCGTCACGCCGAACCCGGTGTAACCGACACTCTTTGTCCGGAGCCCACCAAGCCCCCGTTCCCGGCTTTGTCGACCGTTGACGGTGATCGGCCGGAGGACGCCGGGATAGCGTCACCGTGTCCCCTGTCGTTCACACCCGCGGAGTCCCCATGAGCACCGCCGTCGCCCCCCTTCGCACCGGCCAGGTCCTCGCCGACCTGATCCCCGCCTCCCGCGTCCGGGACGTCGCGCTCGTGGTGGGCGGCGCCGCGCTCACCGGCCTCGCCGCGCAGCTCTCCGTCCCCGTGCCGGGTTCCCCGGTGCCGGTGACCGGCCAGACCTTCGCCGCGCTGCTCGTCGGCACCACCCTCGGCGCCCGCCGCGGTGTCGCCTCCCTCGCCCTGTACGCGCTGGCGGGCCTCGCCGGTCTCCCGTGGTTCGCCCAGGGCACCTCCGGGATCTCCGTCTCCTTCGGCTACATCCTCGGCATGATCCTCGCCTCCGCCGCCGTCGGCGCGCTGGCCCGCCGCGGTGCCGACCGGAACGTGTGGCGGACGGCCGGCGCCATGCTGGTCGGCGAGGCGATCATCTACGCGATCGGCGTCCCGTACCTCGCCTACGCCGCCGACATGTCACTGTCCGCCGCCATCGCGGCCGGCCTCACACCGTTCCTGCTCGGCGACGCCCTGAAGGCGGCCCTGGCGATGGGCGTGCTCCCCACCGCCTGGAAGCTCGTCAAGCGCTGACACGCCTCCCGAAGAGGCTCGCCGGGTCGTACCGCGACTCCAAATCGGCGAGCCTCTTTTGCGTTTCGGCGTCGTACAGGCCCTCGGTCCGGTTCCCGGCCCCGAAGACGAAGTTGACGGAACGGCCGAGGGCGGTGGCCTCGAGCAGCCGGAAGGCCGGGTCCAGCAGCTCGCGCGCCCGATGACGCCCGCCGCCGGTCAACAGCCGTAGCAGAAAACGCCCTTCGCGGTACGGCACCGAGTTCGGCGCCGACCGCGGGCCCGGTCCGTTGTAGCAGCTCACCGGCCCGCTCCACATCCAGCCGCGCGTCGGCCGTGTGACGCACGGCGGTGACCACGTCGTCCGCGGAGCGGACGGGGAACACGAGGTCGGGGCGCAGGGCGAACCCGGTCTGGAAGCTGCTGACTTCGTCGTCGGTCGAGGTGTTCATGCCGGACATGCTGGAGGCATAACCTGACACCTTCCGTCAGGTTATGCCTCCATCGGTGTGGCGCTCCGGGTCAGCAGGTGGGGCGCTGCGGCCGCCGCTGCGACCACCACAGCCCGGCCACGCCCGCCGCCATCAGCGAGGCGCCCGCGGCCCCGAGCGGCAGCAGGTCCCGCCCGACACCGGTCTTGGGCAGCTCGCCCGCCGCGTCGCCGCCGGGTGCCACCGGCTTGTTGTCGGTGCCCAGCAGCAGCGGGGTGGCCGGGGCGTTCGGCGACGGGTTCGTCGTACCGAAGGGAACCGGACCCTGCTGCCAGAACGTCTTCTTTCCGTCGCCGGTCTGCACCGGCAGACAGATCTTTCCGGTCTTCTTGAGATCGAATGTCGCGTCGACCGCATACGACTTCGACTTACCGGCCGCGAGATTGTCGACGGGGCAGACAAAACCGCTGTTCGAGCCCTCCGGCAGATCCTTTTCTTCCATCGGAGAGCAGCCTTGAACGTTTTTGACCGTCATGCCGTCGAATCCGACGACCAAAAGCCTGATCTTTCCGCTGTCCTTGCTCCCGTCGTTCTTCACGGTGGCCGTGAGGTCGGTCTTCTGCGAGCTGTTGTCGACGGAGATCGTCCCAGGCAGTGTCGTCGTCAGCTCCACGCCCGCCGGCGCCTCGTCAACGGCCTTTCCCCCCTTACTGCTTGCGGGTCCCTCGTCCGCGCTCGCGGTGACGGAAAAGATCATCACCGCCGAGAAAGCTGCCGTGACCAGCGATCCGGCAATGGTCGTCATACGACGAGAACTCATGTTCGTCCCCCTTGGCTGCGCCTGAATTCGCAGTACTTGAAGAGGTACCACAAGATTTCTCCGCACTATGCTGGTACGGCGCGAAGTGTGACCATTGTGTTCCAGTCGGGGCATCGTTGAGGGGGTGCAGCGGATTGCCGGGGAATACGGGAGACACGGGAAATGCGAGGCGTGGCGGAGTTCCAGGGCTCCTGGTGACTGGACGCTATCGCCTGGTCGAGAGCATCGGTCAGGGGGGAATGGGGCGGGTGTGGCGGGCCGCCGACGAAATGCTCGACCGGCAGGTCGCGGTCAAGGAGATGCGGATCGACGGCCTCGACGCGGAGGACACCCGCACCCGCCGTGAACGGACCCTGCGCGAGGCCAGGGCCACGGCCCGGATCGACCACCCGAACGTCGTACGGGTCTACGACGTCGTGGACGAGGGCGAACGCCTGTGGATCGTCATGGAGTTGGTGGCCGGACGCTCCCTCGAACGGATGCTGGCGGAGGACGGTCCGCTGGCTCCGCGCGCCACGGCACTCCTGGGCCTCGGATTGGTGCAGGCCCTCCGCCAGGTCCACGCCCGGGGCGTCCTGCACCGGGACATCAAACCCGGGAACGTCCTGGTGGAGTCCGCCGACCGCGCCGGGCACCGGATCGTGCTGACGGACTTCGGCATCGCCGCGATGCAGGACGCCAAGGCGCTCACCATGGTCGGCATGCTCGTTGGCTCCCCCGACTACATGGCCCCCGAGCGGGTCTCCGGCCGCCCCCAGGGGCCGCCGTCGGACATCTGGTCCCTGGGAGCGACGCTGTGCGCGGCCCTGGGCGGCCGCTCCCCGTTCTCCCGCGACACCACCCTGGCCACGCTGCACGCGGTCCTCTACGAGGAGCCGGAACTCCCCGCCGCGGCAGGACCGTTGACCGACATCCTGGCGGCCCTGCTGGAGAAGGACCCCTCGATACGCCCGACCCTGGACGACGTGGAGTCGGCCCTGCACACGGTCGCGTTCCCCGCGCCCACGCCGACTCTGAGGATGGGGTCAGGAGACGACGCCGGGACGCCGGAACCGGCTGATCGGCGCGGACGCGAGGCCGGGGCCGCGCGGGGGCCGGCGGCCGGAGAAGAGGGGGACCCGGACCCCCGGCCGGGAGGCCCGGAACGGGTGGACTCCGCGCGGGCGCCGGACGTGGGTGGGGTGGACCCTGCGCGGGCGGCGGGGCCCGGGATGCGGGATGACGGGCCCGGGCGCGGGCCAGTGGCCGGGGGAGAGGGGGACCGTGAGCGTCGGCCGGGAGGCCCGGGGCAGGTGGACCCTGCGCGGGTGCTAGGTGAGGGCCGAGGGGATTCCGCGCGGGCGTCGGATGGAGGAGGGGCGGACCCTGTGCGGGCGGCGGGGGCCGGGCGGGATGACGGGGTCGGGGTCGGGCGCGGGCCAGTGGCCAGAGAAGAGGAGGAGCCGGAGCGTCGGCCGGGAGGCCCGGGGTGGGTGGACTCTGCACCGGCGCCGGGTGCAGGTGGGGTGGACTCTGCGAGGGCGCCAGGTTTGGGCCGAGGGGAGCCTGCGCCGGCGTCGGATGGAGGACGGGCGGACCCTTCTGTGCAGGCGGCGAGGCCCGGCCACGATGACGGGGCGCAGACGTCGGAGACGGCGCCGGTGGCGGAGCGAGTTCGGGCTGTGCGGGATCCGCGGGTGCCGCAGCCGCAGACGGGGCCCGAGGCGGCCGTACGTGAGCCTGCTGTTGCGGAACCGTCAGATGCCGTGCCTGTCGGGCATGCCCTCTCGGGCGCGGCTGATGACGCGGGTTCGGGCTCGCCGCCGGTCGGGGCTGAGCCCGTTACGGAGGTTGCCGGGTCGGCCGTAGGCGAATCGGTACGGGAGCCGGCCGTTGTGGAGCCGTCGGATGCCGTGCCGCCAGGGTTTGTCCCGTCGGGTGGGGGCGGTCACGAGGGCTCGGGCCCGCTGCCGGAGGGGGCTCAGTCCGTTGCCGATGTTGCCGGGGCGGCCGTACTGCCGCCAGGGTTTGCCCTCTCGGGTGGGGCCGGTGACGAGGGCTCGGGCCCGCCGTCGGAGGGGGCTCAGTCCGTCGCCGACGTTGCCGGGGCGGCCGTACTGCCACCAGGGCTTGCCCTCTCGGGCGCGTCGGCGGACGGTTTCCCGGCGGTTGCCGAGGTCGTGGCCGCGGAGCCCGAACCCCCCACCCCTGCCGAGCCGTTCTCGACCGACCGCGTCGCCAGTGCCTCCAGCGAGGCCGCCTCCGAGGAGCGTTCGGAGGTCCGGTCGGAGACGCCGTCCGGGAGCGCGGTGGGAGCGGCACTGCGGGCGGGTGCCCCCACGGCCAGTACGCCCCTTGCCAGCGCCCCCACGCAGGACTCCCTGTCGGCGGGCGCCCCCACGGAGCACTTCCCGATGCCGGACGCACCGACACGGGACACCCCCACGCGCGCGGCCTCCGCCCCGACCCGTGTCGGCCCCGGCATCTCCCTGATCCGAGGCAAGCAGGCCGTACCCGACCAACACCCCAGCCCCGACTCCGGTCCCCGTCCTACGTCCGGGTCGGGAGCCCCGGGCGCCACGGCAGGCACCGGCAGCCCTGGCCCGGCCGGTCGTGGTCCCGGCGTCGGCACCGACGGCCCCGCTGCCAACCCCCGTACCGACCCCGGCGGCGCCGACCGTCCCGACCCCACCTCCACCGACCCTGGCTCCGGCGCCGATCCTCAGCTCCACTCCGGTCAGGATCCCGACCCCGCCCCAGCCCTGATCCTCGGCCCCCACCCCCTCCGCATACCCCCGGGCGAACCCCCCGGCCCCGCCCACCCCACCACCCGCCACCGCGGCCGCCGCCGAACCGCCCTGGTCGCCGCCGGATCCATGGTCGCCGCGGGTGCCGCCGTGGTCGCGATCATCCTCGCCACCAGCTCAGGCTCGCCCGGTGACGACAAGGCGGGCGGCTCCCCGTCCGCCTCGGGCTCCGCTTCCGTCTCCGCCCCGGAATCCGGCGCCTCCACCCCCGCCGGCACCCCGTCCTCCACCGTCGAGGGCACCTCACGCCCCCGTTCGCTCCCGCCCGGCGCACACGAGGAGGCCGGTGGGTTCGCGTGGGCGACCCCCACCGGCTGGCGGCGGGACGTGAAGACCGGGGCGGAGGTCCACTACACCTCGCCGGACGGAAAGCAGGAGCTCGCGGCCAAGTCCTCCCTCGCCCGAGGCGACTTGATGGAGACCTGGAGGACCTCCGAGCAGAACGCCCACCAGGGCCAGGACTACGCCAAGATCCGCCTGGAGGAGACGACCTTCCGCGATCACCCCGCGGTCGTGTGGGAGTACACCTTCACCCTCGGCGGCACCCCCTGGCACGCCCAGCTGCTCGGCTTCAACGTGGGCGACAAGTCGTACCAGATCAACACCTGGTACCGGCCGGACACCGAGACGCAGGCCCTCAAGACGTACGAGAAGGTGAAAGACAGCTTCACGGTCCTGTGAACGCACGACGCACACGCACACGCACACGCACACGCACACGCACAAAGCGCAACGCACATGCGAAGGGCCCCGCGGCACAACGCCACGGGGCCCCGCTCACTCGCCTGTTCAGCTGACGGAAACCTTGTCCGTCACCTCACCGGCCGACGCGGCACCCACCCGCCCGCGCCCGACCTTCTCCTTCACCACGGCGATGACCAGCACCACCGCCGCGACGAGCAGTGACAGCAGCACGGTCTCCCGCCCGTCGTGCTCCGTGTCGGTCAGCATGTACCCGAGGACGAACACGATCAACGCGGCCGTCGCCCAGGTCAGATACGGGTACAGCCACATCTTCACGACCAGCTTCTCCGGCGCCTCGGCCTGGATGATCTTCCGCATCCGCAGCTGCGAGAAGCAGATGACCAGCCACACGAACAGGGCCACCGCACCCGAGGAGTTGACGAGGAAGAGGAAGATCTTGTCGGGGGAGAGGTAGTTGAAGAAGACGGCGACGAACCCGAAGACGACGGACGCGAGGATCGCCGCCATCGGTACGCCCCTGCCGTTGACCTTCGCGAATGCCTTCGGCGCGTCGCCCCGCTCGCCGAGCGAGAAGGCCATCCGGGAGGCCGTGTAGAGGCCGGAGTTGAGACACGACAGCACCGAGGTCAGCACGATGAAGTTCATGATCTGACCGGCGTGCGCGATCCCGAGGGAGTCCAGCGCGGCGACGTAGGAGCCGTTGTCCTGGATGGACTTGGAGTCCCACGGGATCAGCGTGACGACGACGAAGATGGATCCCAGGTAGAAGACCGCGATCCGCCAGATGATGCTGTTGGTCGACTTGGTCACGGCCCGCTGCGGGTCCTCCGACTCACCGGCGGCGAGCGTCGCGATCTCGCTGCCCATGAAGGAGAAGACGACGAGCAGGACACCGGTGAGGATGGCGCCGGGCCCGTTGGGCAGGAAGCCGCTGTGGTCCGTCAGGTTGGAGAGCCCCGCCTGGTCGGCGTCGACGCCGGGCAGGACACCGAACACGGCGAGCAGACCGATGACGATGAACGCCCCGATCGCCACGACCTTGATTCCGGCGAACCAGAACTCGAACTCGCCGTAGGACCCGACGGAGACGAGGTTGGTGGCGGTCAGCACCACCATCACGATCAGCGCCCACCCCCACTGCGGTACGGCGGGTATCCACCCTTCGAGGATCTTGGCGCCGGCGGTCGCCTCGACCGCGAGCACGACGACCCAGAAGAACCAGTACAGCCAGCCGATGGAGAAACCGGCCCAGCGCCCGAGCGCCCGGTCGGCGTGTGCCGAGAAGGAACCGGAGGTCGGATTCGCGGCGGACATCTCACCGAGCATCCGCATCACGAGCACGACCAGCGTGCCGACGAGCGCGTACGACAGCAGGATGCCGGGTCCTGCGGTGGCGATACCGGAGCTGGAGCCCACGAAAAGGCCCGCTCCGATGACACCGCCGATGGCGATCATCGAGAGGTGACGGTTCTTGAGTCCGGCCTGGAGACCAGTCATACGGGGAATTCCTTCGTGCCGGGTGTGGGGGTTCCCGTACGAGCGGTGTACGGGTCGGTCCAGTGAATCGGAGGCGAAGAAGTTCGTGAACCTTTGAATCCAGATTGTTACTTGAGGTTTGCTTGAGCTTCCATTGTCGGGTTCACGGTTTTCCTGGTCGACACCCGGGGCTGCTGCCCTGAAACAGCCGTGTCACACTCATCCCATGCGCGTGTATCTCGGCTCCGACCATGCGGGCTTCGAACTCAAGAACCACCTCGTCGACTGGCTGAGGGCGGCCGGTCACGATCCGGTCGACTGCGGCCCCCACATCTACGACGCCCAGGACGACTACCCGCCGTTCTGCCTCCGCGCCGCCGAGCGCACGGCTGCCGACCCCGACGCCCTCGGCATCGTGATCGGCGGCTCCGGCAACGGCGAGCAGATCGCGGCGAACAAGGTCAAGGGTGTTCGAGCGTCCCTCGCCTGGAGCGAGGAGACCGCGTCGCTGGGCCGTCAGCACAACAACGCCAACGTCGTCGCGGTCGGCGCCCGCATGCACACCACGGAGGAGGCGACGAAGTTCGTCGAGACCTTCCTCGCGACGCCGTTCTCGGGCGACGAGCGCCACCAGCGCCGCATCGACATGCTGTCCGACTACGAGACGACGGGCGACCTGCCCCCGATCCCGGCCCACCATCCTCAGCAGTAGTAGTCGGCCGCGGGCCGGTGGGGGCTGGTCGCGCAGTTCCCCGCGCCCCTGCGTGGGTCACCTGCGCGAAATCCAGCCCCTCCGGCGTTTGAGGAGCGGGGGTCCGGGGGCGGAGCCCCTGGAGGACGGGACGGGTAGGGGCGGCGGGGGCGAAACACCCATGGCCCGCCCCACCTGCAGCCGAAGAAGGAGCCACCGTGCCTGAGGGGCACACCATCCACCGCCTGGCACAGGACCACGCCGAAGCCTTCGCCGGCACGAAACCCCGCGTCACCAGCCCCCAGGGCAAGTTCTCGGACGCCGCCGCCCTCCTCACCGGCTCCGAACTCACCCACACCGAGGCCCACGGCAAACACCTCTTCCTCGGCTTCCGCGACACCGACTGGGTCCACATCCACCTCGGCCTCTTCGGCAAGGTCACCTTCGGCGCGACGCCCGCGCCCCCGCCCACCGACACGGTCCGCCTCCGCCTCGCGAACACCACGGCGTACGTCGACCTCCGCGGCCCCACGACCTGCGCCCTGATCACCCCCACCGAGAAACAGTCGATACACGACCGTCTCGGCCCGGACCCCCTCCGCGAGGACGCCGACCCGCGGACCGCGTACCAGCGGATCTCCCGCAGCCGTACGACGATCGCGGCCCTCCTGATGGACCAGAAGGTCATCGCGGGCGTAGGCAATGTCTACCGGGCGGAGGTCCTCTTCCGGCACCGCGTCGACCCCTACCGCGCGGGCAAGGACATCACGCCCGCCGAGTGGGACGCGATCTGGCGAGACCTCGTCGAGCTCATGCGGGAGGGCGTACGGAACAACCGCATCGACACCGTCCGCCCGGAGCACACCCCGGAGGCGATGGGCCGCCCGCCCCGCGTCGACGACCACGGCGGCGAGGTCTACGTGTACCGCAGGGCCAACCTGCCCTGTCACATCTGTGGCGGCGAGATCCGCACCGCCGATCTCGCCGCCCGCAACCTCTTCTGGTGCCCGACCTGCCAGAAACCCTGAAGGCGGGACTCTGACGGCGAGACCCTGAAGGCAGGGCCGCCCTAGAACCCGTGCGGCAGCCAGGGCGCCACCGCCGACCCGAACCCCACCGCCGCCTCGGCCAGCGCCCCCTGCCGTATCTCCCGCACCAGCCCGGCCCCCGCCAGCGAGGCGAGGCTCACGCCGCCGAGATAGGCCGCCGCCAACTCCCGTACAGACAGGGCGAGATCGGCCGAGTCCGTCGTACGGTCGCACGACGCGCCCTTCGCGTCCCCGCTGAGCCGCCAACGCCCGGAGTTCCAGGGGCAGAAGGAGTCCTCGACCTCCAACACCACGTCCACCGGCGTCTGATACGTCCGCGCCTCCAGCGCGGCCCCGACGTCCACAAGGCGCACATGCAGCGCGTCCCGCACCAGCAGCGAACAGCGCCGGACGTCGGACACGAGGTACTGCCAGGTCTCGTCGACCGGCCGCCGCCGCACGTCGAGCCGCGAGGTGAGGTCGAGGTCGAACAGGAACCGCCACAGCGCGCCGTGCGTGGCCGGATCCAGCGCCTCCAGGTCGGAGACCACCACCGTGCCTTTGGGCCCGGCAGCCTCCCAGTCCGCCTTGACCCGGTACCGCACGAACCCGACGACCTCCCCGTCCCGCTCCGCGACCACGCACTGCAGCGGTGAGGCACCGTCCCGGTCGCTCTCCGGGTCGAGCAGCCACAGCCGCTCCCAGCCGGGGACCCGGGCGATCATCCCGGGCCGCCGCGGCACGAGCCGGGCGTACACCGCCTCGCACGCGTCGAGCACGTCGGCGGGCGCCGCGTACCGCAGCCGTACGTCGTCGGCGCCGGGCGGAAGGGACAGCCGTACCCGGGTCGTGTCGATGTCGGCGTTGAGGTGGTAGGTGCCGACGCCGTACCCGAACCGGCCGTAGATCACCGGCTCGGAGGCCGTGAGCACGGCCAGCGGCTCGCCCCAGGACCGCACGTCGTCCAGCTGGCGGCGCATCATCGAGGTCAGCACCCCGCGCCGCCGGTGCGTGCCCGCCACACCGACCATGGTGACGCCGGCGGCGGCCACGGAGGCACCGCCCGGCACGGTCATCCGGAAGGCGAACGCCCCCGCCGTGCCCACACACCGCTCGCCGTCCCAGGCGCCGATGGAGCGGTCGTGCTCGGTGAGCTCACGCCACAGCTCCCGCTCCTCGGCCGACTCCGGGACCCCGCCGAAGGCGCGGATCAGGTTGCCGTACCACTCGTCCCATTCGTCCCGCCGAAGCACCCGCAAGTCAGTCCCCATGAACCATGCCTACCAGGGCATTGCGGGACGAGCGAGGGATTTTCCCCGGGACCCGTCGCCGGCCGGGCGTGCACGGCCCCACGGAGACTGTGAAGTTGAACCTCGCACGGGGGACAAGTCGTACCTCCTGTGCCAAGCAGGGGGTTCGACGGATAAGGTCCCGAACTAATGGCAGCAGGACGACAGCGGCGCGCGGAAGCCGAGACGTTCACGGCCCGGTTGAGGATGCAGTGGCACCGGGTCCGCGTCGGCCTGCGCAGAAGTGCCGTGGACTACTTCCGCGGCGACGGCTCGGACTGGGTCGCGCTGGCCGGTCTGCTCCTGACCGTCCCGGTGATCGCGGCCATTACTTTGATGAACTCGGTGTGGTGCTCACCGGCCGCGCTGGTCCTGCCGATCGTCGCCGGCGGACTGCTGCTGCGCCCGGCGAGCCTGCTCGGCCTCTACGCGGCGGCGGCGACGGCCCTGATCGTGGAGTCGGTGCGGCTGGGGCCGTACACCGAGGGACCGTCCCGGGTCACCCCGGGCGTGGTCCTGGTCGTGGCCGCCTGTGGTTTCTTCGGCCTGTTGATCGCCCAGTTCCGCAGCCGGGTCGGTGTGCCCTGGCGGCGCGGCGGCACCATGCTGTTCGACCTGCGGGAACGCATCCGCGTACAGAGCAAGCTGCCGCATCTGCCGCAGGGCTGGCACCGGGAGATGGCGCTGCGTCCCGCGGGCGGGCAGTCGTTCTCCGGTGACTTCGTTGTCGCGGCCCGTACCAACGGCGGCCGGACGATGGAGGTCGTCCTGACGGACGTCTCCGGGAAGGGCATGGACGCGGGGTCGCGTGCGCTGCTGCTGTCGGGGGCGTTCGGCGGCCTGCTGGGTTCGCTGCCCCCGCATGCCTTCCTGCCCGCCGCGAACGGCTATCTGCTCCGCCAGGACTGGGACGAGGGTTTCGCGACCTCGATCCACCTGGTCCTCGACCTCGACTCCGGCGACTACGAGCTCTACTCGGCCGGTCATCCGCCGGGACTGCAGCTCAGCGCGGGCAGCGGCCGGTGGGAGGAGAAGGCCGCGGAGGGCCCGCTCCTCGGGGTCTACGACGGCGCCCAGTTCGACCCGGTGAAGGGCTCGCTCCGGCCCGGTGACGTGTTGATGCTCTTCACCGACGGTCTGGTCGAGACGTCGGACCGGGACATAGTGGAGGGCATCGACCGCCTGACGGGCGAGGCCGACCGTTATGTGGCGGGCGGCTTCCACGGTGCCGCGTGGCACCTGATCGAGGCGGTCGCGAAGGACGTCAACGACGACCGCGCGCTGCTGCTGATCTGCCGGGAAGGGCCTACGGCCCAGGCCGTGCCGCGCTGACCAGGGCCCCGGGGTGGGGTTGGTGGGGTTCACTCCCGCCCGCCACCAGCGCGGCGGGCCCTCGGGGACTGGGCACCGTCTGGTGATGACCGTCCCCGGCACGACCATCGTGCCCGGTCTCACCGCGGCCGCCTCCCGGCCCGCGCGGCGCTGCGACGCGACACACTGGAGGAATGACCGACGAGTTGACCCTGGCCGAAGTCGAGACCCTCGCCCGCGCCGCACACGAGGGCCAGACCGACAAGGCGGGACGGCCCTACGCCGAACACCTGCGGGCCGTCGCCGAGGGCGTCCGCGCGCGTGGCGGCGACGACGAGCAGA
This sequence comes from Streptomyces sp. NPDC050759, assembly GCF_044456945.1. NCBI lineage: Bacteria > Bacillati > Actinomycetota > Actinomycetes > Kitasatosporales > Streptomycetaceae > Streptomyces > Streptomyces sp. NPDC050759. The sequence continues at coordinate 1,013,945 of NZ_JBITGI010000001.1, read as the reverse complement.
TCGCGGCGGCCTGGCTGCACGACTCCGTCGAGGACGACGCGCTCTCCGCGCACTGGCTCGACCAGGCCGCCCTGAGCCGCCGTACGAAGGACATCGTCCTCGCCGTCACCAAGCGGGCCGGGGAGCCGCCCGAGGCGTACGCCCGGCGCATCCTGGAGACCCCGGGCGCGCTGCTGGTGAAGGAGGCCGACCTGGCGCACAACGCGAACCCGGCGCGCCTGGCGGTCCTGGACGAGCCGACGCGGAAACGACTGACCGAGAAGTACGCGAGGATGCGCGCGCTTCTCGGTCTGAGCCGGGGGTCCGGCTAGGCGTCGACCTTCTCGCGAGGAGCCGCCGCCCGTTCGCGAACCGGGGCCACGTCGGTGGCGTCCTTCTTGAACGCCCAGTTCATGTCGGGCTCCATCGCGAACCGGAAGACCCGGCGCACCGGCGAGGTGCACAGCAGGGTGACGGCGATCGCGGCCACGGCGCTCACGAAGAGCTCGCCGAGCGGCCGGTGCAGCCAGGCGTGGTCGAACCAGCCCGCGAAACCCGCGCCCTTGATCAGGAAGCCGTGCAGCAGATAGCCGTACAGCGTGCCCGCGCCGAGCGCGGTGAACCACATCCGCCGGCCCGGCACCCAGGCGAAGAAACAGGCCGTCAGCAGCAGCGAACTGCCGAACATGGCCAGCACCATGACCGGTCCCGTCCACCAGGGCGCGCCCATCTCCTGGACGGCGTTGCGGTGGTAGAACCACTCGGTGTTCATCCGCGGCACCGCCCACCAGCCGACGGCGAGGGCGGCCGCGAACACCGGCACCGCCGCGATCCGCATCGAACGGCGCCGCACCATACGGAAGTGCTCGGGCTTCATGACCAGGCCCAGCACGAAGTACGGCAGGAACTGCAGCACCCTCTGGAGGTCCAGGTCGTCGCCGATGTCCGGGGTCACGGACGCCAGCATCGCGATGCCGAGGGCGAGCGGCAGCGGCCACCGCACCAGCTTCCAGATCGGCGTGGTCAGCCGCCAGATGAACAGCGCCACCAGGAACCAGGTCAGGAACCACGGGTCCAGGAGGCTGATGTCCATGCCCGGATCGTGGTCGGCGTAGCGCTTGAAGAGGGAGTACGCCGTCTCGAAGAGGACGTACGGCACGGCGACGCCGGTGATCAGCCGCCGCAGCCGGTCCGGGCGCATGTCGAAACTGCGGGAGAAGAAGCCGGAGATGAGGATGAACGCCGGCATGTGGAACGAGTACACGACCGTGTACACGCCCTCCAGGATCCGGCTGTCGCCCTTGAGCGGCTCCCAGGAGTGCGCGACGGCCACCAGGACGATCGCCAGGTACTTGGCGTTGTCGAAGAAGGCGTCGCGCTGCTTGGCGGGCGGCGGGTCCTGCGGCGAGCGCGGACGGGGGACTGCGTCGGCGGCGGCTGGAAACATCTGAGGCACCCTAGCCTCGGCTGTGTGTTTCCGTAAAACCGGTCGTCTCGTGGCCGGTTGTTCACTTCTGAGTCGACTTCAACAGGCGTGAATTGTCAGGATTCATCCACCTGAAATGCCGCATAACGATGGTCTTCGCAGGTCTGTGTCGACCATTCGAATTCCCTGCGAACGGGATGTGCGGACGCGGTGGGTGAACACCGAAAGGAACCGGCCAGGGGGTGCGAAGCGTGTATCGACATGCCCAAACGTTGCCTCAGCGGCCGCATATGCGGGCCGCGTTGGTGGCACGATGGTTCTGGCGGGGGTCGCGGGGTCGCGTCCCCGGGCCGGGAGAGCGGGACCGACCGAGGGTGTGATGAGTTGTGGCCATTTCGCTGTCAGTGGTGCTGCTGTTGGGGATCATCCTGGTGGTGTTGATGCGGGGAGGATCCATCAAGGCCGGCCCCGCCATAGTCGCGGTGCTCTTCGGCTTCTTCCTCGCCTCGACCGGCATGGCCGACGACATCCAACGCTTCCTGGACTCGATAGCGGACACCATCAACTCGATCCAGTTCTAGCCAGGACCCTGATGACGGCTACTCTTCCAGCGTGACCGATGAGAAGGACACCGGGACCGGCTCGATCCGGCACGGGGCGCCGGACCTGGTGCGGTCCACCGTGTTGATGCAACTCGTCGGCCTCGCCTCCTGCGGGGTTGTCGCCCTGGTGGCGTGGCCATTCGGATGGCTACCCGATTCCCAGTTCATCGCGCTCATGACCGCCCTGTTCGCGGCGAAGCCTGCGGGTGATCTGTACCGCGAAGGGCCACCGCGTCGGCTCGCTGCCGCCGGCGCTCTGCTCGCGTTGACGACGGTGGGGTTGCTCGTTGCTGCAACAGCGGACTGGGCCTTTCCGGTGGTGGCTGATCACAACCTCGGTTTGTTCACGGGCTTCCTTGTCGGGACACCCGTTGGCGCGGCCGTGTTCGCTTGGTTCCACAACGGGGCGAACGTTGCCTGATGCGGGACCAGGGCGCACCTAGTCCGGGACGCACATCATGCGATGTGCCGGCACGACAGGCTCGCTGGGCAGTGGATCGACTCCCCGGACCCGCACGGCCACGATGTCGGTGGTGAGGCGGGATGGATCCGGGAGCCTCGTCAAACGCCACCTGAAGGGCTCTGGTACGTCTTTGGCGGGGAGTTCCACTGCGGCGAGGCTGACCCAACGGTCGTAGTTGGTCGGGTATATGCGGACCAACGCCCCGCACTTGGGGCAAACAGGTGGCTCGATCCATGACACGTTGTCGGGGTCGGGCTCCGGCCTCGGTGCGGCTGTAGCTCCATCGGCTTCGGCCATCTCGTTGGCGAAGACGTTCCAGCATGCCTCGCAGAGTCTGCTCATGAGGCTGATCCGCCCGCGGTCGCGCACGGTGGGGCTCGCCTCCCCGCAGCGATGGCACAAGTACCGCTCACGATCCCTTGTCGCCCCCATGTGTTCGAGTGTGAGCGAATCTGACCGGATCCCAATAGGTCGCGATTTGGCCTCATTCGGCGCACCAATCAGACATGCAGAAGGGCCCCTGGAATTCGCCCTGAGCCGGGGCCCTGTCCGCGAGGAACCGCCGCCGCGATCCGGCCCCATCGGGAACACAAAGCGTCGTTGACCTGGTGCACCGGAGTACGACGGCCGCGAGCGGAGCGAGCCCTGGTCTGCGCTGGGGCGAGCTGGTCGGCCTGCACCGCCGCGACATCGATCTCGACCATGGCGCCGTGCGCGTACGCCGGGCGGTCGCCGAACTGAACAACGGGCAGCGCGAGATCAAGCACCCAGGAGTGTGGCGGGCAAGCACACGGTCTCGATCCCGTCCGCGATCGCCCCGGAGATGCGCGGCGCTTGCGACGATGCCGGGATCAAGGGCCTGCACTTCCACGATCTCCGCCACACGGGCAACACGCGCTGATCTACCAACACGCGAGCGCCGACCGTGATCGGCTGATCGGCTGATCGAAAGCCGAAGGGGTACGCGGGGGACACGGGGGACTGATCGGAGCTCCCGGAAACGATCAGGGCCAGGCGGAGGATCGAACCTCTGACCTGGCCCTGATTCGTGTGGAGCGGGCGACGGGAATCGAACCCGCGTAGCTAGTTTGGAAGACTAGGGCTCTACCATTGAGCTACGCCCGCACAGCACGCGCCGCGGTCCGGTGACCGACGGCACGAAAGCATCGTACCGGGTCGTCACCCCTCGTCGCACACCCCTTCCGTCCCGCCCCGACCGCGCGAGTCACCACAGGGTGCACCGGGGCGCGCAGGGGCGCTCTCGCGGAGGTCATGCGCCGCTGGCGACGGGATCGCCGGGCCCGGACACCAGTGCTGAGGAACCGTGTCCGTCGAACGCCCTGAGCGTCCTCGCCCCGGGCCGGGCACGGGCGGTCCCGACCCTGCCGATGCCCGCCCGCGCGGAACGGCCGCCACCGCAATGGACCGCGGAACACCGCGGTCCGCGCCGGCGGCGCTCGCCGCGTGTGTCCCTGCCGGTAGGCGCCTCGCACTTCGTGCGCAGCCTGTCGCCCGAGCCTTGAGCGGGCCGACCCGCGACACGCCGCCGGCGAGGCGTGGCGACCACTCCCGCTCCGATGCCGGTGGGGGGCCCCGGCCTCGCCGTGCGTGTCCGTTCGCGGCGGTGCGCCGCGTGTCTGGGGCGGGGGGCCGGTGCCGGACGTGAGTGGGCCGCCCGGCGTCGGATCGGCCGCGCGGCGCGACACCGCGTGGGCGCCCGAGGCGCGCTGTACGCGTCCGGTTGCATCGGTGCGCGGTGCGTGTCGGGTGTGGTCCGTGTCGGAGTGTGGGCAAGCGCCTTTTGACGGCCCGGGTCGGAGTGTGGGCAGGCGCTTTGGGGCGGCGCGGCCGGGTGGTGGCCGGGCCGGGGCCGGCTGCTTCAGGCTCCCCCGGGGGAGCGGTGCGGGGCGTGGTTCTGCCCGGCGCCGGCGAAATACGGCAACCCCGCTGCCTGCGGGCATGTACCCTACGTGTCGCACCAGACGGGGTGTGGCGCAGCTTGGTAGCGCGTCCGCTTTGGGAGCGGAAGGCCGTGGGTTCAAATCCCGCCACCCCGACCACCTGCGCGATCACCTCGCGCGGCCGTACACAGTGATCGCCTTTGGGGCGTGTCGCCGCTGCCGTTACTATGCAAGCTGCACGCCCGTGTGCCTCATCCTCTGGATCTCCACTGGAAGTCCTCCGGGCGGCGAATCCGCCGGAGCCGCTCTGGCTCCGGCAGAAACCAAGAAGTCAGCCCCCAAGGAGACCGAACCGTGAAGAGCGCCGTGGAGACCCTGAACCCGACTCGGGTTCGGCTCAGCATCGAGGTGCCCTTCGAGGAGCTCAAGGACAGCCTCGACGCGGCGTACAAGAAGATCAACCAGCAGGTCACGGTGAAGGGCTTCCGGAAGGGCAAGATCCCGGCGCGCGTCATCGACCAGCGGTTCGGCCGCGGTGCGGTGCTGGAGGAGGCCGTCAACGACGCGCTTCCGAAGTTCTACACCGAGGCGGTCAACGAGGCCGAGATCGACGTCCTCGGCCAGCCCGAGGTCGACATCACCGAGCTGAAGGACGGCGAGACGCTGAACTTCACCGCGGAGGTCGACGTCCGCCCGGCCATCGAGATCCCGGACTACTCCGGCATCGAGGTCGAGGTCGACGCGGTCGAGGTCAGCGACGAGGACGTCGACAAGGCCGTGACCGAGCTGCGTGAGCGCTTCGCCTCGACCTCCCCGGTCGAGCGCGCCGCCGAGGACGGCGACGTCATCACCATCGACCTGGAGGCCAAGGTCGAGGGCGAGGTGCTGGAGGACGGCGTCGCCAGCGGCGTCTCCTACACCATCGGCTCCGGTGAGCTGCTGGACGGCATCGACGACGCCGTGAAGGGCCTGGAGGCCGGTGGCGAGGCCACCTTCACCTCCGAGCTCAAGGGCGGCTCCGCGGCCGGCAAGGAGGCCGAGGTCACCGTCAAGGTCACCCAGGTCGCCGCCCGCGAACTGCCCGAGCTGGACGACGAGTTCGCGCAGCTCGCCTCCGAGTTCGACACCCTCGAAGAGCTCAGGGCGGACAGCCGCAAGCGCCTCGAGAACATGAAGCAGTACGACCAGGCCACCCAGGCCCAGGAGCGCGTCCTGGAGAAGCTCCTGGAGCTCGTCGAGGTGCCCGTCCCCGAGAAGCTGCTCGAGGACGAGATCAACACCCGCAAGCACAACCTGGAGCACCACCAGCTCGGCCAGATGGGCCTCGACCTCGAGAAGTACCTCGAGATCCAGGGCAAGACGGCCGAGGAGTTCGACACCGAGACCAAGGAAGCCGCGGTCAAGGGCATCAAGACCCAGTTCGTGCTGGACGAGCTCGTCAAGCGCGAGAAGCTGAACGTCAACCAGGAGGAGCTCACCGAGCACCTCATGCGCCGTGCCGCCTCCTCCGGCATGTCCCCCGACCAGTTCGCCCAGGCGGTCGTCGAGGGCGGTCAGGTCCCGCTCCTCGTCGGCGAGGTCGCCCGCGGCAAGGCCCTGGCCGTCGTGGTCGAGGCCGCCACGGTCAAGGACACCAACGGCGAGGTCGTCGACCTGGACGACAACGAGGACGAGACGGCCGAGACCGTCGACGCCGCCTCCGAGGACACCCCGGCCGAGGCCGAGGAGAAGACCGAGGGCTGAGCCCACGGCACCTTGCAGGTCGTAGGACGGGCCCCCGGGGACTTGTGTTCCCCGGGGGCCCGTCCCGTCGTACGGGACGGCAGACGTCCCCAGGGGCAACGGCCACCGCGAACCCGCAGCCGCCCACGGACAGGAGGCCCCGCGGCGCTACGCCCCCGGCGAACACCCCGCTTACCGGGATTCTCCGAAGGGACCAGCGCGTTAGGGTCCATAACTACGAGGGCAGGGAAGTCCCCGACTGCCCCAGCCCCGCAGGCAACACGCAGGGAAACGTGAGACGGCCCCGGCGCCGTCGTAAGACGAGCAGGTGGATACGTGACGAATCTGATGCCCTCCGCCGCCGGCGACCCCTCCATCGGTGGTGGCCTCGGCGACCAGGTATACAACCGGCTGCTCGGCGAGCGGATCATCTTCCTCGGCCAGGCGGTCGACGACGACATTGCCAACAAGATCACCGCGCAGCTGCTCCTCCTTGCCGCCGATCCGGACAAGGACATCTACCTCTACATCAACAGCCCCGGCGGCTCGATCACGGCCGGTATGGCGATCTACGACACCATGCAGTTCATCAAGAACGACGTGGTGACCATCGCCATGGGCCTCGCCGCCTCGATGGGCCAGTTCCTGCTCAGCGCGGGCACGCCGGGCAAGCGCTTCGCGCTGCCGAACGCCGAGATCCTGATCCACCAGCCGTCCGCCGGCCTCGCCGGCTCCGCCTCGGACATCAAGATCCACGCCGAGCGGCTGCTGCACACCAAGAAGCGCATGGCCGAGCTCACCTCTCAGCACACCGGCCAGAGCATCGAGCAGATCACCCGTGACTCGGACCGCGACCGCTGGTTCGACGCCCTCGAGGCCAAGGAGTACGGCCTCATCGACGACGTGATTCCCACGGCCGCCGGTATGCCGGGCGGCGGCGGCACCGGGGCCTGAGCCCCGTAGAGCCCCTCAGCCGACCGCCTAAGCCCCTAGGAGACAGACAGTGAACGACTTCCCCGGCAGCGGCCTCTACGCCCGCACCGAGGCCGAGTACACCGGCCCGCGCGCCGAGTCCCGCTATGTGATCCCCCGCTTCGTCGAGCGCACCTCGCAGGGCATCCGCGAGTACGACCCGTACGCGAAGCTCTTCGAGGAGCGCGTGATCTTCCTCGGCGTGCAGATCGACGACGCCTCCGCCAACGACGTCATGGCGCAGCTGCTGTGCCTGGAGTCGATGGACCCCGACCGGGACATCTCCGTCTACATCAACAGCCCCGGTGGCTCCTTCACCGCGCTGACCGCGATCTACGACACGATGCAGTTCGTGAAGCCGGACATCCAGACGGTCTGCATGGGTCAGGCGGCCTCCGCCGCCGCGATCCTGCTGGCCGCCGGTACCCCCGGCAAGCGCATGGCGCTGCCCAACGCGCGCGTGCTGATCCACCAGCCCTACAGCGAGACGGGCCGCGGTCAGGTCTCCGACCTGGAGATCGCCGCCAACGAGATCCTCCGGATGCGCGCGCAGCTGGAAGACCTGCTGGCCAAGCACTCCACCACGCCGATCGAGAAGATCCGTGAGGACATCGAGCGCGACAAGATCCTCACGGCCGACGACGCCCTGGCGTACGGCCTGATCGACCAGATCATCTCCACCCGGAAGATGAACAACGCCGCTGTCCGCTGACGCGGACCCCGTAGGATATGCCGCCCCTTGGCACAGTGCACGTCAAAGTGAACCCTGCCAAGGGGGGCCCGAACGGGGGGCCCGGCAAGGTACCGTCGGACATAAGGCAGCACCAGGAGCCGCTGGACCTAGGCGTCTCCCAGGCGAAGGGGAAGCACACCGTGGCACGCATCGGTGACGGCGGCGATCTGCTCAAGTGCTCGTTCTGCGGCAAGAGCCAGAAGCAGGTCAAGAAGCTCATCGCAGGGCCTGGTGTGTACATCTGCGACGAGTGCATCGACCTCTGCAACGAGATCATCGAGGAGGAACTCGCCGAGACGAGCGAGGTGCGCTGGGAGGAACTCCCCAAGCCCCGCGAGATCTACGAGTTCCTGGAGGGCTACGTGGTGGGCCAGGAGTCGGCCAAGAAGGCCCTCTCCGTGGCGGTGTACAACCACTACAAGCGCGTCCAGGCCGGCGAGAACGGCGGCGGCAGCAGCCGTGACGACGCGATCGAGTTGGCGAAGTCCAACATCCTCCTGCTGGGCCCCACGGGCTCCGGCAAGACACTCCTCGCGCAGACGCTGGCCCGCATGCTGAACGTCCCGTTCGCGATCGCGGACGCGACGGCGCTCACCGAGGCGGGATACGTCGGTGAGGACGTCGAGAACATCCTGCTGAAGCTGATCCAGGCGGCCGACTACGACGTCAAGAAGGCCGAGACCGGGATCATCTACATCGACGAGATCGACAAGGTCGCGCGGAAGAGTGAAAACCCGTCGATCACGCGGGACGTGAGCGGCGAGGGCGTGCAGCAGGCGCTCCTGAAGATCCTCGAGGGCACCACGGCCTCGGTGCCGCCGCAGGGCGGACGCAAGCACCCGCACCAGGAGTTCATCCAGATCGACACGACGAACGTCCTGTTCATCGTGGGCGGTGCCTTCGCGGGCCTGGAGAAGCTCATCGAGTCCCGGGCGGGCGCCAAGGGCATCGGCTTCGGCGCGACGATCCGCTCCAAGCGCGAGCTGGAGGCCAAGGACCAGTTCGAGGACGTCATGCCCGAGGACCTGGTCAAGTTCGGCATGATCCCCGAGTTCATCGGCCGTCTCCCGGTCATCACGAGCGTGCACAACCTGGACCGGGAAGCCCTCCTCCAGATCCTGGTCGAGCCCCGCAACGCGCTCGTCAAGCAGTACCAGCGCCTCTTCGAACTCGACGGCGTGGAGCTGGACTTCGAGCGCGAGGCCCTGGAAGCCATCGCCGACCAGGCCATCCTCCGCCAGACCGGCGCGCGCGGCCTGCGCGCCATCATGGAAGAGGTCCTCCAGGGCGTCATGTACGAGATCCCGTCCCGCAAGGACGTGGCCCGCGTCGTCATCACGGCGGACGTCGTCCACTCCAACGTCAACCCGACGCTGATCCCGAGGGACGCGCGCGGTCGGGGTCCGGGCGAGCAGAAGACGGCGTAGCGGCTCTCCCAGATTTCCAAGTGCCCGGCGCCTGAGGAGGTGCCGGGCACTTCCCCGTGGCTTTTGGCCAACCACCACGTAAACAGGTCAGGTTCATGCCAAGCGCTTGCAGAGAGCCTTGCGTGCTTGATCAACTCAGTCCGACCGTCACCGGTTGCCAGCTTGGCGGTTCCGGTGGAATGAAATCGGGAGGATCTACATGAAACTACTAAAGGCTAAGAGGCTCCTGGCTGCGGCAAGTGTGGTAGCCGCGGCTGGAATTGTGCCCGTTGCGACGGCTGCTCCGGCGAGTGCAGACCAGACTGACTGCATGACCTTCTTGAAGAACCGGGGCTACATAGTCGGTATCAAAGTGCGGAGGGCCTGCAACATCGAGCATCTCCCTGTGGGACCGAACCCCGTCTGCCTAAGCGATCTTGTCGTCATTGGTGTCACTTCGGAAGACGCGTTTGATGCTTGCAGGTTTGCCTAAGCGCTGAGCTGCTGAGGCGGCGAGGCGTCTCGCACGATGCGGTGCCTCGCCGCCGATCGGTGGCTGCGCGGGTCAGGCCTTGACGCGAACTTCCTTGCGGAGCTTGGCCGTCATGTCGGCCGCGCCCGAAAGGTCCGCCGTCTTCCCGGCCATGGCGTCCGCCATGTCGATCGGGATGACCACACCCAGCGTGCTGTGGTCGCCCCAGATGCACACCGGCATGCTGATCGAGCTCGGACCTGAGCCGGAGCTGTCGGAGACCTTCGTCTCCTGGCACTTGAGGACCGCGCCGTCGAGGCCGGCTGGCGTGTACGCCTTCGGGCTGCCGACGGCCTCCCCCTCGGAGTCCTTCCCGGCGCTCTTCTTCATCTCGCCGAACATGGCGTCGACGACCTTCTCGGGGTCGTCGATGTCGCCGTACACGCCCATGAAGTTGACCATCTTCATGGCGAGGTAATTGGTCGCGTCGCCGGACTGGTAGGTGGCGCTCACGTCCTTGGCGTTCTTTACGCCGTACTTCTCGGCGTCCTTGACGTCGTCCGCGCTGAAGCCGTCGCCGTCGGCGCTCGCGGACTTCTTGTAGTCCGTGAGGACGGTCGCCGGCGTCGCCAGCTTGTGCGCCCCGTCGTCCGTGATGCCCGAACCGCCGTTGCCGCCCCCGCCGATCACGAGGTACGCCCCCACCGCGATAGCGGCCACGACCGCCACCGCGCCGATGATGATGCCGATCTTCTTGCCGTTGCCGCCGCCCGGCGCCGGGGGCTGCGGGACGCCGTAGGGGGCCTGGCCGTACGGCGGCTGCTGGCCGTACGGGGCTTGCTGACCGTAGGGAGCCTGCGGCTGGCCGTACGGCGGGGTCTGCGGAGGGACACCCCCCTGCTGCGGCTGGCCGTACGGCGGAGTCTGCGGCGGCACCCCGCCCTGCTGCGGATAGCCGTAACCCGGCTGCTGCGCGGGCTGCTGGGGCGGCGGGGGCTGCTGAGGGTAGCCGTAGCCGGGCTGGGGCTGGCCCTGCGGAGCCTGCGGCGGCTGGCCGTAGGGGCCCGGCTGGCCGTACGGCCCGGGCTGCTGCGGCTGACCGGGCTGCTGAGGCTGCCCGTACGGGCCCGGCTGGTTGTGACTCATCTCTGGGTTCCCCTCCAGATGCTTATGTGTTCCCGACATCCTGGCTCAGGCGCAGGCGGCACACGGCATCGGGGGCCCCACCGTTACAGAGCAAACACGTTTCGGGACACGCCCGGGACACCCCTAAACTGGGCCCGTGACCGAGAACGCTCAGCAGCAGCCCACAGCGCCCATCACCGAACTGCCGACCCAGTACACGCCGGCCGAGGTAGAGAGGACGCTGTACGAGCGCTGGGTGGAGAAGGGTTACTTCACCGCCGACGCGAAGAGCGACAAGCCCCCGTACACCATCGTCATCCCGCCGCCGAACGTCACAGGCTCGCTCCACCTGGGCCACGCCTTCCAGCACACGCTCATGGACGCCCTGACGCGCCGCAAGCGCATGCAGGGCTACGAGGCCCTGTGGCTGCCGGGCATGGACCACGCCGGTATCGCCACCCAGAACAAGGTCGAGCAGCAGCTCGCCGAGGAGGGCAAGTCCCGACACGACCTGGGCCGCGAGGAGTTCGTCGAGCGCGTCTGGCAGTGGAAGGAGGAGTACGGCGGCCGGATCCTCGGCCAGATGCGGCGCCTCGGTGACGGCGTCGACTGGAGCCGCGAGCGCTTCACGATGGACGAGGGCCTCTCCAAGGCCGTCCTGACCATCTTCAAGCGGCTCTACGAGGACGAGCTGATCTACCGCGCCGAGCGCATCATCAACTGGTGCCCGCGCTGTCTGACGGCCATCTCCGACATCGAGGTGGAATACCAGGACGACGCGGGCGAGTTGGTCTCCATCCGCTACGGCGAGGGCGAGGACAGCCTCGTCGTCGCGACCACGCGCGCGGAGACGATGCTCGGTGACACGGCCGTCGCCGTCCACCCCGACGACGAGCGGTACCAGCACCTCATCGGCAAGCAGATCAAGCTCCCGCTCACCGACCGCACCATCCCGGTCGTCGCCGACACCCACGTCGACCCCGAGTTCGGCACGGGCGCCGTCAAGGTGACCCCGGCGCACGACCCGAACGACTTCGAGATCGGCCGCCGTCACGACCTGCCGTCCCTGACGATCATGGACGAGCACGGCATCATCACCGTCCACGGCCCCTTCCTCGGACAGGACCGCTTCGAGGCCCGCTCGGCCGTCGTCGGCGCCCTCAAGGAGCAGGGCCGCATCGTCGCCGAGAAGCGCCCCTACATGCACTCCGTCGGCCACTGCTCGCGCTGCAAGACCACGGTCGAGCCGCGCCTGTCCCTGCAGTGGTGGGTCAAGGTCGGCCCGCTCGCCAAGGCGGCCGGCGACGCGGTCCGCGACGGCCGCGTCAAGATCCACCCCGAGGACATGTCGAAGCGCTACTTCGACTGGGTCGACAACATGCACGACTGGTGCATCTCGCGCCAGCTGTGGTGGGGCCACCGCATCCCGATCTGGTACGGCCCCGACGGCGAGGTCGTCTGCGTCGGCCCCGACGACGAGCCGCCCACCGGCGAGGGCTGGACCCAGGACTCCGACGTCCTGGACACCTGGTTCTCCTCCGGCCTGTGGCCGTTCTCCACGCTCGGCTGGCCCGAACAGACCGAGGACCTGCGGAAGTTCTATCCGACCGACGTCCTGCTCACCGGCCACGACATCATCTTCTTCTGGGTCGCCCGGATGATGATGTTCGGCCTCTACGCCATGGACGGCCAGGTCCCCTTCCACACCATCGCGCTGACCGGCCTGGTCCGCGACGAGTTCGGCAAGAAGATGTCGAAGTCGAACCCCAACGCGGTGGACCCGCTGGTCTGGATGGACGCCTACGGCTCGGACGCCGTGCGCTTCACCCTCGCCAACGGCGCCAACCCGGGCGCGGACGTCCCGATCGGCGAGGACTGGGTCAAGGCCTCCCGCAACTTCACCAACAAGATCTGGAACGCCACCCGCTTCGCCCTCATGAACGGCGCCACGGTCGAGGGCCCGCTGCCGGACGCCTCCGAGATGTCGGCGGCGGACCGCTGGATCCTCTCCCGCCTCAACACCACGGTCGCCCAGGTCGACGCGTACTACGACGACTACCAGTTCGCCAAACTCGCCGACGCCCTCTACCACTTCGCGTGGGACGAGGTCTTCGACTGGTACGTCGAGCTGTCGAAGACGACGTTCTTCGCGGGCGGCGAGCAGGCCAGGGTCTCCGGGCGGGTCCTCGGCGAGGTTCTCGACGTGACGCTGCGGCTGCTGCACCCGGTCATCCCGTTCGTCACCGACGCGCTGTGGACCACGCTCACCGGTGGCGAGTCCCTGGTCATCGGCGAGTGGCCGGCCGACAGCGGCTTCCGCGACAAGGACGCCGAGCTCGAGATCGCGCTGGTCCAGCGGGTCGTCACCGAGGTCCGGCGGTTCCGCAAGGACCAGGGCCTGAAGGACGGCCAGAAGGTCCCCGCCCGTCTGGAGCTCGACGGCACCGCCCTCGCGCCCCACGAGGCCGCCATCCGTCAGCTCCTGCGCCTCCAGCCGGAGGGCGAGACCTTCGCGGCCACGGCGACCCTCCCGGTGGCCGGGGCCACGGTCGCCCTCGACCTCTCGGGCACGATCGACGTGGCGGCGGAACGCAAGCGCCTCGCGAAGGACCTGGCGGCGGCCGAGAAGGAGAAGGCCCAGGCGAACGCCAAGCTGGGCAACGAAGCCTTCCTCGCGAAGGCTCCGGACAACGTGGTGGACAAGATCCGCGGCCGCCTGACCAAGGCGGACGAGGACATCGCGAGGATCAAGGCCCAGCTGGACGGTCTGCCTCAGGCGTAAGGCTTCATGGGGCCCGGGGTCTTCTGGACTCCGGGCCCTGCGCCTACCCAGGGGCGCGGGGCTGTAGCGATATGCGGCTCCGCCGCGGGGGCGCGACCAGCCCCCACACACCCGCAGCCGCCCCCGAAGCTCAGCCACCCCACTCCGTAGGCACTCTGTCAGTCGGCCTCCGTAGACTGACTGCGTGAGTGACAGCGACCCCTTCGACGAGATCATCGCCAACGAGACCGACCGCGACCCCGACCTCGCGGTCATCGAGGCCGGCAGCCGCACCCTGCGCACCCAGGGCGCCCCGCCGGAGGCCGACGTGCCCGGACGCCCCGAGGACCCCGAGGTCGACAAGGCCCTGCGCACGGTCGAGGCGGAGCTCGCCACCCGTTGGGGCGAGACCAAGCTGGAGCCCTCGGTCAGCCGCATCTCCGCGCTGATGGACGTCCTGGGGGAGCCGCAGCGGTCGTACCCCTCGATCCACATCACGGGGACGAACGGCAAGACCTCCACGGCCCGCATGATCGAGGCCCTCCTCGGCGCCTTCGAACTGCGCACGGGCCGGTACACCAGCCCCCACGTCCAGTCGATCACCGAGCGCATCAGTCTGGACGGCGCCCCGATCTCGGCCGAGCGGTTCATCGAGACGTACGACGACATCAAGCCGTACATCGAGATGGTCGACGGTCAGCAGCAGTACCGGCTGTCCTTCTTCGAGGTGCTGACCGGCATGGCGTACGCCGCCTTCGCGGACGCGCCCGTCGACGTGGCCGTCGTGGAGGTCGGCATGGGCGGCTCCTGGGACGCCACCAACGTCATCGACGGCGATGTCGCCGTGGTCACTTCCATCGACCTGGACCACACCGACCGGCTCGGCGAGACGCACGCGGCGATCGCCACCGAGAAGGCCGGGATCATCAAGCAGGACGCGACCGTCATCCTGGCGCAGCAGCCGGTCGACGCGGCGCAGGTGCTGCTGAAGAAGGCCGTCGAGGTCGACGCCACCGTCGCGCGCGAGGGCCTGGAGTTCGGGATCGTCTCGCGGCAGGTCGCCGTGGGCGGCCAGTTGGTGACCCTGCGCGGCCTCGGCGGCGAGTACGAAGAGGTGTACCTCCCGCTGCACGGCCCCTACCAGGCGCACAACGCGGCCGTGGCGCTCGCCGCCGTGGAGGCGTTCTTCGGTGTGGGCGCCCAGCGTGCGGAGCGCCTCGACATCGACACCGTCCGCAAGGCCTTCGCGGCCGTCTCCTCCCCGGGCCGCCTCGAAGTCGTACGGCGTTCGCCGACCGTCGTCCTGGACGCCGCCCACAACCCGGCGGGCGCCCGCGCCACCGCCGAGGCGGTCGGCGAGGCCTTCGACTTCAGCCGACTCATCGGCGTGGTGGGCGCGAGCGGCGACAAGAACGTGCGGGGGCTCCTCGAGGCCTTCGAGCCGATCTTCGCCGAGGTCGTGATCACCCAGAACTCCAGCCACCGCGCGATGGACGCCGACGAGCTCGCCGCGATCGCCGTCGAGGTGTTCGGCGAGGAGCGCGTGCAGGTCGAACCGAGGCTGCCGGACGCGCTGGAGGAGGCGATCACGCTGGCCGAGGAGGACGGCGAGTTCGCGGGCGGCGGAGTACTCGTCACCGGGTCGGTCATCACGGTCGGCGAGGCCCGGTTGCTGCTGGGAAGGGGCTGAGTCCCGAGCATGCGTACGCTCTGTGCTTCCACGCTGATCGGCGAGTTGTTCGTCATCGGCTTCGCCGGACTGGTCGCGATGAAGGACCCCGATCTGGCCGGCTCCACGGTGTGGACGGTCAGCGGCATCGCCATGTTCCTGTGCCTCGCGCTGTGCGGGGTGGTGACCCGGCCCGGCGGCGTCGCCCTCGGCTGGGCACTCCAGATCGCCCTGATCGCCTCCGGCTTCGTCGTGTCGACCATGTTCTTCATGGGCGCGATCTTCGCGGCACTGTGGTGGGCCTCCGTGCACTACGGCCGGAAGATCGACGAGGCCAAGGCGAGATTCGCCGCCCAGGCCGCCCAGGCCGACTCCCCTGCACCTGACGCTGTGTGACGAGCGGACCGACACGCCCTGTAATCTCGTCCCACCGCACATGTCAGCAGGCAAGGAGCCCCTCGTGAGCCAGCGCACCCTCGTCCTCCTCAAGCCCGACGCCGTCCGTCGTGGCCTGACCGGCGAGATCATCAGCCGTATCGAGCGCAAGGCCGGCTGGCAGATCACCGCGCTGGAGCTGCGCACCCTGGACCAGGACACGCTGGAGCAGCACTACGGCGAGCACAAGGGCAAGCCCTTCTACGAGCCGCTGGTGGAGTTCATGGCCTCCGGTCCGGTCGTCGCGCTGATCGTCGAGGGCGAGCGGGTCATCGAGGGCGTCCGCGCGCTGGCCGGCCCGACCGACCCGATCGCCGCCGCGCCCGGCTCCATCCGCGGCGACTACGGCGTCATCGTCCGAGAGAACCTGATCCACGCGTCCGACTCGGAGGAGTCCGCCGAGCGCGAGGTGAAGATCTTCTTCCCCGGGCGCGCCTAGGTTTCGTGCGCAGGTTCAGTGGCATTTTCTGACAGGCAGTCAGTTCATCCGCCCGTCTGACCTGGGACGGCCGTACATTTTCGGCCGTCCTTCGGCATATGCGTGCCGATAGGGGGAACGAGTGCCCCCTATGGACCGTCTCCACAAGCGGGGCGGCTTTACATCTGCTGACAATGGCGAAGACCCTCGCGCAGTGTTCGTGCAGGCGCGTCTACGATGGAAGCCTTCACGTCACAGCACCCACTTCGCCGACCTGAAAAGCCCTCGAAAGCTCCCGGGAAGGCCAGACGAATCCTGATGGGGAACTCAATGTCGTTCATCGGCCGTGACATGGCTGTCGACCTCGGGACCGCCAACACGCTGGTGTACGTCAGGGGTCGCGGGATCGTACTCAACGAGCCGTCCGTCGTCGCGATCAACACCAACACCGGTGGCATCCTCGCGGTCGGCGCCGAAGCGAAGAAGATGATCGGGCGGACCCCCGGCAACATCGTTGCCGTGCGGCCGCTGAAGGACGGCGTGATCGCCGACTTCGAGATCACCGAGCGGATGCTCCGCTACTTCATTCTGAAGATCCACAAGCGGCGGTATCTCGCGAGGCCGCGCGTCGTCGTGTGTGTCCCCTCGGGCATCACCGGCGTCGAGCGCCGCGCCGTCATCGAGGCGTCGTCCCAGGCCGGCGCCCGCCAGGTGCACATCATCGAGGAGCCCATGGCGGCCGCCATCGGTTCCGGCCTGCCGGTCCACGAGGCCACGGGCAACATGGTGGTGGACATCGGCGGCGGCACCACGGAGGTCGCGGTCATCTCCCTCGGCGGCATCGTCACCGCCCAGTCCATCCGCGTCGCGGGTGACGAGCTGGACAACGCGATCATCCAGCACATCAAGAAGGAGTACTCCCTCCTTCTGGGTGAGCGGACGGCCGAGCAGATCAAGATCACGATCGGTTCGGCGTACGACCTCGACGCTGACGAGCACACCGAAATCCGCGGCCGGGACCTCGTCTCCGGGCTGCCCAAGACCGTCGTCATCTCGGCCGCCGAGGTCCGCAAGGCGATCGAGGAGCCCGTCAACGCGATCGTCGACGCCGTCAAGACGACCCTGGACAAGTGCCCGCCGGAGCTCTCCGGCGACATCATGGACCGCGGCATCGTCCTCACCGGCGGCGGCGCCCTGCTGCGCGGACTCGACGAGCGGCTGCGCCGGGAGACCGGCATGCCGATCCACATCGCCGAGGACCCGCTCGACAGCGTGGCGCTCGGCTCCGGGAAGTGCGTCGAGGAGTTCGAGGCGCTTCAGCAGGTGCTGGACGCCCAGCCGCGCAGATGACGTAACTCCTCGATTCCGCCGTACGAGATGATCTCCTCTCGTGCGGCGGATCGTTGATATCGAGGCATAAGCTCCCACAAACGCAACTCCAATGAGAAGGGCACGGCCGCCGCACGTGAGGGACACACGAGAGAGCCGGCTGCTCCTGGTGCTGCTGATCGCCGTCGCGTTCGCGCTGATCACGGTCGACATCCGCGGCGGGGAGGACTCACCGGTCGACGGCGCCCGCCAGGCCGCGGCCGCCGTGTTCGGCCCGATCGAGGACAGTGTGTCGACCGCGGTCGATCCGGTCGGCAACGCCGTGTCGGCCGTCCGCGACTCCGGCGAGCGGCACGACCGGCTCGCCCAGCTGGAGAAGGAGAACGCGGCCCTCAAGGCGAGACTCGGCAGCGACGACCGCAACTCCAGCCGCCTCAAGCAGCTCGACAAGATGCTGAAGACCGCAGGCGAGGGCCAGTACGGCATCAAGGGCGCCGAGGTCATCGCCATAGGAGCGGCCCAGGGCTTCTCCTGGACGATCACCATCGACGTCGGCGCCAACGACGGCATCCAGCGCGACATGACCGTCCTCAACGGCGACGGCCTGGTCGGCCGTGTCACCACGGTCGGCCCGAACACCGCCACCGTGCTCCTCGCCAACGACCCCGACTTCACCGTCGGCACCCGCATGGAGGCCACCGACGAACTCGGCTTCGCCTCCGGCCAGGGCGACCGTCCGCTGCGCGTCGAACTCCTCAACGGCAAGGCCGACGTGAAGAAGGGCGACCGTCTGGTCACCTTCGGCTCGCAGGCCGACAAGCCCTTCGTCCCCGGCGTCCCGGTCGGCGTGGTCTCCCGCGTCGACCCCTCCGGCGGCGACCTCACCCGCACCCTCTACGTCACGCCGTACGTCAGCTTCACCAAGCTCGACATGGTCGGCGTCGTCGTCCAGGCCCCGAAGAAGGACCCGCGCGACACGGTGCTCCCCGCGAAACCGAAACCGACGCCCACGCCGACCGTGACGGTCACCGTCACCCCGTCCGCCAATGCGCCGGTCGACGGCGAGATCCAGCAAGAGCAGTAGGAGCTGTAGTCATGCGCGTCAACCGGATCCTGCTGTCCTCCGCCCTGGTCGTGGTCGCCCTGGTCGTCCAGGTGAGCGTCCTCGCCCGCCTCCACCTCCCGGGCGCCGTCCCCGACCTGCTGCTCCTCACCGTCCTCGGCCTGGCTCTCGTCTACGGCCATGTCGGCGGCGCCCTCGTCGGTTTCGGCGCCGGTCTCCTCGCCGACCTCGCCCCGCCCGCCGACCACGCGGCCGGCCGCTACGCCCTGGTGCTGTGCGTCATCGGCTACCTCGCCGGCCTCGCCAAACCGGAGAACGGCAGACTCAAGTCGGCCACCGGGCCCATGGTCGTCGTGGTCGCCGCCGCCATCGGCACCACCCTGCTGTACGCCGGTGTCGGCGCCCTCGTCGGCGACACCGCCGCCCGCCATGTCGGCCTGCCCAGCCTGCTGTTCACGGCCGCCCTGTACGACCTGCTGCTCGCCCCCTTCGTCGTCCCCGGCATCATGGCGCTCGCCCGGCGCGCCGAGAACGACCCGCTCGCCGAGACCGGCTCCGCGGCCAAGTCGGCGGACATCTCCTCCGGGTGGCTGTCCTCGGGCACCGGTCTGAAGATCGGCGGCCAGCGGGGCGGCCTCGGGAGCCTGAAGACGAGGGCACGGACCCGGACCGCGCGGGTGGGCCGCATCAAGGGGGTCAAGCGGCTGTGAGAGCGGGCGAGTTCAGCACAGGCAATTTCACTCGAACGGGTGCGCCGGGGCGGAACGCGGGTTCACAGGTCCGCCGTTCATCATTCGTACGCGCACACACGTCGGCGCACTGAGAGGGGGCGGAACCGCAGTGACCAATATCCCCGAGACCGGACGGACCCCACGGGTCCAGATCCGGCTCGTCGTGATCCAGATCCTCGTCCTCTCCCTCCTCGGCACCCTCGGCGGCCGACTCTGGTACCTCCAGATCCGCGAAGGCGACGCGTACGCGAAGGAGGCCTCCGGAAACCACGTCCAGCAGGTCGTCGAGCCCGCGGTGCGCGGCTCGATCCTGGACGCCCGCGGAGTGCCCCTCGCGGACAACGAGACCCGGCTGGTGGTCTCCGCCTCCCGCACCGACCTGCTCAAGATGAAGGACGACGGCAAGGCCGTCCTCACCAAGCTGGGCAAGGTCCTCGGCATGTCCGCCGAGGAGGTCACGCAGAAGGTCCGGCTGTGCGACGCGAAAACGCCCCAGCCGTGCTGGAACGGCTCGCCGTACCAGCCGATCCCCATCACCGACGAGGCCACCCCCAAACAGGCCCTGCAGATCCGCGAGCGCGCCGAGGACTTCCCCGGCATCACCGCCGAACCCGAGGCCGTGCGCCGCTATGCCGCCCCCGGCAAGTCCAACGCCGCCCAGGTCCTCGGCTACCTCTCGCCGGTCACCGACGACGAGATCACCAAGGCCCAGGACACCGACTCGCCCTACCTGCGCTCCGACCAGGTCGGCCGCTCGGGACTGGAGCGCCAGTACGACAAGGAACTGCGCGGCAAGGCCGGCGTCACCCGCTACGAGGTCGACAACCTCGGCCGCGTCATCGGCCAGGCCGAGGCCGACGAGGCCCAGCCCGGCGCCAACCTCGTCACCAGCATCGACGCCCGCGTCCAGCGCGTCGCCGAGTACGAGCTGAACCAGGCGATGAAGACCGCCCGCAAGCAGTTCGACAAGATCACCGGCGAGAACTACAAGGCCGACTCCGGCGCCGTCGTCGTGATGGAGGCCAAGACCGGCCGGATCGTGGCGATGGCGTCCGCCCCGACCTACGACCCGAACGTCTGGGTCGGCGGAATCTCCGCCAAGGACTACAAGAAGCTCACCGGCAAGGGCTCCGACTACCCGCTGCTCAACAGGGCCATACAGGGTCAGTCCGCACCCGGCTCGACGTTCAAGGTCGTCTCCACGGCCGCCGCGGTCGAGGCCGGGTACGAGTGGGACGGCGGCTACCCGTGCACCAGCTCGTACTCGGTGGGCGGCCAGGTCTTCAAGAACTTCGAGGGGGAGAGCTTCGGCCCCATCTCCCTCGGCCGCGCCCTGGAGGTCTCCTGCGACACCGTCTTCTACGGCCTCGCCGACCGGGAGTGGAAGAAGGACGGCGGCATCAACCCCAAGAAGGGCGAGCCGAAGGACTACTTCTACAAGGCCGCCCACCAGTTCGGCCTCGGCAAGGAGACCGGCATCGACCTCCCCAACGAGGTCACCGGCCGCGTCCCCGACCGCCAGTGGAAGGAGTCGTACTGGAAGGCCAACAAGGACAGCTGGTGCAAGACCGGCAAGAAGGACGGCACCTACGTCGAGAAGATCGCGTACGAGAACTGCCTCGAAGGCAACAAGATGCGCGAGGGTGACTCCATCAACTACTCCATCGGTCAGGGCGACACCCTCGTCACCCCGATCCAGGAGGCCAGGATCTACGGGGCGCTCGCCAACGGCGGCACCATGTACCAGCCGAGCATCGGCAAGGCGATCATCAGCGCCGACGGCAGGACCGTCCAGGAGATCAAGCCCAAGGCGACCGGGAAGCTTCCGGTCGACCAGGCCACCATCAAGGGCATGGACACCGCCCTGGAAGGCGTCGTCACCCGCGGTACGGCCGCCTGGAAGTTCGGCGGCTGGCCACAGGACAAGATCCCGCTGCACGCCAAGACCGGCACCGCCGAGGTCTACGGCAAGCAGACGACGTCCTGGCTGGCCACGTACTCCAAGGACTACACGGTCGTCATGACCATCGCCCAGGCCGGTACCGGCTCGGGCGCCTCGGGTGAGGCCGTGCGCCACATCTACAACGCCATGTACGGCGTCTCGGCCGACGGCACCATCGACAAGAAGAACGCACTGCTGCCGACCCCCGAGAAGAGCCTGCCCAAGGTCCAGACGGACGGGACCATCAAGTCCCCGAAGATCGCCAAGGACCCGGCCAAGGACCAGCGGGTGAGCCAGGAGGGCGAGCCCGAACCGGACGAGACACAGCAGGCGGCGACCGTGAACACGCCGCCCACCGGGAACCGTGACACCCGGAGGCGGCACCGCAGGAGGGGGAGCCGGAGGATGCTCACATGACCGGGGCGAACAGCTTCCAGGTCTCCGGGTACGGCCCCGCCCGCGCGGGCTGGACCCGGCTGCTGGCCCGCGACTCGCTCGCCCGCCGGCTGGACTGGCCGATACTGTTCTCGGCCCTCGCCCTGTCCATGATCGGCTCGATCCTGGTCTTCTCGGCGACCCGCAACCGCACCGAGATCAACCAGGGCGACCCGTACTACTTCCTGATCCGCCACCTCATGAACACCGGCATAGGGTTCGCCCTGATGATCGGCACCGTATGGGTCGGCCACCGCACGCTGCGCACCGCCGTGCCCCTGCTGTACGGTGCCTCGCTCTGCCTGATCCTGCTGGTCCTCACCCCGCTGGGCTCCACGGTCAACGGCGCCCACTCCTGGATCGTGATCGGCGGCGGCTTCTCGCTCCAGCCCTCGGAGTTCGTGAAGATCACGATCATCCTGGGCATGGCGATGCTCCTCGCGGCCCGGGTCGACGCCGGCGACAAGCCCTACCCCGACCACCGCACCGTGCTCCAGGCCCTGGGCCTGGCCGCCGTACCGATGCTCATCGTGATGCTCATGCCCGACCTCGGGTCGGTCATGGTCATGGTCATCATCGTGCTCGGGCTGCTGCTCGCCTCCGGCGCCTCCAACCGATGGGTCTTCGGGCTGCTCGGCGCGGGCGCGGCCGGCGCGATCGCGGTCTGGCAGCTGCACATCCTGGACGAGTACCAGATCGCCCGCTTCGCCGCCTTCGCCAACCCGAGCCTCGACCCGGCGGGCGTCGGCTACAACACCAACCAGGCGCGCATCGCCATCGGTTCGGGAGGCCTGACGGGCGCGGGCCTGTTCCACGGCTCGCAGACCACCGGCCAGTTCGTGCCGGAACAGCAGACCGACTTCGTCTTCACCGTCGCCGGCGAGGAGCTGGGCTTCGTCGGCGGGGGCCTGATCATCGTCCTGCTCGGGGTCATCCTGTGGCGGGCCTGCCGGATCGCCCGCGAGACCACCGAGCTGTACGGCACGATCGTGGCCGCCGGAATCGTGGCGTGGTTCGCCTTCCAGTCCTTCGAGAACGTCGGCATGACCCTCGGGATCATGCCGGTCACCGGTCTGCCCCTGCCGTTCGTGTCGTACGGAGGATCGTCGATGTTCGCTACGTGGGTCGCGGTGGGGCTGCTGCAGTCGATCAGAGTGCAGCGGCCCATGTCGGCGTAGGCCGGTCGGCCGGGTGGCGGCGGCCCCCTGCCGCAACCGCCCGCTGACCACTAGATTCGAGTCATGGCGGACACAAAGCGGGAGATCGAGCGGAAGTACGAGTCCGACGACAGCGGCCTGCCCGATCTGACCGGAGTCGCCGGGGTCGAGGCCGTCGTCGACAAGGGCGTCGCACATCTGGACGCCACCTACTACGACACGGCCGACGAACGCCTCGTGGCGTCCTCGATCACCCTGCGCCGCCGCACGGGCGGATCGGACGCGGGCTGGCACCTGAAGCTGCCCGTGTCCGAGGGCGTGCGCGACGAGATCCGGGCCCCGCTCTCCGACACCCTCCCCGACGAACTCGCCGCCCTCGTCCGCTCCCGGGTCAGGGACGTCGAGCTGCTGCCCGTGGTCCGGCTGCGCTCGGACCGTGATGTGCGCCACCTCCTCGACGCCCAGGGACAGCTGCTCGCCGAGGTCAGCGTGGACGCCGTGCACGCCGAGCGGCTCAGCGGCGGCGTCGGCGACGCCCAGTGGACCGAGATCGAGGTGGAGCTCGCCGACGGCGGCGACCCGGCCTTCCTCGACAAGGTCGACAAGCGGCTGCGCAAGGCGGACGTTCGGCCGTCCGGGTCCTCCTCGAAGCTGGCCCGGGCCCTCGCGGAGACGGCCCCCAAGAAGAAGAGCCCCGTCACAGCGGATCCGGTGACCGCCGGCGACCACGTCCTCGCGTACGTCCGCGCCCAGCGGGACGCGATCCTCGAACTCGACCCGGCCGTCCGCCAGGACGCCGAGGACTCCGTGCACCGCATGCGCGTCGCCACCCGCCGGATGCGCAGCACCTTCAAGTCGTACGGCGCAGTCCTCGACCGGGACGTCACCGATCCGATCGGCGACGAACTGAAGTGGCTGGCCGGCGAACTGGGCGTCGACCGGGACCGCGAGGTGCTGTCCGAACGCCTGACCACGGCTCTCGACGAGGTGCCGCAGACGCTGGTCCACGGGCCGGTCGCCTCGCGATTGAGCGCATGGGCCGGTGACCGGCCCGGCGGGGCCAGCGCCCGGCTGATCGGTGTCCTGGACTCCCGGCGGTACCTCGCCCTGCTCGACACCCTGGACGCGCTGATCGCCGACCCGCCGCTGCTGAAGGCGGCCGGGAAGAAACCCCACAAGGTGATCACCAAAGTCGTGCGAAAGGACTTCCGGAAGGTCGCAGGGCTCGTCGGGCAGGCGCTGGAACTCGAGCCCGGAACCGACCGGGACACCGCGATCCACGAGGCCCGCAAGAAGACCAAGCGCACCCGCTACGCGGCCGAGGCGGCCCGCCCGGCCCTGGGCGATCCGGCCAAGGCCATGGTCAAGTCCATGAAGTCGCTCCAGACCCTGCTGGGCGAGCACCAGGACAGCGTGATGGCCCGGCAGACCCTGCGCGAGCTGTCCGCGGTCGCCCACGCGGCGGGGGAGAGCGCCTTCACCTACGGGCTGCTCTACGGGCGTGAGGAGCAGCGGGCGGCTGCCGTGGAGGCCGAACTGCCCGGCTTCTGGGACGGGATCGGGGGGGAGGCGGACGCCCTCTGACCTTCCGGGCGTACGGGGGGTGGTCGCGGCCGCGTTACGCTAGATGGTCACCCCTGTCAGTTCAGCCAAGCCCACCGAAGGTTCGCGAGATGCCTGCCGAAGTCACTGCGGCCGCAGAGTCTGTGTTTCCGCAGCTCGAAGCTCTGCTCCCGCATGTGCAGAAGCCGATCCAGTACGTCGGCGGAGAGCTCAACTCCACCGTCAAGCCGTGGGAGTCCTGTGACGTCCGCTGGGCACTGATGTACCCGGACGCGTACGAGGTCGGTCTGCCCAACCAGGGCGTCATGATCCTCTACGAGGTCCTGAACGAACAGGAGGGCGTCCTCGCCGAGCGCACTTACAGCGTGTGGCCGGACCTCGAGGCGCTGATGCGGGAGCACCACGTCCCTCAGTTCACGGTGGACAGCCACCGGCCCGTGGGCGCCTTCGACGTGTTCGGCCTGTCCTTCTCCACGGAGCTGGGCTACACCAACATGCTGACGGCGCTGGACCTGGCGGGCATCCCGCTGGAGTCCAAGGACCGTACGCTCGACGACCCGATCGTGCTGGCCGGCGGCCATGCGGCCTTCAACCCCGAGCCGATCGCGGACTTCATCGACGCGGCGATCATCGGCGACGGCGAGCAGGCCGTGCTCGACATGACGAAGATCATCCGTGAGTGGAAGGCGGAGGGCCGGCCGGGCGGCCGCGAGGAGGTCCTCTTCCGCCTCGCGAAGACCGGCTCGGTGTACATCCCCGCGTTCTACGACGTCGAGTACCTCCCCGACGGCCGTATCGCGCGCGTGGTCCCCAACAAGTCGGGCGTCCCGTGGC
The DNA here is from genome assembly GCF_044456945.1 of Streptomyces sp. NPDC050759. Lineage (NCBI taxonomy): Bacteria > Bacillati > Actinomycetota > Actinomycetes > Kitasatosporales > Streptomycetaceae > Streptomyces > Streptomyces sp. NPDC050759. The sequence continues at coordinate 988,807 of NZ_JBITGI010000001.1, read as the reverse complement.
GCGTGTCCAAGCACACCGTCATGGACCTGGACGAGTGGCCGTACCCCAAGCAGCCCCTCGTCCCCCTCGCGGAGACGGTCCACGAACGCATGTCGGTCGAGATCTTCCGCGGCTGCACCCGCGGCTGCCGCTTCTGCCAGGCGGGCATGATCACCCGCCCGGTCCGCGAGCGTTCGATCACGGGCATCGGCGACATGGTGGAGAAGGGCCTCAAGGCGACGGGCTTCGAGGAGGTGGGCCTCCTCTCCCTGTCGTCCGCGGACCACTCGGAGATCGGTGACATCGCGAAGGGCCTGGCGGACCGGTACGAGGAGGACAAGATCGGCCTGTCCCTCCCCTCCACCCGCGTCGACGCCTTCAACGTGGACCTGGCGAACGAACTGACGCGCAACGGCCGCCGCTCGGGCCTGACCTTCGCCCCCGAGGGCGGTTCCGAGCGCATGCGCAAGGTCATCAACAAGATGGTGTCCGAGGAAGACCTCATCCGTACGGTCTCGACGGCGTACGGCAACGGCTGGCGCCAGGTGAAGTTGTACTTCATGTGCGGCCTGCCGACGGAGACCGACGAGGACGTCCTGCAGATCGCGGACATGGCGACGAAGGTGATCGCCGAGGGCCGCAAGGTCTCCGGCCAGAACGACATCCGCTGCACGGTCTCGATCGGCGGCTTCGTCCCCAAGCCCCACACACCCTTCCAGTGGGCCCCGCAGCTCTCGGCGGAGGAGACGGACGCCCGACTGCAGAAGCTCCGCGACAAGATCCGCGGCGACAAGAAGTACGGCCGCTCGATCGGCTTCCGCTACCACGACGGCAAGCCCGGCATCGTGGAAGGCCTGCTGTCGAGGGGTGACAGGCGGGTGGGCGCCGTGATCCGCGCCGTCTACGAGGACGGCGGCCGCTTCGACGGCTGGCGCGAGCACTTCTCCTACGACCGCTGGATGGCCTGCGCCGACAAGACGCTGCCCGCCTTCGGCGTGGACGTCGACTGGTACACGACCCGCGAGAAGACGTACGAGGAAGTCCTCCCCTGGGACCACCTCGACTCCGGCCTCGACAAGGACTGGCTCTGGGAGGACTGGCAGGACGCCCTCGACGAGACGGAGGTCGAGGACTGCCGGTGGACGCCTTGCTTCGATTGTGGGGTGTGTCCGCAGATGGACACGCAGATTCAAATCGGCCCGACCGGCAAGAAGTTGCTGCCTCTGACGGTCAAGAACGGCGGTCCGGCGCCCGCCGCGAGTGGTCACGTGCACTGAGGTGAGCGAGGCGGTCGGCAGGGCGGTCGGAAACGGGGATTGTGTCCCTGTTCCCGACCGCCCTGCGGTGGACGGGTTTCACATGTGCGGTTGTGTGGTGGTGCGGCTGACGGCCGGGAACTGCCGTCGCCTGGTCGTCAGTTGCAGAAGCTGAGGATGGGCAGGATGCCGTTGCCGCACTGGTTGTTGTCGCCGTCGCCACCGTGGCCGCCGACCGGGGCGGCCTTGGTGACGGCGTGTGTGGCTGGCGTCGCGGCCACGGCGGAGGTGGCACTTGCCACTCCCGCCGCGCAAGCGATGCCCACGGCGACGGTCACCGCGAATACTCGCGGGATGCGGGAAACGGCCTTCTTGGAGAGAGGTGTTGTGTTCATGAACTCACCATGCACACCCTCGCGACCGGTCGCTCGCCGAGCGCATCTGAGTGGGTGAGCCACCGCCCCGGGGTCCGCTACTTGCTCACAGCAAACCGCATCAGGGCCAGCTGGTCGCCCTGCTTGATCTTGCCCGTGACGTTGATGACTTCGAGCTTCCAGGCGCCGCCGACCCGCAACGCCTTGGCCACCGCGCAGCCGTTGTCCGTGGTGAGCATGCTCGGCCAGATGTCGGCGACCTGCTGGGAGCTGCCGCCGCTGGCGTCGTAGACCTTGAAGCTGATGTTGCGGGCCTTCTGGAAGGAACTGCCCTTCTTGTAGGCGGCGGCGACGAAGACGATCGAGGTGATGTGCGGCGGGATCTTCGCGAACTCGACGGTGACCGTCTCGTCGTCGCCGTCCCCGTGGCCGGTCTGGTTGTCGCCGCTGTGCAGCAGGGAGCCGTTGCCGATGGGGTCGAGCGAGTCGAGGCCCGCCAGGCGGACCGGGTCGCCGTCGTGCATCGCGATGGCGATGAGGTCGAGGTCGGTGCCCTTCTTCTGACGGAGCTTGCCGAGCACTCCGCCGCTGGCGCCGACGCTGGGGTCCCAGGAGACCCCTATGGACAGGTGGGTCACGCCGTCCAGGTCGGCGGGGCCGTCTTCCTTCGTAAGCGTAATCATGGGGCCATAGTGCACGGGCGCCCGCGGGGTCAGGGAACAGGCCCGTGAAACCCGGTGGCCCGGCGGCCCGCGGTCTCGTCATCATGGGGCGATGCCGCAGCTGACTGTGCCCGACGTCCGGTTCCACGCCTCCTACCTCGACGCGGTACGCGAGTTCACCGAGGCGGGTCTCGATCCGGCCGTGCTGGAGAGCGGGCAGCTCGGGCTGTATGAGCAGGCATGGCGGGAGCCTGCGGGATTCGCGGCCTACGTGGACATGCTGCGTGCGGAGACGAAGCGGCCGCGCAGGCCGGACTGGGTGCCGATGACGAACCTCTGGTACGTCGAGGGCGACACCTTCCTCGGCAGGCTCTCGATACGGCACCGCCTCACCCCGCATCTGCTGGAACTCGGCGGCCACATCGGTTACGTGGTCCGTCTCGGCGCCCGGCGGCGGGGACACGCCACCGCCATGCTCGCGGCCGCCCTGCCCGTCTGCCGTCAACTGGGCATCGACCGGGCCCTGATCACCTGTGACACCGACAACACCGCGTCTCGTAAGGTGATCGAGGCCAATGGCGGAGAATTCGAGGACCGGCGCGGCGTAAAGCTGCGGTACTGGATCCGTACGGGGAACTGAGGCGTCTACGTCGTTATGGACCTGGAGAAGCAGCCCGCGCCGCAGGCGCCCCCGCCCGAGGGGTGCCTGACGGTCGCGATTCGCATCCCCGTACGCATCGTCGTGCTCGTGCTGGTCGTGCCCGTGCGGATCGTGTGGGACGCGTTCGTCGTGGTGGGGCGGTTCCTGCGGGACAGCGTGCTGCGGCCGCTGTGGCGGGCGTTGGTCGTCTGGCCCTGCGTGGCCCTGTGGCGCTACGTGGTCGTGCCCCTCGCCAAGGCGGTCGGATGGCTCGGCAAGGTACTCGTCGTCATTCCCCTGGTGTGGCTGTACCGGTATGTGCTGACGCCGGTCGGGCAGGGCATCGCGTGGCTGGTGCGGGGGATCGTGGCCGGGCTGGTGTGGGTGTACGCGCGCGTGCTCACCCCGGTCGGGCACGGGATCGTGTGGCTCCTCAACGGCGTCGGCGCGGTATTCACACTGATCGCGCGCGGCATCGCGTGGGTCGCGCGGGGGATCGTGGCCGGGCTGGTGTGGGTGTACGCGCGCATGTTCACTCCGGTCGGGCACGGGATCGTGTGGCTCCTCAAGGGCGTCGGTGCCGTGCTCGCCTGGATCTTCACTCCGGTCGGGCGCGCGATCGTCTGGTGCGCCAGGGGGCTCGCATGGCTGGCGAGCACCGTTGTCACCGGCATCGGCGTCGCCCTGTACTGGATCGCCCGCATCCTGCTCTTCCTGCCGGTGGTCGCCCTGTGGCGCTGGGTTCTCGCGCCCATCGGGAGGGTCCTTGCCGTCGTCGGCCGGGAGGTGTGGGACGCGCTCGGGCACGCCTGGCGGATCGCCGGGCACATCTCCCTCGCTGTCGGGCGGTTCCTCGGGACCCTCTTCCGGTGGATCTTCGTCGAGCCGGTGCGCTGGGTGTACCGCACGGTGCTGACCCCGGTCGGGCACATGGTCCGGGACGTGGTGCTGCGCCCGGTCGCCGAGGCCGCGCGCTGTGTGGGACGGATCACCCGGGCCGTCCTCGCCTCCGCCCGTGAGTCCGTACGGCAGGCCCGGGCCGACTTCCGCCGGATGCTCTTCGGTGATGCCGGCCACATCAGCGACGGCGGCGTCGTCGGCGCCGTCGGCGAGACCCGTGAGCGTGAGGCGGTGGCCCTGCGGGAACCGACGGGCGCCGACACACGTACTCTTGGTAGCAGTACGACCGCACTCACGAAGGACTGAGCGACACTGGGCAAGCGACAGCCCGAAGGCCCGCCGCCCGCACCGGCGGTGCAGCGCATCCGACTGCGCTACACCAAGCGCGGCCGCCTCCGGTTCACCAGCCACCGTGACTTCCAGCGCGCCTTCGAGCGTGCGCTGCGCCGCGCCGAGGTGCCCATGGCGTACTCGGCGGGGTTCACGCCGCATCCGAAGGTGTCGTACGCCAATGCCGCACCCACCGGCACGGGCAGTGAGGCGGAGTACCTGGAGATCGCGCTCACGCAGGCGCGCGACCCGGAGAAGCTCCGGCTCCTCCTCGACGAGTCGCTGCCCGCCGGGCTCGACGTCGTCGACGCGGTCGAGGCCCGGACCTCGGGACTCGCCGACCGGCTCACCGCTTCCGTGTGGGAGCTCAGGCTGGACGGCGTGGACCCGGCGGAGGCCGGGCGCGCGGTCGCCGCGTTCAACGCCGCCGAGGCGGTCGAGGTCCAGCGCACCACCAAGAACGGCCTTCGGACCTTTGACGCCCGCCCCGCGGTCGTACAACTTGAAACGCACAGTGAATTTGCTGATAGGCCGACCGACCAGCCCTGTGCGATACTGCGGCTGGTTGTTCGGCACGTGACGCCTGCCGTTCGACCCGACGACGTCCTGTCCGGTCTCCGCGCCGTGGCCGACCTGGCGCCGCCGGTCCCCGCAGCGGTGACCAGGCTGGCGCAGGGGCTGCTCGATGAAGAGACCGGCACGGTGACCGACCCGCTCGCGCCCGACCGCGAGGCAGTCGAGGCCCACTCAACGGCCGAACCGACTGCCGCCGCGAAAGCGCCGGCGTAAGGAAGGTCCCGCGAAGGACGGGCGTCGTAGCGCAGCCCTCGTACTCGGGAGCCACCTGGGTCGGGCAGTGCACTGACCACAAGACTTTCGCCAGGCCGTACCCAACAAGGGCGTACGGAACCGGCGAGACAGGACACAGAGAGCTCCCGTGCGGCGCCCGCGCCCCGGACGGCGGCACCGCGCATCGCGCGAGCCGCGGACGTCACCGGCATCCCTGCCGGACCAGGTGCGGCGCCCGGGAGCCTGACGGGAGAAATGCCCGCATGCTCGAACCGACCGAACCCCTCGAGGGTTCCGAACAGAACACTCCCAGCGACACCCTGCCGCCGCGTCGTCGGCGCCGTGCCGCGTCCAGGCCGGCGGGACCGCCGGTCGCCGCCGCCCCGGGCGGCGAGGAGGTCGTCGCTCCGGCCATACCGGCCGCGGAGGCGGAGGACCTCGTCACGGACGAGGAGGAGAAGCTCGACGAGACCGTCGAGACCACTGCGACCACCGAGAGCACCGAGGCCGCTGCGCCCGCCGGGCGTCCGCGTCGGCGTGCGACGCGCCGGGCGTCCGCGCCTGCCGGGGCGCCCGCGGCGGCCGAGGCCGCCGAGACCGTGGTGCCGGTGGCCGCCGAGGCGCCCGCCGAGTCCGCGGTCGCGGAGAGCGCGCCTGCCGTCGAGGCGGAGGACGCTGCCCCGCCCGCCGGGCGTACACGTCGGCGTGCGACGCGCCGGGTGTCCACCCCCGCTGACGCGCCCGTGGCCGCCGAGGCCGAGGCTCCGGTGACCGCCGAGACCCCTGCCGAGGCCGAGACCGCCGATGAGGCGCCCGCTGCCGAGACCACCGCGCCCGCCGGGCGTACGCGTCGCCGGGCCTCCCGGCGTGCAGCCGCGCCCGCCGGTGCTCCGGAGGCCGCGGAGATCGTCGAGTCGCCTGCCGCAGCGGAGGTCGCCGAGGTCGTCGAGACCGTCGAGCCGGTGACCGCGGAAGCGCCCGCCGAGACCGCCGATGCCGAGGACGCCGCCCCGCGTCGGTCCCGACGCCGTGCCACGCGCCGTGTCTCCGCGCCTGCCGGTGCCCCCGAGGACGAGGCCGCCGAGGCCACGCCGTCCGAGCCGGTCGCCGAGGCCCCTGCCGTGGAGGAGCCCGCCACCGAGGCCCCCGCGCCTGTCGCCGAGACCCCCGCCGAGGACGCCGCCCCGCGCCGTGCCCGTCGTCGGTCCGTTCGCCAGGCCGCCACCGGGTTCTCCGAGCCCGCGCGACGCGCTCGCGTTGCCCAGGACGTGGCCGAGGACGAGACCGAGGACGAGTCGGTGCGTCGCCCTGCGCGCCCCGCGGTCGCCGTGTTCCAGGCGCCCGTCTTCACCGAGCCGCAGTTCCAGACGCCGCAGCGGGCCGCCGCCGAGGCCGCCGCGGAGGCGGAGACCGAGCAGAGCGAAGAGCCGGTCGAGTCCGCCGAGCCGGTCGAGGAGATCGCCGACGAGCAGAGCGCGCCGCGGCGCCGCCGCCGTCGTCGGGGTGCCGGTGACGAGCCCGAGGTGCGGGAGACCGCCGCCGAGACCGTCGTGGAGGAAGAGGAGACGGACGAGGCCGCCGACGAGGACTCCGCGGACGCGGATGACGCCGAGGAGACCGGGTCGCGGCGCCGCCGTCGTCGCGGTGGCCGTCGCAGGCGCCGGGGCGAGTCCGCCGAGGCGTCCGGTGACGAGGACTCGGAGGACTCCGACGAGCCCGCCGCCGGGCAGTCCCAGGACGACGACGGTGCCGAGCAGGACGACGAGGACGACGAGGACGCCCGTTCCGACGAGTCCGGCGGCTCCAGTTCCAGCCGTCGCCGCCGTCGCCGCCGGCGTCGGGCCGGGGACTCCTCCGCGGACATTGAGCCCGACGACGGCGACCCCGAGCGGACCGTCGTCAAGGTGCGCGAGCCCCGTCCCGCGCGGGAGAGGGTTTCGGAGCCGTCCGACGAGGTGCAGTCCATCAAGGGCTCGACCCGTCTGGAGGCCAAGAAGCAGCGCCGCCGCGAGGGCCGTGAGCAGGGCCGCCGTCGGGTCCCGATCATCACCGAGGCCGAGTTCCTGGCCCGCCGTGAGGCCGTCGAGCGGGTGATGGTCGTCCGGCAGAGCGGTGAGCGCACGCAGATCGGCGTGCTCGAGGACGGGGTGCTCGTCGAGCACTACGTCAACAAGGAGCAGGCCACCTCGTACGTCGGCAACGTCTACCTGGGCAAGGTCCAGAACGTGCTGCCGTCGATGGAGGCCGCCTTCATCGATATCGGCAAGGGCCGCAACGCGGTGCTCTACGCCGGTGAGGTCAACTTCGAGGCGCTCGGCATGGCCAACGGGCCGCGCCGCATCGAGAGCGCGCTGAAGTCCGGTCAGTCGGTGCTGGTCCAGGTGACCAAGGACCCGATCGGCCACAAGGGGGCGCGGCTCACCAGCCAGGTCTCCCTGCCCGGGCGCTACCTCGTGTACGTCCCCGAGGGCTCCATGACCGGCATCAGCCGCAAGCTGCCCGACACCGAGCGCGCGCGCCTGAAGACCATCCTCAAGAAGATCGTCCCCGAGGACGCGGGCGTCATCGTGCGCACCGCCGCCGAGGGCGCGAGCGAGGACGAGCTGCGCCGCGATGTCGAGCGGCTGCAGGCGCAGTGGGAGGACATCCAGAAGAAGGCCAAGAGCGGCAACGCCCCGACGCTGCTCTACGGCGAGCCGGACATGACCGTCCGGGTTGTCCGCGACATCTTCAACGAGGACTTCTCCAAGGTCGTCGTCAGCGGTGACGAGGGATGGGAGACCATCCACGGATACGTCTCGCACGTCGCGCCCGACCTGACCGACCGGCTGTCGAAGTGGACCTCCGAGGTCGACGTCTTCGCCACGTACCGGATCGACGAGCAGCTCGCCAAGGCACTGGACCGCAAGGTCTGGCTGCCCAGCGGCGGTTCGCTGGTGATCGACCGGACCGAGGCGATGGTCGTCGTCGACGTCAACACCGGCAAGTTCACCGGCCAGGGCGGCAACCTCGAGGAGACGGTCACCAGGAACAACCTGGAGGCGGCCGAGGAGATCGTGCGCCAGCTCAGGCTGCGCGACCTCGGCGGCATCATCGTCATCGACTTCATCGACATGGTCCTGGAGCAGAACCGGGACCTCGTGCTGCGGCGCCTGCTCGAGTGCCTGGGCCGGGACCGGACCAAGCACCAGGTCGCCGAGGTCACCTCGCTGGGCCTGGTCCAGATGACCCGCAAGCGGGTGGGCCAGGGTCTGCTGGAGTCCTTCTCCGAGACCTGCGTCCACTGCAACGGCCGCGGTGTCATCGTGCACATGGAGACACCGACCTCCGCGGGTGGCGGCGGCAAGCGCAAGAAGCGCGGGCGCGGTGGTGACGGGCAGGAGCACGTCCACGAGGCCGCGGCTGCGGTAGAGGCTCCCGAGGCGCCCGAAGAGGTCGAGACCGAGGCCGAGCTCGCCGCCGAGGTGGCTGAGCCGATCGCGCTCACCCCGGCTGAGTTCGCGCCCGACGAGGAGCTGTACAGCAGCGTCGCCGAGGCGGAGGCCGCGGCCACCCGTGGGCGTGGCCGGCGTAGGGCGAGCCGTCGGGCGTCGGCTCCGGCCGGTGCCCCGAGGGGTGGCGGGTCGAGGAGGTCGGGCGGTGCCGAGGCGCCGGCCGACCAGGAGAGCCCGGTCTCCGAGGACGTCGAGGTGCCGACCGCTCAGGCCGTGCCGGCCGAGGTGGAGGCCGAGCGTCCCGTGCAGCCGGAGACGGCCGCCGAGGCGCAGGCCGAGCCGGTCGCCGCTGAGGACCCCGTCGTGGAGGCCGTGTCCGCGAGCGAGCCCGCCGCCGACGAGGCCGCTCCCAAGGGCCGTACGCGCCGCCGGGCCACCCGGAGGGCATCGGCCCCGGCCGGTTCCCCGACGGGTGCCGAGGCCGCCGTGGTGACGGTCGCCGAGACCGCGCCGGTGGCCGAGCCGCAGCCCGAGACGGCCCTGGCCGCGCCGGCCGAGCCCGAGGCGGTCGCCGAGAGCGCAGCCCCGGCCCGTCCGCGCCGTCGTGCCGTCCGCAAGGCCACCGCGCCCACCGCGTCCGAGGAGGCGGCCGTCGTGGTCGTGCCCTCGGCGGAGGCCCCGGCCGAGGCGGAGGCGCCCGCAGAGGAGGCGGCTCCGGCGAAGAAGACGGCCCGTAAGACGGCCAAGAAGGCCACGGCGAAGAAGGCCGCGACCAAGAAGGCCACCACCGCCAAGAAGACGGCCGCGAAGAAGACCGCGGCCAAGAAGACGACCGCGAAGAAGGCGGCGTCGAAGAAGACGGTGGCGGCCGAGCAGCAGTCGCCGCGGTCCGTCTCGACCCAGGCCGACGAGGCCTGACGGACGGTCACCGCATAGTTTCGGCCGTCTGAAGATCGAAATCCGCTCTTGGTTCGCCAGGGGCGGATTTCGTGATTCTGTGGGTATTGCGTCCGACGGAAAGTTGTCAACCGGTGATCGATCGTGTGAATGGCTGGTGAATCTCCGGCCTGTCCTCAGGGTTATGATGTGAGCCGAGATTGACGCTTAATTTAGACAAATAGGGATTTTCGTGAAGGCTCTCGTGCTCTCCGGGGGAGCGGGCACCCGCCTCCGCCCGATCACCCACACGTCCGCCAAGCAGTTGGTGCCGGTAGCCAACAAGCCGGTGCTGTTCTACGGCCTCGAGGCGATCGCCGAGGCCGGGATCAGCGAGGTCGGCATCGTCGTCGGCGACACCGCGGACGAGATCCGTGAGGCGGTCGGTGACGGCTCCCGGTTCGGGATCAAGGTCACCTACATCCCGCAGGAAGCGCCGCTGGGCCTCGCCCACGCCGTCCTCATCGCGCAGGAGTTCCTCGGTGACGAGGACTTCGTCATGTACCTCGGCGACAACTTCATCGTCGGCGGCATCACCGGTCTGGTGGACGAGTTCCGCGCCGAGCGGCCCGAGGCGCAGATCCTGCTGACCCGGGTCCCCAACCCCACCTCCTTCGGTGTCGCCGAACTCGACGGCGACGGCCGGGTGGTGGGCCTGGAGGAGAAGCCGAAGCAGCCCAAGAGTGACCTGGCGCTCGTCGGCGTCTACCTCTTCACCCCGGCCATACACGAGGCCGTCCGCTCCATCGAGCCCTCCTGGCGCGGCGAGCTGGAGATCACCCACGCCATCCAGTGGCTGATCGACCAGAAGCGCGACGTGCGTTCCACGACCATCTCCGGGTACTGGAAGGACACCGGCAACGTCACCGACATGCTGGAGGTCAACCGGTCGGTCCTGGAGACCGTCGAGCCGGTGAACGAGGGCACGGTCGACGAGAGCAGCGAGATCATCGGCCGGGTCCGGATCGAGGCCGGTGCCAGCGTCAATGGCAGCCGGATCGTCGGTCCTGCCATCATCGGTGCCGGCACGGTGGTCAACGACGCCTACATCGGCCCGTTCACGTCCGTCTCCGAGGACTGCCGGATCGAGGACAGCGAAATCGAGTACTCCATCGTGCTGCGCGGCTCGTCCGTGACCGGCGTGCGCCGCGTGGAGGCCTCGCTCATCGGACGTGACGTCGAGGTCACGCCCGCGCCCCGTAACCCCAAGGCACACCGGCTCGTGCTCGGTGATCACAGCAAGGTGCAGATCTCTTCATGACCACTCGGATTCTGGTGACCGGCGGTGCCGGCTTCATCGGCTCGCACTACGTCCGTACCGTGCTCGGCCCCGAGGGCCCCGGTGACATCGCCGTCACCGTCCTCGACAAGCTGACCTACGCGGGCAACCCGGCCAACCTCGACGAGGTGCGCGAGCACCCCGGATTCGCCTTCGTGCAGGGCGACATCTGCGATCCCGAGCTGGTCGGCAAGCTGATGGCCGAGCACGACCAGGTCGTCCACTTCGCCGCCGAGTCGCACGTCGACCGTTCCATCGACGGCGGCGCGGAGTTCGTGCGCACCAACGTGGTCGGCACCCACACCCTCATCGACGCGGCCCACCGCGCGGGCATCAAGACCTTCGTGCACATCTCCACCGACGAGGTCTACGGCTCGATCGACGAGGGCTCCTGGCCCGAGACGCACCCGCTGGAGCCCAACTCGCCGTATTCCTCGGCGAAGGCGTCCAGCGACCTGATCGCGCTGTCGTACCACCGCACCCACGGCCTGGACGTGCGGGTGACCCGCTGCTCCAACAACTACGGGCACCACCACTTCCCCGAGAAGGTCATCCCGCTCTTCGTGACCAACCTTCTCGACGGCAAGAAGGTCCCGCTCTACGGCGACGGCGGCAACGTCCGCGACTGGCTGCACATCGACGACCACGTCCAGGGCATCGAGCTCGTGCGCACCAAGGGCCGCGCCGGCGAGGTCTACAACATCGGCGGCGGCACCGAGCTCTCCAACCGGGAGCTCACCGAGCTGCTGCTGAAGGCGTGCGGCGCCGACTGGGAGACCAGCGTCGAGTACGTCGAGGACCGCAAGGGCCACGACCGCCGTTACTCCGTCGACTGCACGAAGATCCGCGAGGAGCTCGGCTACGAGCCCCGCAAGAGCTTCGAGCAGGGCCTCGCCGAGACCGTCCAGTGGTACCGCGACAACCGCGCCTGGTGGGAGCCGCTGAAGGAGCGGGCCGCGCTGTGACCGACAACCGCACCTGGCTGGTCACGGGCGCGGGCGGCATGCTGGGCCAGGACGTCCTGGCCCGGCTGTCCCAGTCGGGGGAGCGGTTCGTCGCCCTCGACCGCAAAGCGCTGGACCTCACCGACGCCGGCGCCGTGAGCGCGGCACTCGAAGAGCACCGGCCCGCCGTGGTCGTCAACTGCGCCGCCTGGACCGCAGTCGACGACGCCGAGACCCGTGAGGACGAGGCGCTCGCGATCAACGGCGACGGCCCGGCCAACCTGGCCGCCGCCTGCGCCCGCACCGGCGCCGTCCTGCTGCACGTCTCCACGGACTACGTCTTCGCCGGGGACGCCCAGGAGCCGTACACCGAGGACGCCCCCACCGCGCCCCGCAGCGCCTACGGCCGCACCAAGCTGGCCGGGGAGCAGGCCGTGCTGAAGGGACTTCCGGAGCGCGGGTACGTCGTGCGCACCGCCTGGCTCTACGGCACCGGCGGCCCCAATTTCGTCCGCACGATGATCAAGCTGGAGGGTGTCAAGGACACCCTCGACGTCGTCGACGACCAGCGCGGCCAGCCCACCTGGAGCGCCGATCTGGCGGGCCTGCTGGTCGAGTTGGGCCTCGGCGCCCTGGCCGGTACCGCCCCGGCCGGCGTCTACCACGGCACCAACTCCGGCGAGACCACCTGGCACGGCTTCACCCAGGAGATCTTCCGGCTGCTCGGCACCGACCCGGACCGGGTCCGTCCCACGACCAGCGCCGCGTTCGTACGCCCCGCCCCCCGTCCCGCCTACAGCGTCCTCGGTCACGACCGGTTCGCCGAGGCCGGCATCGAGCCGCTGCGCGACTGGCGCACGGCTCTCACCGAGGCCTTCCCGGAGATCCACCGGGTCCATCTGAAGGAGAACACGGCGTGACGGTCAAGGTCAGCGTCGTCATCGCGGTCTACAACCCCGGCAAATACGTCGAGGACTGCATCACGGGCCTGCTCCGGCAGAGCCTGACCCCGGACGAGTTCGAGGTCTTCTTCGTCAACGACGGCTCCACCGACGAGACCCCGGCCCGGCTGGACCAGCTCGCCGCCGAGCACCCGCACTTCCACGTCATCCACCAGGAGTCCTCCGGCTGGTCGGGCCGCCCCCGCAACACCGGCATCGAGGCCGCCCAGGGCGAGTACGTCATGTTCGTCGACCACGACGACTGGCTCGGCGACGAGGCCCTGGAGCGGATGTACGACTACGGCAAGGCCAACGAGGCCGACGTCGTCGTGGGCAAGATGGCGGGCATCGGACGGCCGGTCCCGCAGGAGCTGTTCCGGGTCAACCGGCCGCGTGCCAGCGTGTCCAACGCGCCGCTGATCGACAGCCTCACCCCGCACAAGATGTTCCGGCGGGAGTTCCTCAACGAGCACGGGATCCGCTTCAAGGAGGGTCGCCGCCGGCTCGAGGACCACGTCTTCGTCGTCGAGACCTATCTGCGCGCGAAGAACGTCTCCGTCCTCGGCGACTACCTGTGCTATTACCACATCACCCGTGACGACGGCTCCAACGCCGGCTTCCAGCGCTTCGACCCGGTCGGCTACTTCGGCAACCTGCGCGAGGCCCTCGACGTCGTCGAGTCGCTGACCGAGCCCGGCGCGCTGCGCGACAAGCTGTTCAGCCGCTGGCTGCGCAACGAGATGGTCGAGCGGCTGCGCGGCAAGCGGCTGCTCAAGCTCCCCGAGGACTACGCCGAGGAGCTGTACACCGAGATCCACAAGGTGGTCACCGAGCGCTTCGGACCGGGTGTCGTCGCCCGTCTCGGCCTCACCCAGAAGGTCGTCGCCGGGCTGATCTTCGCCGACCGCTACCAGGACATCCGCACGCTCGCCGAGTGGGAGGCCGGGATCAAGCCCACCGGCGAGCTCACCTCGCTGGAGTGGCAGGACGGCACCCTGCGCGTCGGCTTCGACTCCGAGCTGCACTTCGGCGACGAGCCGATGACCTTCCGCCGCGAGGGCGAGCGCCGGCTGCTCGGTCTCCCGCTGTCCGACGAGGCCCTCAAGGCGCTCGACGACCAGGGCATCGCGCTGGACGCCCCGCTGGCCAAGAGCGACGTGGACCTGGTGGTCCGGCACCGCGAGGACGCCCGGCAGTTCTACCTCCCCGTCAAGAGCGAGCTGCACGAGGTCGCCGCCGGGGACGGTGCCTTCCGTCAGCGGATCTCCGCCCGCGCCGAGCTCGACCCCGAGACCGCGGCCTCCGGGGCCCCGCTCGACAAGGGCATCTGGGATCTGCACCTCAGGATCAAGTCCTGCGGCTGGAGCAAGGAGACCCGGCTCGGCGCGGTGCGCGGCGCGGACGCCGAGGCCGGTCGCCTGGCCGCCCTCACCGGCGAGCCCACCAGGCTCGTCCTGCCGTACTGGACCGACGGTCCCGGCAACCTCTCGCTCGACGTCGACCAGCACACCGGCAAGCTGGAGGGCGAGGCGGTCGCCGTCATGCCGCCCGCCCAGGCCACGGTGGAGGGTTCCGTCGTACGGCTGCCCCTGCCGCTGCACGTCGACGCGACCGGCGGTGACCCGGTCCAGCTCCGCTTCGAGCGCAAGAACGTCGGCAAGTACCCGGCCGACGCCACCCTGGACGGCCGTACCGTCACCGCCGAGCTGCCGCTGGAGAAGCTCACCGGCATGCGCTGGGCGGTCCGGATCGGCGTGCCCTCCGCGGCCCGCGGTGAGCGCAAGTGGACCCGGCTCCCGGTCGATGTCGTGGTGGACGCCTCCGGTGCCGCCAAGGTGATCGACCGGCACACCCCGTCGGCCACGAAGAAGGCCGCTCCGAGCGCCCCCAAGAAGAAGGCGGCCGCGCCGCGCCCGCTGTGGCGCCGGGCCGCCGGGCGTATCAAGCGCGCCCTGACCAACCAGAAGAAGGGCTGAGACTTCCGCGATGCGACCCCTTTCGATCTCCGGTGCCTGGGTGTTCGAGCCGAAGGTCTTCCCCGACGGCCGGGGCAGCTTCCACGAGTGGTTCAAGGCCCCCGTCTTCGCGGAGGCCGCCGGCCACCCGCTCGGCCTGGCCCAGGCCAACATGTCCGTCTCCAGCCGGGGCACCCTGCGCGGCATCCACTTCGCCGACGTGCCGCCCGGGCAGGCCAAGTACGTCAAGTGCGTGCGCGGCGCGGTCCTCGACGTGATCGTGGACATCCGGACCGGCTCGCCGACCTTCGGCCAGTGGGAGATCGTCCGCCTGGACGACCAGGACCACCACGCCGTCTACCTCTCCGAGGGACTCGGCCACGGGTTCATGGCGCTCACCGACGACGCCACCGTGGTCTACCTCTGCTCGGAGGGCTACGCGCCCGAGCGGGAGCACGGCGTCCACCCGCTCGACCCGGAGATCGGCATCGAGTGGCCCGAGGGGGTCGCCCCGCTGCTCTCTCCCAAGGACGAGCAGGCCCCCACCCTGGCCGAGGCCCGCGAGCAGGGGCTGCTGCCCTCCTACGAGGAGTGCGTGGCCTACCGGGAGAGCCTCGGATCCTGACGCGCGGGTTTGAGCGCGACGGGGCCCGGTTTGACCCGTTCGGCCGTGGCCCCGTAACCTGGAGCGTCGGCGTGTCCACTGGTGACACGCCACATCCCCGTAAACCTCTTCCTCTCGGGTCGTTGTTCTGGCCGGGAGAGGCCGCTCGCTCTGCCGGGCGGCTGGACTGCGGGGGTGCCGTTCCCGAGCGAGAGAGTGAGATCCGCGTGTACGCCATCGTGCGCAGCGGTGGTCGCCAGCACAAGGTTGCTGTCGGCGACATCGTTGAGGTTGACAAGATTTCCACTGCCAAGGTTGGCGACACGGTCGAGCTCTCGACCCTGCTCGTTGTCGACGGCGAGGCTGTCACCAGCGACCCGTGGGTGCTGGCCGGCATCAAGGTCCAGGCCGAGGTCGTGGACCACCACAAGGGCGTCAAGATCGACATCCTTCGCTACAAGAACAAGACCGGCTACCGCCGTCGTCAGGGCCACCGCCAGCAGTACACGGCGATCAAGGTCACTGAGATCCCCGCGGCTGCGAAGTAAGGGACTGAGGAGAGATGGCACACAAGAAGGGCGCATCGTCCACCCGTAACGGTCGTGACTCCAACGCTCAGCGCCTCGGCGTGAAGCGTTACGGCGGTCAGGTCGTCAACGCGGGCGAGATCCTGGTCCGCCAGCGCGGCACCCACTTCCACCCCGGCGCGGGCGTCGGCCGTGGCGGCGACGACACGCTGTTCGCCCTCCAGGCCGGTTCGGTGCAGTTCGGCACCAGCCGTGGCCGCAAGGTCGTGAACATCGTTCCGGTCGCC
The DNA here is from genome assembly GCF_044456945.1 of Streptomyces sp. NPDC050759. Classification (NCBI taxonomy): domain Bacteria; kingdom Bacillati; phylum Actinomycetota; class Actinomycetes; order Kitasatosporales; family Streptomycetaceae; genus Streptomyces; species Streptomyces sp. NPDC050759. Next base: position 972,970 of record NZ_JBITGI010000001.1, on the reverse strand, counting down.
TGATCGGAAACTTTCGCGAGGCGGACCTCACTTCCCTCCCCGGGAAGCGGGTCCGCCTTTCGCGTGTTGATGAAAGAACACCCCGTACGTAACTGGAGGCACACCCCATGACCACCTTCGTGGACCGCGTCGAACTGCATGTCGCCGCGGGTAACGGAGGTCACGGCTGTGCCTCCGTCCACCGTGAGAAGTTCAAGCCGCTCGGCGGCCCGGACGGCGGGAACGGCGGTCGTGGCGGTGACGTGATCCTCACCGTCGACCAGTCCGTGACCACGCTGCTCGACTACCACCACTCCCCGCACCGCAAGGCCACCAACGGCAAGCCCGGCGAGGGCGGCAACCGCTCCGGCAAGGACGGCCAGGACCTGGTCCTGCCGGTACCGGACGGCACCGTCGTCCTCGACCGGCAGGGCAACGTCCTCGCCGACATGGTCGGACACGGCACCTCCTACGTCGCCGCCCAGGGCGGCCGCGGCGGCCTCGGCAACGCGGCGCTGGCCTCGGCCCGCCGCAAGGCCCCCGGGTTCGCGCTGCTCGGCGTGCCGGGAGATCTGCAGGACATCGTCCTGGAGCTCAAGACCGTCGCCGACGTGGCGCTGGTCGGCTACCCGAGCGCGGGCAAGTCCTCGCTGATCTCGGTGCTGAGCGCGGCCAAGCCGAAGATCGCCGACTACCCCTTCACCACGCTGGTCCCGAACCTGGGCGTGGTGACCGCCGGCTCGACCGTCTACACCATCGCCGACGTGCCGGGCCTGATCCCGGGCGCCAGCCAGGGCAAGGGCCTGGGCCTGGAGTTCCTGCGGCACGTGGAGCGCTGCAGTGTCCTCGTGCACGTCCTGGACACCGCCACGCTGGAGTCCGAGCGCGACCCGGTCTCCGATCTCGACATCATCGAGGCGGAGCTCCGGGAGTACGGCGGCCTCGACAACCGTCCCCGCATCGTCGTCCTGAACAAGATCGACGTACCGGACGGCAAGGACCTCGCCGAGATGGTGCGGCCGGATCTGGAGGCGCGCGGCTACCGCGTCTTCGAGGTGTCCGCGGTCGCGCACACGGGGCTGAAGGAGCTGTCCTTCGGGCTCGCCGAGCTGGTCGGCAAGGCGCGGGCCGCCAAGCCCAAGGAGGAGGCGACCCGGATCGTCATCCGGCCCAAGGCCGTGGACGACGCGGGCTTCACCGTGGTCCGCGAGGAGGACGGGCTGTACCGGGTGCGCGGCGAGAAGCCGGAGCGCTGGGTGCGGCAGACCGACTTCAGCAACGACGAGGCCGTCGGCTACCTCGCCGACCGCCTCAACCGCCTCGGTGTGGAAGACCAGTTGATGAAGGCGGGCGCCCGCTCCGGCGACGGCGTCGCCATCGGCCCCGAGGACAACGCGGTCGTCTTCGACTGGGAGCCGACCGTCATGGCCGGCGCCGAGATGCTCGGCCGGCGCGGCGAGGACCACCGCTTCGAGGAACCCCGTCCTGCCGCCCAGCGCCGCCGCGACAAGCAGGCCGAACGGGACGAGGCGACCCAGGAGTTCGACGACTTCGAGCCGTTCTGAGTGAACGCCGGGCGACGTCCCGGCATACCGAAGGACAACCAACCGCCCTTCCTGTGAGTCGTACGGGGCAATCCGTACGACCGTCACAGGAGGGACGCGGCATGCGCGTACAACGAAGAGGGTGGCGCACGGGGCTCGCCGTCGCCCTGGCGCTCGGCGGGGTCGTCGCCCTGCCCACCGCCGCGGGTGCCGCGGGCGCCGCCCCTCACCAGGCGCGGGACGACTTCAATGGGGACGGCTACGCGGACCTCGCGGTGGCCGCGTCCGACGGGACCGTCGCGGGGAAGGCGAAGGCCGGGTTCGTCGGCGTGCTGTACGGCTCGGCGAGCGGCCTGAAGACCTCCACGAAGCAGGTGTTCAGCCAGAACAGCGCGGGGATACCGGGCACCGCCGAGGCGGGTGACCGGTTCGGCAGCGCGCTCACCACCGCCGACCTGGACCGGGACGGATACACCGACCTGGTCGTGGGCGTGGGCGGGGAGAACGGCGGTGCCGGCCTGGTGCAGGTCGTGTGGGGCGGCGCCCGCGGTCTGGCGGGGGGAGCCACCCTCGCCGCCGGGTCGGGATACGACCAGCTCGGTGCCGAGGGCCGGCTCGCGGCGGCGGACATCGACGGGGACGGCGCGAGCGACCTGCTGACCGTGGTCGCTCAGCACAACCTGTCGGCGATCGGCGGGCCCTTCACCCGCAATGGCTCGGCCACCGGGAAGCGCCAGGTGGTCAAGGACAGGTACGACAGCCGCGTCCTCGACCTGGCCGTCGGCGACCTCAACGGCGACGGCGTCACCGACGTGGTCGCCGCCGAGAACGACGGCGACGAGTTCGACTCCCGGCGGGTCGTGTACTGGTGGGGCACCAAGGACGGCCTCACGCCCTACACCCTCGTCTACGACATCGACGGCGCCGGACTCCAGGGCGGCGAGAACCTCGCGGTCGGGGACGTGAACCGGGACGGCTACGACGACATCGTCGTGGGCCGGGCCGTCGACGGCTACGACAGCGACCTGGACACCTACCGCGCCAAGGGCGGCCGTATCACCTGGATACCCGGCACCTCAGGGGCTCCTGACGGTGTGGCGGCGCAGTTCGTCAACCAGGACAGCCCCGGCGTGCCCGGCACCGCCGAGAAGGGCGACCGCTTCGGGACCGACGTCCAGCTCGCCGACGTCGACGGCGACGGGTACCTCGACGTGGTCACCGGCGTGCCCGGCGAGGACCTGGGACCCGCCACCGCACCGAACTCCGTCAAGGACGCGGGGTCCGTCGTCGTGCTCAGCGGCCGGGCCGACGGGCTGACCGGCGCCGGCTCCCACCAGGTGGTCACGCAGAACAGCACGGGCGTGCCGGGTACCGCGGAGAAGGGCGACGCCTTCGGCGGGGCCGTCCATGCGGGTGACGCGAACGGCGACGGACTGTCAGACGTCGCGGTCGGCGCGCCCGGCGAGAACGCGGGCGCCGGGTCCGTGTGGTCCTTCCGCTCCCGGGGGGAGTACGTCGTGTCGCCCGGCGGTGTGCCGCTTCCGGCCACCATCCTGGCGCCGAACGGAACGTTCACCTTCGGCCATACCCTCCTCGGTACGACCGCCGCGAAGGCCCGTCTGGGCTCGGGCTTCGCCAACTAAACCCAAAAGATCGTCAGCCGGTAGTGTCCTGAAGGCCGTTGCGCCGGGATCACGTTCATCATGTGATACCCGAGTCGCAACGGCTCTTCTGTTGTCTACCTATTTGTCATGCACGCGAACACTCTGGTTCAACGCGCGGATCCCCCCGAAGCGTGAGCTTCAAGGGTGTCCAAGAGGTCAGCGACGCAAGGGAGTTCGCTATGTACGGAGCAGCATCACCCGGCCGACGCCGCTTTCTTACCGCAGGCGCCGCCGTGCTCGGCGCCGCCGCCTCCGCCCAGCTGTGGCTGCCGGGCACCGCGCGAGCGGCGGAGACCCCGCTGCCCGACGGGGTGTTCAGCCTCGGGGTGTCCTCCGGTGACCCGTTGCCGGACGGCATCGTGCTGTGGACCCGGCTCGCCCCGGACCCGCTGAACGGCGGAGGCATGCCCGACAGGGTGGTGCCGGTGGACTGGGAGCTCGCCGAGGACCAGCGTTTCAGAAAGGTCGTCCGCCGCGGCACCGCCCAGGCCCTGCCCGCGTTCGGACACAGCGTCCACGTCGATGTACGGGGCCTGCGCGCGGGCCGCACGTACTGGTACCGCTTCCGCGCCGACGGCCAGCTCTCGCGCACCGGCCGCACCCGCACCGCCCGCGCCTGGCACACCTCCCTGGGCACCCTGCGCGTCGCGCTCGCCTCCTGCCAGAACTGGCAGCACGGCTACTTCACGCCGTACGCCGACATGCTGGACCAGGACCCCGACGTCGTGCTGTTCGTCGGCGACTACATCTACGAGTCGGCGCCGTCGTCGGCCGGTCCGCGCCGGCACGAGGGCGCGGGAGAGCCGTACACGCTCGTCCAGTACCGCAACCGGTACGCCCAGTACCGCACCGACCCGGACCTCGCCGAGATCCACGCGAACGCGCCCTGGGTGGTCACCTTCGACGACCACGAGGTCGACAACGACTGGGCCGGCGAGATCCCGCAGGACCCCGACAAGCAGCCGCACGACGCGTTCGTGGCCCGGATGACCGCGGCCTTCCAGGCGTACTACGAGCACATGCCGGTCCGCGCGAGCGCCGTCCCCGACGGCCCGCACATCCAGATGTACCGGCGTCTGGACTTCGGCCGGCTGGTCCGGCTGAACGTGCTCGACACCCGGCAGTTCCGCAGCGACCAGGTCACCGGTCAGGCGGCCGCCCAGGATCCCTCGCTCACCATGCTCGGCGCCGAGCAGAAGCAGTGGCTCCTGGACGGGCTGCACGGCTCACCGGCCCGCTGGAACCTCATCGCCTCGCAGATCATGATGGCCGAGACCGACATCCTGCTCGGCGAGGGCAAACTCTGGTACTACGACGCCTGGGACGGCTACCAGGTCGAACGCAACGCGCTCCTGGAGGAGTTCAGCAGCGTGCGCAACCCGGTCGTGCTCTCGGGCGACCGCCACCTCACGATGATCAGCGACCTGAAGGAGGACTACGCCGACCCGTCCTCCCGGGTGGTCGGCGCCGAGTTCGTCGGGACGTCCATCTCCAGCAACGGCGACCAGGACCAGGCCGCCTTCCACGCCCAGTGGGACCCGCTGAGGGCCGACAACCCGCACTGGAAATTCATCGACGCCCACCGCGGCTACCACCTCTTCGACATCGACCGGCACGGCATCGACGCCCAGGTCCGGGTCGTGGACACGGTGCTCAAGCCGCAGGCGACGCCCAGCACCCTGGCGCAGCTCCGGGTGGACGCGGGCAAGCCCGGAGTCCGTCTGGTGTGAGGACGTCGCCCGAGAGGGGCGTGGTCCGAGAGGGGCGTGGTCCTCATCACCGTCCCACGCTCCTCTCAGGTAACCCTCAGGCACTTCTCTTACCGTCCTCTGACTATGGAGACGGACTGTACGAGTGACGACCTTCCGGTGAACGGCGTGACCGCTCCGCTGCCCGGCGGCACGCGCCTGCTGCACATCGGCCCCCACAAGACCGGCACGACCGCCATCCAGGGCGCGCTGTTCGCGGCCAAGGACCTGCTGCCCGAGCACGGCGTCGTGTTCCCGGCGCACAGCAGACACCCGATGGAAGCCGCCCTGGCCGCGTGCGCGAGGCCCGCGATGATCGGCGACACCACGCCCACCGAGAAGCACTGGACGCGGCTGCTGGAACAGGTCGCGGCCACCGGCGGGAGGACCTCGGTGATCAGCAGCGAGTTCTTCGCCGACGCCGAGGACGACGACACGGTCGCGCGGATTGCGGAGCAGCTCGGCGGGGAGCGCGCCCATGTACTGGTCACCCTGCGTCCGCTGGTGAAGATCATGCCCTCGCAGTGGCAGCAGTACGTGCAGAACGGTCTGCGCATGGGCTACGACGACTGGCTCACGCACATGCTGAGGAAGGCGCCGTACGAGCAGCCCAACCCCAGCTTCTGGCGCCGCCACCGGCACGACCGGCTCGTCGAGCGCTGGGCCCGGGCGGTCGGTACGGAGCGGATCACCGTCGTCGTGGTCGACGACCGCGACCGCGGTGGTCTCATGCGCACTTTCGAACGACTCCTCGGGCTGCCCGAGAATCTCCTCCAGCCCGTTCCGGATGCGGCGAATCGCTCTCTTACTCTCGCCGAGACCGAAATGCTGCGGAATCTTAACAAGGAATTCCGCGGCAATGGACTGCCGGACGAGTTGTATTCCAAACTCGTCCGCAACGGCGCGGTCATGCATATGAAGAACGCGTGCAGTCCATCGCCCGATGACGTGAAGATCCTCACTCCCGAGTGGGCCGTGGCGGCCGCCGCCGAGATCGGCGCCGAGATGGCAGGGCGTATCGGGGACCTGGGGGTGCGGGTCGTCGGTGACCCCGGGCTCCTGTCCGCCGTATCGAAGGCGTCCGCCCTGGATGGGATCCCCGCCCCGCGGATCGCGCCCGAGGTGGCGGCCCGGGCGCTGTACGGGGCGCTCGCCGCGGCCGCCGAGTCGCCGGTGCGGCACACCTCGCCGGCCAAGGCGCGCACGGTGCACCAGACGTCGTCGAGGGAACTGATGCGGGTACTCGGACACCGGTGCCTGAAGAAGCTGCGCTGCCGCTGAACTCCCGCACGGCCGTCGTCACGGGCAGTACAAGATGAATGACAGGTAGCGCGTACATATGCAGTGAACGGCGGTCACCTTGCACAGCGGTAACCGCAAGTGGGACCATTTCCCCGTTCCCTGTCGCCCCGAGGTAGGTCTTCTGTGTCCCAGCACATCGCCAAGCCCCGTACCACCGCAGTGATCCTGGCCGGTGGTACCGGTCAGCGCGTGGGTCTCTCGATCCCCAAGCAGCTGCTGAAGATCGCCGGCAAGGCAGTCATCGAGCACACTCTGACCACCTTCGAGAAGGCCGACTCCATCGACGACATCATCGTGCTGATGGCGCCGGGCTATGTTCCGGACATAGAGAAGATCGTCGCCAAGGCCGGGTTCACGAAGGTCAAGAAGATCATCGAGGGTGGCGCCACCCGGAACGAGACCACCGAGCGGGCCATCGCGGCCCTCGGTGAGGGCCTGGCCGAGGGCGAGGACCTCAATGTCCTGTTCCACGACGCCGTACGCCCGCTGCTCTCCCGCCGTGTGATCGACGACTGCGTGGTCGCCCTGGAGCGCTACCAGGCCGTCGACGTCGCCATCCCGTCCGCGGACACCATCATCGTGACGCGCAAGCACGGCCTGGACGGCGAGTTCATCACCGAGATCCCGGACCGCTCCCGGCTGCGCCGCGGCCAGACCCCGCAGGCCTTCAAGCTGTCCACCATCAAGCGCGCCTACGAGGTCGCCGCCGGGGACCCCAACTTCCAGGCCACGGACGACTGTTCGGTCGTGCTCAAGTACCTGCCGGACGTGCCGATCCACGTCGTCGCGGGTGACGAGTACAACATGAAGGTGACGCAGCCCGTCGACGTCTTCATCGCCGACAAGCTCTTCCAGCTCGCCTCGACCGCGGCTCCCGAGCAGGTGAGCGACGAGGCCTACCGAGAGCTGCTCACCGGCAAGACCGTCGTCGTCTTCGGCGGCTCCTACGGCATCGGCAAGGACATCGGCGAGCTCGCCGAGTCCTACGGCGCCAAGGTGTACGCGCTGGGCCGCTCCACCACCGGCACCCACGTGGAGAACCCGGAGGAGGTCGACGACGCGCTGTCCAAGGCCTACGCCGAGACCGGGCGCATCGACTACGTCGTCAACACCGCCGGCGTGCTGCGCATCGGCAAGCTGGCCGAGACCGACAACGCCACCATCGAGGAGGCGCTGAAGGTGAACTACCTGGCCCCGGTGCAGATCGCGCGCTCCTCGTACAAGTACCTGGCGGAGACCAAGGGGCAGCTGCTGCTGTACACCTCCAGCAGCTACACCCGCGGCCGCGCCGAGTACAGCCTGTACTCCTCGACCAAGGCGGCGATGGTCAACCTGACGCAGGCCCTGTCCGACGAATGGGCGGGTGACGGCGTCCGGGTGAACTGCATCAACCCCGAGCGCACCGCCACCCCCATGCGCACCAAGGCCTTCGGCCAGGAGCCCGCGGGCAGCCTGCTGTCCTCCGAGGCGGTGGCCCGCACCTCGCTCGACGTGCTGCTCTCCGAGCTGACCGGGCACGTCATCGACGTCCGCCAGCAGGACCCGACGGCCTCCGCGGGCCAGGCCTCCGGCTTCGACGCCGCGCTGGCCAGTGTCCTGGACCGTCAGGACGGCGTGGCATAATCAAGGCCAATTAGTTTTCGGTAAATTCAGGCCTCTGTGGCTGCCCGTTCCTGGTGCATTCACAGGGGCCTGAAGCCTTAAGCACCACCGTTAATTCGTAAACAACCGGCATCCCTCCCAGAGCAGGTTTTCAGTGATAAGCACCGCTATTCGCGTCGCCCGGGTGGGCAGCGCGGCCGAGCTGGCCGCGGCGGTCCTCATGCTGGCGGGCTTCCCCGCCATAATGGTGGCCGCGCTCATCCCGAGCGTCCCCGCCTTCGCGGCCGCGACCGCCGTCACGTACCTTGCGGACCACTATCTGCACCGCCAGGGCAGTTATCTGATCAACCGCCTCAGCAAGGTGCGCGCCGGACTGTCGATCCGCTTCCTGATCAGACAGCTCCTGCTGATCCTGCTGCTGGCCCGGCTCGACCTCTCCGACAACCTGATCTTCTACGGCGCCACCGCCTGCTTCATCGCGTTCTACGGCCTCCAGGCCCCGCACGGCGCGCTGGTCACCCTGATCCGCAACCGCCGCCGGCTGCCGGTCGCCACCCGCAACGTCGACCTGGCCTCCCGGGTCCGCATCCCCGACGCCCCGCGGTGGGGTCTGCTGAACCGCTCGGCCGAGAAGATGCTGCACCTCGACCTCGCGGCCGTGGTCGGCATACTCGTCGCCGCCGCGATGGACTGGGCGCTGCCGGGCTTCATCGGTATCGGCGTGACGATAGTCCTGGGCACCCTGTACGTCCTGGCGCTGATGCCGTACGTACGCGGCAAGAAGGTCCCGCCGAACGCCGACAAGATCCTCGCCAAGGTCGACGAATGGCTGCGCGACTACAAGCCGGAGACGGTGCTCTACTTCTCCGGCTCCAAGGACTCCGTCTACCAGGTCAACATGTGGCTGGAGACCATGGAGCAGCTGGACTCCAGGCCGCTGATCATCCTGCGTGAGCGCGTCATCCTGCAGAACCTCGCGCCCACCACGGTCCCCGTCATCTGCGTGCCCGGAGGGGTGCACCTGATGAACATGGACCTGTCCACGGTGCGGGTCGCGCTGTACGCGGCGAACGTCGGCAAGAACATCCACCTGCTGCGCGTCCCCACCATGAAGCACGTCTTCATCGGTCACGGGGACAGCGACAAGCTGGCGAGCGTCAACCCGTTCAGCAAGGCGTACGACGAGGTGTGGGTGGCCGGCCGGGCGGGCCGCGACCGCTACGCCATCGCCGACGTGGGTGTCCGCGACGAGGACATCGTCGAGGTGGGCCGCCCGCAGCTGGCGCCGATCCAGAAGGGGCAGGGGACGCCGGGCCCCCGCGGCGGGGCCGCTGATGGATACTGCCCGACCGTGCTCTACGCCCCCACCTGGGAAGGCTGGGACGGTGACCCGGGCAACACCTCGCTCATGCTGGCCGGCGAGAACATCGTGAAGAAGCTGCTGAAGGCCGACCCGCCGGTGCGTGTCCTCTACAAGCCGCACCCCTTCACCGGCACGGTCCTCGCCAAGGCGGGCGCCGCGCACCAGAAGGTCACCGCGCTGATCGAGAAGGCCGCCGCCGAGCGCGCCGCCGACCCCCGCTTCCAGGCCGACGCCGCCGCCCAGGCCGACGCCAAGGCCGAGCTCGCCCGTATCGAGGCCAGGCTCGCCGTCCTCGCCGGAAACGGCGGCGACAAGGGCGACGAGGCCGAGGCGAGCCGTGACGGCGTGGTCGACGTGGCCAAGTACGAGGAGATCGCCCGGCTGCGCGGCGAGTGGAACGACGCATACTGGCGTTCCTTCCCGGTGTGGGAGCACCGGGTGATCTCGGGTGCCGAGCCGCGGCTGTACGACTGCTTCAACGTCTCCGACGCGATGGTCTCCGACATCTCCAGCGTGGTCTCCGACTTCATCGCGAGCGGCAAGCCGTACGCGGTGACGGACTCCGCGGAGCTGGGCGTGGAGGAGTTCAAGCGGCAGAACACCGCGGTGCGGGCGGCCACGATCCTGTCCAACAAGGCCACCGAGCTGGGCGAGCTGCTCGACGCGGTCCGGGACCCGGCGGCCGACCCGCTGGCCGAGGACCGGGTGGAGCTCAAGCAGTATCTGCTCGGACCGGACGAGCCCACGTCCATCGAGCAGTTCAACACCGCGGTGGCGAACCTCGCGATCAAGGCCGAAGCACGCAATGTCGGCCAGGAGTCACGGGCGGCGGCCTCGGCGGCGGAGGCCACGACCAAGGCCTGACCTCCCCTTCGTAAAGAAAGGGCCCGGATTTCGGAGTGATCCCGAAATCCGGGCCCTTCCTGCGTATGTCCCGGTGCCGGATGCAACCCGTTCCCCCGGCCGGCCGTCTAGGGGATTGCCCCTGAGCGGAACCGGGGGAAACAGACCGTGACTGGGGGAGACGTGACCGTTGTGCAGCCTGATGTGACCGTGGTCGTCGGGGCGTACGAGGCGATGCCGTATCTGGTCGACTGTCTGGCCTCCGTCGAGGCACAGACCATCGGCCACGCGCGCATCGAGGTCATCGTGGTCGACGACGGCTCGGCGGACGGCACCGGCGAGTACCTGGAGGAGTTCGCCGAGCGGACCTCTCTCGACGTCACGGTGATCCGGCAGGACAACTCCGGCGGCCCCAGCGGCCCGCGCAACGTCGGTCTGGGCAAGGCGACCGGGCGTTACGTCTTCTTCCTCGACGCCGACGACCGGCTCGGCCCCGAGGCCCTGGAGCGGATGGTCGCGATGGCCGACCGCAACGGCACGGACGTCGTCCTCGGCAGGGTCGAGGGCGTCAACCGCAAGCCGCCCACGTCGATGTGGGGGCAGACCCTGGAGCGCACCGACGTCTTCTCGTCCAACATCAAGTTCACGCTGAGCGCGCAGAAGCTGTTCCGCCGGGCGTTCCTCGAGCGGCACAGCATGCGTTTCGACGAGTCCCTGTGGACCGGCGAGGACGCGCTGTTCACCATGGAGGCTTATTTGCGTGCCGACGGCGTCTCCGTGATCGCCGACCACACCTGCTACTACCTGGTGGGCCGCGAGGACGGCAAGCACGTCACCAGGACCGGCAGCCACACTCTGCGCTTCGACTCCGCGCGCGCCCTGATGAACCTGATCGCCGACATGGTCCCGGCGGGCGCGAGACGCGACGCGCTGATGGTCCGCCCCTTCCTCGTCACCCTGCTCCCGCAGTTCGGCCCGAAGTTCCTGAAGGACGACGGGGCGATACGCCGGGAGAAGCTGGAGTTGGCGAAGCCGCTGGTGGACGCGTACTGGACCGGTGAGGTGGCCCACCGCCTCCGGGTCCACGAACGTCTGCGGCTCCAGCTGGTGGCCATGGGCCGCCCGGATCTCCTGGTGGAGGTCCTGGAGTTCCAGAAGGCGAAGAAGACCCCGAACATTGTGTTGGAGAAGGGCGGCCGCCGGGTGTACTTCGCCTACCCGTTCTTCCGTGACCCGTCGACGGGCCTGCCCGACGCGCTCTATCTGGCCGAGCCGCGCGAGGCCCGCGAGGTGCCGGGCTACCGAGAGATAGGCGTCGACCAGTTGCTGCGCCGGGCCGTACGCAAAGCGCGCAGGGTCCTCACCCCGGCAGGGTGAGCGTCCCGGAGACGGACACGGTCTCCTCGTCCCGCCGCTGCCCGGGAACCCGCCGCTTCCGGGCCACCGCGCACAACGCCTGAACGGCCATGTCGAACCGTTCCTGCGAAGAAGGCTCGTCGGCCCCCAGCAACCGCCGCTTCAACTCGGCCCGCGCCCCGGCGAGTTCGTCCCGCTCAGGCTGTCGTACGGCATCCAGCAGCCCCCGCACCCCCACCGCGTCCGGCGTCAACACGGTCGCCGCCCCCGCCGTGGGAAACGCGGCACGAAACGCGGCCTCGCTCAGCCCGCTGGTGTTCGCGACAGCGTACGGTTTCCCGCTCGCCAGGAAGTCGCTGACCACGCTCGACACATCGCTGATCAGCAGGTCGGCCCGGTTGAAGCAGGCGTACAGCGCGGGCCGGGCGTCGGTCACGACCTGGTGCTCCCACTCCGGCAGCGAGGCCCAGTACGCCCGCTCCCAGGCGGCCGTCGCCCGGGCCACCGCCTCCGCCCGTCCCGGCTCCGGCGTGGACTGCAGCAGCATCCGCTCGACCGAGTCCGTGGCGGACCGGAACGACGCGATGGTGAGCCGGTCCAACTCGCTTGTCCTGCGGGAGAGTTCGCCGTCATCGGCAGGGCGTTCTCCCGTCCGCTCCCGGTTCGCCGCCCGCACCAGCTCACGGAGCCTCAGGTCCGCCGCGCCGGCCCGCGCGTCCACCGATCCGGTCAGCGGATGCGGCTTGTACAGCAGCCGTACCCCGGGATCGGCCAGCAGCGCCCGCACGATGTTCTTGCCCGCCTCGATCACCGACGTGTTGCCGGGATTGCCGTCCCAGCCCTCCCAGGTGGGCGCGTACAGCACCGTCGTGTACGTCCCGGTCGGCGGCCCCTCGTAGGGCCGTACGGCGTCCAGCTGCGGGCGGCCGATCTCCACCACGTCCTTGTCCTCGACGCCCACCTCGGCCGCCGCGTACCGCTCGCGGGCCGCGGGACCGGCCACCCACACCTCGTCGTAGGCCTTGGCGTATGGGTTGCAGGAGGACAGCTTGTCGCTCTCGCCGTGGTTGACGAAGGTGTGCTTGATCGTGGGGATGCGCAGCACCTGGGAGGTCTTGCCGGAGTTCGACGGATGGATGAGGACCTGGAGCGTGGACCGCTCCAGGCGCAGCAGCGTGGACACCTTCGGCAGGCAGACGATCGGGACGTCGGTCGCGGCGATCTTCTGCACCATGAACCGCTCGCGCAGGATGATGACCGGTCTCCCGTCGAGCTTCGCGAGCGGCTCCAGCCACATGTTGGCCTGGTAGGCGGAGGAGGCCCCGCCGGAGAAGTACAGGCCGACGGTCGGCCGGTACGCGGCCAGCCACGCGTCGAACCAGTCCAGCACCTCCTGCTCGCCCGCCGGACGCCGGCTCGGCAGCAGGCGTACGAGAAGGTCGTACAGGCCCATGAGGGCGAGCCCGAGGGACATCGCGATGCCGAAGGCCGCGCACCGGGGCTCGCCGGTGGCCGCCGTGACCAGCAGGCCCGCCGTGGCGGGCAGGCCGTGGACCAGGAGGCGGGGCCCGGGGCGGCGCAGCAGGGCGGGCGGGGCCGGGCTCAGGCGGAGCGCGGAGGCGTCGATGTTCCGGGTGACCACCGGGAGGGTGCGGGTGCGCCGGACCAGGACGGAGGCCGCCTGGATCGCGCAGTGCAGCGCGTAGAACGCGAGCAGACCGGCCACCAGGACGGTGTACGCCGTCTCCTCGTCCTCCGGGGTCAGCCGCAGCAGGCCGAGGACCAGCAGCAGGTCGCGCAGGACGTGTCGCACGGTGATGTCCGCGTGGGACTTGGCGAACAGGGAGACCATGCCGCGCTGCCACCGGTGCAGGACGCCCTCGACGGCCAGGGAGGCGGCCGTCGCGGCGAGCAGCAGCGGGATGTGCGGACGGAGGGCGGCGACGGCCTGGGCGACGACGGCGGCTGCCAGGACGGCGGCGACGAGGACTCTCGTCGCGGTCTGCCGGCCCGGCAGCCGCAGCGCGGACCGGAGGCGGGGGAGGGGTTTGCGCACGGGGGTCACTCCAAGGTCGTCGCGAGACGGACGCCTTGGTTAACGCCTGCCGACCTCCGGACGACACGCGCGTGTCCGCTGCCCTCCGGGGCGGCGAAGTGCTATGCGACGGGTTCGTGGTGGGCGATGTGAGCGACCGGCGCGACGAGGTCCTCGGCCCGTTCCGCCACCGCCTTGTCGGCGAGGTCGTTCACGGCGGTGTTGAACCGCTCCATGGACGTGGGCCGGTCGGGCCCCAGCACGTACTCCTTGAGGGTGCGGCGCTGCGGGGCCATCGGGTCGTGACGGGGTTCGCGGACCGAGCGCAGGATCTCCGGGAGCCGGGTGCAGGCGTGGTCGAGCAGATACGCGCCGCCCGCGGTGGTGTAGGCGGCCCGGAACTCCTCGTCGGGCAGGTCCCGGGCGTTGGTCAGGACGTACGGCTTGAGGCTCGCCACGAAGTCGGCGACCACCGAGGAGACGTCACTGATGAGCAGGTCCGCCTGGTTGAAGCACTCGTACAGGGTGGGGAGCTGTTCGAGGATCACGTGATGCCGTGCGGTGCTCCGGCTCGCCCAGAAGATCCGGTGCCACTCGTCCCGCAGCTCCTGCCACTCGGCCGCGCCGTCCTGGTCGGGGACCCGCGCGTCCCTCAACTGCTGGGCGTCGTCGCCCTCGTGACTCCCCGACATCTCGTCGAGACGGGCCCGGATCTCCTGCAGCCTGGCTCTCGCAGCCTCGGTGTCCTTCGCGTCGCCGGCCCTCAGCAGTTCCCTGATGGCCCGGTCCGCGGCGGCCGCCTCGGGCGAGCGCCTGCCGGTGAGGGGGTGCGGCTTGTAGATGATCCGGACGTTCTCCGCGAGGAGCTTCTCGATCAGGGGTACGCCCATCGGGATCAGGGACGTGTGGCAGTCGTCGTCGCTCCAGCCCTCCCAGGTGGGCGCGTAGAGGACGACGGGCACGGGGCCCGCGATGTGCTCGGCGTGCGGCCGGACCGGGGCCAGCTGCGGGCGGCCCACCTCGACGATGGCGTCGTCGCTGATGGCGTGCCGCACCCGCCGGTAGCGGTCCCGGCCCGCCCGTCCGGCCACCCAGATCTCGTCGTACACCTTGCTGACGCGGTTGCTGCTGGCGAGCTTGTCGCTGTCGCCGTGACCGATGAAGACGTGCTTGGCCTCGGCGACACGCAGCATGTGGACGTTCTTGCCGGCGTTGCCGGGGTAGAGGACGACCCGGACGCCGGACAGCTCCAGCTCGGCCAGGTCGTCGGCCTTGGGCACGCAGACCACGGGGATCCGGGTGCGGCCGAGGAAGCGGAAGGAGGCCCGCTCGCGCAGGACGATCACCGGGCGCCGGTCGAGCTGCTCCAGCGTCTCGATCCACATGTTGACCTGGTACATGAAGTCCCGGGACACCGCGGCGAAGCTGAAGTACAGGGCCACCTCGGGCCGGTATCCGGCGAGTTGGCGGTTGACCTCGCCGATCACCGCGTCCCGGCGGGGCATCCGGCGGACCGCGCGGAACTGTCCCAGCAGGGCCAGGAGGGCGGCCGAGGCCGCGCCGATCGTCAGCGCGTAGCCGACGTAGGCCGCATACCACGTGCCGGTCGCCAGCGCGACGATGAGACCCGCGTGGGCCGGCAGATCGAGGTGGAGCAGCTTGCGCAGGAAACGCCGGTAGAGAGAGGCGGGCGGGCGTTTTGGTATGTCGATCCCGCTCATGTCGAGATTGCGCACGATCACCGGGAGTATCCGACGTCTGCGGATCGCGTGATGCAGTGCCGAATACATCATCACGAGCAGGAAATGGGCGCTGAGGACGGCGAGCCCGGTGACCAGCACCGCGCCCGGCGCGTCCGTCCGGTCGGCCAGGGCGAGCAGCATCACCGTGCGCACGGCGAACCGCATCGTGCGGCTGAGCTGCAGGGTCGCCAGGCGGCGGACGAATCCCGGGGCCTTGGCGTGCAGGGCCTCGTCGGCCAGGTAGGTCACGGCCCACGCCGCCGTGAAGCCCCACAGTGAGGGCAGCAGTGCCAGGACTGGCAGTGCCGCGAAACCGGCACCGAAAAGGATCACCAGGAGAAGTTCGGTCTTCCCGGGAACGCGCAGGGCGGTGCACAACCGACGGATCGTCATGGGCGGGGCTTTCTCGAGCTGCGGCAATGACCTTGTTGTCGGCAGTTCGACGCGAGCCGGAGGCGAATGGTTGTACATCGTGACGTCGGAAAGAATTCACTTTCGATTAACGGGAGGGTGTTGTTCCGCTTTCCTTGGATCTTCTCGGAATGGGGAACCGGACCGGCCCTGGGACGCGTCCGGTACCGGGTCCGGGGACTGGACGGGCGCGCGTCACCGCGTCCCCTTCGCGTACATTGCGGACGAGGTACCCGAAGTGGCGCGAGGGGACAGGACACAAGGTGGCAGGGGCAAGGCAGGCTGTGGGCGAGGCCCGCAGGATCGTCGTCAAGGTGGGTTCCTCGTCGCTGACCACCGCCGCCGGCGGCCTCGACGCCGACCGGGTCGACGCGCTCGTCGACGTCCTCGCCAAGAGCCGCAGCGGCGGAGAGCGCGAGATCGTCCTCGTCTCCTCAGGAGCCATCGCCGCCGGACTCGCCCCGCTGGGGCTGCGCCGCCGCCCCCGGGACCTCGCCCGCCAGCAGGCCGCCGCCAGCGTCGGCCAGGGCCTGCTCGTCGCCCGCTACACCGCCTCCTTCGCGCGGTACGGCGTCCGCGTCGGCCAGGTGCTGCTGACCAGCGACGACATGAGCCGCCGCGCCCACCACCGCAACGCCTCCCGCACCCTCGACAAGCTCCTCGCGATGGGCGCCTTCCCGATCGTCAACGAGAACGACACCGTCGCCACCGACGAGATCCGCTTCGGCGACAACGACCGGCTCGCGGCCCTGGTGGCGCACCTGGTCCACGCCGACCTGCTGGTTCTGCTCTCCGACATCGACGGCGTCTACGACGGCGACCCCAGCAGGCCGGGGACCTCGCGGATAGCTGAGGTGCGGGAGCCCCAGGACCTGGCGGGCGTCGAGATCGGCAGCGCGGGGAAGGCGGGCGTCGGCACCGGCGGCATGGTCACCAAGGTCGAGGCCGCCCGGATCGCGGCCGCCGCCGGCATCCCCGTCGTGCTGACCAGCACGATCCACGCGGCCGAGGCGCTGTCCGGCGGTGACACCGGCACGTACTTCCACCCCGCGGGCAAGCGCTCCGCCGACCGGCTGCTGTGGCTCCAGCACGCGTCCACCCCGCAGGGCTCGCTGACCCTGGACGACGGTGCGGTCACGGCGGTCGTCGACCGCCGCAAGTCGCTGCTGCCGGCCGGGATCGCCTCCGTCGAGGGCGAGTTCGTCGCGGGCGACCCCGTCGAGCTGCGGGACGGCACGGGCCACGCGGTGGCCCGCGGGCTCGTCAACTTCGACGCCAAGGAGATCCCGCAGCTGATCGGCCGCTCGACCCGGGAGCTGGCACGGGATCTGGGACCGGCCTACGAGCGGGAGGTCGTCCACCGGGACGATCTGGTGATCCTGCACCCCTGAGGTCCGCGCGTCTCCGGGAGTCTTCCGGCGCCCTCCGGAGCCCCGTGTGCCCGAAAACGGGGTGAACGCCCTGCCAAGAGCGTCGCCCTGAGGTGGACGTTCCGCAAAATCGCCCCACGAGCCCGTGCGGCCTGCTCAACTTTGTCCCAGGGACACATTCCGCCCGACCCGTGGGGTCGACCTGTACATGAAGGAGGCCGTCGTGAGACGAGTGCGCCCTGGGGCGGCGGCGTCCCGCGATGGTGCGGCGGCTTCCGGCGACGGTGCGGCGGCGTCCCGCCATGGTGAGGCTTCCCGCGGCGGGTCCGGTCCGCCCGGCGGGGTCGTCGTGCGGGCGTCCGGCGGTTCTTCGTCGCGGGTGGTGGGTGAGGCCGGTGGCTTGGCGGCGCGGTTGGTGGGTGAAGCCGGCGGCTCGGCGGTGCGGGCGGAAGGTGAGGCCGGTGGTTCGGTGGCGCGAGCTGCGACGGGCGTGACCGGTGGTTCTGCCGCGCGGGTGGTGGGTGAGGCCGGTGGCTCGGCGGTGCGGGCGGAAGGTGAGGCCGGTGGTTCGGTGGCGCGAGCTGCGATGGGCGTGACCGGTGGTTCTGCCGCGCGGGCGGAAGGCGAGGCCGGTGGCTCGGTGGTGGGAGCTGCGGGGGAGGCCGGTGGTTCTGTCGCGCGGGCGGCCGGCGAGGAGCGGGCCCTGACGAGTGTCGCGGCCGGGGACCGGTTCGAGGGCGAGGAGCCCCGGGATCTGCCGCGCCTGTGGCATGTCACCCTCAGCGTCTCGGGCGAGGAGGCCCCGCTCAAGGAGGTCCGGCGCGCCCTCGAGCAGCTCGCCCACGACCACCCCTTCCTGCTGACCAGCCGCTACGCCAACGACCACGCGGAGATCCGGTACTGGGAGGAGGCCCGCGACCTGCACGACGCGGCCGCCGTCGCCCTGCGCCTGTGGGGAGAGCACCGCCAGACCGCGGGACTGCCGCCGTGGGAGATCGTCGGCCTGGAGGTCATCGACCGCCAGACCTACCACCAGCGCATCGCCGAGGGGTACGGTCCGCCGCCGGCCTCACCGGTCGGCGCGCACCCGTTCTGATCGTCGCACTCCGACCCGTGTCCCTTTGATCCCGTCTCGCGCTGTGGAACAACCGGTGGACGGCCCCGTCCGGCGCACTACCCTTCCGGTATGACCTCGCTCTCGCCGTACGACTCCATGACCCCGGTCACCCAGGCCGCCTACCGGGCCAAGGCCGCCGCCGCCGACCTCGCCCCGCTGCCCAGGGCCGAGAAGGACGACGCGCTGCTCGCCATCGCGGACGCCTTGGAGGTGCGTACGAGCGAGATCGTCGAGGCCAACGCCAAGGACATCGCCAAGGCCCGCGAGGCCGGGACCAGCGAGGCGATCATCGACCGGCTGACGCTCACCCCGGAGCGGGTGCGCGCCATCGCCTCCGACGTCCGGGACGTCGTCGCCCTGCCCGACCCGGTCGGCGAGGTCGTGCGCGGCTCGACCCTGCCCAACGGCATCGACCTGCGCCAGGTTCGCGTCCCGCTCGGCGTGGTCGGCATCATCTACGAGGCCCGCCCGAACGTCACCGTCGACGCCGCCGCCCTCTGCCTCAAGTCCGGCAACGCCGTCCTGCTGCGCGGCTCGGCCTCCGCGTACGAGTCGAACGCCGCCCTCGTACGGGTCCTGCGCGACGCCGTGGGCGGCGCCGGGCTGCCCGCCGACGCCATCCAGCTGGTCCCCGGCGAGAGTCGCGAGAGCGTGCGCGAGCTGATGCGCGCCCGCGGCCTGGTGGACGTGCTCATCCCGCGCGGCGGTGCCTCGCTGATCCAGACCGTCGTCACGGAGTCGATCGTCCCCGTCATCGAGACCGGCACCGGCAACTGCCACGTCTACGTCGACGCCCACGCCGACCTCGACATGGCGATCGACATCCTGATCAACTCCAAGGCCCAGCGGGTCAGCGTCTGCAACGCCGCCGAGACCCTCCTGGTCCACCAGGACATCGCCCCCGAGTTCCTGCCGCGCGCGCTGGACGCCCTCGCCGAGGCCGGGGTGACCGTCCACGCCGACCAGCGGGTGCTGGCGTACGCCAAGGACACCAAGGCGACCGTCGTCGAGGCCACGCTCGACGACTGGGACACCGAGTACCTCTCCTACGACATCGCCGCCGCCGTCGTCGACTCGCTCGACAAGGCCGTCGAGCACATCCGGCTGTGGACCTCAGGACACACCGAGGCCATCGTCACCACCTCCCAGCAGGCCGCCCGCCGCTTCACCCAGCTGGTCGACTCCACGACGGTCGCGGTCAACGCCTCCACCCGCTTCACCGACGGCGGCCAGTTCGGCTTCGGCGCGGAGATCGGCATCTCCACCCAGAAGCTGCATGCGCGCGGTCCGATGGGCCTGCCGGAGCTGACGAGCACGAAGTACATCGTGACCGGGGACGGTCACATCCGGCGCTGACGGCCCTCGCGCAGAGGGGCGCGCACCTGCGCATATGCGTCCGTCACGCGCCCCCGCCCCGCTTCCGTGGCGCACGCGAGGTGTCTCACCAGGCGGATGAATTTCCATGCCGTCTGCCCAAATTGACCCCCCAGGTCTACTCTGGATCCGTGCCGGAGGACGTGGGGGGCACGCCGTTCCCTGACGGCTGGGAGCCCGACGACGACCACGACCGCGGGGTGTCGGACGAAGAGTTCGCCTCCGTGGTCTTCGACGAGGCCTTCGTACGGGCGGCCGTGGTGCACGAGCCGACCGCCGTCGAGCGCCTCCTGGCCGCAGCCCAGGCGAGAGCGGAGGCCTCCGAGGCCGAGGCCCGCCGCGCACGCCCCAGAGGCGAGCGGTACGAGGACGGCTACGGACCCGGCGGTTTCGGCCATGATCCCGAGCTCGACGACCTGGACGACACCGAGATCCTCGAAGGCCGCTACGGCGCCCCGGGGACGTACGGCAAACAGGTCCGCTGGCACCGTCCCGTCGCCTGGATGCTCGCCCTCGTCATGGGCATCGGCATGGTCGCGCTGGCCTTCACGGCGGTCTACAGGGGCGCCTCCTCGGGCAGCCGGGACCGGGTTCCGCCGCCGGCCTCGACCGGTCTGGAACAGGGGAGCACGGTGACGCCCTCGGCGTCCGCCGACTACTCCCAGCCAGCCGTCTCCGCGGTCCCGCGGACGCCCTGACACTCCTGGTGAGAACCTGTCAGAACTTGTCGCACAGCAGGGCGTTTACCTGAGCCCCCCGAGACCTACCCTGAAGATATGGGAGGGCCAGGAGACCCACCTGAGGGGACACCCGAGGGCGGCCCCGTGGGTGGTGAGGACGAGTACCGATCCGTCGTCTTCGACGAGTCGTTCGTCCGCGCTGCCCGCCTCCAGGAGTACTCCGCGCAGGAGCGCATGACCGACCACGCGCCCGCCGTACGCCGCCGCCCGCCGCTGCGCCGGGGACTGTCCCGGCAGGCGCTGATCCTGTTCCTGCTGATCGCCCTCGCCTTCGGCACCGCCATCTACATGGGTGTACGGCACCCCTACCAGAACTCCGCGGTCCGCCGGCCCGTCGAGCCCCTGCGGATGACCGTCATCCCGCTGGCCCCCGCGGGCAAGGTCCCGGGGCACACCGACGCCGAGTACCTGTACGGGCACAGCCCGGCCGCGCAGTACCGCGTCGGCGCCGAGGGCATCCCGCTGCCGGCCTCCCGCCGCACCGCGCACTTCTCCGACAGCCAGGTCGTGTCCGCGCTGACCACCGCCAAGGACTACATCGTCCGGTCCTCGCTCGACCCGGACGTCCTCGTCGGCGACCAGGTCCGTGCCGTGCGGGTGCTCCTCGACACGGACCAGCTCGACCAGTTCGACCAGAGCTTCGCCCACCCGGCCGCGGACGGGCGGCACGCGCCGACCGGGTGGCTGGTTCGTTTCGACCCCGCAGAGACGCGGCTGGCCGACCACAGGATCCGGGTGCAGGGGAGCCTGCAGGCCGCCGAGACCGACTCGTCGACGCTGGAGGTCACGGCGGACCACACGTTCGTCTACGCGCTGCGTCCCGCGACCGCGGGAGCCAGGGCCGAGGTGTCGCTGTTCACCGTCCGGCGTGAGCTGCACTTCCGGTTCGACCGGGACGATCTGCGGATGCACACGGCTCAGCTGGTCGTGTCCTATGTCCAGGCCGGGCCGCTGTCGTGTGCGGAGGACTCCACGAATCGGCTGCATCCCTTGCTGGCCGGGGAGACGGCGAAGGCAGGCGGGCCTGCGGGGACGGATCCGTACGCGACGGGGAGTGCCACGGCGCTGTGCGGGTCGCTGGCGACCGGTGCGCAGCCGAAGGTGTGACCTGGGCCTGGGCACTGACCGGGGCACGGGGTCGGTTCGTCCCGTGCGGTCCGGCGGGGGCCGGTAGGGGGCCGGTCGCGCCCACGCGGCGAAGCCGCGCAGCGACACAGCCCCCGCAGCCCCGGGGGTCTCAGCCCTCCTCGTTGCCGTTGCGGGACGTGTCCGTCGGCGGCTCGTCCTCCCGCGGGGCCGAGTTCGAGAAGCCGCCGAAGCCCCTGCGCACCCTGCCGCCCAGATCGCCCGCTCCGCCCGCGATGTCGCTGACCAGCTTCATCAGCGGGTCCTTCGAACTCTTGACGTTGGTCGCGTAGGTCGCCGCCGACTCGCGGAAGGAGTCCGTGACCGAGGTGTCCTTGTCCTCGGTGCGGCGCGGGTAGTGGCCGTCCATGATCCGCTGGTGGTCGCGGGACTCGGCCCACTTCTTCAGCTCGGCCGCCCGCACGGTGGTGAAGGGGTGGGAGCGCGGCAGGACGTTCAGGATCTTCAGCACGGAGTCGCGCAGGTCGCCGCCGGCCTCGTACTCCTCGGCCTGCTTCAGGAACGCGTCCACGTTCATCTCGTGCAGATGGTGACCGCCGGCCAGCTTCATCAGGCCGCGCATCGAGGCCTTCAGGTCCTGGCCGACCAGCAGGCCCGCCCGGTCCGCCGACAGCTCCGACTTGCGGAACCACTCGCGCAGCGCGGTCACGATCGCCATGATCGCGATGTTGCCCAGCGGGATCCACGCCACCCTGAGGGCGAGGCTGGTCAGGAACAGCAGTATGGTCCGGTAGACCGAGTGGCCGGACAGGGCGTGGCCCACCTCGTGGCCGACGACCGCCCGCATCTCCTCCTCGT
This sequence comes from Streptomyces sp. NPDC050759, assembly GCF_044456945.1. Lineage (NCBI taxonomy): Bacteria > Bacillati > Actinomycetota > Actinomycetes > Kitasatosporales > Streptomycetaceae > Streptomyces > Streptomyces sp. NPDC050759. Next base: position 950,836 of record NZ_JBITGI010000001.1, on the reverse strand, counting down.
CGAGCAGGTCGACCAGACCCGTGGTGACGACGATGATCGGCTCGTCCAGGCCGATACACATCGCGTTCGGCTGAGGGTCCTGGTTGACGTACATCGGCGGGACCTTCTCGAGGTCCAGGATGTAACACGCGTCCCGCAGCATGTCGTTGAGGTACGCGAACTGCTGGTCGGAGACGCGCACCGAGTCGGACAGGAACAGCAGCCTCAGACTCCGCTCGGGGAGCAGACCGCTGAGCGCCTTGAACACCGTGTCGAAACCGCTCAGCTTGCGCAGCGCCACCAGGGCGGAGCGGTCGGCGGGGTGTTCGTACGCACGGGAGGAGATTCCCGGGAAACGCCTGCGCTGCCTGCTCGGCACGTTCTCGTGCCCGTTGTTCTGATGGCCGTCGTCGGACATGTCTTCCCCCATGTGCGTCTTTGGCTGTGCCCTTTGACCTCTGTGATCCTTTGCGGACCCTTGTGCGGCCCTTTGCGCCCCCCGAAGCAGAGCCCAGCCTAGGCGGAGATAGCGTGGACGGGCAGTACAGCGAAGGAGTCCACGTGATGGAACACACCCGGGCCGCCTGGCTCACCCAGGCCGCGAGCGCCGCCGAGCAGCAAGGATCCGGAGATCTGCTCCGGGTGGTACTGGTCGTGATGTTCCTGGGCTGTGCGTTCACCGCGTGGTTCCTGCTGCGGGGGTACAAGCGGAAGGACGACTGAGAAAGGTCGAAGGTTCCCCGCCGTCCCCCAACGGTGGAGTCGGCGTGATCGCCCTCACCGCGCCCGCTTACGATGGGCCGACATCTTTATCCCGCCCACCGGATAGGTCCTGCCGAAGATGAGCTTCCACAGCACCGCTGCCCAGTTGGTCACCCTCGCCGCAGAGGGCCAGGAGCACGGCGGCAACCACGAGAGCCTCGACCCCTTGGTGACCGGCGGCGGGGCGTTGCTCATCCTGCTGCTCCTGCTGTGGATCACCACCCGTTTCAACCGCGACCGCTGAGGCGCCGAGTGCCCAAAGCGGGGCACTCGGGGCCTCCTCCGGCCGGTGCCCTCAGATCGGGCCGGTAGGGTCTGCACGCATGGGAGAGCAGGACATGCCTACCGGCCCGGGCAACAGCCCGTCGAACCCCGGCAAGCGCCGCCTCGGCGTCATGGGCGGAACCTTCGACCCGATCCACCACGGGCACCTCGTGGCGGCCAGCGAGGTCGTCGCACAGTTCCACCTGGACGAGGTGGTGTTCGTACCGACCGGCCAGCCGTGGCAGAAGACCCACCGCCGGGTCTCCCCGGCCGAGGACCGCTATCTGATGACGGTCATCGCGACCGCCGAGAACCCGCAGTTCTCGGTCAGCCGCATCGACATCGACCGCGGTGGCGCCACCTACACCACGGACACGCTGCGCGACCTCAAGTCCCTCAACCCCGACACCGACCTCTTCTTCATCACGGGCGCCGACGCCCTGGGCCAGATCCTCACCTGGCGGGACGCGGAAGAGCTCTTCTCCCTCGCGCACTTCATCGGAGTCACCCGCCCCGGCCACACCCTGGCCGACCCCGGGCTGCCCGAGGGCGGTGTCTCGCTCGTCGAGGTCCCCGCCCTGGCCATCTCCTCCACCGACTGCCGGGCGAGAGTCGCCAAGGGCGACCCCGTCTGGTACCTGGTGCCGGACGGAGTCGTGCGTTACATCGACAAGCGCGAGCTGTACCGCGGCGAGTGAGCCGAGAGGGGCACCGGTGAACGACCGATACGACGCGGGCTACGGCGACGATCAGGAGAACCAGTACGCACTCGTCGGCTACGACGAGTACGGCCGGCCGGTGTACCGGCAGGTCCCGCCGCAACAGGCCCCGCAGCAGCAGTACGACCCCTACGCCCAGCAGGGCTACGGCTACGACCCGTACGCCACGGGCAGCCGACAGGCCGCGCCGTACGACACGGGCACCCAGAACCCCGTCCCGCCGTACGACCCCTACGGCGCCGGCGACACCGGCCGGCAGGCGCCCGTGCCGCCCTACGACCCCTACGCCAACGGGGCCCAGCAGGGCGGCGGTTCGGCGGGGTACGACCCTTACGGCCAGGCCGCCGCGAGCGGTCAGCAGCCCCGAGTCGCCGAACAGACCGCCTACATCCCGCAGCAGAGCGGGCCGTCCCGGGGCACGCAGGCCGGCCGGGGCCATGCGCAGGGCGCGCAGGCCGCCCAGGGGCACACTGCGGGCCCTCAGGCCGGCCAGGGCTACCGCCCCGCGGTCGAGGAGGATCCCGCCGACGCGGGTCGTCCCGGCACCGCCCGTCCCGGTGCGGACCCCGCCGACGGGGACGAACGGCAATACCACACCGCACAGTTCGCGTTCGTCGAGGATCCCGACGGTGACTCCGAGGATGTCATCGACTGGCTCAATTTCACCGAGAACCGCACCGAGCGCCGTGAGGAGGCCAAGCGCCGCGCCCGCAGCCGGCTCGTCGCCCTGGTCGTCGTCCTCGCCCTGGTCGCGGTGGGCGGCGTCGGCTACCTCTGGTACGCCGGAAAACTGCCCGCTCTGTCGGACCCGGAGAGCAAGAAGGGCACCACGATCGCGGCGAGCGCCCAGAACCGCGACGTGATCGTCGTCCATCTGCACAACACCGCGAAGGGCGGCACCTCCACGGCGCTGCTCGTCGACAACACCACCACCAAGCAGGGCACCACCGTCCTGATCCCCAACTCCCTCGCCCTGACCGCCGACGACGGCACCACGACGACCCTCGCCAAGTCGGTCGACGACGACGGCTCCTCCGGGACCGTCGACTCCCTCGACACCGCCCTCGGCACCGACATCGAGGGCACCTGGCGTCTGGACACCCCCTATCTGCAGAACCTGGTCGACCTCGTCGGCAACATCGACGTCGACACCAACACCGCCGTACCCGACCCGGACGCCAAGAAGAAGGGCCAGGCGCCCCTGGTGAACAAGGGCAAGGGGCAGACCCTCAGCGGCAAGATGGCCGTCGCCTACGCCACCTACCGCGCTTCCGGCGAGGCCCAGAACGCCCAGCTGGAGCGCTTCGGCCAGGTCATGCAGGGCGTGCTGCGCAAGCTGTCCTCCGATCCGACGGCCGCGACCACCACCGTGCAGACACTGGCCCAGATCCTGGACCCGTCCCTGACCGACAAGGATCTCGGCACCTTCCTCGCCAAGCTCGCCGACCTCGCCAAGGGCGGCGACTACAAGACCGCGCTGCTGCCCGTCCAGCAGGACGGCACGCTGAGCGCGGCGGCCAGTGCGAGCGTGGTCAAGGACGTCCTCGGTGGCAAGGCGAAGAGTCCCGACAAGGACGCGGCCGTGAGCGTCTCCGTCCAGAACGCCACCGGCACCAAGGACAACACCGAGAAGGCCCGCGTCGTCCTCCTCAACGGCGGCTTCACCTTCGTCGACGGCGGCACGCCCTCCTCGGCACAGGCCACCTCCAAGGTCGTCTACTCCGACGCGGCCGACAAGGCGAACGCCACCGAGGTCGCCAAGACCCTGGGTCTGCCCGCCGGCGCGGTCACCAAGGGCAACCTGTCGTCGAGCGCGAACGTCTCCGTGGTCCTCGGCCAGGACTACAAGCCGTCCTCCTCGTCCTAGCCCGGGCTCCGGCTCCGCAGCGGCACCCCGCGTGATCTCCACGATCACGTGGGGTGCCGTCGGCGGTCCGTGAGACCCTTGATGTCAATCGACCGCCGACCGAAAGCCTTGTAGTGACCGCCACTGACCGTTCTCTCGAGCTCATCCACGCCGCCGCGCAGGCGGCCGCCGACAAGCTCGCCCATGATGTGATCGCCTACGACGTCAGCGACGTCCTGTCGATCACCGACGCCTTCCTGCTGGCGTCCGCACCCAACGACCGCCAGGTCAAGTCCATCGTCGACGAGATCGAGGAGCGGCTCTCGAAGGAGCTCGGCGCCAAGCCGGTGCGCCGCGAGGGCGACCGCGAGGCCCGCTGGGTCCTGCTCGACTACGTGGACATCGTCGTCCATGTCCAGCACAGCGAGGAGCGGGTCTTCTACGCTCTGGAGCGGCTGTGGAAGGACTGCCCCGAGCTGGAGCTGCCGGCCGACGCCAAGGCGACCCGCGGCAAGGCGGAGGAGCACACCAAGCTCCGGGCCGAGGAGGACGCCGCCGAGTTCGGGGAGCCGCGATGACCGCTCCCGCCGACCGGAAGGGCCGGGGCCGTCGCGTCATCCTGTGGCGGCACGGACAGACCGCCTGGAATGTGGAGCGCCGCTTCCAGGGCACCACCGACGTCGAGCTCACCGAGACCGGTGTCGGCCAGGCCCGCAGGGCCGCCCGGCTGCTGGCCTCCCTCCAGCCCGACGCCATCGTCGCCTCCGACCTCCAGCGGGCCGCGAACACCGCGGCCGAGCTCGCCGCGCTCACCGGCCTGGAGGTGGCCCACGACGAGGGCCTGCGCGAGACCTACGCGGGCGTCTGGCAGGGCCTGACGCACGAGGAGATCATCGCCCGGCACGGCGAGGAGTACGCCGCGTGGAAGCGCGGTGAGCCGGTGCGCCGCGGCGGCGGCGAACTGGAGACCGAGGTCGCCGACCGCGCCGCTCCCGTCGTGCTCCGGCACGCCGAGAAGCTCCCCGAGGACGGCACCCTTGTCGTGGTCAGCCACGGCGGCACGATCCGCACCACCATCGGCCGGCTGCTCGGTCTGGACTCCCGGCACTGGGAGAGCCTCGGCGGCCTCTCCAACTGCTGCTGGTCCGTCCTGGGCCAGGGCGCCCGCGGCTGGCGCCTCATGGAGCACAATGCCGGCACGCTCCCGGAGCCGGTGCTCGGCGACGACGACTGAGGGCTCCGGACCGGATTTCACTTCCGGCAGGTCGCAGGCTAAAGTTCTTCTTGTTCGCCCGCCGAGCGGGAAGAACACAAGGGGCTATAGCTCAGTTGGTAGAGCGCCTGCATGGCATGCAGGAGGTCAGGAGTTCAATTCTCCTTAGCTCCACAGACCGACACTCTGTTGAGTTGTCAAAGATCGGTGATCATCAGGATCCCGTCTCCTTCAGGAGGCGGGATTTTCTGTGTGCTCCCGTTCCGTGTGCTTTCGCAGCCGCGCCGCTTTCTCCCGGGTCTCCTCGTCCTCTGGTGTGTAGACCACGATCCGGCACTCCGGCATCCCGTCGATCGACAGCGACTGGGACGTCATCCGCAGTTCGCCCACCGCCTTGTGACGGAACGTCTTGACCCGTGGCCCCGGTTGCACCACCTCTCCGCTCGCCCACAGTTCGGCGAAGTACGGGCTGGCCGCCGCCAGCGCGGCTATGAACCTCTCCCAGGCCGGCTCGCCCACATGTCTGCCGTACGAGGACCGCAGCGTCGCCACCATCACCGGCAGCTCGCGCTCCCGGTGCAACAGGGGGCAGGCCTCGTCGGACACGGTGAACAGCGTCCACAGCGCGTTCGCCACCCCGATGTCGACGATCTCCGGGATCAGGAACAGGTCCCGATAGCCGGAATTGGTGGCCAGGATGTCGTAGCGCGAGTTGTAGACGACCGCCGGGAGCGGGTCGAGGGCGTCGATGATGCCCTGCACCTCCGGGCCCGTCGACCGCGTCAGGCCCTCCGGGTCCGGGGCGAACGGCACCTGCGCCAGGCGGTACAGATGCTCCCGCTCCGGAGCGTCGAGCCGGAGCGTGCGGGCCACGGCGTCCAGGACCTGCGCGGACGCGTTGATCGGCCGGCCCTGCTCCAGCCACGTGTACCAGGTCACACCGACGCCGGAGAGCTGGGCGACCTCCTCGCGGCGCAGTCCCGGGGTGCGGCGCCTGAGACCCGGCGGCATGCCCACGTCGGCCGGAGTCACCCGGGCCCGCCTGCTGCGCAGGAACGAGGCCAGCTCGGGCCGTCGTCGCTGTGTCGTCCTCATCGTCACGTCCCCCCTCGTCACGACCATCCTCGGTGCCGCACCCGTCGCTTGCCAGGTGCTGGCAGTACCAGCATCAGCGGGCTCTCGGCACCCTTACCGGGATGTCCTCAGGCTCGACGGCATGACGACAACGCCCCGGACGGGACCGGATCCCGCACCCGTTTCCCCATCTGTCAAAAGTGAAGCACCCGCCACTGACAACCGGCCCCGGCCCCTGCTCGCGCTCGTGCTCGCCGCCCAGTTCATGGCGCTGCTCGACGTGTTCATCGTGAACGTCGCGGCCCCGACGATCGGCACGGAACTGCACGCCTCGGGCGCCCAACTCCAGCTGGTCGTCGCCGGATACGCCATCACGTACTCGGTGCTGCTGATCACCGGCGCCCGGCTCGGCGAACGGTTCGGGCACGGCCGGGTCCACCTCGCCGGGCTCGCCCTGTTCACGGCGGCCTCGCTCGCCTGCGGGCTGGCGCAGGGAGCCACCGAACTGATCGTCTTCCGGCTGGTGCAGGGCGCCGGTTCGGCGGTGATGATCCCGCAGGTGCTCAGCCTGATCCAGCGCAACTTCACCGGCGAGGCTCGGATGAAGGCGCTCGGCGTGTACTCGGCCGTCCTCGCGGTCGGTGCCGCCGCCGGGCAGGTCGTCGGTGGAGTCCTGGTCAGCGCCGACCTGTTCGGCACGGGCTGGCGGCCGGTGTTCCTCGTGAACGTGCCGGTGGGTCTCGTCCTGCTCGCCGTGGGCACCCGTGTCCTGCTGCCCGGGGACCGTCCGACGCCCCGGGACCGGGCACGCGGTCTCGACCTGCCCGGCCTGGTGCTGCTCGGCGCGGCCGTGTCGCTGTGCACGGTGCCGCTGGTGCTCGGGCAGGAGGAGGACTGGCCGCTGTGGTCGTGGCTGTCCCTGGCCGCTTCCGCGATCCTGTTCACCGTTTTCTGCGGTTACGAGTCCCGGCTGGCTCGGCGCGGCGGTGCCCCGCTGATCACCCCGAGCGTGCTGCGCCATCCCGGCATGGGCCTCGCCGTCTTCCGGATCATGGCGGTCATGGCGGTCAACGGCGGCTTCCTCTTCGTTCTCACCCTGTACGTGCAGGGCGGCCTCGGCTACAGCGCGCTGCGGGCCGGGCTCTCCTTCGCGCCGACGGCGGTGGTCTTCGGCATCGTCGGACTGACCTGGCGCCGCTGGCCCGCATCCTGGCAGCGGCTGCTGACGCCCGTCGGGTTCGTGATCACCGCGCTGGGCGCGCTGGGTGTGGGCCTGGCGCTCAAGGACGGCGGCGACGGCGGCGTCGCGCTGTACGCCGCCTACGTCGGCATGGGTGTCGGGCTCGCGCTCGCCTTCAGCCCCACGCTCACCGGGGCCCTGGCCACGGTGGAGCCCCGGCACGCGGCGGACGCCAGCGGTCTGCTCGCCACGGTCACCCAGCTCGGCCAGCTGATCGGCGTCGCGGGCTTCGGCACACTGTTCTTGAACCGACTTGAGTCACTCGGCCCCTCTGAGGCGTATACCTCTGCGGAGGCGCTTTGGACGTGCACGTTCGCGCTGGCCGGGACCGCCGCGGTGGGCGCCGTGTCCGGACTGGTACTCAGGCGTCGCTGACCGTATTGGTCCGGCCGTGGCAGAATCAAACGGCCGGAAGGGGGCGCGGCCCGACGGGAGGGAGTAGTGATGCCAGCGAGCATCCTCGTGGAGGTCGGCCACCTCCGCGAAGCGGCGTCGACAAGGGACACGACGGTGCGCCTCATCTGCCCTTCCTGCGGTTCTGTCCATGTCGCCCAGGTACTTGGCGACAACGGCGGAATCTCCTACGTGTGCACGGCCTGCGGCCACAGCTGGAGCTGAACGATGGGTGCACACAGGCGAAAATGCGACTGGTGCGGCAGTGGGACGCCGATCGTGCGGGACATGGAGCCGGTCAATCCCGACTACCAGTACTGGTGCGAGGAGTGCGCGCGGGCGCTGATCATAAAAGGCGACCCCATCGAGACGTACCGCGAACTCGAGGGTGAGCCGATCTACGGCCGCCTCCTCGAAGAACACTGCACGCTGAAGAGGTTCTACTCGTTCGTGACCGCTTGACGTGGGCCCTCCCGCCCCAGCGAAACGATTTGGTGTTCCACCCGGTGGACCGTGTAATGTTGGCGTCGCCGCCGGGGAGACCCGCGGAACACCGCTCGGGGCTATAGCTCAGTTGGTAGAGCACCTGCATGGCATGCAGGGGGTCAGGAGTTCAAATCTCCTTAGCTCCACAGAAAGATCCCGCCAGATCATCGATCCGGCGGGATCTCGGCGTTTTCAGCGGCAGTTATGGCCGGACAGTCCAAAGGGCCGCCCTCTTCAGGGCGGCCCTTTCGTTGTCGGTCAGCGGCCCAGCGCACGCCTCCCGCGGCCCTGGGAGAGGACCGGAAGGTTGCGGGAAGGGCCCTTGTCGCGTGCTGTCTCCTCCTCGAGGCGCAGGGCGAGCGCGGGGCAGCGACGCACCGCGCGTAGCGCCTTCGCCTCGGCGTAGCGCGGCACCTGCGCCTGGGCGACGGTCGGGAAGCCGTCGGCGCCGAGTTCGAAGACCTCGGGCAGGATGTCGGCGCACAGACCGTGGCCCCGGCAGAGTGTCCAGTCGACGTAGATCTTCTGACGGCTGGGGCCGCTCTCCTCGGCCTCGGCGCCACCCGCGATGCCGGTGGGTGTCCTGCCGCCCTCGAAGAGCGGCAGAACGCCCTCCACGGGCCGTCCGCAGCCGTTGCCGAGGACATGGGCGGCCAGGTCGTCCGTGAACGCCTTGATGGTCGACTCCAGGAACATCGCGGAGCCGTCCGGGTGCGAGCAAGCGCCGCGCCGCTTCACGTTCTTGGCGACCTGCTTGAGGGCCTCCAGGGCGGCAGGCCCGCCGCCGTTGAGGATGTCCTCCATGCCGCGCGCGGCGGCCGGCAGACCGAGATAGCAGGGGCCGCACTGGCCCGCGCTCTCCTCGGCCAGCCACTGCGCCACACGCAGCGACTCACCCAGCGGGCAGGTCTCCTGAGTGATCGGCAGGATCGCGCCGGCGCCGAGCGCGCCGCCCACGGCGTCCAGGGAGTTGCGGGAGACGATCGCCTCGTTGACCGTCGCCGCGTCGATCCACTTGCCATGGTAGCCGCCGGTCAGCACGCCCTGCGGGACCGGCGGGGCGCCGGCCAACTGCAGGACGTAGCGCAGCGGTACGCCCGTGGGGACCTCGATCACCATCGGGCGCGCCACGGCGCCGGAGACCGTGAGCAGGACGGTGCCCGGCTCGTCGTACAGCCCGGTGTTGCCGTAACGCTCCGGGCCGATGCGGGCGGCGATCGCGAGCTGCGCGAAGGTCTCGGCGTTGGAGAGCAGGGTCGGTGCACCGCCGACGCCGCTCTGGGAGGCGCTGATCTTGCGGCCGGGCGGGATGGCAGGGCCGCCGTCGATGGAACGGATCAGCGAGGCCGCCGCTCCGGTGACCATACGGACGGGATTGCGCTGCACGCGCGCGCGTAGAGCCGATCTGCGGCCGTTGCTGAGACCGCGTTCGGCGAGGGCGGCCTCCATGGACCGCTGGGTGGACTCCCGGGTGACCCCCACCACGAGCGTGCGGGCACCCAGGGCTTCGGCGGCCAGGAGGGCGCCGTCCAGGATGAGGTGCGGGGCACGGTTGATGAGCACCGTGTCCTTGCGGCAGGCCGGTTCGTCCTCGCTGCCGTTGACGACGACGACCGGGCGGACGCCGCGCTTGATCGCCGCCTCGGCGACCGAGCGCAGCTTCTTGTGGAAGGGGAAGCCGGCGCCGCCGCGTCCCTTCAGGTTGATGGCTTCGGAGAGCTTCGCGAGCTGCTCCCCGCCCATGGGTTCGAGCGGCCCGTGCACCTTCAGGTGCATGGGCAGGTCAAGTCGTTCGACAAGGTCGAAACCCGACGTGAGCTGAGGAAGGCCGACCACGCGGACCTCTGGTACGTCGGGCAGGGCCTCGTTCACCTATAGCCTCCGGAAGGCGTGTTCCAAGGTTCGCCCGAGCCCGGTGCGTCGAAGTCGTACGACTGACCGGGCGTTGTATCCGTGGCGGGACCGCTGTTGTACGTGTCATTCGGGTTGTACGTGCCGTAAAGGGTGTTCGTCTCACCGGTGTCGCGCACATCACCTGAGAGATAGTCGGCCGTGCCCGAATTACCGCCATAGGTCGGGATGTTGTACCCCGTGTCCTGGAGCGGGTCGTAGACGGAGGGGGGCGCTTCGCCGACCGGTGGCGGGGACGGGATCGGCCAGCTGCCGGAGGTGCTGCCGCTGTCCATGCGCGCGATGGGGTCGGTGGCGGCCTGCATGTCCATCGGCATGTCCATGCGCGCGGTCTGGCCGGTGTCGAAGGACTGCTGCGTGCCCGGTGACACGGCGCGATAGGCGGCGGCGAATCCGCTGCCCGCGGGCTCCGGGGCCGGTGCGGCCTGGTAGAGGGGCATGCCACCGGTCTGCTGGGTCAGGCCCTCGTAGCCGGGCAGGGCGGACTCCGAACGCCGGCCGGCGGACTCGGCGGGCCGGCGGCTCTCGCGTCCCGGCGCGGCGGTTTCCGCGGCCCGCCTGGCGCGGCTGGCTTCCAGTTCCTCGCGGCCCGGCCGCTCCTCGGCGCCGAGGAGCATGGCGATCCGGTCGGTGACCTTGCGCTTGAAGGGGCGAGGTGCCGAGCGCAGGGCGAGGGCCGCGATGACACCGAGCAGGCAGAGCACGTACAGGTACGTGAAGATCGGGGCCTTCACCGCGCGCCCCGCGTACAGGCCGTGGACCAGTCCGGCGCACCAGGCCGGGTATGCCAGCATGTGCATCGCCCGCCACCGTGCCGCGACCGGGGCCGGGGAGGCGAACCGGTTGCGCAGGGCGCCGGTGATGCCGACGAAGATCATGAGCTGGCCGGCCAGGGTGCCGAGACCTATGAGGCCTCCGCTGCTGCTGAAGCCGAGCCCGAACGGGATGAACGCGGCGATCCAGGTCGTGTGGTCGAGGGTCAGTTTGATCCCGATGTGCAGCAGAAGGAACGTGATCGAGCCCACGGCGGTGATCCGGTGGATCCCCTGCGCGACGATCCGCTGCCGGGTGTTGAGGATCAGCCGGTCCTGTGCGACGAGCCCCCAGATCACGGAGCAGGTGAGGAGGACGAGCGTCACCACGCCCGCTCCGAAGTTGAGGAAGTCCTGGAGCCAGACACCTCCGTACACCACGACCAGAGGGATGGCCAGCAGAAAGACGGCCGTCGCCACCCCGTAGGCCGACCGGCCGGTCCTGGGGAGCGTGTTGCTAGTACTACGAGGGTTCATGGGGGCAACTCCGAGCGGTTCGGGAAGGCGGTCCCGCTGCCGCACTCTAAGTGGCGCCATACCGATGGGTACGGCATTTGAGTTATTGCGTTGTTATCAAACGACTGCGGGGCCGTTGTGATGTCCCTTAGTAGCTGTTACGCGAAGTAACCATTGGCCATGACTCGGTTCCTGTGTCGGATCGGACGGTTGCGCTCGACTGCGGCGGCGAGTGCGGCACCCGGTGCCACAGAGGCATACGTAAGTTCGTCGCGGCTTGCTCAACGGCTGCGGTACTCTGACGCCATGCGTGCCGTACGCCTTCTGCTTAGCGAGCCGCGCTGATCAGTCCCGACCACCGGTGAAGACGTGGTCGGAATCGGCGCGGCGTCCCCTCCTGTGCGAGGGGATTTTTCGTTTCCGGACGACACAGCCGCCGGCAGAGACGATCGATGGAGCTTTGAGGATCATGAGCGAGACGAACCCCGCTGCCGCCGAGGTGGCCGCGCCGCACCGCTACACGGCTGCCGTCGCGGCCGAGATCGAGGCACGCTGGCAGGACTTCTGGGATGCCGACGGCACCTACGCGGCGCCGAACCCCAAGGGTGACCTGGCGGGCGACCCCGAGCTGGTCGCCAAGCCCAAGAAGTACATCATGGACATGTTCCCGTACCCCTCCGGTGCGGGCCTGCACGTCGGCCACCCGCTGGGCTACATCGCCACCGACGTCTTCGCCCGCTTCCAGCGGATGACCGGCCACAACGTCCTGCACACCCTGGGCTTCGACGCCTTCGGCCTGCCCGCCGAGCAGCACGCCGTGCAGACCGGCGAGCACCCCCGGGTCACCACCGAGGCCGCCATCAACAACATGAAGTCCCAGCTGCGCCGGCTGGGCCTGGGCCACGACAAGCGCCGGTCGTTCGCCACGATCGACCCGGACTACTACAAGTGGACCCAGTGGATCTTCGTCCAGATCTTCAACTCCTGGTACGACGACGAGGCGAAGAAGGCCCGCCCGATCTCCGAACTGGTCGCGCGGTTCGAGTCCGGTGAGCGCGCGGTTCCCGGTGGCCGTTCCTGGGACGCCCTGTCCGCCGCCGAGCGTGCCGACGTCCTGGGCGAGTACCGCCTGGCGTACGCCTCCGACGCGCCGGTCAACTGGTGCCCGGGTCTGGGCACCGTGCTGGCCAACGAGGAGGTCACCGCCGACGGCCGCAGCGAGCGCGGCAACTTCCCCGTCTTCAAGGCCAAGCTGCGCCAGTGGAACATGCGGATCACCGCGTACGCCGACCGCCTGCTGGACGACCTGAACGAGCTGGACTGGCCCGAGGCCATCAAGCTGCAGCAGCGCAACTGGATCGGCCGCTCCGAGGGCGCCCGCGTCGACTTCCCGATCGACGGCGAGGCGATCACGGTCTTCACGACCCGCCAGGACACCCTGTTCGGCGCGACCTACATGGTGCTGGCCCCCGAACACCCGCTGGTCGAGAAGTTCACCCCGGCCGTCTGGCCCGAGGGCACCCACGACGTGTGGACCGGCGGCCACGCCACTCCGGCCGAGGCCGTCGCCGCCTACCGCGCCCAGGCCGCCTCCAAGTCGGACGTCGAGCGCCAGGCCGAGGCCAAGGACAAGACCGGTGTCTTCACCGGCGCGTTCGCCACCAACCCGGTCAACGGCGAGCAGATCCCCGTCTTCATCGCCGACTACGTCCTGATGGGCTACGGCACCGGCGCGATCATGGCCGTACCGGCGCACGACACGCGTGACTTCGCCTTCGCGCGCGCCTTCGAGCTGCCGATCCGCTGCGTGGTCGAGCCGAGCGACGACCGGGGCACGGACGCCTCGACGTGGGACGACGCCTTCGTCTCGTACGACGCCAAGATCGTGAACTCGCACGGCGAGGACGTCTCCCTGGACGGCCTGGGCGTGACCGACGCCAAGGCGCGCATCACCGAGTGGCTGCAGAGCAAGGGCATCGGCGAGGGCACCGTCAACTTCCGGCTGCGCGACTGGCTGTTCAGCCGCCAGCGCTACTGGGGCGAGCCCTTCCCGATCGTCTACGACGAGGACGGCATCGCCCACTCCCTGCCCGAGTCGATGCTGCCGCTGGAGCTGCCCGAGGTCGAGGACTACTCGCCCCGCACCTTCGACCCGGACGACGCGGACACCTCCCCGGAGACCCCGCTGTCCCGCAACCAGGACTGGGTCGACGTCACCCTGGACCTGGGCGACGGACGCGGTCCCCGCCCGTACCGCCGCGAGACCAACACCATGCCCAACTGGGCCGGCTCCTGCTGGTACGAGCTGCGCTACCTGGACCCGCACAACAGCGAGAAGCTGGTCGACCCGGAGATCGAGCAGTACTGGATGGGCCCGCGCGCGGGGCAGCCGCACGGCGGAGTCGACCTGTACGTCGGCGGCGCCGAGCACGCCGTGCTGCACCTGCTGTACGCGCGCTTCTGGTCCAAGGTCCTGTACGACCTGGGGCACATCTCGTCGCCCGAGCCGTTCCACAAGCTGTACAACCAGGGCATGATCCAGGCCTTCGTGTACCGCGACAGCCGGGGCTTCCCGGTGCCGGCCGCCGAGATCGAGGAGCGCGACGGCGCCTTCTTCCACAACGGCGAGCAGGTCAAGCGCGAGCTGGGCAAGATGGGCAAGTCCCTGAAGAACGCCGTCACCCCCGAGGCGATCTGCGAGGAGTACGGCGCCGACACCCTGCGCCTGTACGAGATGGCGATGGGCCCGCTGGACGTCTCGCGTCCGTGGGACACGCGCGCGGTGGTCGGCCAGTACCGCCTGCTGCAGCGGCTGTGGCGAAACGTCGTCGACGAGGCCACCGGCGAGGTCACCGTCGTCGACGCCGAGCCCGACGAGACGACGCTGCGTGCCCTGCACAAGGCGATCGACGGGGTGCGCCAGGACCTGGAGGGCCTGCGCTTCAACACCGCCATCGCCAAGGTCACCGAGCTGAACAACCACCTGACCAAGGCGGGCGCGGCGGTTCCTCGTCCGGTCGCCGAGTCGCTGGTGCTGCTGATCGCGCCGCTGGCCCCGCACATCGCCGAGGAGCTGTGGCGCAAGCTGGGCCACACCGACTCGGTCGTCCACCAGGACTTCCCGGTCGCCGACCCGCGGTACGTCGTGGACGAGACCGTGACCTGCGTGGTCCAGGTCAAGGGCAAGGTCAAGGCCCGCCTGGAGGTCTCGCCCGCCATCTCCGACGACGAGCTGGAGAAGGTCGCGCTGGCCGACGAGAAGGTCGTGGCGGCGCTGGACGGGGCGGGCATCCGCAAGGTGATCGTGCGGGCGCCGAAGCTGGTGAACATCGTTCCGGCGTAACGCCCCCTAGGGGGTGCGTGCGGGCAGGTTCGGGGTTCTTCCGGAACTCCGAACCTGCCCGTCGCGTTTACCTTTGAAGAGCGGCGAGTGCCGTGTCGGGGCGGAGGAGGAGTTTCGTGGAAGCAGTGATCGCGATCGTGGCCCTGCTCTTCGTGCTCTTCGTGGTGCTCGGCGTGTACGCGACGGTGAAGGCGGTGGGCGCCGCCAAGCGCGGTGTGGACCGCACCCTCACCCAGGCCCGGCGCACGGTCGAGGACCACACCCTGCGCGCCAAGTCCTTCGCCCAGCTCGGCCCGGCGGGCGAACTGGCCCAGCTGCGGCTGAAGCTGCGCACCTCGATGCGGGCCACCCAGGACGCGCTGCACGCGGGCGTGGCCGAGGACGAATCCCTCAAGGAGTCCCTCGGCCTCTTCCAGCGACTCAGCGCCCACGGCCACGAACTGGACGGCGAACTCAAGCGCCTGGAGTCCGAGCCCGACCGTGCGACGCTCGCGGAGCGTCTGCCCGGTCTGCGGGAGCGCACCGAGCGCATCACACAGTCGGCGGACTCCCTGCGCTGGGCGGCACGCGACCGCGCGCGCCGCTTCGCCGACGACGACCTGGACACGCTGAGCGCGCAGATCGACGTCGAGTCCGGCGCCCTGCGGCACTGGACGAAGACCGAGCCCACCGCGACACCGCCCCCATGGCCCGAGACTCCCACCGCCGGCGGCAGCACCGAGCAGCAGACCTGGCCCGAGACGCCACGTTCCCGCACCGCCGAGGAGCCGACGCGGCCCGCGATCACCCCGCCGGGTCCTCGTCCCACCTACCCCTGGCAGAAGAAACCCCGTCCGGAGAGCACGACTTGATCCGGACACGGCAGCCCCGGGTGACAGGGGCCGGGCTGCCAGCCGGACGCTACGGCAGGTAACCTCCAGCTCATGTCCCGCCATGTCGCGATCGTCACGGATTCAACGGCCTACCTGCCGCAGCGGACGATGGAGCGGCACGGCATCACAGCGGTACCCCTGACGGTGGTCCTCGGCGACCGCGCGCTGGAAGAGGGCACCGAGATCTCCACCCGGTCACTGGCCCAGGCACTCCAGAAGCGACGCTCCGTCACCACCTCGCGGCCCAGCCCCCAGGTGTTCGCGGAGCACTACCGCAAGGTCGCCGAGTCCGGCGCCACCGGCATCGTGTCGCTGCATCTGTCCGCCGAGCTCTCCGGTACCTACGACGCGGCGGTCATGGCGGCGCGCGAGGCGCCGGTGCCGGTGCGCGTGGTCGACACCGGCATGATCGCCATGGCTCTCGGGTTCTGCGCGCTCGCCGCCGCGGAGGCCGCGGAGACGGGCGGCACGGTCGACGAAGCGGTCATGGCGGCGGAGAAGCGGGCCGCGGGCACGTCGGCCTACTTCTACGTCGACACCCTCGACTATCTGCGCCGTGGTGGCCGGATCGGCGCCGCGCAGGCGCTCCTCGGTTCCGCGCTCGCCGTCAAGCCGCTGCTGAAACTGGTCGGCGGGCGGATCGAGCCCCTGGAGAAGGTGCGGACGGCGTCGAAGGCCATCGCCCGCCTGGAGGAGATCGCGGCCGACCGGGCCGGCAGCGCGCCGGTCGACATCGCGGTCCATCATCTGTCCGCCCCCGACCGGGCGTCGGCTCTCGCGGACCGTCTGCGGGCGCGGGTGACGGGACTTGTCGACCTGCATGTGAGCGAGGTCGGGGCGGTGATCGGGGCGCACACGGGACCCGGGTTGCTGGGGGTCGTGGTCTCGCCCCGCTGACGGAGCCGCCGCACGGGATGCCTGAATCACTCGTCCGGGTGGCGGAGTTTTCCACAACCGGTGGGTAATCCCCGGGAATTGACCAAGATCATCGCGAGAGTGCGGATGTGGCCGATCCTCGGCGCATGGCACTTCGATCACGCTCACGTACAGCGACGGCGACCAGCGGGCCGGGCCGCGG
This sequence comes from Streptomyces sp. NPDC050759, assembly GCF_044456945.1. Lineage (NCBI taxonomy): Bacteria > Bacillati > Actinomycetota > Actinomycetes > Kitasatosporales > Streptomycetaceae > Streptomyces > Streptomyces sp. NPDC050759. The sequence goes on along the minus strand of NZ_JBITGI010000001.1, from coordinate 934,388 downwards.
CCCTCATTCCGACGGGCGCTCACGGCATCGCCGACCGCCCGGCACCCAAGGCCGGGTCCGGCATCGGCATGCCGCCTCGGCGGACGAACTCCAGCGGCGGGCGGAGGTGCTCTTCGCCGAACGGGCCGGGGAGCGGAGGGACTCGGGGAAGGGGCCGCCGCCGGGTGGGCCGGGCGTGGACGACGAGGTGGCGCGGGGCGCGCCGGAGCGTCTGGGGGCTGCCGGTGCCGTCCATGTCGCCGAGGCCGGTTCGGCCGCCGATGCGGTCGGGTTCGTGGAGAGGGCTCGGTGGGGGACGGGTGCTGCTGAAGAAGGCCGGCGGGACGGTGGCGCCGCGGAGAGGGCCTGGCGGGACGGTAGTACAGCGGAGGCGACCCGGCGGGACGCTGGTTCTCGGGAGGGGGTTTGGCGGGACGCCGAAACCAGGGGTGAGGCCTGGCGGGACAGCGATTCCGGGAACGAGAACGGCTACGGGTACGGGGACGGGAACTGGCGGGAGCGGGCAGGGTCGGCTCTGCGGGAGCGGATGCCGGCGTGGCTGCAGGCGCGGTGCGGCCTGGAGCGGCGGAACGTGGTCGCTCTCTCGGTGCTGCTCGTCGTGGCCGCGGTCTTCGCCGTGCAGCACTTCTGGACGGGCCGGACGCAGTCCGTCCAGGCACCCGAAGTGGTGCGCGCGGCAGCCCCGTTCGGGGAGAGCGGGGAGAGCGGGGAGAGCAGCGCAGGTGGACGGCGAGGGGCGGCCGGACCGGCCGTCTCGGGCGGGGTCCCGAACACGGCAGGACCGGCCGGGGCCGAGATCGTCGTGGATGTCGGTGGCAAGGTCCGTGAGCCCGGCATCCAGCGGCTCCCGGCCGGCTCGAGGGTCGCCGACGCATTGAAGGCGGCCGGTGGAGTGCGGCCGGGCACGAACACCGACACACTCAACCGAGCGCGGTTCCTCGTGGACGGCGAGCAGGTGATCGTCGGCGGCCCGGCCGCACCCGCGCCCGCGCCCGGCACGGGCGGTCCCGCCGCCGGCGGCCCGGCCGCTGCTCCCGTCTCCTTGAACACGGCCACCGTGGACCAGCTCGACACCCTGCCCGGCGTCGGCCCCGTACTGGCCCAGCACATCGTCGACTACCGCACTCAGCACGGCGGCTTCCGCTCGGTGGACGAACTGCGCGAGGTCAACGGCATCGGCGACCGCCGCTTCGCCGATCTGCGGAATCTCGTACGGCCATGAGGCACGGCTCCACGATGCGGCGAGGGCATGAGAGCGAGGCGCGAATGCGGGCCGCTGTGCACGCTGCCTCAGGGAAGCGCCTCGGGGACGCCCACCCCCGGCAGGAAGGGCCAACGGATCTGCGGCTGGTACCGGCGGCGCTCGCGGCCTGGGGCACGGCCGCTGTGACCCTGGATGCCTCGCCGGGGTGGCTCACGGGGATGGTGGCCGGGTGCCTGGTGCTCGCCTGTGTGTTGTTGTCGGGACGGTGGCGCGGAGGGCGGGGCCCAGGACGGGGCGGCCGGGTGCCGGTCGCCGCTGTGCTGCTCTGTGTCGCGGCTGCCGCCGTGTCCGCAGGGCTGCACGGGGCGGATCTGCGACGGGGACCGGTGCCCGCGCTGGCCCGGCAGTACGCCACCGTGACCGCCGAGGTCGAGGTGACCTCCGACCCCCGGCTGACCCGGCCCCGGATCACGGGGGACCACGCGGCCCCGACCGCCGTCGTCATCGGCGCCGACGTCCGGCGGGTGGAGACGGCGGACGGGCGGGCGGTGGTGACGCGGGCGCCGGTGCTGTTGATCGTCGACGCGCGTGCGGGGGCCGACTCGGGTGCGCGGGCGGCCCGTAGTGCGCCGCCCGCCGTGGAAGGTCCGGCCCGGTCGCCCTGGCTCGGGTTGTTGCCGTCCACACGGGTGCGGGTCACCGCGCGTGCCGCGTCGGCGTTGGCCGGGGGTGACCGGGTCGCGGCCGTACTGCGGGTGCGGGACCGGGGAGGGCCCGAGGTCGTGGGGGAGGCGTCCGGGACGCAGCGGTTCGCGGGGCGGTTGCGGGCAGGGCTTCGGGAAGCCACCGACGGGTTGCCGGCGGATGCTCGGGCGCTGCTGCCCGGGCTGGTCGTCGGGGACACCTCACGGATCACGCCCGAGTTGGACGAGGCATTCAAGGAGACCGACCTCGCGCACACGCTCGCCGTCTCCGGCAGCAACCTCACGATCCTGCTCGCCCTGCTCATCGGGCCGCCCGGACTCGCCCAACTCGTCGAGCGACGGGGACTGGCGCCCCGCCTCGGGGTGTCGCTGCGGACGACCGCGTTGCTCGGCGGCGGGCTCACGCTGGGGTTCGTCGTCGTGTGCCGGCCGGACCCGAGCGTGCTGCGGGCCGCAGCCTGCGGGGCCGTCGCGTTGCTCGCGCTCGCGACCGGACGCCGCAGATCACTGATCCCGGCGCTGGCGACCGCCGTACTGCTGCTGGTGCTGTACGACCCGTGGCTGGCCCGCAGTTACGGCTTTCTGCTCTCCGTGCTGGCCACCGGTGCCCTGCTCACGCTCGCGCCGCGCTGGAGCCTGGCGTTGCGCCGGCGCCGGGTGCCGCCGCGACTGGCGGAGGCGTTGGCCGCCGCGGCTGCCGCGCAGGCCCTGTGCGCGCCGGTGGTCGCCGTGCTGTCGGCGCGGGTGAGCCTGGTGGCGGTGCCGTGCAATCTGCTCGTGGAGTTCGCCGTCGCCCCGGCCACGGTGCTCGGCTTCGCGGCGCTGGCGACGGCACCCGTGGCGATGCCCGCGGCCAAGGCGCTGGCCTGGTGCGCGAGTTGGCCCGCCGGGTGGATCGCGGACGTCGCCCGGACCGGGGCGTCGCTGCCCGGCGGGGGAGTGGACTGGCCGGGCAGCTGGACGGGGGCGGGGCTGCTCGCTCTCGTCACCGGCCTCCTGCTGCTCGTCGGGCGACGGCTGCTGAGGCATCCCTGGTGGTGTGCCGTCTGCGCCCTGGCGTTCGTGCTCGCGGTCGTGCAGCCGCCACCAGTGACCCGGGTGATCACGGGCTGGCCACCGCCGGGCTGGCGGCTGGCGATGTGCGATGTGGGCCAGGGCGACGCGATGGTGCTGGCGGCGGGCGAGGGCACGGGAGTGGTCGTGGACGCCGGACCCGATCCGGGGCTCGTCGACGACTGTCTGCGCACGCTCGGGATCACCAAGGTGCCGCTCGTGGTGCTGACCCATTTCCACGCCGACCATGTGGCGGGGCTGGCCGGGGTGCTGCGGGGGCGGTCGGTGGGGGCGATCGAGACGACGGGGTTCGAGGAGCCGCTGGACCAGGCCGATGCCGTACGGCGGGAGGCGGCCGCTCGGCGCATTCCGGTGACGCGTGCCGTGGCCGGGGAGAAGCGGCGTACGGGGGCGCTGACCTGGGAGGTGCTGTGGCCGCCGGCGGGCCCGGCGACGGTGGCGGCGACGGACGGGCCGAACGACGCCAGTGTCACGATGCTCGTACGGTCCGCCGGGCTGCGCTTCCTCCTCCTCGGGGACCTCGAACCCCCGGCCCAGCAGGAGCTGTTGAGATCACCGGCGGGTGCGCGGCTGGCCGGGGTGGATGTCCTGAAGGTCGCTCACCATGGTTCGGCGTACCAGGACCCGGAGCTGATACGCCGGGCCGCCCCGCGGCTCGCGCTCATTTCCGTAGGCGCCGACAACTCGTACGGCCATCCGGCTCCCACTACGGTCGCCGCGCTGCGGGCCGGGGGTGCTGTGGTGCTGCGGACGGACCGGGACGGGGCGCTGGCGGTCGCCGGGGCGGGCGGCGGAAACAGAGCCGGAGGGGGAGACGGAGACAGGGACGGAGACAGAGACGGAGGAGGTGCGGGGCGCGGCGCCGGAGGCGGTGAAGGCGGTGGCGCGGGCGGTGGGGAGCTGTGGGTGGCGCGAGACTGGAGGCATGAATCCCGCACAGGTTGACGCTTATCTCCGCCGACTGGGAGTCCAGCACCCGGCGTGGCCCACCGTGGAGGTCCTGCGCGAGCTGCATCTGCGTCATCTGCAGACCGTGCCGTTCGAGAACCTGTCGGTCCACCTCGGTGAGGAGATCGTGCTGGAGGAGGAGCGGCTGGTGGAGAAGGTGGTCGGTGCCGGGAGGGGAGGGTTCTGTTATGAGCTGAACGGGGCGTTCGGGGCGTTGCTGGCCGCGCTCGGCTTCGACGTCACGCTGCTCGCGGGCCGGGTGTACGGGGACGAGGGGCGGCTCGGAATCCCGTACGACCACCTCGCGCTGCGGGTGCGGACGGTGGACGGGGGCGAGTGGCTGGCCGATGTCGGGTTCGGGGCGCACAGTCACTACCCGCTGGCCTTCGGGGTGCGGGGTGAGCAGGAGGATCCCGGCGGCACCTTCCGGATCGTCGAGGCGGGGCCCGATGCCGCCGGGGTGCGGAGCGGGGACGGTGCGGTGACGAAGGGGGCGTGCGACGCCGCGGATCTGGATGTCCTCATGGGCGGCAGGAGTCAGTACCGGCTGGAGGTGCGGCCCCGGGCGCTCGGTGATTTCGTGGCCGGGGCCTGGTGGCACAGCACCTCGTCGGCCTCGCACTTCACCCGGTCACTGGTGTGCTCAAGGGTGACGGAGGACGGCGGGCGGATCACTCTCAGCGGTCGTGCCTTCAAGGTGACGGCCGCCGACGGGACGCGGGAGGAACGGGAGTTGGAGACGGACGAGGAGGTGCTGGCGGCGTACCGGGAGAGGTTCGGTATCGAACTCGACCGGGTGCCGACGGTGCGTCATCCCGACCGGAACGGCTGGGTGCAGGGCGTCTCGAAGGGGTGAGCGCTCGGGGCACCGGGGCCGAGCGGGAAAATGGTGCCGTGAGCGATGTGAGACATGTGCTGGTGCTGCCTGATCGGGATGCCGCGGAAGAGGTCGTCGAGGCGCTCTCGGAGCGGTTCGGGGTGGATGAGGAGCCGCGGGTCGTGAGGGACGCGCTGGCAGGGGAGGACGATGCGGAGGACGCGCAGTGGCTCGTGGTGCTGCGGGACGCGGCGGGGCGATTGGATGCCGGGGAGCTGAACGAGTTCGCCGGGGAGTGGGACGGGTGGCGGGAAGAGCCATGAGCCCGCGGCGGCTTGGCCGGGTGAGGTGAGGCCGGGTTCGTTGGGTGAGGCGCGGTGGGCTGGGCGGGGGTGGGGTTTCGCTCGTCCGCGCCGGTGTGGGGCCGTGCAGGCAGCGCTGCTGGGCCGGAGTGACCGCTCCCGTCCAGGGGCACGAGGAACTGCGCGACCAACCCGCACCAGCGCCCCCACCGGCCCCTCACCGGCCCGCCACCGGCCCCTCACCGGCCCGCCACCGGCCCCTCACCGGCCCGCCACCGGCCCCCCGTCGGCCCGCAGCTACGGCGTTGTCAGAGCCGCGTGCCATGCTGTACGCGATGGCCAAGAAGACTGCTCATGACGACCCCCTCGCCCCTGTGACCCTTGCTGTGGGGCAGGAGGAGCTCCTGCTTGACCGGGCTGTGCGGGAGGTGGTCGCTGCCGCCCGGGCCGCCGACGCGGATACGGACGTGCGGGATCTGAGCCCCGAGCAGGTGCAGCCGGGGACGCTTGCCGAGCTGACCAGTCCGTCGTTGTTCGCGGAGCGCAAGGTCGTGGTCGTGCGCAATGCGCAGGATCTCTCCGCCGACACCGTCAAGGATGTGAAGGCGTATCTCGGGGCGCCCGCCGAGGAGATCACCCTGGTGCTGCTGCACGCGGGGGGAGCCAAGGGCAAGGCACTGCTCGACGCCGCGCGGAAGGCGGGGGCCCGGGAGGTCCTCTGTCCGAAGATGACCAAGCCGGCGGACCGGCTGGCCTTCGTGCGGCAGGAGTTCCGGGGGACGGGGCGGTCCGCCACCCCCGAGGCGTGCCAGGCGCTGGTCGACGCGATCGGGAGTGATCTGCGGGAGCTGGCGTCCGCCGTGTCTCAGCTGGTCGCGGATGTCGGGGGGACGATCGACGAGGCCGTCGTGGGGCGGTACTACACAGGGCGGGCCGAGGCTTCGAGTTTCACCGTTGCCGACCGGGCCGTGGAGGGGCGGGCCGCGGAGGCGTTGGAGGCGTTGCGGTGGTCGTTGTCGACCGGGGTCGCGCCGGTCCTGATCACCAGTGCGCTGGCCCAGGGCGTGCGGGCCATCGGGAAGCTGTCGTCGGCACGGGGCGGGCGGCCCGCCGATCTCGCGCGTGAGCTGGGGATGCCGCCCTGGAAGATCGATCGGGTGCGGCAGCAGATGCGGGGGTGGACGCCGGACGGGGTCTCCGTTGCGCTGCGCGCCGTGGCTGAGGCGGACGCGGGGGTGAAGGGCGGGGGGGACGATCCCGGGTACGCCCTGGAGAAGGCGGTGGTGGCGATTGCTCGGGCGGCGCGGTCTCGGGGACGGGGTTAGTCCGCATTACGTCCCGTGGTGCGGGAGCCGTCGCGCCATCGGGGGTGCCCCACAGTGCCGTAGCGCGTCCGCGGCATGCGCTGTGGCTGGTCGCGCAGTTCCCCGCGCCCCTTCGGGCGCTGGCCCCTCACGCCGTTCCCCCTTCAGGCCACACGCCGTGCCTCAACACCCCAGCCTCCACGCTGTGGTCGATCGCGCAGTTCCCCGCGCCCCTTCGGGCGCCCGGGAGGAGAATCGTCGTGTCAGCCGAACATCGCCGGACAACGGAGAGGTGGCGGTCGTCATGGCTGAGCATCCGCACGCAGTGCTGGTTCGCAAGGGGTTCGAGGCGTTCATGCGGGGGGATATGGACACCCTGCGGGAGTTGATCGCGAACGACGCCACGCATCACGTGCCCGGTAGTCACCCGCTCTCGGGGGACTTCAAGGGGCAGGACGCGATCATCGACATGTATCAGAGGATCGGGCAGGAGACCGGCGGGTCGATGCGTCTGGACATGCTCGGGATCGCTGTGGACGGGCGTGGTCACGCCGTCGGGATGTGCCGGTTCACGGCCGAGCGGAAGGGCCGGCGCCTGGACGACACCGGGTGCATCGTCTTCCGGATCGTCGGGGACAAGGTCACCGATCTCGACGAGTGCGTCGAGGACATCGACAAGAGCAATGAGTTCTGGGCGGACTAGCCACCCGGCAGACCAGAATCCGCGCAGGTCATGACGGAGGCCCCGGTCGCCCTGCCCTGGGGAAGGGCACGGCACCGGGGCCTTCGGTTCAAGCTGTCGGAGTCACGCCCGCGTGGCGAACGCAGGCCGCGCGTGGCTCCTGGGGGCCGGTCGGGAGCGGATGAGAGAGGGCCCGCTCTGGTCCTTCCGGCGGTTCGGTCCCGTAGGAACAGGACCGGTCAGATCAGAAGAGTGAGCCTTAGAGGCCGGAGACCTTCGAAGCAAGCGCCGACTTCTTGTTGGCGGCCTGGTTCTTGTGGATGACGCCCTTGGAGACGGCCTTGTCGAGCGCACGCGCAGCAGCGCGCTGGTACTCGGTGGCCTTCTCGGCGTCACCCGCGGCAGCGGCCTCACGGGCCTTGCGGATCGCGGTCTTCAGGGAGGACTTGACGGCCTTGTTGCGCAGCCGGGCCTTCTCGTTGGTCTTGATCCGCTTGATCTGGGACTTGATGTTCGCCACGAATGAGCCTCTACAGGTTCAGGCACGGGGCCAGGAGGATTCCCACGAAGGGAAAACCAGGGTCCCGTACCAGGTGATTTCTCGGAGTTGTGCCTCGTGCTGAGAGGGCATGAGGACACAGCCACTCAGACTACCAGCGGCTCCGCGAGTGGCCCAAACCGGTCGCCGGTCCCCGCGCGTGGGACCATGGAGGCTACGTATCGATCCGACCCGAGACCGCAGACACTGCGGACGCCTCAAGAATCAGGACCCTGCGTGCCCGCGATCCCCAGCCACGTGCCCGAGCCGAGCCGTACCGACCCGGCTCAGATCCGCAACTTCTGCATCATCGCGCACATCGACCACGGCAAGTCCACGCTCGCCGACCGGATGCTCCAGCTGACCGGCGTGGTCGACCAGCGCCAGATGCGTGCTCAGTATCTCGACCGCATGGACATCGAGCGTGAGCGCGGAATCACGATCAAGTCGCAGGCGGTGCGTCTGCCGTGGGCCCCGACCCACGACAAGACCGACACGCACATCCTCAACATGATCGACACCCCGGGGCACGTCGACTTCACCTACGAGGTCTCGCGGTCGCTCGCCGCCTGTGAGGGCACCGTCCTCCTCGTCGACGCCGCCCAGGGCATCGAGGCCCAGACCCTCGCCAACCTCTACCTGGCGATGGAGAACGACCTCAAGATCATCCCCGTACTGAACAAGATCGACCTGCCGGCCGCCCAGCCGGAGAAGTTCTCCGAGGAACTCGCCAACCTCATCGGCTGCGACCCCGACGACGTGCTCAAGGTCTCCGCCAAGACCGGGCTCGGCGTCGAGGCGCTGCTCGACAAGGTGGTGGCGGAGGTTCCCGCCCCGGTCGGCGTCCAGGACGCTCCGGCCCGCGCGATGATCTTCGACTCCGTCTACGACTCCTACCGGGGCGTGGTGACGTACGTACGAGTCATCGACGGACAGCTCAACAAGCGCGAGCGCATCCGGATGATGTCCACGAACGCCACGCACGAACTGCTGGAGATCGGGACCAACTCACCGGAGATGCTCTCCGCCGACGGCCTGGGCGTCGGCGAGGTGGGCTACATCATCACCGGCGTGAAGGACGTCCGCCAGTCCAAGGTCGGTGACACGATCACCACCTTGAACAAGGGGGCGACCGAGGCGCTCGGCGGTTACAAGGACCCCAAGCCGATGGTCTTCTCGGGCCTGTATCCGCTGGACGGCTCCGATTACCCCGAGCTGCGCGACGCCCTCGACAAGCTGCAGCTCAACGACGCCGCCCTCGTCTACGAGCCGGAGACCTCCGCCGCCCTGGGCTTCGGCTTCCGCGTCGGCTTCCTCGGCCTGCTGCACCTCGACGTGATCCGGGAGCGGCTGGAGCGCGAGTTCGGCCTCGACCTGATCGCCACGGCCCCGAACGTGGTCTACCGCGTCCTCATGGAGGACGGCACCGAGCACACCGTCACCAACCCGAGCGAGTTCCCGGAGGGGAAGATCAGTGAGGTGTACGAGCCGGTCGTACGCGCCACGATCCTCGCCCCGTCGGAGTTCATCGGCTCGATCATGGAGCTGTGCCAGACCCGGCGCGGCACCCTGCTCGGCATGGACTACCTGTCCGAGGACCGGGTCGAGATCCGCTACACCCTGCCGCTCGCCGAGATCGTCTTCGACTTCTTCGACCAGCTGAAGTCGAAGACGCGCGGTTACGCGTCGCTGGACTACGAGCCCACCGGCGAGCTGGCATCCAGCCTGGTCAAGGTGGACATCCTGCTGCACGGCGACAAGGTGGACGCGTTCTCCGCGATCACGCACAAGGACGCGGCCTACGCCTACGGTGTGCGGCTCGTCGCCAAGCTGCGCGAGCTCATCCCGCGGCAGGCCTTCGAGGTGCCCATCCAGGCCGCCATCGGCTCCCGGGTCATCGCCCGCGAGACCATCCGCGCCATCCGCAAGGACGTTCTCGCCAAGTGCTACGGCGGTGACATCTCCCGTAAGCGGAAACTCCTGGAGAAGCAGAAGGAAGGCAAGAAGCGGATGAAGATGGTGGGTTCCGTGGAGGTTCCGCAGGAGGCCTTCATCGCCGTTCTGTCCAGCGATGACAGCGCGGGGTCGGGCAAGGGCAAGAAGTAACCGCGGGTTACAGCCGGTTACCCGTCGAATCGGACGGAAAGGGGTCCGTCGTGCGAAAGTGCGGTGGACCCCTACGCGTGCGTAGGGTCGCGCTCGGTAGGAAGTGACAGGCCGCCGCCCCTTACGAACGGGTCGGCCGCGCTTTACTCTGATCCCTGCTCGATAGTTACTCGCGAGTTAAACAAGCCGAAACCTGAGCCAGCCGCATTGTCGCGGGCCCGGAGGATGTCGTGAGCGACACACAGACACTGATCGAGAACCGTCCGCCGAGTGTGGCGACCGTCTTCCTGGAGCGCGTGGCGGCCACACCGGACGCCGAGGCGTACCGGTACCCGGTGCCGGCGGCCTCCGGGCAGGGCCCGGACGAGTGGAAGTCGCTCAGCTGGGCGCAGGCCGCGGAGCGGGTGTACGCCATCGCGGCCGGGCTGATCGAACTGGGAGTACAGCCGGAGCAGCGAATCGCCCTCGCCTCCTCGACCCGGATCGAGTGGATCCTCGCGGACCTCGGCATCATGTGCGCCGGCGCCGCCACGACCACGATCTACCCGCAGACCAACGCCGACGAGTCGGCGTTCATCCTCTCCGACTCCGAGAGCCGGGTGCTGATCGCGGAGGACGCGGCCCAGCTCGCCAAGGCGGTCGAGAAGCGCGGCGAACTGCCCGCCCTCACCCATGTCGTGGTGATCGACCCGGCCGGGGTCGAGACCGCCGACTGGATCCTGACCCTCTCCGAGCTGGAGGCCCGTGGTGCCGCCCGCCTCGAGAAGGACCCCGAGCTGATCAGGGAGCGGGTCGGCGCGATCACCAGGGACCAGCTCGCGACGCTGATCTACACCTCCGGCACCACCGGCCGTCCCAAGGGCGTACGGCTGCCGCACGACAACTGGGCCTACATGGCCAAGGCGACCGCCGCGACCGGTCTGATCAGCAGCGAGGACGTGCAGTACCTGTGGCTGCCGCTCGCCCACGTCTTCGGCAAGGTGCTCACCTCCGGACAGATCGAGGTCGGTCACGTCACCGCCGTCGACGGCCGCGTGGACAAGATCATCGAGAATCTGCCGATCGTGCAGCCGACGTACATGGCGGCCGTGCCGCGCATCTTCGAGAAGGTCTACAACGGGGTCGCCGCGAAGGCCCGTGCGGGCGGTGGCGCCAAGTACAAGATCTTCCAGTGGGCCGCCGAGGTCGGCCGCGCCTACGCCAAGGAGAGCCAGGACAACTTCCGGCGCACCGGCACGGCGTCCGTCCCGTTCTCGCTCGGCGCCAAGCACAAGGTCGCCGACGCGTTGGTCTTCGCCAAGATCCGAGAGGCGTTCGGCGGGAACCTGCGGGCGTGTGTCTCCGGGTCGGCCGCGCTCGCACCCGAGATCGGGTACTTCTTCGCCGGCGCCGGCATCCACATCCTCGAGGGCTACGGCCTCACGGAGTCCTCGGCGGCCTCCTTCGTGAACCCGGGTGAGGCCTACCGCACCGGTACGGTCGGCAAGCCGCTGCCCGGCACGGAGGTCCGTATCGCGGACGACGGGGAGATTCTGCTGCGCGGTCCGGGGATCATGGAGGGCTACCATGGGCTGCCCGAGAAGACCGCCGAGGTCCTCGAGGCCGACGGGTGGTTCCACACCGGGGACATCGGTGAGCTGTCGCCCGACGGGTATCTGCGGATCACCGACCGCAAGAAGGACCTCATCAAGACGTCCGGCGGCAAGTACATCGCGCCCGCCGAGGTCGAGGGACAGTTCAAGGCGGTGTGCCCGTACGTGTCCAACATCCTGGTGCACGGGGCGGACCGGAACTTCTGCACGGCGCTCATCGCGCTGGACGAGGTGTCCATCCTGGAGTGGGCCAAGGAGAACGGGCTCGAAGGGAAGTCGTACGTGGAGGTCGTCGCCGCGCCCGTCACCGTCTCCATGGTCGAGGGCTATGTGAAGCAGCTCAACGAGGGGCTTCAGCGGTGGCAGACGATCAAGAAGTTCCGGTTGCTGCCGCGGGACCTGGACGTGGAGCATGGTGAGATCACGCCGAGTCTGAAGTTGAAGCGGCCTGTGGTGGAGCGGGAGTACAAGCACCTCATCGACGAGATGTACGCGGGGTCTCGCGAGGCGTGAGGGGTGGCTGGGGAGCGTGTGCGACTGGCGTCCGTTGTGGCTGGTCGCGCAGTTCCCCGCGCCCCTAAAATCGCCCCAGAAGCTGACGCAGTTCTCTCACCTGGGTGCGCTGGGGATCGGCCAACTCGGTCTCCAGCGCGGCCAGTTGCTTGTTCACCTCCTCGTAGTCCGCCCGTTGTCGCGCTAGCAGTCGCTCCAACTGCTGGTTCTTTCTGTGCAGGTCCAGGAAGACGCTCACCTTCGCCCTCAGCACCCAGGGGTCGAACGGCTTGGTCAGGTAGTCCGCGGCGCCCGTCGCGTAGCCGCGGAAGGCGTAGCCGGAGTCGTCCTCCACGCCCGTGAGGAAGATGATCGGGACGTCCTTCGTCTGGTCCAGGCGTTTGATGTGCGCCGCCGTCTCGAAGCCGTCCATGCCCGGCATCCGGACGTCCAGGAGGACCAGGGCGAACTGGCGGCGGAGCAGGGCCTTCATCGCCTCCTCGCCCGAACGGGCGCGGATCAGTGGTTCGTTGAGGGATCCCAGGACGGCTTCCAGTGCGATCAGGTTGTCCTCCATGTCGTCGACCAGGAGGATGCCCGCGCTCTCGTCGGTCCTTGCCTCAGCGCTGCTCATGTGACTGCCTCATTCAGTCGTCGGTGGGCGGGACCACCGCTTCCTCTGCGTCGGTCCGCTCCTCCGCCTGAGCGCCCTCGGGGTCCAGGAGCGCCCAGACGACGGTCAGCAGCTGGTCGACGTCCACCGGCTTGGGTACGTAGTCGTTGGCGCCGCGCGCGATCGATTTCTCACGGTCTCCGGGCATCGCCTTCGCGGTGAGCGCGACGATGGGCAGACCGGACCAGCGCGGGGTGCGGCGGATGGCGGCGATGGTCTCGTAGCCGTCCATCTCCGGCATCATGATGTCCATCAGGACGAGTTCCACATCCGGGTTGCGCTCCAGGGTCTCGATGCCCTCGCGGCCGTTCTCCGCGTACAGGACGGACATGCCGACCCGGCCCAGCACATGCGTGAGGGCGAAGACGTTGCGGATGTCGTCGTCGACGATCAGCACCCGCCGTCCCGACAGCACCTGCCCTGCCCGGCCCGTCGTCCACGCCTCCAGCTTGGTGGGGGCCGGCCATGAGTCCTCGGCGTCGTGGGCGGTGGGGTAGGGCTCGGTGGACAGGTCCTCCGGGGCCGGCAGGAGACGGTCCTCGGTGGTCGGGCCGGTCGCCGAGTGGCCGGGGCTGACGACGGGGACGTAGAGCGTAAAGGTGGAGCCCTTGCCGGGTTCGCTCTCCGCGACGATACGGCCGCCCAGCAGGCCCGCGATCTCCCGGCTGATGGACAGACCGAGCCCCGTGCCGCCGTACTTGCGGTTGGTCGTGCCGTCGGCCTGCTGGAACGCCTCGAAGATCACCGGGAGTTTCTCCCGTGCGATGCCGATGCCGGTGTCGGAGACCGCGAAGGTGACCACGTCGTCGCTGTCGCGGACGTACCGGTGCTCGGGGTCCTTGATGCGGTTCACGCGCAGTTCGACCCGGCCGGCGGCGGTGAACTTGATCGCGTTGGAGAGCAGGTTGCGCAGGATCTGCTGGAGGCGCTGTTCGTCCGAGTACATCTCGCGCGGCACGGCCTCGCCGACCGCCAGCTCGAAGGCGAGCCCCCGGTCCAGGGTGAGCGGGCGGAAGGTGGCGTGGACATAGTCGAGCAGCTTGATGAGCGGCAGCTTCTTCGGGCGTACGTCCATCCGGCCGGCCTCGATCTTCGACAGGTCCAGGATGTCGTTGATCAGTTGGAGCAGGTCCGAGCCCGACCGGTGGATCGTCGTCGCGAACTGCACCTCCTGGTCGGAGAGATGGCCGTCGGGGTTGTCGGAGAGGAGCCTCGCCAGGATCAGCAGGGAGTTCAGCGGGGTGCGCAGTTCGTGCGACATGTTCGCCAGGAACTCCGACTTGTACTGGGAGGAGGTCGCCAACAGGGCTGCCTTCTCCTCCAGTTCGGCGTTCGAGCGCTGCAATTCCGCCTGCTGCATCTGGAGTTCGTCCGAGCGCTCCTGGAGCTGCATCGCCAGGCGCTGGGACTCGCCCAGCAGGGACTCGGTGCGGGAGTTGGCGATGATGGTGTTGATGGCGACGCCGATGGTGTTCACGAACTGGTCGAAGAAGGCCAGGTGGACATCGGAGAAGCGGGAGAAGGACGCCAGCTCGATCACGCCGAGGAGCTTGTCCTCGAAGAGGATCGGGATGATGACGACGCTGGCCGGGGCCGCCTCGCCGAGCCCGCTGTTGATCTTGATGTAGTCCGGTGGGGCCTCCTCCACCAGGATCCGCTTCTTCTCGCGGGCCGCCTGGCGCACCAGGCCGTGGACCGGCATGCCGCCGGTGTCGACGGTCGCGCCCTGCGCCGAGCCGTAGCCCGCGATGAAGGCGAGTCCCTTCGCGGGAACGGCGGTGTGCAGCGAGGTGCCGTCCTCGTCCGGGTCGGCCAGGAAGAACGCCCCGTACTGGGCGTTCACCAGCGGGGTCAGTTCGCGCAGGATCAGGTCGGCGACCTCCATCAGGTCCCGGTGGCCCTGCATCAGGGCGGCCAGGCGAGCGAGGTTCGACTCCAGCCAGTCCTTCGCCCGGGTCGTCTCGCGGAGGTTGGCCACCATCAGGTTGATGTTGTCCTTGAGCTCGGTGACCTCGCCCTGGGTCTCCACGGTGATGGCGCGGGACATGTCGCCCTGGGCCACCGCGGAGGCGACCTCGGCGATGGCCCGGACCTGGGTGGTCAGGTTGGACGCCAGCTCGTTCACGTTCGTCGTCAGCCGCTTCCAGGTGCCGTACACGCCCTCGACGCGCGCCTGGCCGCCGAGTTGGCCTTCGGAGCCCACCTCGCGGGCCACGCGGGTGACCTCGGAGGAGAAGGAGGAGAGCGTGTCGACCATCGTGTTGATGGCGGTCTTCAGCTCCAGGATCTCGCCGCGCGCGTCCACGTCGATCTTCTTGGAGAGGTCGCCGTTGGCCACGGCCGTGGTGACCTGGGCGATGTTCCGCACCTGTGACGTCAGGTTGTCGGCCATGTAGTTGACGTTGTCGGTCAGGTCCCGCCAGACCCCGGAGACGCCGAGGACCTGGGCCCGGCCGCCGAGCCGGCCGTCGGTGCCGACCTCGCGGGCCACCCGGGTGACCTCGTCGGCGAAGGCCCGCAGCTGCTCCACCATCGTGTTGACGGTGTCCTTCAGTTCGAGGATCTCGCCACGGGCGTCGACCGTGATCTTCTTCGACAGGTCGCCGTTGGCCACGGCCGTGGTCACCTGGGCGATGTTGCGGACCTGCGACGTCAGGTTGAGAGCCATGAAGTTGACGTTGTCCGTCAGGTCCTTCCAGACACCCGACACGCCTCGCACCTGCGCCTGACCGCCCAGGTTTCCCTCGGTGCCGACCTCGCGGGCCACGCGGGTGACCTCGTCGGCGAAGGCGGAGAGCTGGTCCACCATCGTGTTGATGGTGGACTTCAGCTCCAGGATCTCGCCCTTCGCCTCGACCGTGATCTTCTTGCCGAGGTCGCCCTGGGCCACCGCCGTCGACACCAGCGCGATGTTGCGGACCTGCGAGGTCAGGTTGTCCGCCATGAAGTTGACGTTGTCGGTGAGGTCCTTCCATACGCCACTGACACCCCGCACCTGAGCCCGCCCACCGAGATTGCCCTCGGTGCCGACCTCGCGCGCGACCCTGGTCACCTCGTCCGCGAAGGCGGAGAGCTGGTCGACCATCGTGTTGATGGTGGACTTCAGCTCGAGGATCTCGCCCTGCGCGTCGACGGTGATCTTCTGGGACAGGTCGCCGTTGGCCACGGCCGTCGTCACCTGCGCGATGTTCCGCACTTGCGACGTCAGGTTCGACGCCATGAAGTTGACGTTGTCCGTGAGGTCCTTCCAGACCCCGGACACCCCGCGTACCTGGGCCCGGCCGCCCAACTGCCCCTCGGTGCCGACCTCGCGGGCCACCCGGGTGACCTCGTCGGCGAATGCCGAGAGCTGGTCGACCATCGTGTTCACGGTCAGCTTCAGTTCGAGCAGTTCGCCCGTCGCCTCGACCGTGACCGTACGGGTCAGGTCGCCGCGGGCCACCGCCGTGGTCACCAGGGCGATGTCCCGGACCTGCGCGGTCAGCCGGGACGCCATGGTGTTGACCGCCTCGGTCACGTCCCGCCAACTGCCCGACAGGCCCGTCACCTTGGCCCGCCCGCCCAGCCGACCCTCGGTGCCGACCTCGCGGGCCACCCGGGTCACCTCGCCGGTGAACAGGGAGAGCTGGTCGACCATCTTGTTCACGGCCCGGCCGAGTCGGCGTAGATCACCGCGCAACTGCCGGTTGCCGTCGTGCAGATCGACCCGCTGGGTCAGATCGCCGCCGGCCACCGCGTCCAGGACCCGGGTCGCGTTGGCGGCCGGGGCCACCAGGGCGTCGAGCAGTTGGTTCACGTCGTCGACCCGGGAGGTCCACGTACCCTGGCCCGGGCTGGGGGAGAGCCGCTCGTCGAGCCGGCCGTGCCGCACGAGTTCCCGCTTCACACGGTTGACCTCGCCGGTGAAGTGGACGTTGCGGTCCACCAGCTGGTTGAAGACGGCCGTCAGCTCGGCCACGATCCCGTCCCCGGACTCCGGCATCCGGCGGAAGTCGCCGTCCCGGGCCGCGGTCATCGCGGCGAGCAGAGGGCGCAGGTCCGATGCTCGCATCCGGTGGGCATTCTGTCCGTCTTCGAGCACAGGCGTACCACTGTTCTCACTCATGGCGGCCCACTTCGGTAACTCGGCGCTTATGGGCGTGGTCAGTCTGTCACTCTGTCCGCATCGACTGAGGTGTATTCGTCCGAACTGGTTCGGGAGACGGTCATGGGGGCCATTCCTGCGCAACGGGAGTCCGTTGCCCGCGCGTCCGACGTGGCGGCGCGCGACGGCGACGCGCTCCCGCACGCCCCGGCGCACGCCCACGCGACCTTTTCCGGCGGTCCGCTCGCGCCGGGCTCGGCGCGGGCCCTGTTACGGGCCACGTTCACCGAATGGGCCGAACTCGCCCTGCCCGGCACCGAGTTCCTCACCGACCGGCAGACCGACGACGCCGTGGTCGTGGTCAGCGAGCTCGTCACCAACGCCGTCATCCACGCGGGCACCGACGTCGAGCTCGACTGCCGCCTGGAGGCGCACACCGGTGCCCTCGTCGTCGAGGTCCTCGACCACCATCCCTCGCGCGCCCCTCGCGACGGTGACCCCGAACCGTCGTACGGCACACCGGAGTACGGGCGCGGGCTGCGCCTGGTCGCCGCGCTCGCCGAGACCTGGGGCATCACCTACCGCACGGGCGCCAAGACCGTGTGGGCGCAACTGCCGGCCGGAGGCAAGGAGGCCCTCGACGGGATCCAGGCCTACGCCGGGGACCGCGCACGTGACCGGGCGCTGCGGGTCGCCGGGATACTCGCCCCGGAGCCGCCCCCGTCCCGGGCCCAGGTCCCGCCCGCGCCCGTCTCTCGCGGTGACCAGGACCGGGACTGGCTGAACCGCGGGGCTCTGTCCTTCCTCGCCGAGGCCTCCGACCTGCTCGCCGGCCAGCTCGACGAGAACCTGGTGGCCGCCCTCGCGGGCCAGCTGATCGTGCCGCGGCTGGCCGACTGGTGCGCGGTGTGGCTGGAGGACGAGGTCGCCGGGCGCTGGGGGTCCCCTCGTCCGGGTGAGGCCGAGAGCGGGACGGGCTGGGGCGAGGGCGGTGTGTCCGGGCCCCGGCTGGCCCGGGTCTGGCACTGCTCCGAGACCCGGATCGAGGATCTGCGGCAGGCGCTGGAGAAGGAGCCGCCCGGCACCTCGGGGCCGGACCATCCCGGACCCGTGCCGTTCCCCTGGCCCGGCGAGGCACTGGGCCCGCACGGCACGCACGGCTCCGCGCTCGCCTACCGCCTCACGGCCGGCGGCCGCCCGCTGGGCACCCTGGTCATCGGCCGGGCCGGCCTTGTCTCCTTCCCCGACGAGATCACCGGACTCGTCGAGGACCTCAGCCGCCGGGTGGCGCTCGCCATCGGCGCGGCCCGCCAGTACGCCCGCCAGGCCACCATCAGCGCGATCCTCCAGCGCGGTCTGCTGCCCGGCGCGGTCGCCGAGATCCCCGGCGTGCGCAGCGCCCTGGTGTACGAGCCGTGCGACAAGGGCGGGCCCAGCGGCGACTTCTACGACCTCTTCCCGGCCGGCGACGGCCGCTGGTGCTTCGCCGTCGGTGACGTTCAGGGCAAGGGCCCCGAGGCCGCCGTGGTCATCGGTCTCGCCCGGCCCTGGCTCCGGCTGCTGGCCCGCGAGGGCTACCGCGTCGCCGACGTCCTCGACCGCCTCAACCAGCTGCTCCTCGACGACGCGACGGAGGCCGCGGACGCGGCGGCACGGGCCCTGGCCTCGGCGGGCGGCCGCCCCATGCACCCCGGCGACGGCCCGCAGACCCGCTTCCTGTCCCTCCTCTACGGCGAACTCGCGCCCTTCGACGGCGGAGTGCGCTGCACCCTCGCCTCCGCCGGGCATCCGCTGCCGCTGCTGCTCGGATCAGGCGGCGAGGTCCGTACGGCCGCGCGCCCGCAGACCCTGCTCGGGGTCGTCGAGGACGAGACGTACACCAGCGAGACCTTCGAGCTGCGGCCCGGCGACAGCCTGCTGTGTGTCACCGACGGGGTGACCGAGCGGCGCAGCGGCTCCCGGCAGTTCGACGACGAGGACGGGCTCGCGGACGCGCTGGCCGGGTGCGCGGGGCTGGACGCCGAGCTGATCGCGGAGCGGATCAAGCGGCTGGTCCACGAGTTCGGGGCGCGGCCGCCGGAGGACGATCTGGCGCTGCTGGTGCTGCAGGCGGAATAGGTGCCCGCCGGGGTGCGGGACAATGGAGGACATGCCTTCCGCACTCCCCGACGGCGAACCCGTCCCCGACGACGGCTCACTCCCCGCGTCCGCGCTCACCGGGTCCGCCGACCGCCCGCTCGGTTTCTATCTCCACGTCCCGTACTGCGCGACCCGCTGCGGCTACTGCGACTTCAACACCTACACCGCGACCGAGCTGCGAGGTTCGGGCGGGGTGCTGGCCTCCCGCGACAACTACGCGGACACGCTGATCGACGAGATCCGCCTGGCGCGGAAGGTCCTCGGCGACGACCCGCGCCCGGTCCGTACGGTGTTCGTCGGCGGCGGTACGCCCACGCTGCTGGCCGCCGGGGATCTCGTACGGATGCTGGGGGCGATCCGTGACGAGTTCGGGCTGGCCGCGGACGCGGAGGTGACGACCGAGGCGAACCCGGAGTCGGTGGACCCGGCGTATCTGACCGCGCTGCGGGAGGGCGGCTTCAACCGGGTGTCCTTCGGGATGCAGAGCGCGAAGCAGCACGTACTGAAGGTGCTGGACCGCACGCACACGCCGGGCCGCCCCGAGGCGTGCGTGGCGGAGGCCCGCGCGGCGGGGTTCTCGCACGTGAACCTGGACCTGATCTACGGCACCCCCGGCGAGTCCGACGACGACTGGCGGGCGTCCCTGGAGGCGGCGATCGGGGCCGGACCGGATCACGTGTCGGCGTACGCGCTGATCGTCGAGGAGGGCACCCAGCTGGCTCGCCGTATCCGCCGGGGCGAGGTGCCGATGACGGACGACGACGTGCACGCGGACCGGTATCTGATCGCGGACTCGGTGCTGGCTCAGGCCGGGTTCGACTGGTACGAGGTGTCGAACTGGGCCACGTCCGAGGCGGGCCGGTGCCTGCACAACGAGCTGTACTGGCGGGGCGCGGACTGGTGGGGGGCCGGGCCCGGGGCGCACTCGCACGTGGGCGGGGTGCGCTGGTGGAACGTGAAGCATCCCGGCGCGTACGCGGCGGCCCTCGCCGCCGGGAAGTCGCCGGGGGCGGGCCGAGAGCTGCTGTCGGAGGAGGACCGACGGGTCGAGCGGATCCTGCTGGAGCTGCGGCTTCGGGAGGGGGTGCCGCTGTCGCTGCTGCGGGAGGAGGGTCTGAAGGCCGCACGCCGGGCGCTCGCGGACGAGCTGCTGCAGGAGGGCCCGTACGAGGGGGGCCGGGCGGTGCTGACGCTTCGGGGTCGGCTGCTGGCGGACGCGGTGGTCAGGGGCTTGGTGGACTGATCACTCGGGCGAGTGAATCACAGCGGAACGCCGGTTCGGTCCCTAACCTGATTCGTAGGCTGCCGCCGAAAGGACGCGGCGGATGTGGAGGCCATGGAGATGACCGCTGTGGACGAGCGTGGATTGGCCCATTACCTCGACGAGTTCGAGCCTCCCGAGGGTGTCAAGGCTGAGCTCCTTCGGGGGGTAATCGTGATGATGGCCAGCCCGGATCTGGCGCACAACCTGATCGTGCTGCACACACTGCGCCAGATTCCCATGGACCGCTGGTACCCCATCCAGACCCAGGATGTCGACATCGCCGGCGAGGAGAGTGTGCCCATCCCGGATCTGCTACTGGCGGCGCCGGACGTACTGCCTGCCTCGGGGCGTCTACTGCCGTCCCAACTGGTCACCATGGTGGTCGAGGTCGTCTCCAAGTCCAGCGTTCATCAGGACTACGTGGTCAAGAGGTCGATCTACGCGGCGGGCAGGATCCCGGCGTATCTCGTTCTCGATCCGATCATGGCGCAGTGCGTCCTGCTGACGAGGCCCGCGGGTGACGGCGAGGACGCCGACTACCTGACGCAGCAGATCACCAAGTTCGGTGACCCGGTGCCGCTGGAGGTGCTCGGCGTCGAACTGGACACCAGCGACTTCGGCACGTACCCCGACGTCAGGCCCCACCGCTATCCGTGACGAAGTCGATCAGCTCCTCCACCCGCCCCAGCAGCTCCGGCTCCAGGTCCCGGTAAGACCCCACCCGCTTCAGGATCGCCTGCCACACCGCGCCCGTGTTCTCGGACGGCCAGCCCAGCGCCCGGCACACGCCCGTCTTCCAGTCCTGGCCGTGCGGTACCCGGGGCCACGCCTCGATCCCCAGGGACGACGGCTTCACCGCCTCCCAGATGTCGATGTACGGGTGCCCGACGACCAGAGCGTGCTCGCTGGTCACCGACGCGGCGATACGGGACTCCTTGCTGCCCGGCACCAGGTGGTCCACCAGGACGCCGAGCCGGGCGTCCGGGCCCGGCGCGAACTCGGCCACGATCGACGGGAGGTCGTCCACGCCCTCCAGGTACTCCACGACCACGCCCTCGATGCGCAGGTCGTCGCCCCAGACCTTCTCCACCAGTTCCGCGTCGTGACGGCCCTCGACGTAGATACGGCCCGCGCGGGCCACGCGTGCGCGTGCGCCGGGGACGGCCACCGAGCCGGAAGCGGTACGGGAGGGGCGTACGGGAGACGCGGCCGACGGTCTGACCAGCGTCACCACCCGGCCCTCCAGGAGGAACCCGCGCGGCTCCAGCGGGAACACCCGGTGCTTGCCGAAGCGGTCCTCCAGCGTCACCGTGCCCGCCTCGCAGCGGATCACCGCGCCGCAGAAACCCGTCCCCGGCTCCTCGACCACCAGGCCGGGCTCGGCGGGGACCTCCGGCACCGGCTTGGGCTTCTTCCACGGAGGGTTCAGGTCGGCGGAGTACTGGCGCATTCGGATGACGATAGGAGAAGCGGCCCGTGGATCACTACGACACGCCGAAGCGGGCCGCCAGCGCGTCCCGTTGGGCCCGGACGAACGCCGCGTCCACCACCGCTCCGTGACCGGGCACGTACAGCGCGTCCTCGCCGCCCAGGTCAAGGAGCCGGTCCAGTGCGGCCGGCCAGTGCGGCGGTACGGCGTCCGGGCCCGCCTGCGGTTCGCCCGACTCCTCGACCAGGTCGCCGCAGAAAACGACCTCCGGGGAACCGGGGACGAGAACGGCGAGGTCGTGGGCCGTGTGGCCGGGGCCGACGTTCGCCAGCAGCGCCTGGCGGCCGCCGCCGAGGTCGAGCGTCCACTCGCCGGAGACGTGATGCCGGGGAGAGACGAGGGCGTCCACCGCTTCGTCGGCCACCGCCGCGTCCAGTCCGTTGCGTACCGCGTCCGCCCGCAGCTCCGCACGGCCCAGCCGTCCCCTCAGCACCGTCTCCACACCCACCGCGCCGAACACCTCCGCTCCCGCGAACGCCGCCGCCCCGAAGACATGGTCGAAGTGGGGGTGGGTGAGCGCGAGATGGGTCACACGATGGCCGGCGAGTTCCTCCGCCTGTGCGCGCAGCCGGGCGCCCTCCGCGAGGCCGGAGCCGGAGTCGATCAGCAGGGCCGTGCCCTCGCCGATCACCAGGCCCGCCGTACAGTCCCAGCCGGGCAGCCGGCACCGCCCCACCCCGGCCCCGACCCGCTCCCACCCCAGCTCTTCCCAAGTCACCGTCATACAGCGACGCTAGCCCTACAACCCGTTATGCCAGGACCAGCCTTGCCCGAGGACTACCCCACCGCCGTACACTGGCCGGGGAGCGCTGGCACTCGGACGGACAGAGTGCCAGGCGAGGCGCAAGGGAACGACTTCTGGAGGTGTGCGCGATGCTGAGTGAACGCAGGCTCCAGGTGCTGCGCGCCATCGTCCAGGACTACGTCGGCACCGAGGAGCCGGTCGGGTCGAAGGCCCTGACCGAGCGGCACAACCTCGGCGTCTCCCCGGCGACCGTGCGCAACGACATGGCGGCCCTGGAGGACGAGGGGTTCATCGCCCAGCCGCACACCAGTGCCGGGCGGATCCCGACCGACAAGGGCTATCGGCTGTTCGTCGACAAGCTGGCGGGCGTCAAGCCGATGACCGCGCCCGAGCGGCGCGCCATCCAGAACTTCCTCGACGGCGCGGTCGACCTCGACGACGTCGTGGCCCGGACCGTGCGGCTGCTCGCGCAGCTGACCCGGCAGGTCGCCGTCGTGCAGTACCCGTCCCTCACCCGCTCGACCGTGCGGCATGTGGAACTGCTCTCGCTCGCCCCAGCCCGCGTGATGCTCGTGCTGATCACGGACACCGGCCGGGTCGAGCAGCGCATGGTCGACTGCCCGGCGCCCTTCGGGGAGGCCTCGCTCGCCGATCTGCGGGCCCGGCTCAACAGCCGGATCGCCGGGCGGCGGTTCGCCGATGTGCCGCGGCTGGTCGAGGACCTGCCCGAAGGCTTCGACGTCGAGGACAGGGGTACGGTCACGACAGTGCTCTCCACCCTTCTGGAGACACTCGTCGAGGAGAACGAGGAGCGGCTGATGATCGGCGGCACCGCCAATCTCACCCGCTTCGGACATGACTTTCCCCTCACCATCCGGCCCGTCCTGGAGGCTCTGGAGGAGCAGGTCGTCCTCCTCAAGCTCCTTGGCGAGGCGGGGGATTCGGGCATGACCGTACGCATCGGTCACGAGAACGCCTACGAGGGACTCAACTCCACTTCAGTGGTGTCGGTCGGCTACGGTTCGGGCAACGAGGCAGTCGCCAAGCTCGGCGTGGTCGGACCGACCCGCATGGATTACCCGGGAACGATGGGAGCGGTACGCGCAGTGGCACGGTACGTCGGACAGATCCTGGCGGAGTCGTAAGTGGCCACGGACTACTACGCCGTTCTCGGCGTGCGCCGCGACGCGTCGCAGGATGAGATCAAGAAGGCGTTCCGTCGGCTCGCGCGCGAGCTGCACCCGGACGTCAACCCGGATCCGAAGACCCAGGAGCGGTTCAAGGAGATCAACGCCGCCTACGAGGTGCTCTCGGACCCGCAGAAGAAGCAGGTCTACGACCTCGGCGGCGACCCCCTCTCGCAGGCCGGCGGCGGTGGCGCGGGCGGCTTCGGGGCCGGTGGGTTCGGGAACTTCTCGGACATCATGGACGCGTTCTTCGGTACGGCGTCGCAGCGGGGTCCGCGCTCGCGCACCCGGCGCGGCCAGGACGCGATGATTCGTCTCGAGATCGAGCTCGACGAGGCGGCCTTCGGCACCACGAAGGACATCCAGGTCGACACGGCGATCGTCTGCACCACCTGCAGCGGTGAGGGCGCGGCGCCGGGGACCTCCGCCCAGACGTGTGACATGTGCCGCGGTCGCGGTGAGGTGTCGCAGGTGACGCGGTCCTTCCTGGGCCAGGTCATGACGTCGCGGCCGTGCCCGCAGTGCCAGGGCTTCGGCACCGTGGTCCCGACGCCGTGCCCGGAGTGCGCCGGCGACGGCCGGGTCCGCTCGCGCCGCACGCTGACCGTGAAGATCCCGGCCGGTGTGGACAACGGCACGCGGATCCAGCTCGCGGGTGAGGGCGAGGTCGGTCCCGGTGGCGGTCCCGCCGGTGACCTCTACGTCGAGATCCACGAACTCCCGCACTCGCAGTTCCAGCGGCGCGGCGACGACCTGCACTGCACGGTCACACTCCCGATGACGGCGGCGTCACTCGGCACGAAGGTGCCGCTGGAGACGCTGGACGGCATGGAGGAGGTCGACATCCGGCCCGGTACCCAGTCCGGCCAGTCGATCCCGCTGCACAGCCGGGGCGTCACCCACCTGCGCGGCGGCGGCCGCGGCGACCTCATCGTCCACGTCGAGGTCCAGACCCCGACCAAGCTGGACCCCGAGCAGGAGCGCCTGCTGCGCGAGCTGGCCAAGCTGCGCGGCGAGGAACGTCCCACGGGGCAGTTCCAGCCTGGTCAGCAGGGGCTGTTCTCCCGGTTGAAGGACGCGTTCAACGGTCGTACGTGAGCCGTCGACGGATGCGTTCAACGGTCGTACGTGAGCCGTCGAAGGTCCGATTCGGAGTTGTTCGGAGGACGTGACAACATGCCGTCATGTCCTCCGCGCTGACCGGTCTCTTCCGTCATCCGATCGTGCAGGCCCCCATGGCGGGCGGCGTCTCCGTGCCGCGGCTCGCCGCCGCCGTGTCCGAGGCGGGCGGGCTCGGGTTCCTCGCCGCCGGGTACAAGACGGCCGACGGGTTGTACCAGGAGATCAAGCAGCTGCGCGGCCTGACCGGGCTGCCCTTCGGGGTCAACCTCTTCATGCCGCAGCCGGAGTATGCCGACCCCGCCGCCGTCGAGGTCTACGCCCATCAGCTCGCCGGCGAGGCCACGTGGTACGAGACCGAGCTCGGCGACCCCGACAGCGGCCGTGACGACGGGTACGACGCCAAGCTCGCCGTGCTCCTAGACAACCCCGTGCCGGCGGTCTCCTTCCACTTCGGCATCCCGAGCAGTGAGGTGCTGGATTCGCTGCGCCGCGCCGGCACCTTCACCCTCGTCACCGCGACCACCCCCGAAGAGGCCCTCGCCGTGCAGTACGCGGGCGCCGACGCGGTCATCGCGCAGGGCGTGGAGGCCGGCGGTCACCAGGGCACCCACCGGGACCTCCCCGAGCAGGACGGCTCCGGCCTCGGACTCCTCTCCCTCGTCGCCCAGATCCGGGAGACGGTGACCATCCCGATCGTCGCCGCCGGCGGCATCATGCGCGGCAGCCAGATCGCCGCCGTCCTCGCCGCGGGCGCGAGCGCGGCCCAGCTCGGCACGGCGTTCCTCGCCACGCACGAGTCCGGCGCCCACGACGTGCACAAGCAGGCGCTGACCAACCCCCTCTACGTCCGCACCGAGTTGACCCGCGCCTTCTCCGGCAGACCGGCTCGTGGCCTGGTCAACCGATTCCTGCGCGAGCACGGACCGTACGCGCCCGCCGCCTACCCCGAGGTCCACCACCTCACCGCCCCGCTCAGGAAGGCCGCCGCCAAGGCCAAGGACGCCCAGGGCATGGCGCTGTGGGCGGGCCAGGGGCACCGGATGGCACGCGAGCTGCCCGCGGGGCAGCTGGTGGAGATACTCGCCGCCGAACTCGACGCCGCCAGGACAGCGTTGTCAGGCACGGGGGACCCGCGATGACCGCACCGGTGTTCGTGGTCGAGCACTTCGACGCGGGCGGCGGCGGACGCTACGTCCTCGACGGCCCCGAAGGCCGCCACGCCGTCTCCGTGAAGCGGCTCAAGGCCGGGGAGGACGTCATCCTCACCGACGGGGCCGGGCGCTGGGCCGACTGCGTGGTGCTCGCCGCCGAGGGCAAGGACCGGCTGATCGTCCAGCTGGACTCGGTGGCCGAGGAACCCCCGGCCCAGCCCCGCATCACCGTCGTCCAGGCCCTCCCCAAGGGCGACCGCGGTGAACTCGCCGTCGAGACCATGACCGAGGTCGGCGTCGACGCGATCGTGCCCTGGCAGGCGGCCCGCTGCATCACCCAGTGGAAGGGCGACCGGGGCCTGAAGGCGCTCGCCAAGTGGCGGGCCACCGCCCGCGAGGCCGGCAAGCAGTCCCGCCGGGTCCGCTTCCCGGAGATCGCGGACGCGGCGAGCACCAAACAGGTTGCCGCACTTCTCGCCAAAGCCGACTTCGCCGCCGTGCTGCACTCCGACTTCGACCGCGGCAGCGAGCCGCTGGCCACCGCCGAACTCCCCGACGAGGGCGAGATCGTGCTGGTCGTCGGCCCCGAAGGAGGCGTCGCCAAGGACGAGTTGGCGCTCTTCGAGGAGGCCGGTGCGCGCGCCTACGTCCTCGGGCCCACCGTGCTGCGCACCTCGACCGCCGGAACCGCGGCGACCGCTCTGCTCCTCGGCCGCACCGGCCGCTGGTCCTGACCCCTGGAAGGACGGCTGTGGAACTCGCCCAAGTACGCCTGCTCGTCACCGACTTCGCCGCCTGCTACCGCTTCTACGCCGACGTCCTCGGCCTCAAGCCCCAGTCGGGGGCGACGGGCGGGCCGTACGAGAAGTTCAGCCCCGCCACCGGGTCGGCGGGCATCGCCCTGCAGGACCGGTCGATGATGGCGGCGGTCCTCGGCGAACTGGGCGACACGGCCACCGGCCACCGCTCCCTGGTCGTGCTGCGCGTCGACGACCTGGACACCTACTGCGAGCAGATCGCGTCCCGCGGCGCCACCCTGCTGCACGGCCCGTCCCCGATGACGGAGCGCATGCGCGTCGCCCACCTCAAGGACCCGGAGGGGAACCTGGTGGAGCTTCAGGAGTGGCTGCTGCTGCGCACCTGAGCACCGCGGAACCCGACCGGCGCACAGGTGGCCGTATGCGCCCTACCGTCCCGGGCGGGACAGTGGCAGGCTGCCCTGCATGGTGGCGTTGAGACGGAACTGGCGTCGGCCGCGCGGGGTGCGAGTGGCGGGTGTGGCCGGGGGTGTGGTGCTGGCCGTGGGCGGGGTCGCCGCCTGTGATCCGACCGGCGTGGTCAGCTCCGCGACCGTGTCGTACACCACCGACCAGCTGGTCACCAAGGAGCTGAACCGGCAGAAGGCCGACGTGAGTTGGCTGACCTGCACGGCCTCGTACGACAACGGCGACCGGACCCCGAGTTCCAGCGCGAACACCGTCGCCACCGTCGACTGTGACGGCAAGACACGGGACGGCAAGGACATCACCGTCAAGGGCAAGGTGACCCGGACCGTCAGCGGCGCGTGTGTGCGCGGGGACCTCACCGCCACCGTCGGCGGCAAACAGTGGTTCCACGTCGAGGGGCTCGGCGACTGCAACGCCACGCCCACCCCGCCGGTCAACAATCCGCGGCAGCCCGGCCCGACCGTCACCGTGACCGTCACGAAGACCATCTGGTGCCAGAACGACCCGCAGTGCTGGCCCGACGGCAAGTGATCGAAACCTCTGTGCACGAGCACGGCCCGTGCGTAGGGTGATCGGGTGACACAGCCTGCGACGTCTGCATATCTCCGGTTTCCGCATCTGCAGGGCGAGCTGGTGGCCTTCACCGCCGAGGACGACGTGTGGCTCGCGCCGCTCGACGGCGGGCGCGCCTGGCGGGTCAGCGCGGACAACGTGCCGGTCACCCACCCCCGGATCTCGCCCGACGGCACCACCGTCGCCTGGACCTCCGCCCGCGACGGCGCCCCCGAGGTGCACATCGCCCCGGTCGACGGCGGACCGTCCAGGAGGCTGACCCACTGGGGCAGCGCACGCACCCAGGTGCGCGGCTGGACCCCGGACGGCGAGGTCCTCGCGATCACCACTCACGGACAGGCCAGCCTGCGCCGCAGCTGGGCGCACACCGTCCCGCTCGACGGCGGCCCCGGCATCACCCTGCCGTACGGGCCCGTCGGCCATGTCGCCCACGGCCCTGCGACCGTGATCCTCTCCGCGCCCATGGGCCGGGAGGCCGCCTGGTGGAAGCGGTACCGGGGCGGTACGGCGGGCAAGCTGTGGATCGATCCCGAGGGCGACGGCGAATTCGTACGCCTGCATGAGGAGTTGGACGGAAACCTGGAGTACCCCGTGTGGGCGGGCGACCGGATCGCCTTCCTCTCGGACCACGAGGGCACCGGGGCCGTCTACTCCTCCCTCGCCGACGGCTCCGACCTGCGACGGCACACACCCCTCGACGGCTACTACGCCCGGCACGCGGCGGGCGACGGCACCCGGGTCGTCTACACCTCGGCCGGCGAGCTGTGGATCCTCGACGACCTCGACGGCGCCGAACCGCGCCGCCTGGAGGTCCGGCTCGGCGGACAGCGTGCCGACCGGCAGCCGTTCCCGGTGGACGCCTCCCGCTGGTTCGGCTCGGCCGCCCCCGACCACACCGCGCGCGGCAGCGCGGTCGCCGTGCGCGGAGCCGTCCACTGGGTCACCCACCGCTCGGGCCCGGCCCGCGCGCTGGCCGCCGAACCCGGCGTCCGGGCCCGGCTGCCGCGCACCTTCCGCACCGAGGGCGAGGAGTGGGTGGTGTGGGTGACGGACGCGGAGGGCGACGACGCCCTGGAGTTCGCGCCCGCCACCGGTCTCGCCCCCGGCGCCACCCCGCGCCGCCTCGCCGCGGGACAGCTCGGACGCGTCCTGGGTCTCGCCATGGCCCCCGACGGCAGCCGGGCCGCGGTCGCCGCGCACGACGGCCGCGTGCTGCTCGTCGAGCGGGAGACCGGCGAGGTCCGCGAGGTCGACCGCAGCGAGGACGGCGACGTACGGGGACTGACCTTCTCGCCCGACTCGGCCTGGCTCGCCTGGTCGCATCCAGGGCCCGCCCCGCTCTGCCAGCTCCGCCTCGCCAACACCACCGACCTGTCGGTCACCGAGGCGACCCCACTGCGCTTCCAGGACTACGCCCCAGCCTTCACCCTCGACGGCAAACACCTGGCCTTCCTCTCCAACCGCTCCTTCGACCCGGTCTACGACGAGCACGTCTTCGACCTCGCCTTCGTCGTCGGCGACCGCCCGCACCTGATCACCCTGGCCGCGACCACCCCGTCCCCCTTCGGCCCGCAGCGCCACGGCCGCCCCTTCGAGGCCCCCGACAAGGACGAGACCCCCGACAGCGAGGGCACCCCGGCCACCCGTATCGACCTCGAGGGCCTCGCCGACCGGATCGTGCCCTTCCCGGTGGAGGCCGGCCGCTACTCCAACCTCCGCGCGGCCAAGGACGGCGTCCTGTGGCTCCGCCACCCCGTCCAGGGCGTCCTCGGCTCCTCCCGGGCCACCCCGGACGACCCCGACCCCAAGACCGACCTCCAGCGCTACGACCTCGCCCAGCAGCGCCTCGAGCACCTCGCCGCCGACGCCGACCACTTCGCCGTCAGCGGCGACGGCAAGCGGGTCCTGCTGTGGACCGACGGCCGCCTGAAGGTCGTACCGAGCGACCGCCGCGCCTCGAGCGACGACGACAGCGACACCAACATCAGCGTCGACCTCGGCCGCATCCGCCAGACCGTCGACCCGTCCGCCGAGTGGCGCCAGATGTACGCGGAGACCGGCCGCATCATGCGCGACCACTTCTGGCGCCCCGACATGAGCGGTGTCGACTGGAACGGCGTGCTCGACCGCTACCGCCCCGTCCTGGACCGGCTGGCCACCCACGACGACCTCGTCGACCTCCTCTGGGAGGTGCACGGCGAACTCGGCACCTCCCACGCCTACGTCACCCCCCGCGGCGGCCACGGTCACGGCCCCCGCCAGGGCCTGCTCGGCGCCGACATCTCCCGCCACGACGACGGCCCCCAGGGGTCGGCCCAGTGGCGCATCGACCGCATCCTGCCCACCGAGACCTCCGACCCCGACGCCCGCTCCCCGCTCGCCGCACCCGGCGTCGCGGTGCGCGCCGGGGACGCGATCGTCGCGGTCGGCGGCCGGCCGGTCGACCCGGTCACGGGCCCCGGCCCGCTCCTGGTCGGCACGGCGGGCAAACCGACCGAGCTCACCATCTCCCCGTCCGGCGGCGGCGACCTGCGCCACGCCGTGGTCGTACCCGTCTCCGACGAGGAGCCGCTGCGCTACCACGCCTGGGTCGCCGACCGCCGTGCCTACGTCCACGAGAAGTCCGGCGGACGGCTCGGGTATCTGCACGTCCCGGACATGCAGGCCCCGGGCTGGGCCCAGATCCACCGCGATCTGCGCGTCGAGGTGGCCCGCGAGGGCCTGGTGGTCGACGTCCGGGAGAACCGCGGCGGCCACACCTCCCAGTTGGTCGTCGAGAAGCTGGCCCGCCGGATCGTCGGCTGGGCGGTACCGCGGGGGATGACCCCGTACAGCTACCCGCGGGACGCGCCGAGGGGCCCGGTCGTCGCCGTGGCCAACGAGTTCTCCGGCTCCGACGGCGACATCGTCAACGCGGCGATCAAGGCGCTGGGCATCGGCCCGGTGGTGGGAACCCGCACATGGGGCGGTGTCATCGGCATCGACAGCCGCTACCGCCTCGTCGACGGCACGCTGATCACCCAGCCCAAGTACGCGTTCTGGCTGGAGGGTTACGAGTGGGGCGTCGAGAACCACGGGGTGGACCCGGACGTGGAGGTCGTGCAGCGGCCGCAGGACTACGCGGCGGGCAGGGACGCGCAGCTGGACGAGGCGGTGCGGATCGCCCTGGAGGCATTGATCAGCACTCCGGCCAAGATTCCGCCGACCCTGCCTGACTAAGATGCCCCCGAGATCCGAGGCGAAAGGAACACCATGCCAGGGGAACCCCAGGGCGACTGCCTGTTCTGCAAGATCGTCGAAGGCCACATCCCGGCGACGATCGTCCGGGAGACGGACACCACCGTCGCCTTCCGGGACATCAACCCCCAGGCCCCCACGCACGTCCTGGTGATCCCCAGGGCCCACTACGAGACCGCCGCGGCCCTCGCCGCCGCCGCGCCCGAGCTGGCCGCCGACGTCCTCCGCGAGACCCAGGCCGTCGCCGACGACGAGAAGCTGGAGAGCTACCGCACCGTCTTCAACACCGGCAGCGGCGCCGGCCAGACCGTCTGGCACGCCCACGCCCACGTGATCGGCGGCCGCGGCCTGCACTGGCCGCCCGGATAACCCACCGTGTCCGTACGCGAACTGGTCGTCCTCGGCACCGCCAGCCAGGTCCCCACACGGCACCGCAACCACAACGGCTACCTGCTGCGGTGGGACGGCGAGGGCATCCTCTTCGACCCCGGCGAGGGCACCCAGCGTCAGATGCTGCGCGCCGGGGTCGCCGCCCACGACCTCAACCGGATCTGTGTCACCCACTTCCACGGCGACCACTCCCTCGGCCTCGCGGGCGTGATCCAGCGCATCAACCTCGACCGGGTCCCGCACGAGGTCACCGCCCACTACCCGAAGTCGGGGCAGCGCTTCTTCGACCGGCTGCGGTACGCGACGGCGTACCGGGAGACCGTCCGGCTCACCGAGGCACCGGTCGCCGAGGACGGGGTCATCGCGCGCACGGGCGGCTACACCCTCCAGGCCCGCAGGCTCTCCCATCCCGTCGAGTCCTACGGCTACCTCCTCACCGAACCCGACGGCCGCCGCATGCTCCCCGACCGCCTCGCCGCGCACGGCATCAAGGGGCCCGACGTCGGACGGATCCAGAGGGAAGGCGCCCTGAACGGCGTCCCCCTCGACGACGTCAGCGAGGTCCGCCGGGGTCAGCGCTTCGCGTTCGTCATGGACACCCGCCTCTGCGACGGCGTCCACGCCCTCGCGGACGGCTGCGACCTGCTCGTCATCGAGTCGACCTTCCTCGACGAGGACGAGCAACTAGCCGTGGAGCACGGCCATCTGACCGTCGGTCAGGCCGCGCGAGTCGCCCGCGACGCCGGCGTACGGCATCTCGTGCTCACGCACTTCAGTCAGCGGTACTCCGAACCGGAGGAGTTCGAGCGGCAGGCGCGGGTGGCCGGCTACGAGGGCGAGCTGACCGTGGCCCACGACCTCCTGCGGGTCCCGGTTCCGAAACGGCGATAAAGCGGCCGTACGATGCTTTGATGTCCCTCCCCAAAGCTGAACTGCACCTGCACATCGAAGGCACCCTGGAGCCGGAGCTGGCTTTCGAGCTGGCTGCGCGTAACGGCGTCGAGCTGCCGTACGCCTCCACGGACACGCTCCGCAAGGCGTACCGGTTCGCGGACCTCCAGTCCTTTCTGAACCTGTATTACGAGCTCATGGCCGTCCTGCGCACCGAGCGGGACTTCGAGGACCTGGCGAACGCCTATCTCGCCCGGGCCGCCGAGCAGGGGGTTCGGCACGCGGAGATCTTCTTCGACCCGCAGGCGCACATCGCGCGGGGCGTGGGGATGGGGACCGTGGTGGAGGGGCTGTGGCGGGCGCTGGGCAGCAGCGAGGCCGTGCACGGCGTCTCCACACAGCTGATCATGTGCTTCCTGCGGGACGAGTCCGCGGAGTCGGCGCTGGAGACCCTCGAGGCCGCCAAGCCGTATCTCGACCGGATCGTCGGTGTGGGGCTCGACTCCGCGGAGGTGGGGCATCCTCCGGTGAAGTTCCGCGAGGTGTACGAGGCCGCGGCGGCGCTGGGGCTGCGCCGGGTGGCGCACGCCGGGGAGGAGGGGCCGCCGGAGTACATCGTCGAGGCGCTGGACGTGCTCGGGGTGGAGCGGATCGACCATGGACTGCGGTGCATGGAGTCTCCGGAACTGGTCGCGCGGCTGGTGCGGGACCGGGTCCCGCTGACCTTGTGCCCCTTGTCCAACGTGCGGCTTCGTACGGTCGACGTGCTCGCCGACCATCCGTTGCCGGCGATGCTGGACGCCGGGCTGCTGTGCACGGTGAACTCCGACGACCCGGCGTACTTCGGGGGGTATGCGGGGGACAATTTCGATTCCGTGCAGAACACGCTCGGGCTCACTGAGGAACAGTTGCGCGAGCTGGCCCGGAATTCCTTCGTCGCGAGCTTTCTGGAGCACGACGAGGGGCGGCGGGAGCGGTATCTGGCCGAAGTCGAGGCGTACCAGTTCTGAAGTACCCCAAGGGGTGCGGGGAACTGCGCGACCGGCCACGACGAACCTGCAGACGCTCGACGGCATAGCGCGGCACTCCCCGCGGAGCGCTGATCGCCATCGCCGTCATCGGTACGGCTATCAGCAGCAGGCCCGCTGCCAGGACCGTGCCCATCACGGGGAAGCCGGCCTCGGATGCGAGCAGGCTTTCCCGTCAGGGGACCCGCTGCCGTGCCCAATGACGACGCCGAGCCGACCAGGACCGCCCAGCGGCCGCGGGGGTCCAGGGAGGCGGCCAGGCCGATGACGTACGACAGGACGATCGGGTAGAGCGTGTTCCACGCGATCTCGCCGGACGCGAAGGACGTCAGGTCGGTCGCCGAGGCGCTGAGGGTGATGCAGGCGGCGATGAGGACGGTGCCGCCGCCGATGGGGAGCGCGCGGCCGAGGCGTGGGCCCAGGGCGCCCGCGCCGACGACGCCCAGCAGGCCCGCGCCGAGGGCGATCGCGAAGACCGCGCCGACCGTCGCTTCGGAGAGGTGGGCCTGGGTGAGGCCGATGCGGCCGCTGACGCCCCAGAGGGCGTTCTGGGCGAGGGACCAGCAGAGCAGGGTGCCGGCGAGGAGGAGGCCGGCCCGGCGGTGGGGGAGCGGGGCGGGCGTCCGCCGGCTTCGGGCGGGGACCGTGGTGCGGGGGAGACGGCCCGTCAGGGGCCAGACGGCCAGCGCGGTGAGGGCGATCGCGGCCAACGGCACGCCGTGACCGGGACCCAGGTGCGGGACGGTCAGGTAGACGGCGCCCGCGAGTGCGGACACGCTCAGGAGGCCGACCGTGGTGATGCGGTGCGGGTCCGGCTGGGCAGCGATGCCGGTGGCGGCCACCGCCGTCGACGTACCGGATCCGAAGCCGCCGATCAGCGCGCCCACGACGACGGCCGGGACGGTGTGGGCGAGGGCGGCGCCGCCGTAGCCGAGGACGGCGAGGGTGAGGCCGATGCGGGCGAGGGTGCGGGGGCCGACGCGGTCGACGCGGGAGGCGAGCAGGAAGCCTGCCGCCGCCGAACTCAGCAGCAGCGCGCTGCCGACGGCACCCGCCTCGGTGGCGGTGAGCGGCAGCCCCGAGTCGAGCCTGCCGACGGTGGTCGGGAGGAGGTAGGGGGCGAGGTACCCGGCCGTAAAAAGGGCAACGAGGGGCCAGGGCAGGGTGGTGCGGGCGGACACGGGCGTTCCCAGGGCATGCGAAAGAAGCGGCTCGAAAAGGGGGTCGGCGCAGGCCGTCGACGGACAGGAACGCGCGAAGAATTTGTATCAAGCACGCGGTTGCGGAAGAAGCCCGGGGTGCGTGATGTGGCTCACGTTTCGTTTGGGGTGAGGGAAGCCGGGTAAAAGTGCGCGCCCGAGGGCCCGCCTAACGCCAATTGGGGGCGCCGCCCGCGCCCGGTACCGTCGCCTCGATCTTGCCTCTGATCTCGCGCATCACCGCGATGATCTGCTGCTCGTGTTCCGGCGTCAGACGGGCGAGGGGGACCGAGCAGCTGATGGCGTCCTGCGCGGGGGAGTCGTAGCGCAGACAGAACCCGAAGCCGACGATGCCCAGGACCCCCTCCTCGCGGTCGATCGAGTAGCCGCGGGCGCGGACCTCGGCGAGGTCGGCCAGCAGGGACTCACGGGTGGTGTGGGAGTTCGGGGTGAGTGCCTCGTACGGCCCCTCGGGGAGCCTCTCGTCGGGCCACTCGGCCAGCAGCGCCTTGCCCAGCGCGCCGGCGTGCGCGGGCAGCCGGCGGCCCACCCTGCTGATCGTCCGCAGGTATTCGTGCGACTCGCGCGTCGCCAGATAGGCCACGTCCCGGCCGTCGAGCCGGCCCATGTGGATGGTCTCGCCCAGCGCCTGGGACGCCTCGTCGAGATACGGCCGTACGACCCGCACGCGCGGGTCGGAGTCCAGATAGCTGGTGCCGGTGAGCAGGGCGTGGATGCCGATGCCGTAGAGCGAGCCGGTGATGTCGGTGCGGACCCAGCCGCGCGAGATCAGGGTCTGGAGCAGCGCGTACATCGAACTGCGCGGCACCTCCAGCGCGTCCGCGAGCTCCTGGAGCCGTGCCGGGCGGTCGCCGCGCGCGGCCAGCAGTTCGAGGAGCTCGACCGTGCGGGCCGCCGACTTCACCTCGCGGACGCCACCTGTCTCTGACATGCGCCGATGGTAATCGGCCCGCCGAACCCCGTGCGCGACCCATTGACGAGCGGGATTCGTCTATCTAACCTTCATCTCCATACGTAGATATCGTCTACATGGGGAGATGACTGAGGGTGACCCTCGACCCGGACGCGGCCCGACGACTGCGGGACGGCATGGCACGCGGTGTGCTGTCGTTCCCGCTCACGAGCTTCCACGACGACGGCACCCTCGACCCGGACGGCTTCCGCGCGCATGTGGCCGCCCAGATCGCCACCGGCCCCGGTGCGCTCTTCCCGGCCTGTGGCACCGGCGAGTTCTTCTCGCTGGACGAGGACGAGTACCGGCAGGTCGTCACCATCGCGATCGAGGAGGCCGGCGGCCGGCTGCCCGTCGTCGCCGGAATCGGCTACGGCTGGGCGCAGGCCGTCCGTTTCGCCCGGATCGCCGAGGAGGCGGGCGCGGACGCGCTGCTGGTCCTCCCGCACTACCTGGTCGCCGCCCCGCAGGACGGACTGGTCGCACAGCTGGAGCAGATCGCAGCGCGGACGCGGCTGCCGCTCATCGCCTACCAGCGCGGCCAGGTCGCCTTCGGCGTGGACGCGTTCCGGCGGGTCGCCCAGATCCCCGGTGTCATCGGGCTCAAGGACGGACACAGCGACCTCGACCGGCTCCAGCGCCTCACCCTCGCCGCCCCCGAGGGCTTCCTGTTCTTCAACGGCGCCTCCACCGCCGAGATCCAGGCCCGCGCCTACGCCACCGTCGGCGTCCCCGCCTACTCCTCGGCCGTCCACGCCTTCGCCCCCGAGATCGCGAACGCCTTCTTCACCGCCCTGCGCGACGGCGACGAGGGCGACGGAACGGTCGGGAAACTGCTGCGCGACTTCTACGTCCCGCTCGTCGAACTCCGCGACCGCGTGCCCGGATACGCCGTCTCGCTGGTGAAGGCGGCGGCACGGCTGCGGGGGCGCCCGGTCGGACCCGTGCGCGCGCCGCTCACGGATCCGTCGGCCGCCGATCTGGCGGAGCTTCGCCGGCTGCTGACCACCGGTCTCGACCTCGTAGGAGCCGCACTGTGAACCTCACGATCACCGACGTCCGGCTGACACCGATCCTCGTCGCCGATCCGCCGCTGCTGAACACGCAGGGCGTCCACCAGCCGTACACGCCCCGGCTGATCGTCGAGGTCGAGACCGCCGACGGGGTCACGGGGGTCGGAGAGACGTACGGCGACACCAAGTACCTGGAGCTGGCACGGCCGTTCGCCGCGAAGCTGATCGGACGTCAGGTCGGGGACCTGAACGGACTGTTC
Organism: Streptomyces sp. NPDC050759; assembly: GCF_044456945.1. Lineage (NCBI taxonomy): Bacteria > Bacillati > Actinomycetota > Actinomycetes > Kitasatosporales > Streptomycetaceae > Streptomyces > Streptomyces sp. NPDC050759. Next base: position 897,981 of record NZ_JBITGI010000001.1, on the reverse strand, counting down.
ACGGTCGCGGATCAGATGGCGGTCGATTCCTCCCGGGTCTCCGGACAGGTCGACGTCGGCGGGCTGCGAGGGGTGCAGACGGCCGACAAGCTGCGGTTGTCCGTGGTCTCCGGGTTCGAGGTCGCCTGCCTCGACGCGCTGGGCAAGGCCCTCGGACTGCCGGTGCACGCCCTGCTCGGGGGCAAGGTCCGCGACGCGGTCGAGTACAGCGCGTACCTGTTCTACAAGTGGGCCTCCCATCCCGAGGGCGTCGCCTCCGAGAAGGACGACTGGGGGGCGGCCGTCGACCCCGCGGGGGTGGTGGAGCAGGCCCGGCTGTTCACCGAGCGCTACGGCTTCACGTCCTTCAAGCTCAAGGGCGGAGTGTTCCCGCCGGACGAGGAGATCGCGGCAATCAGGGCGCTGGCCGAGGCGTTTCCCGGGCAACCGCTGCGGCTCGACCCCAACGGGGCCTGGAGCGTGTCGACCTCGCTGAAGGTGGCCGCGGAGCTCGGCGACGTCCTGGAGTACCTGGAGGATCCCGCGCTGGGGACGGCGGCCATGGCCGAGGTCTCCGCCGGGACCGATGTCCCGCTGGCCACCAACATGTGCGTGACGACCTTCGCGGAGATCAAGGAGGCGTTCGCCCGGGACGCCGTCCAGGTGGTGCTCTCGGATCACCACTACTGGGGCGGGTTGCGGAACACCCAGCAACTCGCCGCGATCTGCCGGACGTTCGGGGTGGGAGTGTCCATGCACTCGAACACGCATCTGGGGATCTCGCTGGCCGCGATGACGCATGTCGCGTCCACCGTGCCGAACCTTCATCACGCCTGTGACTCGCACTATCCGTGGCAGTCGGAGGACGTGCTCAGCGAGCGGCTGACGTTCGAGGGCGGGGCCGTGAAGGTCTCCGACGCGCCCGGCCTCGGCGTCGAACTCGACCGGGAGAAGGTGGAGTTCCTGCATCGGCGGTGGCTCGATGACGACGGTTCGCTGCGAGAGCGGGACGATGCCGCGGCCATGCGGGTCGCCGAGCCGGGGTGGGTCACGCCGGCTGTGCCTCGCTGGTAGGGCCGGGGCCGGGCGGGGGCCGCGGCGGGGCCGGCGCAGGGCTTTTCCCGCCCCCGCCGCCCCCACCCGTCCCGCTCCCAGGGGGCTCCGCCCCCTGGACCCCCGCTCCTCGAATGCCGGAGAGGTCGGATGCGGTGACGGGCGGGTCGCAGGTGAGCGCCGACGCGTTGTCGGCGGTGTGGTGCAGACTGGCCTGATCCGCACCACGTCCAGGGAGCGCACCGTGATCGCGTCCAACGCGTCCACCGGAAAGGGACCGTCGCACTTCGGAGGGACCGGGCACGGCCAGGCCCGGGTCGACCCTCTGGCAGCTCTGCGCGTACCCGACGATCCACCCTGGGACGTCTATCTCACCGGCACCGTGTTCCTCGACATCATCTTCACCGGGCTCGACTCCGCCCCGGTGCGCGGGACCGAGTCCTGGGCACGCGGGATGGGGTCGAGCCCCGGCGGTGTGGCGAACATGGCCACGGCCCTGGCCCGGCTCGGGCTGCGCACCTCACTGGCCGCGGCCTTCGGCGACGACCACTACGGCGAGTACTGCTGGGACGCCCTCGAGCAGGGCGAGGGCATCGACCTCTCCCCCTCCCGCACGGTCCCCGGCTGGCACTCCCCGGTCACCGTGTCGATGGCGTACGAGGGCGAGCGCACCATGGTCTCCCACGGCCACGAACCGCCCCCTGAGGCCGTGCTCATCCAAGAGGGCGCCCCGAACTGCCCCCCACGCGCGCGTGCGGCGGTGGCATCCCTCGAGCCCGGGAAGCGCGCCCCCTGGATCGCTCAGGCGGCACACGAGGGCACCCGCATCTTCGCCGACGTCGGCTGGGACGAGACCGGGGCGTGGGACCTGGCGGGCCTCGCCGACCTCGAACACTGCGAGGCCTTTCTGCCGAACGCGCAGGAGGCGATGCGCTACACCGGCGCCACCTGCCCCCGGGAGGCCGCGCACGCACTCACCGACCATGTGCCGCTCGCCGTGGTCACCCTCGGCGCGGAGGGCGCGTACGCCGTGGACCGGCGTACTGGAGAGACCGCCGAGGTCCCGGCGATCGAGGTCGAGGCGCTCGACCCGACCGGCGCCGGGGACGTCTTCGTGGCCGGCTTCGTCACCGGCACCCTCGCGGGCTGGCCGCTGGCGGACCGCCTGGCCTTCGCCGGCCTGACCGCCGCGCTCTCCGTCCAGGAGTTCGGCGGCTCCCTCTCCGCGCCGGGCTGGTCCGAGATCGGCGCCTGGTGGCGCAAGGTCCAGTCCGTCGACTCCCAGGACCCGGCCGCGCTGCGCCGGTACGCGTTCCTGGCGGACCTGGTCCCGGAGCAGGAGTCCCCGGGCTGGCCCCTGAGACGAGCGGTCCCGACGATCGGCTTCGGCCGGTCGGCGTGAGGGTGGGGGGCCGGGGCGGATCGTATTGCTGCGGGGCGGGCGCGTCTCTGCGGCCTGTCGGGTGGGGGAGGGTGGGTCGAGCTGTGCCTGCGGCTCGTCGAGGGGGCGGCTCGTCAGTGCTGCGGGATGTCGGTCGGGTCGGGTGACATCTGCACTGGTGGACCTGTCTGCGTGGCTCGTCGACAGGTCGGCTCGTCAGTGGCCGTCGAGGTCGAGGTTGGGTCGCATCGCCACTCAACTGCCTGTCCCGTGGATCATCGCGGGGGCCGCTCGTCAGGGCCGCTCGTCAGGGCCGGGAGCTACGGAGCGGGGCGTATCGCCGTTGGACGGTCCGCCTCCGTGGCGCGTCGGGGAGGTCGATCCGTCAGTGCCCGCTCGTACGGTCCAGTACCGACACCACCTGCTCACGGACCACCTCGCGGGCCGCAGCCGGCAGTGCCCCGATCGTCGTACCGCTCAACACGTCGAGCACGCTGTCCGCGCCCGCGTCGCAGGGAACGCTCTCGCTCAGGAACTCGTAGCCGTCGCGGACTGCGACGCGCAGGACCGGGCGGTCGTCCGCGTGGACGGCCGTGGCGACGACCAGGGGCGGCGGGCCACCCGGGGCCCCGGCCACCTTGCGGTAGCCGCTGACGAGCGGTTCGCGCCAGTGCAGGCTCAGCAGCAGCGGCTTCTTGGCCAGCAGCTCGGCGAGGTCGGCCTCGAACGGCCCCTCCGCCGCCAGCACCCGCGCGCGGGCGTCCAGGACCAGCGCCGCCGGCAGCAGACAGCGCAGGGTGCTGCCGACGATGTTCCCGCCGACCGTGGCGGCCCGCCGCACGGCCCCCGTGCCGACGCCCGACGCGGCCCGGTGCAGCACCTCCGGCACCCGCTCGTCGATCCGGTGCAGCAGGACCGCCGCGCCCACCTCCCCGGCCCCGAGAACGTTCGCCTCCGGCACCTCGCGCAGCGACACGGCCTGCTCGGGAAAGCCGTCGCGTTGCCAGGCGGCCCACACCAGCGTGGCACCGCCGACGGGGATCGCCCCGTCGGTCAGACACTCCTGTGCCTCGGGCAGGGACCTGGGCAGACGCAGCAGCACGGTCTTCCTTCTTCGCACAGTCGAGGACCTCGAACACCTATGGCAGTGAGCGCATTCTTTCCGGGGGCCCGGGGGAGCATGCAGGGCTCACCGCTGCACACAGGGCGCCCCGACCTCGAAAAGCCCTACGGCGTTGTCAGTGCACCGTCGTACCCTTGAAAGCGCGAGGCCGCCTTCCACTGCGCGGCCCTGACGAGGAGGAACCGCAGGCCTTCAGCGCCAGCCCATGACTCAGACACCGACAGCTCACACACCCGCGCAGGGGCAGGCGAAAGCACAGTTCACCGTCCCCGCCCAGCACCCCATGGTGACCGTGCTGGGTTCCGGCGACGCCCTGCTGCGCGTGATCGAGAAGGCCTTCCCGGCGGCCGACATCCACGTCCGGGGCAATGAGATCAGCGTGGTCGGCGACCCCGTCGACGTCGCCCTCGTCTCGCGCGTGTTCGACGAGATGATGCTGGTGCTCCGCACCGGACAGCCGATGACGGAGGACGCAGTGGAACGCTCGATCGCCATGCTGCGAGCGAGCGAGAACGGGACGAGCGACGGCCAGGAGACCCCGGCCGAAGTGCTCACACAGAACATCCTGTCCTCGCGCGGCCGCACCATCCGCCCCAAGACCCTCAACCAGAAGCGGTACGTCGACGCGATCGACAAGCACACGATCGTCTTCGGCATCGGCCCCGCCGGTACCGGCAAGACCTACCTCGCCATGGCCAAGGCGGTGCAGGCCCTGCAGTCCAAGCAGGTCAACCGCATCATCCTGACCCGCCCCGCGGTCGAGGCCGGAGAGCGCCTCGGCTTCCTGCCCGGCACCCTCTACGAGAAGATCGACCCCTACCTGCGCCCGCTGTACGACGCCCTGCACGACATGCTGGACCCGGACTCGATCCCACGGCTGATGGCGGCCGGGACGATCGAGGTCGCGCCGCTGGCGTACATGAGGGGTCGCGCGCAGCCTGTCTTCACGAACGTCCTGACTCCGGATGGTTGGCGCCCCATCGGCGACCTCCAGGTCGGTGACCTCGTCATCGGCTCGAACGGCGAGCCGACCCCGGTCCTGGGTGTGTATCCGCAGGGTGAGAAGGACATCTACCGGGTCACGGCCCAGGACGGCTCCTGGACCCTGTGCTGCGGTGAGCACCTCTGGACGGTGCGCACGCGCGACGACAAGCGACGTGACAAGCCGTGGCGTGTCCTGGAGACCCAGGAGATGATCGGCAACCTTCGGGCGGCGCACTATCGTCGGTACGAGATGCCGATGCTGACGGCGCCGGTCAGCTTCCCCGAACGTGAGGTCCCCATGGACCCGTACGCGCTCGGGCTGCTGCTGGGTGACGGTTGCCTCACGGGTTCCACCACTCCGTCCTTCGCGACGGAGGATCGTGAGCTGGCCCAGGCACTGGAGGCCGCGCTGCCCGGTGTCACAGTGCGGCACAAGAGTGGGCCGGACTACGTCCTCAATCGGATCAAGTCTGCCGGTGATGTCGTCACCCTGGAGAATCCCGTTACGCGAGTCATGCGTGAGCTGGATCTGCTGCGTACTCGCTCACACACCAAGTTCGTCCCGGACGATTACCTGTACAACTCTGCCGAGGTCAGGCTGGCCGTTCTCCAGGGGCTGCTTGATTCCGACGGAGGGCCGGTAACGCAGAAGGACCGCACGTGTCGCGTTCAGTTCTCGACCGCGTCGATCCTCCTACGTGACGACGTCATCGCCTTGGTCCAGTCGCTCGGCGGCGTCGCCTACACACGCCGTCGTCTCGCCGAAGACCGGAAGCAGGGGAGAGCTCTGGCTGTCCACCGTTACGACACCCACGTCGTCGACATCCGTCTCCCCGAAGGCATCGAACCCTTCCGCCTCGCCCGCAAGCGCGACAAATACCACGCGGCCGGAGGCGGCGGACGCCCGATGCGGTTCATCGACAGCATCGAGCCCGCGGGCCGGGAGGAGACCGTCTGCATCCAGGTGGCGGCCGAGGACTCGCTGTACGTCACGCAGGACTACCTGCTCACGCACAACACCCTCAACGACGCCTTCATCATCCTGGACGAGGCCCAGAACACGAGCCCCGAGCAGATGAAGATGTTCCTCACCCGGCTCGGCTTCGACTCGAAGATCGTGATCACGGGTGATGTGACGCAGGTCGACCTGCCCAACGGCACCAAGTCGGGTCTGCGTCAGGTCCAGGACATCCTGGAGGGGCTCGACGACGTGCACTTCTCCCGCTTGTCGTCCCAGGACGTCGTACGGCACAAGCTGGTCGGCCGTATCGTCGACGCGTACGAGAAGTACGACACCGAGAACGGTACGGAGAACGGCACCCACAAGGGCGGCCGGAACAAGCGGAAGTAGACAAGCCAGCACCATGTCGATCGACGTCAACAACGAGTCCGGAACCGAGGTCGACGAGCAGGCGATCCTCGACATCGCCCGCTACGCGCTCGCGCGGATGCGTATCCACCCGCTCTCCGAGCTCTCGGTGATCGTCGTGGACACCGACGCCATGGAGCAGCTGCACATCCAGTGGATGGACCTGCCGGGGCCCACCGACGTCATGTCGTTCCCGATGGACGAGCTCAGGCCGCCCAGCAAGGACGACGACGAGCCCCCGCAGGGCCTCCTCGGTGACATCGTGCTGTGTCCCGAGGTCGCCAAGCGGCAGGGCGAGGAGGCCGAGACGCAGCACTCCATGGACGAGGAGCTCCAACTCCTCACCGTCCACGGCGTGCTGCACCTTCTCGGGTACGACCACGAGGAGCCGGACGAGAAGGCCGAGATGTTCGGCCTGCAGGCGGCCATCGTCGACGGGTGGCGGCAGGAGAAGGGGCTCACCGGCCCGTCCCCCGCGCCGACCGTCTCATGAGCCTGCCCCTCGTCTCCGGCGCGATCGCCCTGGTCGTCGTCGCCTGGCTCGCCGCCTGCGCGGAGGCGGGCCTCGCGCGCGTCTCCAGCTTCCGCGCCGAGGAAGCCGTACGCAACGGCCGGCGCGGCAGCGCCAAGCTCGCGCAGATCGCCGCCGACCCGACCCGCTATCTCAACGTGGCGCTGCTGGTGCGCGTCGCGTGCGAGATGGCGGCGGCCGCTCTGGTCACCTACGCCTGCCTCCAGGAGTTGCCGGGCACCACCCGCGCCCTGCTGGTCGCGATCGGGGTCATGGTGCTCGTGTCGTACGTCGCCGTCGGCGTCTCCCCGCGCACCATCGGGCGTCAGCACCCGCTGAACACGGCGACCGCGGCGGCGTACATCCTGCTCCCGCTGGCCCGGATCATGGGGCCGATCCCGTCGTTGCTGATTCTCATCGGCAACGCGCTCACCCCCGGCAAGGGCTTCCGGCGTGGCCCCTTCGCCTCGGAGGCGGAGCTGCGCGCGCTGGTCGACCTCGCCGAGAAGGAGTCGCTGATCGAGGACGACGAGCGCCGGATGGTGCACTCCGTCTTCGAACTGGGTGACACGCTCGTGCGGGAGGTCATGGTCCCGCGGACCGATCTCGTCGTCATCGAGCGCTACAAGACCATCCGCCAGGCGCTGACCCTCGCTCTGCGCTCGGGCTTCTCGCGCATCCCCGTATCCGGGGAGAGCGAGGACGACATCGTCGGGATCGTGTATCTGAAGGACCTGGTCCGCAAGACGCACATCAGCCGGGACGCCGAGTCCGAGCTGGTGTCCACCGCCATGCGGCCCGCGGCCTTCGTGCCCGACACCAAGAACGCCGGCGACCTGCTGCGCGAGATGCAGCAGGACCGCAACCACGTGGCCGTCGTCATCGACGAGTACGGCGGCACGGCCGGCATCGTCACGATCGAGGACATCCTCGAGGAGATCGTCGGCGAGATCACTGACGAGTACGACCGCGAGCTGCCGCCGGTGGAGGATCTCGGCGACGACCGCCACCGGGTCACCGCCCGCCTCGACATCACCGACCTGGGCGAGCTGTACGGGCTCGACGAGTACGACGACGAGGACGTGGAGACCGTCGGGGGGCTGCTGGCGAAGGCGCTGGGCCGGGTGCCCATCGCCGGGGCCTCCGCCGCCGTCGACCTTCCGGACGGCCGGCGGCTGCGCCTGACCGCGGAGGCCGCGGCCGGACGCCGGAACAAGATCGTGACGGTTCTGGTGGAGCCGGTGGGGGCCCTGGAACACGCCGAAGTGGACAAGGAGTCCGAGTGACCCCTCAGGAACTGCGCGCGCTCTGCCTCTCCTTCAACGCGGTGGTGGAGGACTTCCCGTTCAACCCCGAGACCTCGGTCTTCAAGGTGCTGGGCAAGCTCTTCGCCCTGACGAACCTGGACGCGCGGCCCCTGAAGGTCAACCTCAAGTGCGACCCGGAGGACGCGATCCGGCTGCGTACCGACCATCCCGGGCTGATCGCTCCCGGCTACCACATGAACAAGCGTCACTGGAACACCGTCACCGTCGACGGCGAACTCCCCGACCGTCTGGTCCGGGAGCTCGTCGAGGACTCGTACGACCTGGTGGTGGCCGGTCTGCCACGCGCCGACCGGCTCCGCCTCGACCGCCCCTGAGCGCACCCGCAGTCCCGTCGCGACCAGGACCGCCGCCGCCAGGACGAGCACCGGGCCCAGGGCGAGGACCCGGTGGCCAGGCCCTGCTCCTCGTCCGGGACACCGCAGGTCACGGTGATGCCGTACGAGATGATCGCGCCAGGGTGGCCCATGCCGGCCAGGGAGGCGGCGGCCGTGGCGAGCCAGGCGGACCGGCTCCCGGTGCCCAGGCCCAGCAGGGCGGCGATCAGGGTGCCCTGGCCGACGAGCGAGCCGACCGGCGTACGGCGCGGGCCGAAGCGGCCGATGACCCTGGCGCGCAGGTGCCGGCGACGGGCGATGGATCCGGTGGCCGGGTGAGGTGGCCGGGGATGGGGTGGACCCCGTGGTGCGGTCGGCGTGGGTTCGGTTCGTATGCTCCTTTCCATGACCGACAACAGTGCGCTTGACCCCGAGGACCGCAAGATCGTCACCCTGGCCCGTTCGGCGCGGGCTCGTAACGGGGTGCCCGAGGGGGCGGCCGTACGGGACGACACCGGGCGGACGTATGTCGCGGGGACGGTGGCTCTTCCCTCGTTGCGGTTGAGTGCTTTGCAGACGGCGGTGGCGATGGCCGTGGCGTCGGGGGCGAAGTCCTTGGAGGCGGCGGCCGTGGTGACGGACGCCGAATCGGCCTCCGACGAGGACCGGGCCGCCGTCCGGGATCTGGGCGGGCCGCAGACTCCGGTGCTGGTGGCAGGGGTCGACGGCACCGTGCGGAGCACCGTGACCGCCGGCTGATACCCCCGGTAACACTTGGCCGGAATTCCGGCTTGCCGTTCCCCGTCCCACGCGCATCAATGGAACCGGAAATTCCGACGGACCGTCAGATTCAGCTCGCGCGGCGTCCCGCACCACGCCCGTGAAGCCCGGCCGTCCGTCGGGATGCACCCCCCGTCCATCCCCACATGGCAGTCCCCACCACGGGAAGGGAACCGGATTCCATGAAAGGCAAGCGCACAGGCACTGGTGCGGCACTGGCCGTCGGCACGCTCGCGGCCCTCGGGCTCGCGTTCGCACCCACCGCCCTGGCCGTCACCCCGGACACCGCGACCATCGACGCCGACTGTGGCGCCTACGGCAGCGGCGAGGCCACCCTCACCGCCACCCAGGACGGCACCGCCGCCACCGTCACCGTCACCTCGGCGATCAACGCGCCCCTCGCGCTCGACGAGGACTCGATCGCCTCGACCCTCACCTTCGTGAACGCGAACGGCGGCACCACCACCTTCACCGGCACGGAGAACCCCGCCATCGCGGCCGGCGATCCGGTCACCGTCGGCCCGCTCAACGGCACCGTGGCGTCCGGCGACAGCCTGGAGTCGTACGGCGGTTCGCTCCAGATCGTCGTCTTCGGGATCACCGTCACCTGCACGGCGACCGGTCCGCAGGCGCCCGGACCCTTCGTGTTCGACTGATCCTCCCCGGCATATCCCGGTTGCCGCAGGAACTGACAGATCGTCAGATTTCTGCGGCAACTCCATTGACTTCTCACGCGATCCACACATCAATGCCCCCTGTCCGCACAGGACTTCAGGAGCTTCCGGAGGGGGCACATCCATGGGTTCGACGACTCGAAGACGCCGTCTGGCGTCCTTTGTCGGGGCGACCGCGCTCGCGGTCACCGCGGGCGGCGCACTGGCCTGTCCGGCCGGTGCCGCCACCAACGTGGACTTCGCCACGCACTGCATCCCGCCCGCGGTCGCGGGCATCCCGCCGATCGACGGCACCACGACGGCCGCCATCGCCGTGGACAACACCAGCCCCAAGGTGGGCGACACCGTCACCGTGACCTACACGGTGGTCAAGCCGGCCGCCAGCAACCCCACGGCCCTCGCCCTGCCGGCCGACATCATGACGCCGACCGGCAAGGTCACCCTCGGCGGCGCCCAGACCGGTGCCGTGACGGTGGCCGGACCGAAGAAGAACGACCCGGTGCCGGGCAACGGCGCCTTCCCGTCGTTCTCGATGACCGGCACCTTCAAGGTCACCTCACCCGGCGCGATCACGCTCTCGCCCGGCGACTACAACATCCACACCAGCTACATCCTCGAACTGGACACCCCCTGCACGGTGATCACCCCGCCCGCCCCGGTCTCCGAGACGGTCACCGCGACGGACGCGAACCCCGTCAACGAGCGGGACATCGCGCTGGGTTCGGCCTCCGGGAAGCCCGGTGACAGCGTCACCGTCACCGGCAGCAAGTTCACCCCGGGCGCGACGGTCACCCTGGCCGGGCGGTCCGGCGCCGCCCAGACCGCGGACACCGCCACCGCGACCGCCGACTCCTCGGGCGCGTTCAGCGGCTCGCTCGTCGTCAACGACAAGACGACGACCGGTGTCGTCGCGTACGAGGGCAGCGTGTTCAGCGACGCCAAGGGGGCGGGGCCGAAGGCGTACGTCGTCATCGACGACACCCCCGTCCCGGCCGGCAGCCAGAAGGTCACCACCACGGTGAAGGCGGGCACGCTGTCCATGTCCCAGGCCGGGGACGCGGTCAGCCTCTCGGCGGTGGACTACGGCAAGGGCGGTGCCTCGACCGGTGACCTGAACAAGGTGACCGTCCAGGACTTCCGCGGCGGACCCGCCGGCTGGTCCCTCACCGGCAAGGTCACCGACTTCTCCGGACCCGGCGCCAAGATCGACGCCGGTGCGCTGAGCTGGAGTCCCGCCTGCGCCACCAAGGCGGGCAGCCCGAGCACCTGCCAGGCCGGTTCCGCCGGCGCGGTCGGATCCTCGGGAGCGACGCTCGCGTCCACGCCCAACGGCACGCTCACCGGCGGTGAGTTCACCGTGGACGCCGGACTCTCCCTGAACGTACCGGCGTTCACGCCTCCCGGCACGTACTCCGGCGTTCTCACCCTCACGCTCAGCTGACCGTACGGGCGCCCGCACCCGCCCGTCCGTCCTTCTCGCACCCGTGGGGGTCCGCACCCATGCGCAAGCTGTACGTCCTCTTCCTGAGCCTGTTCCTGGCCACCGCAGCCGCAGCGGCCGCACCCGCGCACGCCGCCGACAACGGCAGCTGGTCCGTGTACCCCGCCGCCTCCCAGATCGCGGCGCGGCCCTACTTCTACCTCTCCGCCGACCCCGGCCAGACCATCGACGACAAGGTGGTCGTCACCAACAAGACCGGTCGGCCGCTGACCTTCCGGCTGTACGCCGCCGACGCCTACAACACCGCCCGCGACGGCGGTTTCGCCGTGCGTACCGTCGCGGAGAAACAGCGCGGGGTGGGGGCCTGGGCGAAGCCCGCGAAGTCCCGGGTGACCGTCCCCGCGCACGGAAAGGTCACCGTGCCCTTCACGCTGTCGGTGCCCGAGGGCGCCGAACCGGGCGACCATCCCGGCGCGTTGGTGGCGCTGGACGAGCGGATCGACAAGGGCGACGGCGCGGTGGCGCTCGGTGTGCGGCGGGCCGTCGCCGCGAGGATCTATCTGCGGGTGGGCGGACCGACCGTGCCGGCGATCGCCGTCGAGGACGTCCGCGTCAGCCACCACCAGCCGCTGGTACCGGGGTTGGGGGACAGCGGTGCGACGATCTCGTACACCCTGCGCAACACCGGCAACGTCACTCTGAACCCGAAGGTGGAGCTGCGGGCGACGGGGTTGTTCGGACGCACGCTGCTCGCCCGCGAACTTGCCAGCATCCCGGGGGAGTTGCTTCCCGGGCAGCGGGTCCGGCTGACTGAACCATGGCAGGACTCGCCGCAACTCGACTGGGGCGACGTGAAGTTGACGGCGAGTGCGAAGGACACGCGGGAGTCGGCGAGCGCGTCCTTCTTCGCGTTGCCGTGGCTGGTCGCGGTGTTGCTCGGGGCGGGGGGCGCCGTGGGGACGGTGCTGTTCGTCAGGGCGCGGCGGGCGCGGACCCCGGTCGTCTAGTCACGGCCCAGGGTGCGGCGGAGGATGCCCTTCTTCGGCGCGGGGCGCTGTGCGGGAGGGGCTTCCTTCGAGGCGACGAGTTCGGCGACGGTCAGGCGGGCGTAGTCGGTGCGGGTGTAGGGCTCGTCGTCGTCCGAGGGCCACGACTCCCTGGTGAGCTCCAGCAACCAGCTCGTCTCGGAGGTCCGGAACACGAGGCGGCCGTACTCCTCGGCGCGCCAGGAGTCCTCCACGTAGGAGAGGCTCAACTCCTCGGCGCGCGCGAGAGCCTGCTCCCTGCCACCCTCCACGTGCACCTTGTTCTTGAGGCGCCAGTTGCTGTCGCTCCAGCCCGCGTTCTCCTCGACGAGGACGTACCACTCGCTCACGGCGCCCCCCCTCAGAGCGCGTCCGGGCCGCGCTCGCCCGTCCGCACCCGTACGACCGTCTCCACCGGCAGCGCCCACACCTTGCCGTCACCGATCTTGCCCGTCCGGGCGGCCTTGACGATGGCGTCGATCACCGGGTCCGCGTCGGCGTCCTCGACGACGACCTCGATGCGGACCTTGGGGACCAGGTCGACCTGGTACTCGGCGCCGCGGTACACCTCGGTGTGGCCGCGCTGACGGCCGTAGCCGCTGGCCTCCGTCGCGGTCAGGCCCTGGACGCCGATCTCCTGGAGCGCGGTCTTGACCTCGTCGAGGCGGTACGGCTTGACGATCGCGGTGATGAGCTTCATGCCTGGGTCGTGGCTTTCTGATCGGAGGGGGCGGAGGGGAGTACGGAGGACGCGCCGACCGGGGCACCGTGGCCCAGGACGCCGTGATCGTATGCGGTCTCGGCGTGCACCGTAAGGTCCAGGCCGGTCTGCTCGTGTTCCTCGTCGGCCCGGAAGCCCAGCACCTTGTCGATCAGCTTCCCGATGCCGTACGTCACCAGGAAGGCGTACGCGCCCACGGCGACCACGGCCACCAGCTGCTTGCCGAGTTGGGCGAGTCCGCCGCCGTACAGCAGTCCCTCCGTGCCGCCGGTCATCTCCCGCACGGCGAACACGCCGATCAGGAGCGTGCCGATGACTCCGCCGACCAGGTGGACGCCGACCACGTCGAGCGAGTCGTCGTAGTTGAGCTTGAACTTCCAGCCCACCGCGTAGGAGCAGACGACACCGGCGGCGAGGCCGACGACGAGTGCGCCGAGGAGGGAGACCGAGCCGCAGGACGGGGTGATCGCGACCAGACCCGCGACCGCGCCGGAGGCCGCGCCCAGGGTGGTGGGGTGGCCGTCGCGCTTCTGCTCGACCAAGAGCCAGCCGAGCAGGCCGGTGCAGCCCGCGGCGAGGGTGTTGAGGAAGGCTGCGGCCGCGAGGCCGTTGGCGCCGAGAGCCGAGCCCGCGTTGAAGCCGAACCAGCCGAACCAGAGCAGGCCCGCACCGAGGATGACCATGGGGAGGTTGTGCGGGCGCATGGCGTCCTTCTTGAAGCCCAGACGCGGGCCGAGGACGAGCGCGAGGGCGAGACCGGAGGCACCGGAGGTGATCTCGACGGGCAGACCACCCGCGAAATCGAGCGCGCCGAGCGTGTCCAGGACCCAGCCACCCGGGCCCCACACCCAGTGGGCGACGGGAACGTATACGAGCAGTGCCCAGACCGGGACGAACACCAGCCATGCCCCGAACTTCGCGCGGTCCGCGATCGCGCCGCTGATCAGCGCGGCCGTGATGATCGCGAAGGTGAGCTGGAAGGTGGCGAAGAGGAGGGTGGGGACGGTGCCGTGGACACTGTCGGGGCCGAGGCCGCTCATCCCGGCGTGCTTCAGGTCGCCGATCAGGCCGCCGAACGCGTCGTCGCCGAAGGCGAGGGAGTATCCGGCGACCAGCCACACCACCGTGACCAGGGCGATCGATACGAAGCTCATCATCAGCATGTTGAGGACGCTCTTCGTGCGGACCATGCCGCCGTAGAACAGGGCGAGGCCCGGGGTCATCAGCAGGACGAGGGCGGTGGCGGCGAGCAGCCAGGCGGTGTCACCGGTGTCGATGCGCGCTGCTGCTTGTGCGGCGGCGAGGGGCATGGAGGTCTCCAACGAGGTGGGGGCTCGTCAGAGGGTCACGGGCGTGCGTTTCCGGTTGTGCACGAGGGTGTTTCCGTCGTGTTTCATTGCGCTGGGGTTTCCGGAAGCTCACGGTCGGGCGGGTGCGCGGGCGCCTGTGCGGCGGGGCTCTGTGGATCAGGGAGAATGGGGCGCATGAGCGTTCGCAGTCAGTCATCCGAGCCGCCGGCATCGTCGCAGGCACCCCACCGCGCCGGCTTCGCCTGCTTCGTGGGCCGCCCCAACGCGGGCAAGTCCACCCTTACGAACGCTCTGGTCGGCCAGAAGGTGGCGATCACCGCGAACCAGCCGCAGACCACGCGGCACACGGTGCGCGGGATCGTGCACCGGCCCGAGGCCCAGCTGATCCTGGTCGACACCCCCGGACTGCACAAGCCGCGCACGCTGCTGGGGGAGCGGCTCAACGACGTCGTGCGGACGACCTGGGCCGAGGTCGACGTGATCGGCTTCTGTCTGCCGGCGAACGAGAAGCTCGGACCCGGTGACCGTTTCATCGCGAAGGAACTGGCGGGGATCAAGAAGTCCCCGAAGGTCGCGATCATCACCAAGACGGACCTGGTCGACTCCAAGACCCTGGCCGAGCAGCTGATCGCCGTCGACCAGCTCGGCAAGGAGCTGGGCATCGAGTGGGCGGAGATCGTCCCGGTGTCGGCGACCGCGAACAAGCAGGTCGACCTGCTGGCGGACCTGCTGATCCCGATGCTTCCCGAGGGCCCCGCGCTCTACCCGGAGGGCGACCTCACCGACGAGCCCGAGCAGGTCATGATCGCGGAACTGATCCGCGAGGCCGCGCTGGAGGGCGTCCGCGACGAGCTCCCGCACTCCATCGCGGTGGTCGTCGAGGAGATGCTCCCCCGCGAGGACCGCCCCGCCGACAAGCCCCTCCTCGACATCCACGCCTTCCTCTACATCGAGCGCCCCAGCCAGAAGGGCATCATCATCGGCCCCAAGGGCAAGCGCCTGAAGGAGGTCGGCATCAAGTCACGCAAGCAGATCGAGGCGCTACTCGGCACACCGGTCTTCCTGGACCTCCACGTCAAGGTGGCGAAGGACTGGCAGCGGGATCCCCGGCAGTTGCGGAAGCTGGGGTTCTAGGGGGTCGCCGGCTGCGGGGACAGGTCCTGCAAGCCCAGCACCCGCAGCAGTTGGAGTCGTTCGTACGCCTCCGTCCCCGGGCGGGCCGTGTGGACCACCAGGAGGTGGTGGTGTTCGTGGCTGACCATGACCTCGCAGTCGAGTTCCAGTAGGCCGACCACGGGGTGCACGAAGCGTTTCGTCGCCCTGTCGCGCTGCGACACCTCGTGTTCGTCCCACAGGCGCGCGAACTCCTCGCTGCCCGCACGGAGTTCGGCCACCAGGGCCGTCGGTTCCGGATCGTCGGGGCGGGCCGCGGCCACCGCGCGCAGGGTCGCGACCTGGGTGCGCGCGTGCTCCGCGAGGTCCTCCTCGGGGAAGAGCGTGCGCGCGGTCGGGTCCAGGAAGAAGCGCCGGACCAGGTTGCGGTCGCGCCGCGGGCGGGACATCGCGTCGCCCACCAGCGCCTTCGCCATCGCGTTCTGCGCCAGCACCTCGCCACAGTCGTTCACCACCTGCGCCGGGGTGTCGTGCAGCCGGTCCAGGATCAGCAGCAGCCCCGGGCGGACGTGCGCCGACGCCGTCTCGCGGCGCGGCGGCTCCTCGCCGGTCAGGTGGAACAGATGGTCCTGCTCCACATCGGTCAGGCGCAGCGCCCGGGCCAGCGCGGTCAGCATCTGACGGGACGGGCGAGGGCCACGGGACTGCTCCAGTCGCGTGTAGTAGTCCACCGACATCCCCGCCAGCTGCGCCACCTCCTCGCGGCGCAGACCGGGCGTGCGGCGCCGGGCGCCCGGCGTCAGACCCACGTCGGACGGGTTCAGCCGGGCGCGGCCACGGCGCAGGAAGTCGGCGAGTTCGGCTCGGTTCACCCCTCCAGCGTGCGGCACCCCGTCCGGCTTATCCAGGGTCTGCCGATCCCCCGATCAAGAGGTCTCTCCCGGTGCCCGTCCGGCCGTTCCACGCTGGTCGGGACGAGAGGAGCAGAAACATGCTGACTTTGGTGACAGGTACGACAGGACAGGTAGGCCGGCGCTTCGTGCCCAGGCTGCTGGCGCAGTCCCGGCCGGGGGAGCGGGTACGGGTACTGGTGCGCGACACGGTTCGC
The DNA here is from genome assembly GCF_044456945.1 of Streptomyces sp. NPDC050759. Lineage (NCBI taxonomy): Bacteria > Bacillati > Actinomycetota > Actinomycetes > Kitasatosporales > Streptomycetaceae > Streptomyces > Streptomyces sp. NPDC050759. The sequence continues at coordinate 881,767 of NZ_JBITGI010000001.1, read as the reverse complement.
GGTGAGCCCTTCGCGGAACTCGGTGCCGAGGTCGTCGTAGGAGATCTGCGCGACACGGAGGTGCTCGGCAAGGCCGTCGCCGGGGTGGACGCGGTCGTGAACGTCGCCGCGGCCTTCCGGGGCGTGCCGGACGAGGAGGCCTGGGCCGTCAACCGGGACGCGGCCGTGGAGCTGGGCCGTGCCGCGGTGGCCTCCGGTGTTCGGCGGTTCGTGCAGGTCAGCACCGGCCTTGTGTACGGCGAGGGGCGGGGGCGCCCGGTCACGGAGGAGGACGAGAGCCGGCCCGGCGGGTCCATGTGGGGTGCCTATCCCGCGTCCAAGGCGGAGGCCGAACGGGAGCTGTTCGCGCTGGAGGGGCTCGACGTGCGGGTCGGGCGGCTGCCCTTCGTCTACGGCGAGGGGGATCCGCATCTCGCCCAGTCCCTGATGTGGGCGAAGAACTGGGCGTCGGGCCAGCGGCTGCACATGGGGCACCACGTGGATGTCGCCCAGGGGTTGTTGCGGATCCTGCATGCGCCGGGGATCTCGGGGCGGGTGTACAACATCGCCGACGACGCGCCGGTGACGGCGGTGGAGTTGCATCAGCTCAACGGGGTGGAGGTTCCGGGGGAGTCGTACGAGCGGGTGGATCCCGATCCGTGGCTGGTGATTATGTCCACGGAGCGGATTCGGCGGGAGCTGGGGTATCGGCCGGTGTATCCGTCGGTTTATGCGGCTCGGGAGGCCGGGGCGTTGTGATGCTGCGGTTGGTTGTCGTCTGCGGGCCGGTGGGGGCTGGTCGCGCCCACGCGGCGGAGCCGCACATCGATACAGCCCCGCGCCCCTGACGGCATCTAGTCAACGCCCCTTATACGGCCAACCAGTACGGCTCCCGCCAAACCCAGCGCCGCCGCCACCCCGTACAGCACTCGGTATCCCCCTAGGTGCGTGACGATTGGTGCCGCCAGGGCGGGGGCCGCCACCTGGGGGAGGGCGTTCGCCACGTTGATGACGCCCAAGTCCTTGCCCCGATCCGTCGCCGTCGGCAGGACGTCCGTCATCAGGGCGAAGTCGACCGACATGAACACCCCGAGGCCCACCCCCAGCAGCGCCGCCACGACGATCGCGCTCGGCCAGGTCTGCCATACCGCGAGCAGCCCCGTGGCCACCGCCATCAGCACACCGGACCAGCGCACGAACGGCTTGCGGCGGCCCACCCGGTCCGACCAGACGCCACCCACGACCACGGTGGCCAGCAGCGCCACGCTGTCCACCGCGGTCAGGATCAGTACGCCCTGCTCGGGGTCGTCGTGGTGCAGGCGGTCCCGCAGGTAGTACAGCAGATACAGAATCACCAGCGCGTTGCTGAGGTTGATCAGGAAGCGGGTCAGCCAGGCCCAGGCGAAGTCGGGGTGGCGGCGGGGGCTCAGCCAGAAGCCGCGTGCGAACGACCGCCACGACCAGGCGGGGCGGTCCGCCGCCGCCAGCCGGAGATCCCGGTGGCGGAGCACGTACGGCAGGACGCCCGCCAGCGTGAACACCGCGCACGCCGCATAGCCCGCCGCGATCCCGCCGGCCGCCGTCGCAAGCCCCGTGCCGACGACCGCGCCCAGGATCTGCGCCGCCCCGATCCAGCCGCCCACCGCGCCCCGCTGGAACCGCGGCACCCGGTCCGGCACGGCCGCCGTGACCGCCGCGAAGGCCGCGTTCAGGGTCAGCTGGACCAGACACCAGCCGAGCGTCATGACCCACAGCCCGCCCGCCCCGCCGAGCACCAGCAACGACAGCGCGCCGCCCGCCGCACCGGCCACGATCCACGGGCTGCGGCGGCCCCAGCGGGCCGTGGTCCGGTCCGACAGCGCGCCGAAGAACGGGTTCGCCGCCAGCGACACCACCGCGCCCACGCCGGTCACCCAGGCCAGCAGCGTCTCCTTCGACATTCCGGCGCCGGGCGCGAAGTCCTCCGCCTGCCGGGCCAGCAGGATCTGCAGCGGGCCGTACCAGCCCACCCAGATCGCCACGTTGGCCAGCGAGAGGGACGCGGTCCAGCCCTTGCCGACGCGCTCGACAGGCTCCGCGAGAGCCGTGCTCACCTCTGTGCCCGGAGCAGCTCCCGATACCACGCGTACGACGCCTTCGGGGTCCTGGCCAGCGTCTCGAAGTCGACGTGCACCAGCCCGAACCTGCGTGCGTACCCCTCCGCCCACTCGAAGTTGTCCATCAGCGACCACACGAAGTACCCGCGCACGTCCACACCCGCCTCGACCGCCTGGTGCAGGGCGCGGATGTGGCCGTCCAGGTAGGCGATCCGGTCCTGGTCGTCGACGCCCTGGTAGGAGCAGCCGTTCTCCGTGATGACGACGGGCGGGAGCCGGTCGCCGTAGCGCTCGTGGAAGGCGGTGAGGAGTTCGGTGAGCCCCTCGGGAACCACCGGCCAGCCGAAGTCCGTCACCGGGACGCCCTCGATCTCCTGGACGGAGAAGGGGAGTTCGGCGGGGATCGTCAGTCCGCCGAACTCGATGTCCTCGCCCTGCGGGGCGCCCACGCGGGTCGGGGCGTAGTAGTTGACCCCGTAGAAGTCGAGCGGCTCGCTGATGACCTTGAGGTCGGCGGCCACGTCGCCCGGCATCAAGTCGCCCAGTCCGGAGGGGTATTCACCCAGCAGCACAGGGTCGGCGAACAGCCGGTTCAGGAGCAGGTCGTAGAAGTCGGCCGCCTCCAGGTCCGGTTGCTCCTGGGAGGCCGGCCACGTGGGGCCGTGCGAGTTGGCGATCCCGATGTCCGTGGCGCCGGACGCGCGCAGTGCCTGTACGGCCAGGCCGTGGCCCAGGAGCTGGTGGTGGGCGGCGGGCAGCGCGTCGAACATCAGCTGCTTGCCCGGGGCGTGGGCGCCGAGCGCGTGGCCGAACAGGGTGTGTTCGGCGGGCTCGTTGAGGGTGATCCACTTGTTGACGCGGTCGCCGAGACGGTCGGCCACCAGGGACACGTACTCCGCGAACCGGGACGCCGTGTCCCGCTCCAGCCAGCCGCCCTTCTCCTGGAGCGCCACCGGCAGGTCCCAGTGGAAGAGCGTCGGGACCGGACGGACGCCCGCCGCGACCAGTTCGTCCACGAGGCGGTCGTAGAAGTCGAGGCCGCCCTCGGAGCGCACCCGCGGCCAGGAGATCGAGAAGCGGTACGCGTCCACGCCCAGGCCGGCCAGGAGGGCGACGTCCTCGCGGTAGCGGTGGTAGTGGTCGCAGGCCACCGCCGCCGTCGAGCCGTCCTTCACCCGTCCCGGTTCGGCCGTGAAGGTGTCCCACACGGACCGCTCACGCTCGTCCGCCGCGCCCTCGATCTGATGGGCCGAGGTCGAGACGCCCCACAGGAAGCCGGCCGGGAACCGGGGGATCGCATGCTCTTGAGTCGCCATGCGCCGGATCATCGGTACCGGCGGGTAGGTAAGTCAACGGGCGGGCGTGAACAAGGAGTTACGCGCCCTCTTTGAGTACCTTCGAGATCAGTCTCCGCTGCTCCTCCGTCAACCGGGGATCGGCCGCGTACACGGTCCTGCCGTCCACGGTGATCTCGTAACTGAAGCCGTCCGGAACCCCGATGGGCCGGGTGCCCCGGCCGGCGGCGAGAGCCTTCTCGGCCAGGGCCTGCCATTCGTGGGCATCGGGCCGCCCGGAGGTGTCGACCTCCTTGTGCCGCTCGATGCCCGCGAATCCGCCCGTGCGCCGCACCTGAATACGCATGGGTCCCTGTCTAGTACGGACTCAGAGGATCCGCACCCCGACCTGCTCCCAGGCCTTGGACACGGCCTGGAGTTCGTCGCCCTCGCTGAAGCGGGCCTTCGCCGCCGCGACCGTGAGCTTCGCGAAGTCGGTGAACAGGGCCCGGTCCGAGAGTTCGCCGCCGGTCAGGACGTCGTACCAGATCTGTCCCGCCTTCTCCCAGGCATGGCCGCCGAGTGCGTTGGCCACCAGGTAGAACGCGTGGTTGGGGATGCCGGAGTTGATGTGCACCCCGCCGTTGTCGCGGCCGGTGCGGACGTAGTCGTCCATCGTCGCGGGCTGCGGGTCCTTGCCGAGCACGTCGTCGTCGTACGCGCTGCCCGGCTCCTTCATGGACCGCAGGGCCTTGCCGGAGACGCTGGGCGCGAGCAGGCCCGCGCCGATCAGCCAGTCGGCCTCGGCGGCGGTCTGGCCGAGCGTGTACTGCTTGATGAGCGAGCCGAAGACATCGGACATCGACTCGTTGAGGGCGCCCGGCTGGCCGTAGTAGGTGAGGTTCGCCGTGTACTGCGTGACGCCGTGGGTGAGTTCGTGGCCGATGACGTCGATCGGGATGGTGAAGTCGAGGAAGATCTCGCCGTCACCGTCGCCGAACACCATCTGCTCGCCGTTCCAGAAGGCGTTGTTGTAGTTCTCGTCGAAGTGGACGGTCGCGTCGAGCGGGAGGCCGTCGCCGTCGATCGAGTGGCGCGCGTAGGCCTTCAGGTAGAGGTCGAAGGTGGCGCCGAGACCGGCGTAGGCGCGGTTGACGGTGGCGTCCTGGCCGGGCTCGGAGCCCTCGGCGCGGACCTTCCGGCCGGGCAGGTCCGTCTGGTGCCCGGCGTCGTAGAGGGTGCGCAGCGGCTGGTCCGACGGTGCCTTCGCCGTCGGCGCGGCCGCGAGGCCGAACTCGGTCGTCACGCGGCGGCGGCCGCGCAGCTCGCTGTCGCGCATCAGCGTGCGCCGGGCGGGACCGGAGAGTGCGGGATCGTCGTTCCTGGCCAGCTTGTCGAGGACATGCGGCGGGATGACGGTGCAGAAGACGGGCTCGAAGCCCCCGTGAGTCGTCATGCCCCGCACCCTTGCACTGAGTCATGACCGTGTCACTAGCCGCAACCATGATTGGTGAAATATGCGGACAGGGGAGTGCACGCTCCGTGACGAAGTGGTATGGCGCACTTTTTGTCCGCTTCACTCCCTTTCGATTCCCTGGTCCCGCATACTGATACAGCGCCCCGCACCGGGAGCGGCTCCGCTAGCATTCTGCGCATCATGCGTTTCGGGCTGCTTCTTCTTAGCTGCCGCGGCGAGGGCCTGTAAGCCAGGTCGACTCCCTCCCCGCGGAGCTTCGCGTTGCGTGTCGGCCGTCCTTCCCGGACATCCTGAGGAGCCCCGCAATCATGGCGAACCGCCAGCAGCCCAGCACCATGCCGATCCACAAGTACGGCCAGTACGAGCAGGTCGACATCCCGGACCGCACCTGGCCGAACAAGCGGATCACCGTCGCCCCCCGCTGGCTCTCCACCGACCTGCGTGACGGCAACCAGGCCCTGATCGACCCGATGTCGCCCGAGCGCAAGCGCCGGATGTTCGACCAGCTGGTCAAGATGGGCTACAAGGAGATCGAGGTCGGGTTCCCGGCCTCCGGGCAGACGGACTTCGATTTCGTGCGGTCGATCGTCGAGGAGCCCGGCGCGATCCCGGACGATGTCACGATCTCCGTACTGACCCAGGCCCGCGAGGACCTGATCGAGCGGACCGTCGAGTCGCTGAAGGGCGCCAAGCGCGCCACCGTCCACCTGTACAACGCCACCGCTCCCGTCTTCCGCCGCGTGGTCTTCCGCGGCTCCAAGGACGACATCAAGCAGATCGCCGTCGACGGCACCCGCCTGGTGATGGAGTACGCGGAGAAGCTGCTGGGCCCGGAGACGGAGTTCGGCTACCAGTACAGCCCCGAGATCTTCACCGACACCGAGCTGGACTTCGCGCTGGAGGTCTGCGAGGCGGTGATGGACGTGTACCAGCCGGGCCCGGGCCGCGAGATCATCCTCAACCTGCCCGCCACGGTGGAGCGTTCGACCCCCTCCACGCACGCGGACCGCTTCGAGTGGATGCACCGCAACCTCTCCCGCCGCGAGTACGTGTGCATCTCGATCCACCCGCACAACGACCGCGGCACCGCCGTCGCCGCCGCCGAACTGGCGCTGATGGCCGGCGCCGACCGCGTCGAGGGCTGTCTGTTCGGGCAGGGCGAGCGCACCGGCAACGTCGACCTGGTCACCCTGGGCATGAACCTGTTCTCGCAGGGCGTCGACCCGCAGATCGACTTCTCCGACATCGACGAGATCCGTCGTACGTGGGAGTACTGCAACCAGATGGAGGTCCACCCGCGCCACCCGTACGTGGGCGACCTGGTCTACACGTCCTTCTCCGGCTCCCACCAGGACGCCATCAAGAAGGGCTTCGACGCCATGGAGGCCGACGCGGCCGCGAAGGGCGTCACCGTCGACGACATCGAGTGGGCGGTCCCGTACCTGCCCATCGACCCGAAGGACGTAGGCCGTTCGTACGAAGCCGTGATCCGGGTCAACTCGCAGTCCGGCAAGGGCGGTATCGCCTACGTCCTGAAGAACGACCACAAGCTGGACCTGCCCCGCCGGATGCAGATCGAGTTCTCGAAGCTCATCCAGGCCAAGACGGACGCCGAGGGCGGCGAGGTCACCGGCTCCGACATCTGGGCGACCTTCCAGGACGAGTACCTGCCCAACCCCGAGAACCCGTGGGGCCGTATCCAGGTCAGGAACGGCCAGTCGACGACGGACACCGACGGCGTGGACACGCTGCGCGTCGAGGCGACGGTCGACGGCGAGGACACGGTCCTCACCGGCAGCGGCAACGGGCCGATCTCGGCCTTCTTCGACGCACTCGCCAAGGTAGGCATCGACGCCCGGCTGCTGGACTACCAGGAGCACACGATGAGCGAGGGTGCCTCCGCGCAGGCCGCCTCCTACATCGAATGCGCGATCGACGGCAAGGTTCTGTGGGGAATCGGCATCGACGCGAACACGACGCGTGCGTCGCTGAAGGCGGTCGTCTCCGCCGTCAACCGAGCCGCTCGATAATCCCTCTGACCGGGGGTTTTGGGGCCTTGATCGCTGTATACGGCGATCAAGGCCCCGTCGTTTATCGGCCACCGGCGCGTGGAGGTCACGGGAAGGTCTCGTCGGGGGTACTGACTCCGCCTCACTGATGTGGCTAACATCACGCAAGCGCGGCGATGTTGCCGCGGGGTTACGCGGAGGTGTGACGTGCTGCCAGGACGGGGACGAAACGGCCGTGCTGCCAGGCCTGCGCGCCTCCTGGGCACCCGTACCGCGTGGACGACCGTCGGCGACGGCGAGTTCTTCTGCACCGGCTGCGGGGGCGACCGCAACTTCCAGCGCCTGACGGGCCGTCGCCGCCTCGTCCTGCTGGGCGTCCCGGTCCTGCCGCGCGGTGACACCGGCCCTGTGGTGGAATGCGCGGCCTGCCGACGCCACTTCGGCACGGACGTCCTCGACCACCCCACCACGACCCGCTTCTCCGGGATGCTCCGCGACGCCGTCCACACCGTCGCGCTCGCGGTCCTGGCGGCGGGCGGCACCTGCTCGCGCACCTCCTTGGAGACCGCGGCCGCCACGGTCCGCGCGGCGGGCTTCGACGACTGCACCGAGGACCAGCTGGAGGCCCTGGTCGAGGCCCTCGCCGAGGACACCGGCCGGGTCTACGACCGCCCCTGCGGAGCCGGCCTCGCCATAGAGCTCCACGAGGCCCTCGACCCGCTCGCTCCCCACCTCGCCCCGGCGGGCCGCGAGTCGATCCTCCTCCAGGCCGCCCGCATCGCTCTGGCGGACGGCCCGTACACCCCGGCGGAGCGGGACGTCCTCACGACGGTGGGCACGGCCCTGACCATCTGCGCGGACGACGTGGCGCGGCTGCTGGCAGCGGCGCGGACGCCGTCCTGACGCTTCCGGCCCGGGGCCGCGAGGCGGTCCTGCTTCAGGCGGGCGACGTGATCAAGCTGATCGCGGCGGCCCCGACGCCGTCCTGATACTCCCCGGGGAGTAATTCGCGCCCCGGGCCACCCCTGGCAGTACCCCCCGACTCGGCCTCACGCGCGACGAACACCCGCCCCTTCGCCGGGAGTCTGGAAGCGATCCAGACATCCGAACCGGAGGGAGGCCCGTCGATGGGGGCCGCAAAAATGAGCGCACGGCGACGACGTGCCGTGCCCTGGCTGGTGCTGGGGCTGTGGATCGTCCTGCTGGTGGCCGTGTCGCCGTTCGCGTCGAAGCTCGCGGACGTGCAGCGGGACCGGGCCGTGGACTATCTGCCGGCGAGCGCGGACTCGACGCAGGTCGCGAAGATCCAGGACCGGCTGCCCGGAGGCGAGGCCACGCAGATGGTCGTCGTCTACCACCGGGACGGCGGGCTGACGGCGGCCGACAAGGCGGCCGCCGCCGGGCAGATCGGGCGGATCGCGGACGCGCACACGCTCACCGCCGAGCCGCGGGGCATTCCGTCCAAGGACGGGACCACCGTGATGTATCCCGTCGCCAGCACCGAGCCGGGAACGGACGAGAAGGCCCGCGACCGCCTCGTCAACGACGTGCGGGACATCGCGAAGGGCGAGGACGGGCTCGGCGTCGAGGTCGGCGGGGAAGGGGCCCTCGCCACCGATGCCGGCGAGGTCTACGACTCGCTCGGCGGACCGCTGCTCTACACGACCGCCGCGGTGGTGGCCCTGCTGCTGATCGTCATCTACCGCAGTCCACTGCTGTGGCTGGTGCCGCTCGGCGTCGCGGGCATGTCGGAGTTCCTGGCGCGGGCCGTCGCCTACGGGCTCAACCAGGGGTTCGGAACCTCCGTCACCGGTCAGAGCTCCGGCATCATGACGATCCTCGTGTTCGGTGCCGGCACCGACTACGCGCTGCTGCTCGTCTCCCGGTACCGGGAGGAGCTACGGCGGACCGAGCGGCCGTACGACGCCATGGCCGCCGCGCTCAAGGGCTGCGGGCCCGCAGTGCTCGCCTCCTCCGGGACCGTGGCCGCCGGCCTGCTGTGTCTGCTCGCCGCCGACCTCAACAGCAGCCGCGGAATGGGCCCGTTGGGGACGGTCGGGGTGCTGGTCGCGCTCGCCTCGATGATGACCCTGCTGCCCGCGGTCCTCGTGCTCCTCGGCCGCCGGGTGTTCTGGCCGCTGGTGCCCCGCTACGGCAGCACCCCCAAGGTCCGCCGGTCGCTGTTCGCCGCCATGGGCACCTCGGCCGGGCGGCGGCCGCTCACGGTGCTGGCCGGCGGGGCCGTGCTGCTGGGGGCGCTCGCGCTGGGCGTGCTGAACCTGCCCGGCAGCATCAAGCAGGAGGACTCGTTCACCACCAAGCCCGACGCGGTCGCCGCCATGCAGACGCTCGCGGAGGCCTATCCGGAGCGGGGCACGCAACCCATCGGCGTCATCACCCCGGCCGACCGCGCCGACGCGACCCTCGCCGCGATCCGCGGCACGCAGGGCGTCGACAGCGCGCAGAAGGGACGTACCGGAGACGGCTGGACCGAGATCGCCGTCACGGCGAAGAGCGCCCCGCAGTCCGCCGGGGAGACCGCGACCATCGAGGCACTGCAGGACCGACTCGACGGCTCCTACGTCGGCGGTCCCAGCGCCGAGCAGCTCGACCTGAAGGACACCAACGCGCGGGACCGGAGGATCGTCGTACCGATCGTCCTCGTCTCCGTGCTGCTCATCCTGATCGCCCTGCTGCGGTCCCTCGTCGCGCCGCTGATCCTCGTGGCGGCCGTGGTCGCCGTGTGGGGCGCCGCCCTCGGCATCGGCGGGCTGGTCTTCGGGCCGGTGTTCGGCTTCGAGGGCACCGACCCCGGACTCGGGCTGCTGTCCTTCGTGTTCCTCGTCGCCCTCGGCGTCGACTACGGCATCTTCCTGATGCACCGGATGCGTGAGGAGTCCCTGGCCGGCGCCGAACCGGTCACCGCCGCCCTCACCGCGCTGCGCACGACCGGCGGGGTCATCGCCTCGGCGGGCCTGGTCCTCGCGGCCACCTTCGCGGTGCTCACCAACATGCCGCTGGTCCAACTCGTCGAGCTGGGCTTCGTGATCGCGGTGGGCGTGCTCCTCGACACGTTCCTCGTGCGGACCTACCTCGTCACCAGCGCGGCCGTCGCGCTGCGGCGGAAGGTGTGGTGGCCGGGCCCGCTGTCCCGGGAGCCCGAGCCGCCGGTCCGCACCGAGCGCCGGCCGGAACGCGTGTGACGAGGTCACTCATGGGCGCCCTTCCCTCCCGGAAGGGCGCCTTCCTCCCCGAGGATGACACCGTGCACGAGACCACGAGGCCCCGGCTGGGGGACCGGATCATGGCGGCGGTCAACCGCGACCCGCGGACCGCCCCGCACGGCACCCGCAACGACGCGGTGCTCGTCGGCGTACTGGCGGTCGCGGCCGTGTGCGCAGGCCTGTTCACCGACGACGGCCTGCGCCCCGACACCCTCGGCTGGACACTGCTGCTGGCCGCCCATGTGCCGATCGTGTGGCGGCGGCGCCGCCCATTGCTCGTGCTGGCAGCGGTGGTGGCGCTGCTCGTGCCGTACCACGCCCTCGACAACAACCACTTCGCGCCCACCCCGGTCGCCTACGTCGTCCTCTACACGGTCGCCGTCACCGGCCGCCCCCTGCGGACGGTCCTGACCGGCGCCACCGTCCTCGCTGTCTCCACGAGCGTCATGCTCACCGTCAGCGCCCATCAGGCCGTCGAACTGCTGCGGACCTCCGGCTGGATCATCGCGGTCCTCTTCTGCGGCATCGACGTCCGCTACTACCGCCAGTACGTCGCCTCCATCGTCGAGCGTGCCGTCCGCGCCGAACGCACCCGCGAGGAGGAGGCCCGCCGCCGGGTCGCCGAGGAACGGCTGCGCATCGCCCGTGACCTGCACGACCTGCTCGCCCACAGCATCACCCTGATCGGTGTGCAGACCTCCGTGGCCGCGCACGTCCTGGCCGCCGACCCCGAACGCCTCGACCGGGAGGCGGTCGCCAAGTCCCTCGACGACATCGCCGAGACCTGCCGGACCGCGCGCGGCGAACTCCGCACCACCCTGGAGGTACTGCGCGAACACGGCCACCAGGACACCCGCGGCCCGCTGCCCGGCCTCGACGGCCTGCCCGACCTCGTCGCGGCGGCCCGGCTGTCGGGCGCCCGCGTCGAACAGGACCTGCGCATCCGCACCGATCCGCCGCCCGCCGTCGGCGCCGCCGCCTACCGGATCGTCCAGGAGGCGCTCACCAACGCGGTCCGGCACGCGGGACCCGAACCCGCCGTACGCCTGAGGCTGTACGCCGAACCGGGCGCCCTGCGGGTGTCGGTGACCGACGACGGCACCGGGCCCGTCCCCGGCGGCACCCCCGGCTTCGGGCTCGTCGGCATGCGGGAGCGGGCCCGCAGCGTCGGTGGCACACTCGACGCCGGACCACGCCCCGAGGGCGGATTCGAGGTGACGGCGGCGCTGCCGCTCACCATGGGGGAGGGAACCGTATGACCATCCGCGTGCTGCTCGCCGACGACCAGACCCTGGTGCGGGCCGCGTTCGCCATGCTCGTCGAGTCGGCGCGGGACATGGAGGTCGTGGGAGAGGCGGCCAGTGGCCGGGAGGCCGTGGGGGCGGTCCGCGAAGTGCGGCCCGACCTGGTGGTGATGGACATCCGCATGCCCGACCTGGACGGCATCGAGGCGACCCGGCTCATCGCGGCCGACGAGGAGCTCGCCGGGGTGCGGGTGCTGGTCCTGACCACCTACGACACCGACGAGAACATCGTCGAGGCACTGCGTGCGGGGGCCTCCGGGTTCCTGGTGAAGGACACCCGGCCGGCCGAACTCCTCGACGCCATCCGCACGGTGGCGGCCGGTGAGGCGCTGCTCTCCCCGGGGCCGACGGCCCGCCTGATCGAGCGGTTCCTGCGCAGCCCGACGGTGCCGATGCCGGTGCCGGGCGGTGGGCCCGAGTGCCTCTCCGACCGGGAGCGAGGCGTGCTGGCGCTGGTCGCGCGGGGCCTGAACAACACCGAGATCGCCGAGGCCCTGGGCCTCAGCCCGCTCACCGCGAAGACCCACGTCAGCCGGATCATGGGGAAGCTGGGGGCGCGGGACCGGGCGCAACTGGTCATCGTGGCGTACGAGTCGGGGATGGTGACTCCGGGGACCATGTAGGGCTCAGAGCAGCCCGGCCCCGGCCAGGAACCGGCCCACTCGCGCCACCTCCGCCTCCGACAACGGCACCTGTGGCTCCGCCGTCGCCGGGCAGTCGATCACGCCCCGCAGATACAGCGCCGCCTTGAAGGCGCCCAGGGCCGAGGACGAAGCGCCCATGCGCGCCGGGTCGCCCACGGTGACCATGCCGAACAGGGCGCACAGCCGCTCCTGTTCGGCGCGGGCCGCCTCCCGGTCACCCGCGCGGACCAGGCGGTCGAGACGGACGTATCCCTCGGGGTCGACGTTGGCGAGCCCGGGCACCGCCCCGTCCGCGCCGACGGCGAGGGCCGCGTCGACGATGAGTTCGGAGCCGGTCAGGACGCTGAAGCCGGTGATGTCGGGGTGGGCGCGGGCGCCGGAGACGACGGTGCGGAAGCCGGCGAGGTCTCCGCTGGAGTCCTTGAGGCCGGCCAGGACGCCCTCGGCGGCCAGGTCCAGGACCACGTCCGCGGGGAGCTTGGTGTGCACACCGCTCGGGAGGTCGTACGCGATGACCGGGACCGGGCTGCCGGCCGCGACCAGCCGGTAGTGGCGGGCGATCTCCACCGGGTGGGTACGGGCGTAGAACGGCGCGGTGACGACCACCGCGTCGGCGCCCGCCGCCGTCACCGCCCGCACATGGTCCAGGACCCGGGCCGTCGTCATGTCGATCACCCCGGCCAGCACGGGCAGCCGCCCCCCGACATGCCCGGTCACCGTCTCCACCACCAGCCTGCGCTGGGCGTCCGTCAGAAAGGCCGCCTCGGACGACGTACCGAGCACGAACAGCCCGTGCACCCCGCCCGCGACCAGATGGTCGACGAGCCCGATCAGCGAGGGGACGTCCACCTCGCGGTCCGGTGTCAGGGGCGTGCAGACGGGCGGGACCACACCGGTCAGCGGGGCGGGCAGGGTCATCGGGGCTCCTCGGGATCGGCCGTCCACTGATCCTCCCGCAACGGGTGAGGGGGCGCCGACCCCTGTACGGCGCCCCCTGTCCCGAGCTGCCTCGCTACTGCACCTGCTGGTACGACGTGTCCTCGGCGGAGTCGTAGATCAGCTTGCCGTCCTTGTCGTAGCCCTTGATGTGCGGGTTCCTGGTGACCTGTTCGGTCAGGGTGCCGGAGGCGACGAACCAGCCGTGATCGAGGACGGCCTCGCTGTCGGCGCCGCCGTAGGAGACGGTCACCTTGGCGACCGTCGGTTCGACCGTGCCGATGAAGCCCCAGCCGAACGGCAGCTTCCAGTGGCCCTTGTCCAGGAAGGACTGCTGGTAGAGCTTGCCGCCGTTGATGTCGGCCAGTACGGGCGGGGAGTCCGGCTGCCGGTCGCTGCCGACACTGGAGTTGAGCCCGGAGGCCTCCCCGTCCTTGATGTTGCAGATCAGCCGGGTCTCCTTCGGCTTCTCCTTGACGGCGACCACGAAGATGCCGTCACCGGGCGCGTTGGAGTCACCGGTGCTGTTGAGCGCCAGGATGATCCGGTACTCGTCGGCCTTGCCCAGATCCGGGGAGGCGATGCCGCCGCCGTGGTCCACGCGGTCCCGGTCGTACGCGAGGCACTTGTCCAGCCCCTCCGCTGCCTGCTCCAGCGTGATCCCGTCCCGGAGCTGCCCCGCCGTGGCCGGTCCCGCCGGCCCAGTGGGCGTGGGAGAGGGGGGAGGAGTGGGTGTCGGTGTGGCGCTCGCGGACGCCGTGGGTGTCGTCGCCGTGTCGGCCGTCCCCGTGCCCCCGCCGCCCACCGCGAACGCCCCCACCGGCACCGCGGCCAGGGTCGCCAGGACCGCCCCTGCCACCGCCACCCGGCGGCGCCGCTCGACCACGCCCTTGCGGCGGATCTGCGGATACGGCGCCGGCGACGGCCGGATCGTGTACGCGTCCTCGGCGAGCAGCTCCCGCAGTTGCTCCTCGAAGTCCCGCTCCCCTTCGCTCATTTCGCTCATTTCGTCCCTCCCTGCGGGGCGCGGTCCATGACCTGCGCGAGCCCCGGATACGTACGCAACTTCGCCAGCCCCTTGGACGCCTGGCTCTTGACCGTGCCCGGGGAGCAGCCGAGCACCTCGGCGACCTCCGCCTCCGACAGGTCCTCCCAGTACCGCATGACGACCACCGCCCGCTGCCTGGGCGGCAGTTGGGCCAACGCGCCCAACAGCACCCCGCGCTCCTCGACCCGCGCCACGGCCTCGTCCCGGCCCGCCCGCTCCGGCGGCGCGTCGGTCAGCGACTCCTTCACGCGCCGCTTGCGGAAGCGGTCGCTGTTGCAGGTGACGAGCATCCGCCGGACGTACGCCTCCGGGTTGTCGCTGCCCGACACGCGCCGCCAGGAGCGGTACGCCTTCGCCAGCGCCGTCTGCGTCAGGTCCTCGGCGTGATGGGCGTCGCCGGTGAGCAGATAGGCGGTCCGCACGAGGTGCGACCATCTGGCTCTGACGAATTCCTGGAACCGGTCCTCTTGTTCGGCCTGCATCAAGCACCCTCCCTCGCCCACCAGACCACGGTCGGGGCCGATTCGGTTGCCCGGGCATCGATGACGGGTTCGAATGGGGTCATGAACGGGTGGGACGCACAGGAACCCGGTGTCCTCCGGCTGCCGTCCGGACGCCTGGTACGGGGGCGTGGTCTCCGGCACGCACTGGACCCGCACGCGCCGAGACCGTCGTACGGCATCTATCTGCTCGGTGGCGGCCCGCCGGAGGTTCCCTGGACCTCCCACTGGCTCCGCTGGCCGGACTTCCGGCTGCCGGCGGACCGGGAGGAGTGCCGCGCGGTACTGACGGAGGCGTGGGGGCGGACCGCCGGGGAACGGGTCGAGATCGCCTGCGGGGGCGGCCGGGGCCGTACCGGAACGGCCCTGGCCTGTCTGGCCGTTCTGGACGGCGTGCCCCCGGAGAGGGCGGTGGCCTACGTCCGGGAGCACTACGACCGGCGGGCGGTGGAGACGCCGTGGCAGCGCTTGTACGTCAGGCGGTTCCGGCCGGCCGGGTGAGGGTGTCGGCGACCGCCCGCGCCGCGTCGGCGACCAGCGCGTCGACCCGTACGGCGTCCTGCGCGGGCATCGTCGACAGCACGGACAGGACGATCGGGTCACCGGCCCCGGTCCATACGACCCCGACGTCGTTGTTGGTGCCGTAGGAGCCGCCGCCCGTCTTGTCGGCGATGGTCCACGTCTTCGGCAGACCGGCGTGGAAGCGGTCGACGCTGGTCGTGTTGTTCAGCAGCCAGTGCGTGAACAGCTCACGGTCCCGGCGGTTCAGCGCGTCGCCGAGGACCAGCCGGCCGTAGGTGCGACCGATTGCGTACGGGCTCGTCGTGTCCGTGCGCCGCCACGGCTCGGCGGTGTTGAGCTCGGGCTCCCAGCGGTCGAGTCGGGTGACCCGGTCGCCGAGGGAGCGGGCGAAGCGGGTGATCGCGGTGGGGCCGCCGAGTTCGCGCAGGAGGAGGTTGCCGGCCGTGTTGTCGCTGTGGGTGATGGCCACCTCGGCGAGCTCGGCGACCGTCATGCCCTCGGCGAGATGCTCGGCCGTCTGGTCCGAGCCCGGGATCACCAGGTCGTCCTCGGTGTAGTGGATCCGGCGGGCGAGGACCTCGCCGTCCCGGTCCAGGTCGCGCAGGACGGCGGCGGCCGCGAGGGCCTTGAACACGGAGCACATCGGGAAGCGCTCGTCGGCGCGGAAGCGGACGGACCGCTGGGTGGCGAGGTGGTGGGCGAAGACGCCGAGCCGGGCGTCGTACCGCTCTTCCAGCGCGCGCAGCCGGGCGGTGACGTCGTCGGCGGCATACGCGGTCGTGCCGGTCAGGAGTGTGGCCGCACCGGCCGTACCGGCCAGAAGGGCGCGTCGGGACAGCTTTCCGGAGCCCAAGATCTCCTTCTCCTTCGTTCGGGGACAGAAGCCGATCTCTTCAGTGATCGACGTCGGCGGTCATCCCTTGGTTGCGCCGCCGCAGACCATCGGCCGACGGACAGGCCCGCGCCCGGCCGACACAGTGGGCGGCATGGAGAACACAACGGGGATCAGCCGGGCACAGTTCCTGACGGGAGCGGCGGCACTGGGGGCGGCGGCGGTGCTGCCGGCCGGCCGCGCGGAGGCGACCGGGCGGGGGCTGAAACGCCACGGCGTCGTCTACACCGTCGGCGAGGGCGAGACCCCCGCCACCGCCTGGAACGCCGCTCGCATGCGCGCCGACGTCCGCGCCATCCGCGACGACCTGCACGCCGACACCCTCGACGTCACCGGTGACGGTGTCGAACGCCTCACCGCCACCGCCGCCGAGGCCGCCGAACGCGGGCTGCACGTCTGGCTCCAGCCCACCCTCGGGGACGTCCCGCGGCGGGACATCCTCGACCACCTCGCCGAGTGCGGCCGGTTCGCGGAGCGGCTGCGCCGGCAGGGCGCGAGCGTCGAGCTCAGCGTGGGCTGCGAGTTCTGGCTGTTCGTGCCGGGGATCGTGCCGGGGGACACGGTCCTGGAGCGCGTCGAGAACCTGATGAAGGGCGCCTTCGACCCGGTGCGGATGCAGCGCGAGCTGGACCGCTTCACCGCGAAGGCGGCCGAGGTGGGTCGCTCGGTCTTCCACGGCCGCCTCAGCTACGCCGCCGCCCAGGACGACGAGGTCGACTGGAACCTGTTCGACGTGGTCGGCATCGACTACTACTCCTTCTTCCGTCAACCACGGGAATACGTCCGGGAGTTGCGGCAGTACCTGCGCTGGGGCAAGCCGGTCGCCATCACCGAGTTCGGCACCTGTACGTTCGTGGGCGCCCCCGAGGCGGGCGGTATGGGCTGGAACATCGTCGACTACGACAAGAACCCGCCGGAGATCAAGGGGAACGTCGTGCGCAGCGAGCACACCCAGGCCGTCTATCTCGCCCAACTCCTCGATGTCTTCGAGTCGATGGGCCTCTACGCGGCGATGGCCTTCGAGTTCCTCACCGCCGACGCCCCCCACCGCCCCGACGACCCCCGCCACGACCTCGACATGGCGAGCTACGGCATCGCCAAGGCGGTCAGGGACCGCCCCGACGACCCGCGTTCGGACTGGCACTGGGAACCGAAGGAGGCGTTCCACGCGCTGGCCCGCCGCTACGGACGGTGCCGTCAGCGGCAGTAGAGGTCCCCGGCGGGCCGCTTGCCGGTGGCCAGGAAGCGGGAGACGGTCGCGTCCCCGCACGCGGTGCCGTTGTCGAGGTAGGCGTCATGGCCGGTGGAGTCGTTGGTGACCATGACGGCCCGCCGGCCGAGCGCCTCGCGGAGCTTGAGGGCACCGCTGAGCGGGGTGGCCGGGTCCCGTTCGTTCTGCACCATCAGGATGTTGGAGGGGCCGCGGTCGGTGACGTGCACCGGCGCCTCCCTCGGCTCCCAGGGCCAGTCGGCGCACGGCATCGCGTTCCTCGGCATGCCCCCGGTCAGCGGGAACTCGGCACGGCTCTTCGCCACGCCCTCGCGGTAGACCGCCGGGTCGCTCGGCCAGTCGGCGTCGTTGCAGATGGTGGCGGCGGCGACCGCGGTGACGTTCTGGAGGACGGCCTCGGGCGGGCCGGCCGGCGCGGGCGGCACCGTGCCCTGCCGGGCGGCGAGGATCAGCCGGGCGAGGGCCGGGTAGTCGTCGGGGTCGTAGAAGGAGTCGAGCATCGTCTGGCGCAGGACGTTGCCGTTGAGCTCCGCCGGGTTGGCGCCCGGCCAGGGGATCGGCTCGCGGTCGAGGCGGGCGGCGAGCTCCAGGAAGAGGGGCCGCACCTCGGCGGCCGTGTCGGCGAGGCGGTCCGGATTGCCGGGCGCGGCGGCCCACTCGGCGAACTCCGGGAAGTTGTCCTCGGCACCCCGCTCGAACGCGGCGAGCCACGCGCGCTCCGCGAGGACGGGGTCCGGGTTGTCGTTGCTGTCCAGGACAACACGGTCGGTGCGCCGCGGGAACAACTGGAGGTAGGCGTCGGTGACATAGGTGCCGTAGGACACGCCCCACGCGGACACCTTGCGCTCGCCGAGTGCGGCGCGCACGCGGTCGAGGTCGCGGGCCTCGTTGAGGGTGCTGATGTGCCGGATGAGCTCGCCGCCGTTGCGGGCGCAGGCCTCGGCGACGCGCTTCCCCGCGGCCATGTTCGCGTCGACCGAGCCGTCGGCGGCGGGCCAGGGCAGCAGGGTCGTCCGGGCCAGGTCCCGCTGTTCGAGCCCGCAGTCGACGGCCGTCGAGGGTGCCATCCCGCGCGGCGCGAACCCGATCAGGTCATAGGCGTCCCGCACGGACTGCGGCAGCTTCTGCCCCTTCTCCGACGGGTCGTTCATGCTGTCACCACCGGGTCCGCCGGGGATCAGCAGCAGGGCACCGCGCCGGGCGTCCGGGTTCTCGCTGCGGATACGGGAGACGGCGATGTCGATCCGCGGGCCGTCCGGGTCGGCGTAGTCCATGGGCACGGAGACGGTCGCGCACCGCTGGCGCGGATCGAGACCGCTGCCCTCGCACTTGGTCCACTTGAGCGCCTGGGCACCGGAGGAGGCGGAGGCGGACAGCGGGGTCACGACCCCGAAGACGACGCCCGAGGCGGCGGCGATCAGGGCGAGGCTTTTCGTCATCTGCTTCATGGGTACGAGCCTGGTGGATCTCCGACGGGGGGCACATCCGGTCAACTGCCGGATTTGCAGGGGGGTTTACCCCCCACAGGACCCTCGGGTCCACACGCCCCCGGGATGTTCGGCGAATGGCCGAAGCAGCGGTGGGGTGTTTGTGCCGGTTCGGTTAGTCTCGGAGTCCCCGACGACGGAGGCGAGGCAGTGGTGGCGGCCAGTGTGGTGGTGATCGGCGCCGGGGTCTCGGGGCTCACCACGGCGGTGTGTCTGGCGGAGGCCGGCCTGGACGTCCGGGTGGACACCGACCGGCTCCCCGGCGCGACGACCTCGGCGGCCGCGGGCGCGATGTGGGATCCGTACCTGGTCGAGCCGCGCGACCTGGTCGACGTCTGGAGTCGGCGGACTCTGGCGGAGCTGACCGCGCTGAGCACGGACCCGGCCGCCGGAATCCGCCTCGTGGAGGGCACACACGAGTCCCGGATCCCCTGTGACATGCCGGCCTGGGGCAGTGTGGTCGGCGCACTCCCGTGCCCACCGGAGGACCTCCGGGACGGCTATGTCACCGGCTGGCGCTACCAGGCGCCGCTCGTCGACATGCCCCGCTATCTGGACCATCTCGTACGACGGCTGGAGCGAGCCGGCGGATCCTTGCGGCAGCGCCGCTACGACACCCTCGGCGAGGCGCTCCGGGAGGCACCGGTGGTCGTCAACTGCGCGGGCGCGCAAGCCCGGTTCCTCGCGGACGATCCGGCGGTGGACGCGGTGCGGGGGCAGCTCGTCGTGGTCGAGAACCCCGGGATCGGGGTCTTCTTCTGCGACGACACCCCCGGCGCGGAGGACCTCACCTACATCTTCCCGCACGCCGACGCGGTGGTCCTGGGCGGCACGGCCGAGCGGGGGAGCTGGGAACTGCGGCCCGACGAGGCGGCGGCCCGGGAGATCGTACGGCGCTGTGCCGCCGTGGAGCCGTCGCTCGCCGACGCCCGGGTGATCGGGCAGCGGGTGGGCCTGCGACCGGTCCGCACCGGCGTCCGGCTCGCGGAGGAGCGGCGGGGCGACCGGCTGCTGGTGCACAACTACGGCCACGGCGGAGCGGGGCTGACCCTGTCCTGGGGCTGTGCCCGCGAGGTCGTGGACCGCGTCCGGGCCACGGCGGGGTCTACGCCCTGACCCTGATCCGCCACTGCCGCCGCTCCGCGATGTCCGCCTCCGCGCCCCGGCGGAAGAGATACAGCCAGGTCCGTGCCGTGAGCGCGGCGATCAGGGCGATGCTCCACGGCCAGCTCGTCGTGTCCGCCGCCACCAGCGCCGCACCGATCGCCGGCGACGCGGCCGTGAACATCTTCAGGGCGAGTTCGGTACGGCTGCCGCGGAACCGGTGGGCGATGGAGAACTCCGACCGCTCGTACCAGCCGATCGCGAGGCTCAGGACGACGGCCAGCATCATGGTGGTCCACGGGTCGCCGCTGGCCTGCGCGTAGGTGACGGGCAGCGAGATCACGAAGGGGAGGACACCGCCGTACTCGGACAGGACGTTCCCCCACTTCATGATCCGGCCGAAAGAGTTGGAGCGGATCCGCGCGAGTTCGCCGGACGCGCTCGCGTAGACGATCAGGGAGAGCACGGTGGCGAAGGTCGCCCCGATGAGCAGCAGCCGTACGTCGTCGGGGAACCGGGTCGAGGAGAAGGCGAAGCCCAGCAGGAAGGTGATGGCGGCGAGGATCGAACCGGAGAAGGCGATACCGGCCGCGGCCTCTCCGGACTGGAGGGCGGCCGGGTCGTCCTTCTCGAACCGGGCGATCTCGAAGGCGGGTTCACCACCGAGGGTGACCAGGGCGGTCACCGCGTGGTCGGAGGGCGCGAGGGACTCGGCGAGCTGCTCCCGCGCGGAGACGGGTACGAGGTGGCGGGCCTCGGGATCGATGTACTCGACGCGGGACTTGTACTGGTAGTGGACGGGGAGCCCGCTCAGGCGCATCACCCTGGTTCCTATGAGTCCGGACGCCAACAGGAGTCGGGTGAGCGTGAGTTGCTCGGTTCTGGCGATCGCGGATATCAGGGGCGGCTCGTCCGACGCACCGAGCAACCGCCGCAGCATCTCGGCCAGGAGCTGTGTGGCCACACCCTGCCGGCGTGCCTCCGCCCGCACGGCGACGACCGTCAGCCGCGCATGCCCCGGCGAGGGCGTCTCGGCGACGACGCAGCCCGCCAGTACTCCGTCGGACACGGCCACGCGCACGAGGTCGCGGGCCACGGCCTCGGCGAGGAGTGCCGGTGAGGGGATGTCCTGCGGCTCACAGGTGTCGGTCAGCAGGGAGCGCAGGCCGGCCAGATCGGCAGGGCGGGCCGCATGGACGGACCACTCGCGCATCGTGTGAAGTCCTCCGCCGCCGACCGGCTCAGGGCGAGGGACGCCTCCGGCGACAGCGCGGCACCCCGGAGCAGATCGTAAGCTCGGCGTGCCCGCGTCCTCCACCACAATCACGGACACCGGCAGCCTGGGGTCCCGCGTAGGCGAGAATGGGCTCATGAGTCTGTTCCGCTACGACGGCATCGCGCCGCGCACCCAGGGTGGAGGCGTGCGATGAGTCTCTTCCGGGACGACGGGGTCGTGCTGCGGACGCAGAAGCTGGGGGAAGCGGACCGGATCATCACGCTGCTCACGCGCGGGCACGGGCGGGTGCGGGCCGTGGCCAGGGGGGTGCGGCGGACCAAGTCGAAGTTCGGGGCGCGGCTTGAGCCCTTCTCGCATGTCGACGTGCAGTTCTTCTCGCGGGGGAGCGAGCTGGTGGGGCGCGGGCTGCCGCTGTGCACGCAGAGCGAGACCATCGCTCCGTACGGTGGCGGGATCGTCTCCGACTACGCCCGGTACACCGCCGGGACGGCCATGCTGGAGACCGCCGAGCGGTTCACCGACCACGAGGGCGAGCCCGCGGTGCAGCAGTATCTGCTGCTGGTCGGGGCCCTGCGGACCCTCGCCCGGGGCGAGCACGCCCCCCACCTCGTGCTCGACGCGTTCCTGCTGCGCTCCCTCGCCGTCAACGGCTACGCGCCCAGCTTCAGCGACTGCGCGAAGTGCGGAATGACCGGGCCGAACCGGTTCTTCTCCGTGGCCGCCGGAGGCTCGGTCTGCGTGGACTGCCGGGTGCCCGGCAGCGTCGTACCGTCGCCGCAGACCCTGGAACTCCTCGCCGCGCTGCTTACGGGAGACTGGGAGACCGCGGACGCGAGTGAGCCGCGGTACGTCCGGGAGGGCAGCGGGCTGGTGTCCGCCTACCTGCACTGGCATCTGGAACGCGGGCTCAGATCCCTGCGTTACGTAGAGAAGCAACCCTGAGAGGGAGACGAGAACCACCATGGTCGTACGCGGGATCCTCGGTCGTCAGCGCCGTGAGTACAAGGCGCCCGAGCCGCACCCGTCCGGCGCCCGGGCGCCCAAGCTCCCCGGTGAGCTGATCCCCGAACATGTGGCGATCGTCATGGACGGGAACGGCCGGTGGGCCAAGGAGCGCGGGCTGCCCAGGACGGAAGGGCACAAGGTCGGCGCCGAGCGGGTCCTCGACGTCCTCCAGGGCGCGATCGAAGCCGGCGTGAAGAACATCTCCCTCTACGCCTTCTCCACCGAGAACTGGAAGCGCTCGCCCGACGAGGTCCGCTTCCTCATGAACTTCAACCGCGACTTCATCCGCAAGACGCGTGACCAGCTCGACGAGCTCGGCGTCCGGGTGCGCTGGGTGGGGCGGATGCCCAAGCTGTGGAAGTCCGTCGCCAAGGAGCTCCAGGTCGCCCAGGAGCAGACCAAGGGCAACGACAAGCTCACCCTGTACTTCTGCATGAACTACGGCGGCCGTGCCGAGATCGCCGATGCCGCGCAGGCCCTCGCCGAGGACGTGAAGGCGGGCCGCCTCGACCCGTCCAAGGTCAACGAGAAGACCCTCGCGAAGTACCTGTACTACCCGGACATGCCCGACGTGGACCTCTTCCTGCGGCCCAGCGGGGAACAGCGCACCTCCAACTACCTGCTCTGGCAGAGCGCCTACGCCGAGATGGTCTTCCAGGACGTCCTGTGGCCCGACTTCGACCGCCGTGACCTGTGGCGGGCGTGTGTCGAGTTCGCCTCCCGGGACCGGCGCTTCGGCGGAGCCGTCCCGAACGAGGAGCTCCTCGCCATGGAGGAAGCGATGAAGGGCGAGCCGGAGGACTGACCTCCGACCCGCCCCGTCGCCGTCGTTCAGGGGATCAGCCTGTCGTCACCGCCGTGTCGTCGATCACGAAGCTGGTCTGGAGCGAGGAGTCCTCGACGCCCGTGAACTTCAGGGCGACCGTCTGACCGGCGAAGGCCGACAGGCTGAAGGACTTCTGGACGTACCCGGAGGCCGCGTTCAGGTTGGAGTACGTGGCCAGGGTCGTCGACCCGGCGGTCACCGTCAGCTTGTCGTACTGCGAGCTGGTGGTGGTCTCCGTGGTGTCGACGTGCAGGTAGAAGGTGAACTTCGTCCCGGTGCAGGCGCTCGGGACCGTCACCGACTGGGAGAGCGTGTCGGTGTGGGGGGAGCCGTAGCCGTCCAGCCACGCCTTGTACGAGCCGGTGCGGGCGGCCTGGCTGCTGGAGTTGGTGATCACTCCGCTGCTCGCGGTCCAGGTCGTGCTGCCCGACTCGAAGCCCTGGTTGCCCAGCAGCTGTGCGGAGGTGCAACTGCCGCCGCCCGACGAGCTCACGGTCCAGGTGAAGGACGCGGTACCGGTGGCTCCGGTGCTGTCGGTCACCGTGACCGTGGTGCTGTAGCTGCCGGCCGTGGTCGGGGTGCCGGAGATCAGCCCTGTGGAGCTGATCGACAGACCGGTCGGCAGTCCGGTGGCGGCGTAGGTCAGTGAGCCGCTGTTGGTGGAGCTGGCCGCAACCTGCAGGCTCACGGCCGTCCCGACCGTGGTGGACTGGCTGCCCGGGTTGGTCACCGTCACGCCGGTCGACGGCACGGTGATGTGGCTGCCGACGTTGATGCCCGCGAAGGCGTTGCCGACCCCGGCGTACTGCGCGGAGCTGGAGCCGTAGAGGGCGGCGGCCGCGTTCAGGGCGGCGGTGCGGGCGCCCGCGTAGGTGGTGCTGGACGTCATGTACGTCGTCAGCGCCTTGTACCAGATCTGCAGGGCGGCGGCCCGGCCGATCCCGGCGACGGCGACACCGTCGGAGGTCGTGCTGTTGTACGTGACCCCGTTGATGGTCTTGCTGCCGCTGCCCTCGGAGAGCAGGTAGAACATGTGGTTCGCGGGCCCGGACGAGTAGTGCACGTCGAGGTTGCCGACGCCCGAGTACCAGCTGTCGGCCGAGCCGCCGTCCTTGCTGGGCTTGTCCATGTACCGCAGCGGCGTGCCGTCGCCGTTGATGTCGATCTTCTCGCCGATGAGGTAGTCGCCCACGTCGGTCGAGTTGTTGGCGTAGAACTCCACGCCGGTGCCGAAGATGTCGGAGGTGGCTTCATTGAGGCCCCCCGACTCACCGGTGTAGTTGAGGCCCGCGGTGTTGGAGGTGACGCCGTGGGTCATCTCGTGCCCGGCCACGTCGAGCGAGGTCAGCGCGTGGGTGCTGCTGGTGCCGTCGCCGTAGGTCATGCAGAAGCAGTCGTCGTCCCAGAAGGCGTTGACGTACGCCGAGCTGTAGTGGACGCGGCTGTAGGCGGCGACCCCGTCGTTCTTGATGCCGCTGCGGCCGAAGGTGTTCTTGTAGAAGTCCCAGGTGGTCTGGGCTCCGTAGTGGGCATCGACACCGGCGGTCTGGGTGTTGGAGCCGGAGCCGGTGCCCCAGACGTCGTCGGCGTCGGTCATCAGGGTGCCGGTGCCCGACGTGCCGTTGTTGAGGCTGTACGTCTTGTGGCCGCCGCGCGAGGTGTCGTACAGCTGGTACGTCGAACCGGACAGCGTGGTGCCCATGGTGACCGTGCCGCTGTACTGGCTGTTGCCGGTGCCGGTCTCGACGCCCTCGAAGCGGGAGAGTTCGGCGCCGGTCGTGGCGTCGGTGATCACGTGCAGCTTGCTGGGCGTGCCGTCGTCCTGGAAGCCGGAGACCACCGTCTCCCAGGCGAGCTTCGGGGTGCCCGAGCCGGCCCAGATCACCTTGCGGGCGCTCTGCGCGGCGGGCTTCTCGGCGTCGAGCGCCTTGGCTGTCCTGAGCGCCTTCGTCTCGGCGGCCGCCTTGCCGAAGGTGGCGGTCGTGGACTTCACCGAGACGGTACGGCGGTTGTTGTTGAAGGTGGTGCTGAGCGTGCCCGTCGCCTGGGCGGCCGGGGGCGTGTGCACGACCAGGTCGCCGCCGAGGACGGGGAGACCGTCGTAGGTGCGCTCGTAGCGGGTGTGGAGGGTGCCGTCGTTGTCCTTGACGACGTCCTTGACGACCAGCTTCTCCTTGGCGCCGAGGCCGAGGGAGCCGGCGGTCGCCCCGGCCCTGCCGGACGCGCTCTTGATCAGTGCGGTGCGCTGGGCGGGGGAAAGCTTGGCTTCCAGACCTCCGGCGCGCAGCGGGCCGGGGTGGGGGGAGGCGGGCCCGGCGGCGGCGGGGACCGTCTGGACGCCTACGGCGAGGAGGGACGCGGCGGCCACCAGGGACGCGGCGACGGCTGATCTTCGTGGGGAGGGTCTCACTCGTACTCCTACTGCTACGACGGGGTGGAGGTGCCGTGCGGGAACTGCGTGAGAGCTGGGGGGAGCGTGGCACTGTTGACCCGGCCATGTCATGCAAAGGAGGCCGAGACAAGGGTTAACCCTCGACTCGGCTGTGATGTCCCTGTGGGGTCAGCCCTGGGCGGTCGCGCAGTCCGCGCAGGTGCCGAAGATCTCCACGGTGTGCGCCACGTTGACGTATCCGTGCTCGGCGGCGATGGCGTCGGCCCACTTCTCGACGGCCGGTCCCTCGACCTCCACCGCCTTGCCGCAGACCCGGCAGACCAGGTGGTGGTGGTGCTCGCCGCTGGAGCAGCGGCGGTAGACGGACTCGCCGTCGGAGGTGCGCAGGACGTCGACCTCGCCCGCGTCGGCGAGGTTCTGGAGCGTGCGGTAGACCGTGGTCAGGCCGACGGCGTCGCCCTTGTGCTTGAGCATGTCGTGCAGTTCCTGCGCGCTGCGGAACTCGTCGACCTCGTCGAGGGCCGCCGCCACGGCGGCCCGCTGCCGGGTCGCGCGGCCCTTCACGGGCGGTCCTGCGGTCGTCACGGGTTCCTCCTTCGATCGGCCTGCCGGGCCATTGTGCCAGCCCGGCCTGTGCCGGGTCAGACGCCGACCGGGCCGTCCGCCTCCCGACTGGCCGGAATCGCACACTCGGCGGGGTCCGGGGCGGGCCGCGCGGCGGCCGCCGCCCGGGCCCGTCGCCTGGCCAGCGGGGTGGCCAGACCGGTCAGTACGACGAAGGCCCCGATGGTCAGCAGCACGATCGTCGCGCCGGGCGGCACGTCCTGGTAGTACGAGGTCACGGTGCCGCCGATCGTCACGGTCACGCCGATCGCCACCGCGATCGCGAAGGTGGCCGCGAAGCTCCGGCTGAGCTGCTGCGCCGCCGCCACCGGCACCACCATCAGCGCGCTCACCAGCAGCAGCCCGACCACGCGCATCGCGACGGTCACCGTCACCGCGGCCGTGACCGCCGTCAGCAGGTTGAGCGCCCGCACGGGCAGACCGGTGACCCGCGCGAACTCCTCGTCCTGGCTGACCGCGAAGAGCTGCCGGCGCAGCCCGAGGGTGACGAGCACCACGAACGCGGCCAGCAGACAGATCGCCGTCACGTCGGACTGGCTCACGGTCGACAGGGAGCCGAAGAGATACGACGTCAGGTTGGCGTTCGAGCCGCCGGGCGCGAGGTTGATGAACATCACGCCGCCGGCCATACCGCCGTAGAAGAGCATCGCGAGGGCGATGTCACCCCGCGTCTTGCCGTACCAGCGGATCAGCTCCATGAGGACCGCACCGAGGACCGAGATCAGGGTCGCCATCCACACCGGCGACCAGGAGAGCAGGAAGCCGAGGCCGACGCCGGTCATCGCGACATGGCCGATGCCGTCGCCCATGAGGGCCTGGCGGCGCTGGACGAGGTAGATGCCGACGGCGGGGGCGGTGATGCCGACCAGGACGGCGGCGAGCAGCGCCCGCTGCATGAAGGCGTAGTCGAGGAAGTCCATCAGCTCAGCAGTCCCGTGCGGATCGGCTCGTGGTCGTGGGGGTGGACGTGGTCATGGCCCGGCAGGGCGTGCTGGCCGACCGCGCGCGGGGGCGGGCCGTCGTGCTGGACGCAGCCGTCGCGCAGGACGACCGCCCGGTCGATCAGGGGTTCCAGCGGGCCGAGTTCGTGCAGCACCAGGAGGACCGTGCTGCCCTGGGCGACCTGTTCCCCGAGCGTCCGCGCGAGCACCTCCTGGCTGGCCAGGTCCACGCCCGCCATCGGCTCGTCCATGATCAGCAGGTCGGGTTCGGCGGCGAGCGCGCGGGCGATCAGCACCCGCTGGTGCTGGCCGCCGGAGAGGGCGTCGACGGAGTCCTTCGCGCGGTCCGCCATGCCGACCAGCTCCAGGGCCCGGCGGACGGCTTCCTTGTCGGTCCTGCGCAGCACACCGAAGCGGGCGCGGGACAGCCGCCCGGAGGAGACGATCTCGGTGACGGTCGCGGGGACGCCGCCCGCGGCGGTGGTGCGCTGCGGGACGTACCCGACCCGCGCCCAGTCCCTGAACCGCCCGCGCGGGGTGCCGAAGAGCTCGATCTCGCCCGCGGACGGGGGCACTTGGCCGATGATCGTGCGGATCGCGGTGGACTTGCCGGAGCCGTTGGCGCCGAGCAGCGCGACGACCTCACCGCGGTGCACGGTGAGGTCGATGCCGCGCAGGACGGGCCGCGAGCCCAGGTCGGCGCGGACTCCGCGCAGCGCGATGACGGGCTCGGTCATGCCGTCCTCCGGTGTCATTTCGCTCCCAGGGCGCTCTGCAGCGCCTTGAGGTTGGCTTCCTGGACCGCGAAGTAGTCCTTGCCGCGGGACTTCTTGGTGATGCCCTCGATCGGGTCGAGGACGTCCGTCTTCAGCCCGGCGTCGGAGGCGATGGTCTTCGCGGTCTTGTCGCTGACGAGCGTCTCGTAGAACAGGGTCGTGACGCCGTCGGCCTTCGCCATCTTCTCAAGGTCCTTGACGCGGTCGGCGCTGGGCTCGGACTCGGGGTCGAGGCCGTTGATGGCCTCCTCGGTGAGGCCGTAGCGCTCGGCGAGGTAGCCGAAGGCGGCGTGCGTGGTGATGAAGACCTTGGTGCCGGTGTTCTTGAGCCCGGTCTCGAACTCGGTGTTGAGCGCGCCGAGCTTCTTCACCAGGGCCGCGGTGTTGGCCTTGTAGTCGGCCGCATGGTCCGGGTCGGCCTTCTCGAAGGCCTTGCCGACGCCCTCGGCGACCTGGGCGTAGCGCACCGGGTCGAGCCAGATGTGGGGGTCGAGGCCGTTGAGTTCGTCGTCGGCGTGGTCGTCGTGCTCGGCCGCGTGGCCGCCGACCTCGTTGCCGTGCTTCTCCAGCTCGGTGAGGGAGGAGGCGTCGATCTTGGTCTTGATCTCGGACTGGCTCACCGCGTCGTCGACGGAGGGCTGGAGGTTCTTGAGGTAGAGCACCGCGTCGGACTCCTGGAGCTGCGCGGTCTGCTTGGCGCTGATCTCCAGGTCGTGCGGCTCCTGACCGGGCTCGGTCAGGCTGGTGACGCTCACATGGTCGCCGCCGATCTGCTCGGCGAGGAAGGCCATCGGGTAGAAGGACGCGACGACGTCGAACTTGCCGGTGCCGCCCGCGGCGGCGCTGTCGGTGGAGCAGGCGGAGAGGCCGGCGAGGGCAGCGGCCGCGGCGACCGTGGGTATGAGGTGACGTCGTACGTTCATGACAGTCATTTTCATCAAATATGGAAACCGTTGTCAACAAACGGGCTGAGCGGCACCGATTTGATTGGGGGGCAGCCTCCGCCGGTAACCTGAAGCATTCGCTCTGAAGCACTGCTCCGTAGAGATTGCTTCGTCGCCCGTCGTCGTAATGAAGAGAGCACCGTGGCCGCCGACAAGATCGACACCATCGTCAGCCTGAGCAAGCGCCGTGGCTTCGTATTCCCCTGCAGTGAGATCTACGGCGGCCAGAAGGCCGCCTGGGACTACGGACCGCTGGGTGTCGAGCTCAAGGAGAACCTGAAGCGCCAGTGGTGGCGTTACATGGTGACGTCCCGCGAGGACGTGGTCGGTATCGACTCGTCCGTGATCCTGGCCCCCGAGGTCTGGGTCGCGTCCGGTCACGTCGCCACCTTCTCCGACCCGCTCACCGAGTGCACCTCGTGCCACAAGCGGTTCCGCGCGGACCACCTGATCGAGGCCTACGAGGCCAAGCACAAGCGCGAGCCGGAGAACGGCCTGGCGGACATCAACTGCCCCAACTGCGGCAACAAGGGCCAGTTCACCGAGCCCAAGCAGTTCTCGGGTCTGCTCTCCACCCACCTCGGCCCGACCCAGGACACCGGCTCCATCGCCTACCTGCGCCCCGAGACCGCCCAGGGCATCTTCACCAACTTCGCCCAGGTGCAGGTCGCTTCGCGCAAGAAGCCGCCGTTCGGCATCGCGCAGATGGGCAAGTCCTTCCGCAACGAGATCACGCCCGGCAACTTCATCTTCCGCACCCGCGAGTTCGAGCAGATGGAGATGGAGTTCTTCGTCAAGCCGGGCGAGGACGAGAAGTGGCAGGAGTACTGGATGGAGCAGCGCTGGAACTGGTACACGGGCCTGGGTCTCCGCGAGGAGAACATGCGCTGGTACGAGCACCCGGCCGAGAAGCTCTCGCACTACTCCAAGCGCACCGCCGACATCGAGTACCGCTTCCAGTTCGGCGGCAACGAGTGGGGTGAGCTGGAGGGTGTGGCCAACCGCACCGACTACGACCTCGGCGCCCACTCCAAGGCCTCCGGCCAGGACCTCGCCTACTACGACCAGGAGGCCGGCGAGCGCTGGACGCCGTACGTCATCGAGCCCGCGGCGGGTGTCGGCCGCGCGATGCTGGCGTTCCTGCTCGACGCGTACGTCGAGGACGAGGCGCCCAACGCCAAGGGCAAGCTGGAGAAGCGCACCGTGCTGCGCCTCGACCACCGCCTGGCCCCGGTGAAGGTCGCGGTCCTCCCGCTCTCCCGCAACGCCGAGCTGTCCCCGAAGGCCAAGGGTCTCGCGCAGGCGCTGCGCCAGAACTGGAACATCGAGTTCGACGACGCCGGCGCCATCGGCCGCCGTTACCGGCGCCAGGACGAGATCGGTACGCCGTACTGCGTCACGGTCGACTTCGACACGCTCGAGGACAACGCGGTGACGGTCCGCGAGCGGGACTCCATGAAGCAGGAGCGGGTGTCCCTCGACCAGATCGAGGGTTACCTGGCCGGGCGTCTCGTCGGCTGCTAGCTCCACCCGCTGGTCTTTGGCCCCCGATACAGGTCTCGCTTTGGCCCTGTGTCGGGGGCCGTTCCGTGTCCAGGCTGGCCCCATGAGCCTCGCCTTTCTCCTCACCACCCTCGTCGTGGTCGCCACTCCCGGCACCGGAGTCGTCTACACGCTCGCCGCCGGACTCTCCCGTGGCCCTCGCGCGAGCGTCGTCGCCGCGTTCGCCTGCACGCTCGGGATCGTGCCGCACGTCCTGGCCACCGTCACCGGGCTCGCCGCACTGCTGAACGCGAGCGCGGTGGCGTTCCAGGCGGTCAAGTACGCCGGGGTCGCCTACCTCCTGTACATGGCCTGGGCCACCGTGCGGGACAAGGAGGTGATCGAGGTCGACCAGGGCGGCGCGCCCCTGTCCGCGGGACGTGTGATCGCCCGGGGCGTGCTGATCAACCTCCTCAACCCGAAGCTGACGATCTTCTTCTTCGCGTTCCTGCCCCAGTTCGTGAGCCCGACCGAGCCCCACGCCCTGCCGCGCATGCTCGTGCTGAGCGGCGTCTTCATGCTCGCGACCTTCGTGGTCTTCGCCGCCTACGGGGTGCTCGCGGCCTCGGTCCGCAGCCATGTGATCTCCCGGCCCCGGGTCATGGCCTGGCTGCGGCGGAGCTTCGCGGCGTCCTTCGTGCTGCTGGGGGCCAAGCTGGCCACGACCGACGCGTGACCCGTGCACGGTGGATGACAGCTGACAGATATTGAAATCTGTCAGCTGTCATGGCAGGCTGGACGGCATGACGATGCGAACCCGAACCCTCGGAACCACCGGCCCCCAGGTCTCCGCCCTCGGCCTCGGCTGCATGGGCATGTCCGGCATGTACGGCGAGACGGACCGCGCGGAGTCGATCGCCACCCTCCACGCCGCCCTGGAGGCCGGCGTCACCCTGCTGGACACCGGCGACTTCTACGGCATGGGCCACAACGAACTGCTGATCAGCGAGGCACTGCGCACCGCTCCGGCCGCCCTGCGCGAGAACGCGCTGCTCAGCGTGAAGTTCGGCGCCCTGCGCGACCCGGACGGCGCCTGGGCAGGCTTCGACGGCCGCCCCGCCGCCGTCAAGAACTTCGCCGCGTACTCCCTGCAGCGCCTCGGCGTCGACCACATCGACGTCTACCGCCCCTCCCGGCTCGACCCGCAGGTGCCGATCGAGGAGACCGTCGGCGCGATCGCCGAACTGGTCGAGAAGGGCTGGGTCCGGCACATCGGGCTCAGCGAGGTCGGCGCCGACACCATCCGCCGGGCCGCCGCGACCGCCCCGATCGCCGACCTCCAGATCGAGTACGCCCTGATCTCCCGCAGTCCCGAGCGGGAGATCCTGCCCACCCTGCGAGAGCTGGGCATCTCCGTCACCGCGTACGGAGTGCTCTCCCGCGGGTTGATCTCCGGCCACCTCACGGCCGACCGGCAGCTCGCCGCGAACGACTTCCGCGCCCACTCGCCCCGCTTCCAGGGCGAGAACCTCCAGCACAACCTCACCCTGGTCGAGTCCCTGCGCAAGATCGCCGAACAGAAGGGCGTCACGGTCGCGCAGCTCGCCATCGCCTGGGTGCTCTCGCAAGGTGACGACATCGTGCCGCTGGTCGGCGCGAAGACCCGCGCACGGCTCGACGAGGCACTGGGCGCCCTGGACGTGACCCTGGACGCCGCCGACCTCGCCGCCATCGAGGACGCCGTACCGGCCGACGCGGCGGCCGGCCAGCGGTACGCGGCCCCGCTGATGGCCATGCTCGACAGCGAACGGTGAACACCGTGCCAGGTACCGTCTAGGCATGCCACCGAGCACCGAGACCCTGACCGCCGAGCGCATCCTCGAAGCAACCGAGGAGGTGCTGCGCCGCCACGGCCCGGCCAAGGCCACCGTGGTCGACGTGGCGCGCGCGCTCGGCGTCAGCCATGGCAGCGTCTACCGGCACTTCCGGACGAAGGCGGCGCTGCGGGAGGCGGTGACGAAGCGGTGGCTGGACCGGACGACGGGGGTGCTGGCCGGAATCGTCGAGGCGGACCGTGACCCGGAGACCCGGCTGCGGGACTGGCTCGCCGCGCTCTTCGAGGCCAAGCGCCGCAAGGCGGGCGACGATCCGGAACTGTTCGCCACGTACTCGGTCCTGGCCGGTGAGGCCGGCGAGGCGGTCACCGAGCACCTCACCGAGCTGACCGACCAGCTGACCCGCGTCGTCCAGGACGGCATCGACGCGGGCACCTTCACCGTCACCGCCCCGGCCACCACGGCCCTGGCCCTCTTCCAGGCCACCGGCCGCTTCCACGACCCCGGTTATGCCGGTGAGTGGGAGAAGCCGGGTGCGGAAGGGGAGTTCACGGCACTCCTTGACCTGCTGGTACGCGGCCTGAAGGCCTGAAGGCCTGGACCGCCGCTACGTCTGCGACGGGTCCACCGTCGCCTGGTGTTCCTCGGCCAGGTGCTCCTCCGCCTTCAGCCAGGGCAGGAACTGCGCTCCCTTGCGCCAGCCGCAGGTGTCACATCTGATCGTGCGTTGCGCGCCCTTGCGCTGCACTTGGACCACGTGTTCGCGGCCGTGCTGGTCCCAGCGGCTCACCCTGCTCGTGTTGATCTGCAACATGTGCCTCGCCTCCGGCTAGGAGTGTGCAGCAAGAACAACATCAACAGCAGTATCTTCACGGGGCGTTCGCGAGGACTTGAGCCGGGCCGGCGGCCCGGTCGATCGGTCGGTCGATCGGTCAGTCGATCGTGCGCGGCAGACGCAGGCTCAGTACGCCCGTCAGGGCCACCCCGGCCAGCTGGACGAGGAGCGTCGTCACCAGGGCGTCCCGCATGCCCATGCCCGGCGCCAGGGCGAGGAACAGGCTGCCCAGCGTGGCCACGCCGAGGGCCAGGGAGACCTGCTGGGTGGTGACCATCACGCCGCTGCCGACACCGGCCCGGGCGGGCGGCACCTCGGACAGGACGATGCGGAAGACCACGGGCAGTTGGAGGGCCTGGCCGACCCCGGCGATCGCGCCGCCGGGCAGGAGGGGAAGCAGGCCGAGGTCCGGCCAGGAGGAGCGCGCGGCCCAGATCATCAGGCCCAGGCCGACCCCCTGGATCAGCGCGCCCGCGGTCACCACCCGGGTGCCGTAGCGGGAGATCAGTCGCGGTCCGGCGATCGACGTGCACAGGAACGTCACCGCGAGCGGGACCAGCGCGAGACCCGCCTGGACGGGGCTGCGGCCCGCCCCCTCCTGGAGCGCCACCGCGATCACGAACATGAAGCCGGCGAAGCCCATCGAGAAGGGCAGGATCAGCAGCAGACCGCGGCGCAGGGACACCAGCCGGAAGAGGCTCGGCGGGACCAGGGGAGTGCGGCCCCCGCGGTCCGCCCTGAGCTCCACCGCGAAGAACGCCCCCGCCAGGAGCGGGAACGCCGCCAGCGACAGCCACGTCCACAGCGGCCAGCCCGCCGCCCTGCCCTCCGTCAGCGGGGCCAGCAGTGCGAGCAGGGCCGCCGCCAGCAGGACCGTGCCGGGGCCGTCCACCGGCTCAGGGCGGGGGGAACGGGTCTCGGGGACCGCACGGGCCGCGAGGAACAGGCCGAGCAGGACGACCGGGACGTTCACCAGGAACGCCGCCCGCCAGCTCGTGCCCGCGATGTCGGCCGCCACCAGGACACCGCCGAGGATCTGGCCCGCCACCATGGCGAGGCCCGCCGTGGCGCCGTACAGACCCATCGCCCGCGCCCGGCGGGGTCCGGCCGTCGCCGACTGGATGGTGGCGAGGACCTGCGGCAGCATCGCCGCCGACGCGGCGCCCTGGGCGACCCGCGCCGCGACCAGGGTCCACGCGGTCGGCGCGAGCCCGCACGCCAACGAGGTCAGCCCGAAGGCCAGCATGCCGCCCAGGAACAGCCGGCGCCGACCGAAGAGATCGCCGAGGCGGCCGCCGAGGACGAGGAGGACGGCGTACGACAACCCGTAGCCCGCCACGACGAGTTCGAGGACCGACTCGCTCGCGGAGAGGTCCGCGCCGATGGTGGGCAGCGCGACGTTGACGATGAAGAAGTCGATGAGGGGGAGTGCCGCGGCGAGCAGCACCGTGAACAGTCCCAGACCGCCCAACTGGGGTGGTGCGGCCGGGCGGACGGAGTGCGGAGTGGTGGTTTCGGTGGTCACACCCCTGAGCCTGCGCCCGCTCCCAGAGGGGTACCAGAGTCTTCTTATCCTGGTAGAAGAACCACCTGGCAACAGGGTCCCGACGGAGGCAGGCTGGAGGCATGACGACCATGGCCCAGGAGGCAGCCCTACCCGTGACGGCGACCGCGTCCGCCTCGGCGATCCGGCGCCATGAGCTCGCCGCCTTCCTGCGCCACCGCCGCGAGCACATCGCCCCCGAACAGGTCGGCCTGCCCCGCGGCCGCCGGCGCCGCACCCCGGGCCTGCGCCGGGAGGAGGTCGCCCAGCTCTCCGCGGTCGGCGTCACCTGGTACACCTGGCTGGAGCAGGCCCGTGACATCCAGGTCTCCGTGCAGGTCCTGGACGCCCTGGCCCGCGCCCTGCTGCTGGACTCGACCGAGCGCTCGCACCTCTTCCAGCTCGCCGGGGCCGTCGATCCGACGCCGGCCACCGTCTGCCCGTCGATCACCCCGGCGATCCGGCAGGTCCTCGAGCAACTGGAGCCGGTCCCGGCCTGTGTGCAGAACAGCCGGTACGACATCCTCGCCTACAACCGCACGTACGGTCTGCTGCTGTGCGACCTGGACGCGGTGCCGCCCGAGGACCGCAACTGCATGATCCTCTGCTACACCCACGACGACTGGCGCTCCTCGATCGTGCACCTGCCGGAGGTGCAGCGCCTGATGGCCGCCCGCTTCCGTGCCACCATGGCCGGGCACCTCGCCGAGCCCGGCTGGAAGATGCTCCTGAAGCGGCTGCGCACGGAGTCCCCGGAGTTCCGCGAGGTCTGGGACCGGCACGAGGTCATCGAACACCGGGGTCGCCGCAAGGAGTTCGTGAACCGTTACGTCGGCCGTGTCTCCGTCGACCACACCGACCTGTGGCTCGGCCCCGAGGCAGGACCGCGCATGGTGACCTACGCCCCCGCGGACGAGGAGTCCCGGCAGCGGCTGGAGAAGCTGCATGCGATCGCTCTGGAACGGACCTCGCGTCCTTCGGCGTCAGGCGAGATCGCATGCCCTTCTCCGTCCGCTCGAAAGCGACCCTGACCGGTTGTCGCTGGTGGGGATGACCGGCCGCAGTGCGGGAACCCGGTCGGTCCAAGGAGAAGACCCCCCACAGGCGAGGCGAGTCATGGCCGAGCAGAAGTCGTCGCAGCAGATAGCAGAGTCAGGATCACCATCACCGTCACCGGCGCAGGGGCTTCCGCAGCCGCTGCGGGCGGCCGTGTCGGTACTGGGGAAGGTGCCCGGGGCCGGGACCGTGGGCCGGGTGGCCGGTGGAGCACTGGACCGGGTCGGAGCCGTGTCGCCGCGCGGCCGACGGCTCGCGGTGTACGCCGGGGCCGGGGTGCTCGGCGTCGCGGGCGTCGTCGAGTGGCCCGTCGCGGTCACCGGGGCGGCGGTGGCGTGGCTGACGCAACCGAGGCCGGGGGAGCGCGGGGAGCATGGCGAGTCGGGGGAGGAGAACCGACCCACACCCCGGGTACTGGCGTCGTCACACGGCAGGCCGTCCCACTCGTCGCACGGTTCATCGCCCTCCCCGTCCCTCCGCACGCCCTCCGACAAGCTTCCTCCGCACGAGACGGCGCCGCCGTCCGACCGAGGCGGCCCCGGCGGCGCCACCGCGGGCCGTACCCGATCCGGCGACTGAGGACCAGTGATGAACCGAGGACTCACGACAGCCGCCGCGGGCCTCGTCCTGGCCGGCCCGCGCCTGCTGGCCAGGGGGACCCCCGCAGCGGTCGGCGCGGCCGCGGGAGCGGTGGCCGGAACGGCCCGGGCCGGCGTCCGCACCGCGGACTTCACGGCCCGGGCGACCAGGGCCGTCCGGGCGGCCCTCCCGGGAGCACCCCAGGGCTGGCGAGCGGGCCCGCGGGCCCATCTGGCGCTGCGCGCGCAGACGAACGGGGGCGGGGAGTACGGAGAACAGTGGGCCGACCCGGAGACCGGTGCCGTCCCCGCGTCCCCACCGCCGGGCTCCACCCCTACCGAACACCGCGCCCGCCGTCTCGTCACCGCCCTCGCCGAGCACCCCGACATCGCTCTGGCCTACTGGGACCAGGGACTCGGGCGGCTCGTCGTGACCGCGGCGGAGGGAGTGGCCACCGAGCGGGTCGTGGAGCGGGTCTCGGCGCTTGCCGAGCGGCACGGGCTGGTGGCGGCCGACCAGGATGTCGAGGAGTTCGATCACCCCGGTGACCCCGGCTCCATCCGGACCGTCGGCGTGGCGCTCGCCGCCGACGCCGTCGGAGCCGCCGCCGCGTTCGCCGGGTCCGCGCTGCGGCTGCCGGCCTCGCCGCGGCCGGTGACGGCGGTGGTGACGTTGCTGCGGGAGAACCCTCGCTTCAGGGGCTGGCTGGGAGGGCGGCTCGGGAACGCGCGGATGGACGTGGCGCTGGCCGTCGCCAACGCCGCCGTGCACGGCGCCGGTCACAGCCCCACCTCCCTGCTGCTGGACGGAACGCTGCGCACCTGCCAGCTGGCGGAGGCGGTCGTACGGACGGCCACCTTCGAGGCCGTCCACGACGACCTGTGCGTCCCGGACCGGGAGAGCGTGCCCGCGGACCTGGCCCTGCGCCCGCCGCCGCGCCCCTCGCCCGCCCAGGATTACGCGGGCCACGCCTCGGCAGGCAGCATCGCCGGCGCGGTCGCCGCGATGCTCGTCAAACACAATGTGACCGAGGCCGCGGAGGCGGTCCTCGCGGGCTCCCCGAAGGCCGCGCGTTACGGCCCCGCCGCCTTCCACGCCGTACTGAGCACAGCGCTGTCCCGTTCCGGCGTCCTCGTGCGCGACCCGGACCGGCTGCGACAACTGGAGACCGTCGGCACCGTCCTCCTGCACCCGAGCGCCCTGCGCACCCCGGGCGCGGGCGCGGACCCCTGGGCGGAACCCGTGCTGGACGCGGCCCGGCGCGCCGGACTGCGCGTCGTCGTCGTGGACGACCCCGCACTGGCCGACTTCACCGGCCTCGCCGACCAAGTCGTGGACGCTGAACGCCCGTTGAGGGACATCGTCGACCAACTCCGCCACGACGGCGACGGCGACGGCGAGGACGAGGGTGGCGGTGGCGTGCTCACCATCGCCCGCCCCCAGGACGCCGACGTCGTCGCCGGACTCCTCCGCGGCGACGTGGCCGTCTCCCTCACCGACGGCGGCTGCGCGGTCGCCTGGGGCGCCGACATCCTCGCCCCGCACGGACTGCCCGACGTCTGGCGGCTGTTGACCGCCGTACCGGCGGCCCGCGCGGTCGGCCACCGCTCCCAGACCCTGGCCCGCTCGGGCGCCGCCCTGTCCGGACTCCTCGTCGCCGTCGGCGAGCCGGGCCGCGGCGGACGCCCTACGGCACTCCCCGGCCTCCGGCACGCGCCCGTCGACGCCGCCGCGGCCGCCGCCCTCTTCACCGGCACCCGCGCCGCCCTCCGCGTGGCCACCGCGAATCCTCCGCACCCACGTCCCCGGGTCGCCTGGCACGCCCTGGACCCGGACGACGTACGCGACCGGCTGGAACAGGAGGCACCCCCGGAGCCGACGCTGGTCGAGCAGACGACCGAACGGGTCCGCACCGCCGCCGACACCGTCGTACGACTGCCCGTGCTGGCCCCCGTCCGGTGGTCGGCGCAGCTCGCCCGGGCCGTGCGCGGGGAGCTGGACGACCCGCTGACCCCCGTCCTGGCGGTCGGCTCGGCCGCGTCCGCGATCCTCGGGTCCGCGATGGACGCCCTGCTGGTGGTCGGCGCCCTCGACCTGAACGCCCTCGTCGGCGGACTCCAGCGGCTGCGTGCCGAGCGGGCCCTGTCCGGGCTGCTCGCCCAGCAGAAGCAGAAGGCCCGGGTCGCGGAGGAGGACCGGGAGCCGCATGTCGTCGACGCCGCCAAGCTGCGCCCGGGGGACGTCATCGAGCTCACGCTGGACGACGTCGTGCCCGCCGACGCCCGCCTGCTGTGGGAGGACGGCCTGGAGGTCGACGAGTCCGCGCTGACCGGCGAGTCCCTCCCGGTGGACAAGTCCACCGACCCGAGCCCGCGCGCCCCCGTCGCCGAACGGCACTGCATGGTCTTCGAGGGCACGACCGTGGTGGCCGGACAGGCCCGCGCGGTCGTCGTGGACACCGGCGACCGCACCGAGGCCGCCCGCGCCGTCGCGCTCGCCGCCCGCAACCCGGCCGCCGCCGGAGTCCAGGCCCGGCTCCAGGAACTCACCCGCAAGGCAATGCCGTTGACGATGGCGGGCGGCGCCGCGGTCACCGGGCTCGCCCTGGTGCGCGGCACGCCCTTGCGGCAGGCGGTCAGCGGCGGGGTCGCGGTCGCGGTGGCCGCCGTACCGGAAGGGCTGCCGCTGGTGGCCACGGTCGCCCAGCTGGCGGCGGCCCGCCGGCTCAGCGCGCACGGCGTCCTGGTCCGCGCCCCGCGCACCCTGGAGGCCCTGGGCCGCATGGACACCATCTGCTTCGACAAGACCGGCACGCTCACCGAGAACCGGCTGCGCCTGGTCCGGGTCACCGACGCGAACGGCACGGTGTACACCCTCGACGAGCCCGGCGCGGACGGCCCGCTGCGGATCGCCGCCCGTGCCTGCCCCCAGCTCGACGGCGACTCCGAGCAGCGCCCGGCCCACGCCACCGACGAGGCCGTCCTGGACGCCGCCGCCCCCGACGAGGAGTGGACGCAA
Source organism: Streptomyces sp. NPDC050759 (assembly GCF_044456945.1). NCBI lineage: Bacteria > Bacillati > Actinomycetota > Actinomycetes > Kitasatosporales > Streptomycetaceae > Streptomyces > Streptomyces sp. NPDC050759. The sequence goes on along the minus strand of NZ_JBITGI010000001.1, from coordinate 842,947 downwards.
CTGGAGGGCCTCGCCTTCGAGGCCGGCCGCGGATACGCCGCCGCCGTCGGACACCCGGGCGACGGTTCCCCGGTCCTCGTCATCAAGGGCGCCCCCGAGACCGTCCTGCCCGCCTGCGCCGACCTGCCCGGCGAGGCCTCCGAACGGGCCCAGTCGCTGGCCCGGGACGGCCTGCGCGTCCTGGCGGTGGCCCGGCGTCCGCTCGACGGTGACGGCTACGGCGACGGCTACGGTGGCGGCGACGAGAAGGCCGTACTCGAGGAGCCTTTGCGGGACCTGGAGTTCGTGGGGCTCCTGGCTCTCGCCGACGTCGCCCGGGAGACCTCCCCGGCCCTCGTCCGGGGGCTGCGCGAGGCGGGCGTACGGCCCGTCGTGCTGACCGGCGACCACCCGCAGACCGCCCACGCCATCGCCACCGACCTCGGCTGGCCCGAGGACGCCACGGTCGTCACCGGCGACGAACTGGCCGCCGCCGACCGTTCGGCCCGCTCCCGGATGCTGCGCGACGCCGATGTCGTGGCCCGGGTCGCGCCCGAGCAGAAACTCCAGGTCGTCGAGGCGCTCCGGGACGCGGGCCGGGTCGTCGGCATGGTCGGCGACGGCGCCAACGACGCGGCGGCCATCCGCGCCGCCAACATCGGCGTCGGCATCAGCGCCCGCGGCTCGGCCGCCGCCCGCAACGCCGCCGACCTCGTCCTGACCGGTGACGACCTCACCGTCCTCATCGAGGCCGTCCGCGAGGGCCGCGCCCTGTGGCACAGCGTCGCCGACGCCATCGCCATCCTCATCGGCGGCAACGCGGGCGAGGTGGGCTTCGGCATCCTCGGCACGCTCCTGTCGGGCGCCGCGCCCCTGTCCACCCGCCAGATGCTCCTGGTGAACCTCTTCACCGACCTGTTCCCGGCGATGGCGGTGGCGGTGACGCCGACGGAGAAACCGACGGAGGACGAGCCCTCGGTCGACACGATCCTGGGCGCCGCCCTGACCCGACAGATCCGCGACCGCGCGATCACCACGTGCCTGGGCGCCACCGTGGCCTGGCTGATCGGCCGCTTCACCCCGGGCACGGCCCGCCGCTCGACGACGATGGCACTGTGCGCGGTGGTGGGCACGCAGCTGGCCCAGACCTGGGCGGACCGTCGGGAGAGTCCTTTGGTCCGCGTGACGTCACTGGGCTCGGCGGCGGCGTTGGTCGCGCTGGTGGAGACACCGGGCGTGAGCCAGCTGTTCGGCTGCACGCCGCTGGGGCCGCTGGCGTGGGCGGGGGTGGCGGCGGCGATCGTGCTGGCGCTGGCGGGGCAGAGGTTTGTGCCTGTACTGGAGCGAACGGTACTGAATCGACTGAGCCGAGTTGACGCACTTTAGGGGCGCGGGGCTGTATCGATGTGCGGCTACCGCCGCGTGGGCGCGAGCAACCCCCACCGGCTCGCAGCCGCCGAACTACGCGCTGACCCCCGCCGCCTCGCGAACCTCCACGGACTCCAGCCGCTCAGCCGTCCGCTCAGCAGAACGCCGGGCCCACGGCCCAGTGGTCACCGCCCCGAGCACCAGCACAGCGACCCCGCACCCGGCCAGAATCCACCACCCCGGCACGGCAGCAGACACGAACTTCTCCCGGTACGACGACGAGCTCACCCCTGAGGCCAGCACCGCCCCGATCACCGCGACCCCGAGCGTCTGCCCCAGCTGACGGCTCGTGGACGCGACCGCGGCGGCAACCCCCGCCTGGGCCCGCGGCATCCCCGACACCGCCGTGTTCGTGATCGGCGCGTTGACGAACCCGAACCCGATTCCGAACAACATGTACCCGAGGAACAGCGTCACGTCGGACGTTTCCGCGTCGAAAGCCGCGAAGAGCACCCCGCTCACCGTCATGGCGACCCCAGCGATCACCAACGGCAGCCTCGGCCCCCGGCTCCCCACCAGCCGCCCGGCCAGCGGCGCGCACAGGAACATCGGCACTGCCATCGGCAGCATCCACAGGCCGGCGTGCAGCGCGTCCAGCCCGCGGACGTTCTGCAGGTACAGCGTCGACAGGAACAGGAATCCGCCAAGTCCCGCGAACGCGCTGATCGCGATCACCGTGGCCCCGCTGAACGGCGCGGACCGGAAGAACCGCAGGTCGATGAGGGGTTCGTCACGCCGGGGCTCGTACCAGAGCAGTCCGGCCAGGGCGACGACGGCCACGACGGCGAAGGGCAGGACGGAGGAGAACCCCGAGGCCGGCGCCTCGATGATCGCGTACGTCAGTGAGCCGAACAGCGCGATCACCAGGACCTGGCCGACCGGGTCGGGGCGGCGGGCCTTCGGCGCCCGGGACTCGGGCACGTACCGCAGGGTGAGCAGCAGGGCCGCGAGGCCGACCGGCAGGTTGACCCAGAAGATCGAGCGCCAGCCGACCGAGTCCACGAGCACGCCGCCGACCAGCGGTCCCGCGGCCATGGAGATGCCGACGACCGCGCCCCACACCCCGATCGCCCGTGCCCGCTCGCGCGGGTCCGTGAAGGTGTTGGTGATGATCGACATCGCGACCGGGTTGAGCATCGAACCGCCGACCGCCTGCACCATGCGGAAGGCGATCAGCGCCTCCAGGTTCGGGGCGGCGGAACACAGCGCGGAGCCGATCGTGAAGACGATCAGGCCCGCCATGAAGACGCGCTTGCGGCCGATGCGGTCGCCGGTGGAGCCGGCCAGCATCAGCAGCGAGGCGAGGACGAGGGTGTATGCGTCGATCGTCCACTGGAGGCCCGCCGTGCTCGCGTCCAGGCCTCGCTGCATGGCGGGCAGGGCGACGTTGAGGGCGGTGGTGTCGAGACTCACGATCAGCAGGCTCATGCAGCAGATCGCGAGTACCAGCATGCGTCGGCGATGGCTGAGCTCGGGCATGAATGCCATCGTACGCCGATTTCAATAGTGCGTCTAACTAATGGTTGATGCATGATCATTGGCCGGGCTGCGGGAGGGATGCGTGACAATGGGGGAATGCAGATCGGCCCTCACCCCGTCCAGCCCCCCGTCGTCCTGGCCCCCATGGCCGGGATCACCAACGCGCCCTTCCGCACGCTGTGCCGGGAGTTCAGCGGCGGGAAGGGGCTGTTCGTCAGCGAGATGATCACGACCCGGGCGCTCGTCGAGCGCAACGAGAAGACCATGCAGCTGATCCACTTCGACGAGAGCGAGACGCCTCGTTCGATCCAGCTGTACGGCGTCGACCCGGCCACCGTCGGCAAGGCCGTCCGCATGATCGCGGAAGAGGATCTCGCCGACCACATCGACCTGAACTTCGGGTGTCCGGTGCCGAAGGTGACGCGGAAGGGGGGCGGGTCCGCGCTGCCGTACAAGCGTCCTCTGCTCCGGGCGATCCTGCGCGAGGCCGTGAGCGGGGCGGGGGATCTGCCGGTCACGATGAAGATGCGCAAGGGGATCGACGACGACCACATCACGTATCTGGACGCCGGGCGGATCGCGGTCGAGGAGGGGGTCACGGCGATTGCTCTGCACGGCCGTACCGCCGCTCAGCACTACGGCGGCACGGCGGACTGGGACGCGATCGCCCGCCTGAAGGACCACGTGCCGGAGATTCCCGTGCTCGGCAACGGGGACATCTGGTCGGCGTCGGACGCGCTGCGGATGGTGGCGTCCACCGGCTGCGACGGGGTGGTCGTCGGGCGGGGGTGTCTGGGGCGGCCGTGGCTGTTCGCGGATCTGGTGGCGGCGTTCGAGGGGCGTACGGACGACGTTGCGCGGCCTTCGTTGCGGGAGGTGGCGGATGTCATGGTCCGGCATGCCACGTTGCTGGGGGAGTGGATCGGGGACGAGGCCCGTGGGGTCATCGACTTCCGTAAGCACGTGGCCTGGTATCTGAAGGGCTTCGCGGTCGGCAGCGAGATGCGCAAGCGGCTGGCGATCACGTCGTCGCTGGCGGAACTGCGGTCCGGGCTGGACGAGTTGGACCTGGACCAGCCGTGGCCGGTCGGCGCGGACGGGCCGCGTGGTCGTACGTCCGGCAATAACCGGGTGGTGCTGCCGGACGGTTGGCTGAAGGATCCGTACGACTGTGGGGCGGGGGTTGGGGAGGAGGCGGAGCTGGATACGTCGGGGGGTTGAGCGGCTTTCGGGCGCGGGTTCGGTGGGGGCGGGCGTTTTTGCGCAGTTCCCCGCGCCCCTTTTGTGCCTGCGGCGGCCCGTTTCGGCTCCGGTGGGGGCTTGTGTAGCGCGGGGGGGGGGGGGTGGGGGGGGGGGGGGGGGGGGGGGGTCGTTCTTGGTTCGGGCGGCTCGGTTGCTTTGGCGGTGCTCGGTAACGGACGCCGGCCGCTGCGGGCGGACACCCCCCACCCCGTCCCCTGCGCGCCGTACGCGGCCAACGGCCCGTCGTGGCGCACGGTGCGACCAACAGCCGGCCGCGGCGCGCGAGGTGGGGATCGGTCCGTCGTGGCCCGGGTGACTGCAACTCCTTAGGGGCGCGGGGAACTGCGCGACCAGCCCCCACCGGGCCGCAGTCGCCCGACTACCCGACCCGGCACCCCCGTAGGCGCAGCGTCACCCCTTTGACGGGTGTGGAGTCGAGCCGTATGCCGTCAGGAAGCGGTCTCGGAAGGAGCTCATCTTCCAGACCGGGGCGTTGTGGGCCGGCTTCAGGCCGTCCGTCCAGTTCCAAGAGGCGATCTTGTCCAGGACCTTCGGGTCCTTGGCGACGATGGAGATCGGCACGTCACGGCTGGCGTTCTCCCCGCTGACCCGGGCGATCGGCTGATGGTCGCCGAGGAAGACGAGGACCGTGTCGTCGTTGCCGTAGCGCTCCAGCCACTGGGTCAGTGAGGTCACCGAGTAGGAGATGGACTTGCCGTACTCCTGCTTGGAGCGGGTGGGGTCGGCGATGATGTCGGAGGCTTTGTTGCCCGCCTTCTGGATGGGCTTGAAGATCGAGCCGTCGCCGAGGTCGTTCCAGTCGACCATCTTCGGGATGGGTGCCCAGGGCTGGTGGCTGGAGGTCAGGATGATCTCGGACATCAGCGGCTTGTCGCGCTTCTTGCCGTGGATCTGGCGCTGGTAGGCCTCCAGGGCGTACTGGTCGGGCATCGTCGACCAGCTGAACTTGGGTCCCTGGTAGCCGAGTTGGAAGGCGTTGTAGACCTTGTCGAGGTCGTAGTACTTCTGCTCGGGCCAGCCCTTCTGGACGCCCGGCATCACCCCGACCGTGTCCCAGGCGCCGGTCTTCTTGAAGGCCTTGGTGAGGCTGAGGTGGTCGCTGGCCATGACCGTGCGGTAGCGCTGCTGGTTGTCGATCCACAGGCCGGTGAGGGTCGTCGAGTGGCCCAGCCAGCTGCTGCCGCCGTACGTCGCCGACGTCAGCCAGCCGCTCTTCGCGTGGAAGCCGGCCTTCGCGAGGGCCGCGGTGCTGGTGTCGAGGGTCCTGTCCACGCCGGGCGCGATCGCCGGGTCCTCGACGGCGCTGCGGCCGTAGCTCTCGATGAAAGTGAAGATCATGTCCTTGCCGCGCAGGTCGGGCACCAGCTGGGAGCCGGGCGTGTTCCCGAAGGCGTCGGCCTTGGCCACCTTCTGGAACTCCGCCTCGTCCCGCACGGTGTACAGCACCCGCTTGGCCTGGGTGGCGGCGAGCGCGGCGGTGTGTTCGGAGGCCAGCGGAATGCCGAAGATCTGCAGACCGAGCGCGGAGCAGGTGACCCAGACGGTGGCCGCGACGAGGGTGCCCCGGGTGGCGGTCTGCCGGTCCAGGACCAGCAGACCGCTCAGCCGGACCATCGCCAGCGCCATGAGAGCCAGCAGGAGGAGTACGAGGGCGACCGCGCCGACCGCGGCAGCGACCGCCACTCCCTTGCCCATCGAGTCCGCGACATACGACTGCGCGTCGTCGAGCAACTCCCAGTCGAGGACGGGATTGAAGGGGCGCCCGAGGTAGTCGTTGAATCCCATGTCGAGCAGGTTGATGATTGTCATCGCTCCGAGCCCTACCCCGGACACCACGGCCACCACCAGCCGCGGCCGACGCGGCAGCGCCAGCGCCACGGCCGCCCCGATGATCGCCTCCGCCGGAATCCGCACGAACGCCCGCGGGTGCAGATAGGGCACCTTGTTCGGGAGGAGCAGGGCGCCGAGGACGAGCAGGGCGGCCAGGATGTTGAGGGCCCACCGCGTGTTGCGTACGGCGGTGGGGTGCGTGTCCCGCCAGGACCGCTTCCCGGCCGGCGTACCGTCCGCATCCGTCGCCTCGGCCTCGGGTGACGTGCTCTCTGCAAGGGTCTCGGACACCCGAGGGTCCTTCCGTACGGTCCTGGTAGGAGGCGGACCCGATATGGGGTCTCGGATCCGCCACATTCCCGTACGTCCCGCTTCCGGCAGCAGTTCACCGCTGCGGGCAAACACCGGGCAAACGCGTGGTCAACGGTCAGATTCGGCTTTTGGGGGCGCGGGGAACTGCGCGATCAGCCCCCACTGCCCCGCAGACGCCACACAACCTTTCGGCCCCTGCGCTCACGCGCCTCCCACCGCCGTCAGCAGCGCGAGCGGCGCCGCGGCGGACCGGGACTCCCGTACGCACGCGTGCGGGTACGGCACCGGCTCCGCATGGGAGTCCCGCCCGTACCCGGCGAGGACTTCCGGCAGCCGGTGCCCGGTGGCCGTCGCCGCGTCCACCAGCCCGTGGGCCACCGCCCGTGCCTCGTCGTGCAGGCCGTACCGGGCCAGGCCCAGCGTGATCAACGCGTTGTCGTGCGGCCACACCGAGCCCCGGTGATACGAGAGCGGGTGATACGCCGCCTGTCCGGCCGCCAGTGTCCGGACCCCCCACCCGGAGAAGAAGTCCGGCTCCAGCAACCGCCGCCCCACCAGTTCTCCGTACTCCTTGTCGAGCAGACCGGACCACAGCAGATGCCCGGCGTCGGAGGCCAGCGCGTCGACCTGTCGGCCCTCGCCGTCCAGGGCGAGCGCGGGGAAAGTGCGGTCCGGCATCCAGAAGTCCCGCTGGAAGCGGTCCCGCAGGTCCGCCGCGGCCTGTTCGAGGAGCGCCGCGTAGGTCTCGTCCTCCCACACCGTGCGCGCGACCCACGCGGTCCGGCGCAGCGCGTCGTACGCATAGCCCTGGGCGCCCGCGGCCATCACCGGTCCGCTCGGGCGGCTCCCGTCGGCGCCGCAGATCGACCCGGGGGAGTCCTTCCAGTTCTGGTTGGCGAGGCCGCCCTGGTCGGCGCGGTAGACGAGGTAGCCGCGCGAGGTGAGTCCGCCGTGGTCGAGCATCCAGCCGATCGCCGCACGGGCGTGCGGCTCCAGGCGCCGGGCGAGCGGGAGGTCCCCGGTGTGTTCCACGTAGGCGCCGAGCAGGACGAGGAACAGGGGGGTGGCGTCGACCGAGCCGTAGTAGCGGCCGTACGGCACCTGCCCGAAGTGGGCCAGCTCTCCGTGCCGCACCTCGTGCACGATCTTGCCGGGCTGGGCCACGGAGGCCGCGCCGGTCTCGGTGGCCTGGGTCGCGGCGAGCGCGGGGAGCGTCGCGGCGGCCAGCTGGGGGCGGTAGGGGAGGGCGAAGAGCGAGGTGAGGAGGGCGTCACGGCCGAGGAGGGTGAGGAACCAGGGGGCTCCGGCGGCCGGGACACGCAGGTCCTCGCCGTCGGGGCCGGTCGCCGGGACCTGGAGCGAGGCGAGGTCGGCGAGACCGCGGGCGCAGGCGGCGGCGAGCTCCGGCCAGCCGGTCGGGAAGGCGATGCCCTCCACGAACTCGCCTTCCAGCGAGAGGAGTTGGCGGTTCAGTGCGGCCGGGGAGCTCGGTACCCGGCGGGCCCGCTTGTCGCCGTGCGGGCGGGCCATCACCCGCAGCGTCAGCTCGGCCGTGCCGTGCGGCTCCAGGTCCAGCGTCCAGACCAGGCGCCTGGCTCCGGTGCCCGTCTCCTCGACGCCGTCCGGGGCGGGGTCGGCCGTCACCGTCGTACACGAACGCCACTCGGCGCGTTGGTAGGTGAACTCCACGCCGTCGTCGAGGATTTCGCGGCGGCGGGTCGCGCCGGTCTTCGTGTAGGTGCGGTAGTCGGAGCGGAGTTCGAACTGGTCGGTGAAGTCGGCGTCCGCGGTGACCGCGAGGCGGACCGTCGTCGGCACCGGGCGGTTGCTGGTGACCCGGAGGGACTCGACGAACGAGCCGTCCCCCACCGCCTGTTCGCGGAAGAGTGTGCAGGCGGGCGGCTCCTGGCGGCCGCCGCGCGGGACGAGGACACAGCGCGCGGTGTCGCCGTCGGCCACCGGCGACAGCGCCTCCGGTACGGCGCCGTCGACCGTGAGCTGCCAGCGGCTCAGGTGCCGGGCGTCGCGTACGAACAGTCCGTCCGGGGAACTGCCGCCGCCCCGGACGCCGCTGATGTCCCCGCCGTCACCCACGGCCGCGAACGTCCCGCCGTGCACGAGCAGATGATGCCGGTCCGTCATCGCCGGTTCCCTCCCTTGAGTCCCATGTCCGCCGTGACTGTGGTGTCGCTGTGCAGCAGGTCGAGCGCGAGCGCGGCGGTCCAGCTGAAGCCGGTCGCCCCGCAGGCCTCTGAGGTGTACGGGTCGACGTACTCCGCGAAGTCGGTGGTCCCGGCGAGTTCCAGGGCCGACTCCCGCAGCGCGTCGGCCCGGCGGTGCTCGCCCTGGGTGCGCAGCCCGCGCTCCAGCAGCCAGGCGGTGTTGAACCAGGCCGGACCGCGCCAGTAGCGGTGCGGGTCGAAGGCCTCGCCGAGGAGGTCGTAGCTGGGGACTAGGCGGGTGGTGGTGCCGAGGCCGAAGTGGGGGCCGGAGGCCGTCCGCACGACCTCCGTGACGATGTCCCGCGGGAGGCTGGGGAGCAGCAGGGGGAGCAGACCGGAGACTCCGCGCTCGGGGATCAGGGCGCCGCGCCTGTCCTGGGCGGATCCTCGCAGGTCCCGGCAGAGGAACATCCCGCTCGCCGGGTCCCACAGCCGGTCCACCAGCGCCGCCGTCAGCCGCTCCGCGCGCGCGTGCCGGGCCGTGCCGGGCGCCCCCAGCTCCTCGGCGATCCGGGCGAGGGCGTGTTCGGAGGCGATGAGCAGGGCGTTGAAGGCCGGGTCCTCGACGGCGAACTCGCCACCGCCGTCGGCGTATCCGCCGTCCCGGTAGTCCGTCGCCAGCCGCACGTACCGTCCGTAGTCCAGATCCGTCGGCCGGTCCTCGGCGGCCCCGTGGTCGAGGTCGGCGCGGCGGAAGGAGCGGGCCGGCGCCGGTGTGACGCGGGAGAGCGGGAGGTCCCAGGCGGGGCTGTTGTCCATACCCTGTTCCCAGGGGTGCACGACGGACGCGAGGCCGCCGCCGCCCAGGTCGCGGCGGTGCAGGAGGTAGCGGTGCCAGGCGGCCAGGCGCGGGTACATCCGGGCGAGGAAGCCGCGCGCACGGGACAGACCGGGGTCGGCGCGGTGGACCAGCCACACCGCCAGGGCGTGCACCGGTGGCTGCACGATGCCGGACGTCTGTACGGTGCGCGGGGCGCCCGCGGCGTGCCCCGCGGTCGAGGAGCGCCAGAAGTCGGGGCTCGGGAAGTACGCGTCGAGCGGTACGGAGGGGTTGAAGACGATGTGCGGGACGCGCCCGTCGCCCCACTGGGCCGCCAGCAGCGTCTCCAGCTCGGTCTGGGCCCGCAGCGGGGAGAGGTGGCGCAGGCCGATCGCGATGAACGCGGAGTCCCAGGACCATTGGTGCGGGTACAGACTGCGCGAGGGCACCGTGGAGACGCCGGTCCAGTTGCCTTCCAGCACCCTCGCCGCCCTGACGTGCAGGGAATGTGACGAACCCGGCGGATCGTATGCGATCGAGCGCGCCGCGGAAGGGGTGATGAGCTGGGCAGTGCGATCCACTCGGGGCTCCCCGAAAGACGTGTGACCGAGCGGTTCGGTCAGGGCTACCTTAGGGTTACGTCTATTTAACACGCAAAACTCAGAATGTAATGCAGAGTTGAGAAACACAAGGGGGTGTGCATGACCGGACGGAGTCAGACCGGCGCCGGAGATCTGCTCGAACTGGTCCGCAGCGGGCGAGCCGTCACGCGCGGGGCGCTCCAGCAGGCCACCGGACTGTCCCGGGCGACCGTCGGCCAGCGCCTCGACCGGCTCTTCCGCGCGGGCTGGCTGCGCGAGGGCGCCGGGGGTCCCGTCGACTCCCCGCTGGGCGGCCGCCCCTCCATCACCCTGGAGTTCGACGACGCCCATGCCGTCGTCCTCGCCGCCGACCTGGAGACCCGGCACGCGCGCGCGTGCGTGGTGTCACTGACCGGCGAGATCCTCGCCGAGCACAGCGGCGCCCTGGCGATCGAGGACGGCCCGGACGCCGTGCTCGGCGAGCTGGGCCGCTGGTTCGCCGAGCTGCTGGAGAAGGCCGGGCACCGCGCGGAGGAGGTCTGCGGGATCGGGCTCGCCGTGCCGGGCCCGGTCGACCTGGAGAGCGGACGGGTGGTCCAGCCGCCGATCATGCCGGGCTGGGACGGCTACGACATAAGAGGCCGCCTGTCCGGAGCCTTCACCGAGCACACCGGGGCCGGTCCGGTCCCCGTGCTCGTCGACAACGACGCCAACCTCATGGCGTACGGCGAACAGCGCACGGCGTACCCCGACTGCTCGGCGTTCGTCCTGGTCAAGGTCTCGACGGGCATCGGTGCCGGAGTCGTGGTCGACGGCTCGGTCTACCGGGGCATCGACGGCGGCGCGGGCGACCTCGGCCACATCCGGGTCCCCGCGGGCGCGGAGGCGCTGTGCCGGTGCGGTTCCTACGGCTGTCTCGCCGCCGTCGCGAGCGGGGGTGCCGTAGCGCGGCGGCTGGCGGCGGCCGGGGTGCCGGCGGCCTCGGGCTCGGATGTGCGCGACCTGCTCGCCTCCGGGCATCCGGAGGCGGCGGCGCTCGCACGTGATGCGGGGCGGCAGGTCGGGGACGTGCTGGCGACCGTCGTGACCCTGCTGAACCCCGGGGTTCTGATGATCGCCGGAGATCTGGCCGGTACTCCCTTCCTCACGGGTGTCCGGGAGCTGCTGTACCAGCGGGCGCTGCCCCGCTCCACCGCCCGCCTCGAGGTCGTTACCTCGCGGCTGGGGGAGCGGGCCGGGCTGATCGGGGCGGGTGCGCTGGTCGTGGAGCATCTGTACGCGCCCGAGCGGGTCGAGGAGAGGTTGCTGGCCATGGGCGTATGACGTCCGTGTTTCCGCCTCCGTTTCCGTCCGGATGCGCGTCCGCATGGTGAAATCCGGCGCCCTGTGGCAGCGTGATTCTCGCCACCCTTGAGAAGGGTGCCGCTCGGATGAGCGGATCTTGGGCGACTGCACTTCTCCAAGGGGTGGCACTGAGTGCCACCCCTTGATCGTTCATCGATCGAAATCAGACGGGCGAATGGCCGCTCTGATGAGCGGTTGAAAGCGCTTGTGGGGGTTGCCGCGTTCAAGAAGTGAAAACATCCGCCGCCTGTCGCTTGCCAAGCTTTGACTTTCGATCCGCTGGCGGACGACTGGTTACGGGCGTATGACGCCCGAGTAGACGTACCCAGACGCCTTCGATCTGGGTATGTTCCTCGCCGTCAGGGCAGCCACCGCGTCCTCGAGGGAGTCGAGACCCGTGTCGGAAAACAAAGAACCCCACGTAGCGAAGTTCGTCTATGACTTCACCGAGGGAAACAAGGACCTCAAGGACCTCCTGGGTGGCAAGGGAGCGAACCTCGCCGAGATGACCAACCTGGGACTCCCCGTTCCCCCCGGCTTCACCATCACGACGGAAGCCTGCAAGGTCTACCTGGACAGCGGCGAGGAGCCCGCGGCACTGCGTGACGAGGTGAGTGCGCACCTCGACGCGCTGGAGCAGCGCATGGGCAAGAAGCTCGGCCAGGCCGACGACCCGCTGCTCGTCTCCGTCCGCTCCGGCGCGAAGTTCTCCATGCCGGGAATGATGGACACGGTCCTGAACATCGGTCTCTCCGACAAGTCGGTCCAGGGTCTCGCCCAGCAGGCCGGCGACGACCGTTTCGCCTGGGACTCCTACCGACGGCTCATCCAGATGTTCGGCAAGACCGTCCTCGGCGTCGACGGCGACCTCTTCGAGGAGGCCCTCGAGAAGGCCAAGGAGGCCAAGAAGGTCACGGTCGACACCGACCTGGAGGCCGCCGACCTCAAGAAGCTCGTCACCGCCTTCAAGAAGATCGTCAAGAAGGAGGCGGGCCGGGACTTCCCGCAGGACCCGCGCGAGCAGATGGACCTCGCCATCCACGCGGTCTTCGACTCCTGGAACACCGACCGCGCCAAGCTGTACCGCCGCCAGGAGCGCATCCCGCACGACCTGGGCACCGCGGTCAACGTCTGCTCGATGGTCTTCGGCAACCTCGGCCCGGACTCCGGCACCGGCGTCGCGTTCACCCGTGACCCCGCCTCCGGACACCAGGGCGTCTACGGCGACTACCTCCAGAACGCCCAGGGCGAGGACGTCGTCGCGGGCATCCGCAACACCGTCCCGCTCGCGGAGCTGGAGCAGATCGACAAGAAGTCGTACGACCAGCTGATGCAGATCATGGAGACGCTGGAGAACCACTACAAGGACCTCTGCGACATCGAGTTCACCATCGAGCGCGGTCAGCTGTGGATGCTCCAGACCCGGGTCGGCAAGCGCACCGCGGGTGCGGCCTTCCGGATCGCGACCCAGCTGGTGGACCAGGGCCTGATCGACGAGGCGGAGGCGCTCCAGCGCGTCACCGGCGCCCAGCTCGCGCAGCTGATGTTCCCGCGCTTCGACGAGAACACCAAGGTCGCGCAGGTCGGCCGGGGCATCGCGGCCTCGCCGGGCGCGGCCGTGGGCAAGGCGGTCTTCGACTCGTACACCGCGGTGAAGTGGTCGCGTTCGGGCGAGAAGGTCATCCTGGTCCGCCGCGAGACGAACCCGGACGACCTGGACGGCATGATCGCGGCCGAGGGCATCCTGACCTCGCGCGGCGGCAAGACCTCCCACGCGGCCGTGGTCGCGCGCGGCATGGGCAAGACCTGTGTCTGTGGCGCGGAGGAGCTGGAGGTCGACACCAAGCGGCGCCGGATGACGGTCCCGGGCGGACACGTCGTGGAGGAAGGCGACCTGATCTCCATCGACGGTTCGAGCGGCAAGGTGTACCTCGGTGAGGTCCCGGTCGTCCCCTCTCCCGTCGTGGAGTACTTCGAGGGCCGGATGCACGCCGGTGCCAACGACGCCGACGAGCTGGTCGAGGCCGTGCACCGGATCATGGCGTTCGCCGACCGCAAGCGGCGCCTGCGGGTGCGGGCCAACGCGGACAACGCCGAGGACGCGATGCGCGCCCGTCGCTTCGGCGCCCAGGGCATCGGCCTGTGCCGTACCGAGCACATGTTCCTCGGTGACCGCCGCGAGCTGGTCGAGCGGCTCATCCTGGCCGACACGGAGGCCGAGCGCGAGGAGTCGCTGAAGGCGCTGCTCCCGCTGCAGAAGCAGGACTTCGTGGAGCTGTTCTCGGCGATGGACGGGCTGCCGGTGACGGTACGGCTGCTGGACCCGCCGCTGCACGAGTTCCTGCCCGACATCACCGAACTGTCGGTCCGCGTGGCGCTCGCGGAGTCCCGTCAGGAGCCGCACGAGAACGAACTGCGGCTGCTCCAGGCCGTGCACCGGCTGCACGAGCAGAACCCCATGCTGGGCCTGCGCGGAGTGCGCCTCGGCCTGGTCATCCCCGGCCTGTTCACCATGCAGGTCCGCGCGATCGCGGAGGCCGCGGCCGAACGCAAGAACGCCAAGGGCGACCCGCGCGCGGAGATCATGATCCCGCTGGTGGGCACGGTCCAGGAGCTGGAGATCGTCCGCGAGGAGGCCGACCAGGTCGTCGCGGAGGTCGAGGCGGCGACGGGTGTGGACCTGAAGCTGTCGATCGGCACGATGATCGAGCTCCCGCGCGCCGCGCTGACCGCCGGCCAGATCGCGGAGGCCGCAGAGTTCTTCTCCTTCGGCACCAACGACCTCACCCAGACGGTGTGGGGCTTCAGCCGGGACGACGTGGAGGCGAGCTTCTTCACGGCCTACCTGGAGAAGGGCATCTTCGGCGTCTCCCCGTTCGAGACGATCGACAAGGACGGCGTGGGCTCCCTGGTGAAGCTGGCCGCCGAGGCGGGCCGCGCGACCCGCCCCGACCTCAAGCTCGGCGTCTGCGGCGAGCACGGCGGCGACCCGGAGTCGGTCCACTTCTTCCACGAGGTGGGTCTGGACTACGTCTCCTGCTCCCCGTTCCGCATCCCGGTGGCCCGCCTGGAGGCGGGGCGCGCGGCGATCACGGCGAACGGCAGCGACCACCGATAGGCAGCTGACGGGCCTGACGGCCCTGACGGCCCTGGAACCCCGGATCCGCCGCCCGTCCCCGACCCTCATCCGATGGGCGGCGGTTCCGGATCACGAAGAGAGGGCGGCACCCTTGTGCGGGGGTGCCGCCCTTTCGTTGCGGCTGAGGCCGCGAGTCCGCTGCCGACGGCTCAGCTGTCGCAGGCCACCCCGTCGTTGTCCCGGTCCAGGTGGGAGGCGTAGCCCGGCTCGCCTCGGTGGATCGGTGCGGCGCCGGCGGCGCGGGCCTCGGAGCAGTTGGCGTAGGAGACGCTGCCGGGGTCCGGATCGGCCCCGGAGCCGGTGTCCGCCTCGGCCTGTGCCGTGACCGTCCTGGTGACCTTGACGGTCTTCGTGGCGGTCACCGTGGCCGCCGGTTCCGGTTCGGCCGTCGCCGTCGCCGTGGTGGTCGCCGTCACGGTCACCGTCGGCTGCGGCTTGGCGGCGGCGGGCTTCGCGTCGTTCGTCGTCTTGTCCGGGTCGCCGGCGCCTATGCCGATGCCGAGAAACAGCGCGAGCGCGAGGGCCGGCAGGACGTACCGCTTACGGGCCCACTTCGGGGCGGGTCGGGAAGCGGGCGTCGGCGTCGGTGTCGGCTGCCACGGCGGGGTGGGTTGATTGTTGTACGGGTTGGCCATGTCGTCCCCCTGGAGGTGTTACGTGAGGGGATGACCGTAATGCCGGGGCCGCGATTGTGGAGGTGAAGTGTTCATTCCGTGACCATTACATGTCAGGCGGTGGTGGGGGAACGGATTACATCCGCTGCGCCGCGCTCGTAGGGTGGATCCCACCCCATCCGTGGAGGGAGCCCGGCCATGTCAGGTTGGAGTGCGAAGGCCATCCCCGATCAGAGCGGACGCGTGGCCGTCGTCACCGGGGCCAACAGCGGCATCGGGTACGTCACCGCGCGGGAACTCGCCCGCAGGGGTGCCCGTGTGGTGCTCGCCTGCCGCAGCGAGGCGCGCGGTGCCGAGGCCGGGAAGCGGCTGGTCGCCGAAGTGCCGGGCGCCGAGGTGGAGTTCGCCCGCCTGGATCTCGGCGACCTGTCCTCCGTACGGGAGTTCGCGACGGCGTATCCCTACGACCGCCTCGACCTGCTGATCAACAACGCGGGCGTGATGGCACTGCCGTACGGAACCACGGCGGACGGCTTCGAGACGCAGTTCGGCACGAACCACCTGGGCCACTTCGCGCTGACCGGCCTGCTGCTGCCCACGCTTCTCGAGACACCCGCCGCACGCGTCGTGACCGTGTCCAGCACGGCGCACGCGCTGGCCAACATCGACATCGACGACCTCAACAGCGAGCGCTGCTACCGCCGTTGGGTCGCCTACGCCCGCTCCAAGACCGCCAATCTGCTCTTCGTCCACGAACTGGCCCGCAGGCTGGCCGCCCACGGCTCGGACGTGGTCGCGGCGGCGGCGCACCCGGGGTACGCGGCCACCAACCTCCAGACGGCGGGCCCGAAGATGTCGGGCCGCAGGGCGGCGGAACGCTTCATACGGGTCGGTAACCGTTTCTTCGCCCAGTCCGCCGACGCCGGGGCCCTGCCCACCCTCTACGCCGCCACCGCCCCCGACGTACCGCCCGACTCCTTCACCGGCCCGTCCCTGGCAGGGTGGCGCGGTTCCCCGGCCCCCTCCTGGCGGGCCCCCTGGACACGGGACGACCGGGCGTCGCAGCGCCTTTGGGCCGCCTCGGAGGAGCTCACGGGAGTGGCGTACGACGCCCTGAAGGCCTGAGACCTCCGAGCCCTCAGTCCTTGCGGCCGGTCACCGCCACCGTCACGCCCAGCCCGATCATGGTCAGTCCGCCGACCCCGCCCACCAGGGAGAGGCGGCGCGGCGAGCGGGCGAACCAGCCCCGCGCGGTCGCCGCGACCAGCCCCCACACGGCGTCGGAGACCAGCGCGATGACGTTGAACACCAGCCCGAGCAGCAGCATCTGCACGGCCACGTGGTCCTGGCCGCGGTCCACGAACTGCGGCAGTACGGCGGCGAAGAACACGATGGTCTTGGGGTTGGTCACACCGACCGCGAACCCCTCCCAGAACGTCCGCAGACCGCCGTGCCCCGCCGCCGCGGCCGTCACGCCCTCGGCGAACACAGCGCGCAGCGACCCGCGCCCGCGCCACGCCTTGACGCCCAGGTACACGAGGTAGGCGGCACCGGCGAGCTTGAGCGTGGTGAAGACCAGGACCGAGCGCTCCACGATCGAGCCGACCCCGAACGCGACGGCCAGGACCAGCACATAGGCGCCGACCGTGTTCCCGGCCACCGTGGTCAGGGCGGCACGCCGTCCCTGAGCGAGCGCCCGGCCGATCACGAAGAGCACGCTGGGTCCGGGGACCACGATCAGCAGGAACGACATGGCCGCGAAGGCGAGAAGACGGTCGGTGGGCACCATGGCGCCATGCAAGCACGCAGGACCCGCGCCCTCCAGCGGATTTTCGCCGGCCGATCTTCGTCGGCGGATCTGTCAGGCCGTCGCACCGCTGTCCACGACCAGGTCGGTGCCCACCACCGACGAGGCGTCGTCCGAGGCCAGGTACAGGACGGCGGCGGCGATCTCGGACCTGGTCGAGACACGGCCCAGGGGGAGGGCGGCCTTCACACGCTCGGCGCGGTCCGCCTCCGTCTCGCCGGCGCGCAGGGACATCGGGGTGTCCACCGCGCCGGGACTGACCGCGTTGATGCGGACGCCGTCGTGGATGTGGTCCAGGGCCGCGCCCCGGGTGAGGGCGGAGACGGCCGCCTTGGTGGCGGCGTACGCGGCGGCGCCGGGGGCGCGGGTGTGGGCGCCGAACGTGGAGGCGATGTTCACGATCGCGCCGCCGGAGGACTGCGAGCGCATCTGGCGGATCTCGGCCCGGAGCGCCAGGAACATCCCGGTGAGGTTGATGTCGAGCTGCTCCTGCCAGTCCGCCGACGACAGTTCGGCCAAGGGCTGCCCGCCCCGGAACACCCCCGCGTTGTTGACGGCCACGTCGAGCGAGCCGAAGCGGTCCACCGCGGCGTCCACGACGGCCTGTATCTCGGCCTCCCGCGCGACGTCCCCGGTCACCATGAGCGCCTTGCCGCCCGCCTCCTCGATCAGCCGGACCGTTTCCGTCAGCGGCTCCCGCCCGCGTCCGGCGACGACCACCTGCGCACCCTCCGCGGCGAACGCCAGGGCGATGGCGCGGCCGATTCCCGAGCCCGCGCCGGTGACGAGAGCGGCCCTGCCGGTGAAGCGCGTCATGATCTCCCCTGATTCTTGACCGACTTATTCTTGACCGATCGGTTCAGTATGGCGGCAAAAAAAGGGGCGCCGCCTGCCCTGAAAGAGTTCAGTCGAGCAGCGCCAGCGCCTGTTCCGCCGCGTCCCGCACCCGCGCCGGGTCCGCCGACGCCTTGCCGACGACCCGCAGTCCCTGGAGTAGCACCAGCAGCATCCTCGCGAGGGTCAACGGGTCGCGGTCCGCCGCCAGTTCGCCCTGCGCCTGCGCGCGGACCAGCGCCGAGTGCAGCACGGTCTCCAGCTGGTCCCAGTTGCGCTCGACGTGCCGCGCGGCCGCCGGGTCGTGCGGGGCCAGTTCGGCCGCCGCGTTGGTGACCATGCAGCCGTTCCGGCGCAGTTGCTCGTCGGCCGCCTCCGTGGCGTACCGCCGTACGACTGCGCGCACGGCCGGCAGTGCGGGCCCCGGTTGGGACAACTCCCGCACGATCGGCGGGAGTCCTGCCCGGTCGTAGCGGTCCAGCGCCCTCAGATACAGCTCGTGCTTGCTGCCGAAGGTCGCGTAGACACTGGCCCGCCCGATGCCGAGATGCTCGACCAGGTCGGACATCGACGTCGCCTCGTAGCCGCGCCGCCAGAACAGCTCCAGAGCTGCCTGCAGCGCGGCCTCGGGATCGAACTCCTTGGTCCTGGCCACGTACGGGAGACTAGGACCATCGAGAACGATCGGTCAAGAAACCCGGTTACGCCGCCCGCACCGCGTACGTCGTGATCCGCACCGACTCGTCGTCCAGGCACTGCCCGGTCTCCAGGTCGAAGCGCTGCTTCAGGAGCGGCGAGGCCACGAACGGGCGGCCCTGGTGGGTGCCGGTGAGGCCGCGGGAGAGGACCGCCGCGCCGCCGAAGGGGTCGCGGTTGTCGACGGCGTACAGGTTGCCGGCGCGGTCGCGGAACAGGGCCGCCTGACGGCCGTCGGGCAGCAGGGCCGCCACGCCCCGGCCGGGGAGCAGCCGGGCCAGCTCGCAGACCGCGAACCAGTCGTCGTTCAGCCGGAGTTCGACCTTCAGGTCGGTGGTCTCGGGTGCCAGGGTCATCGCTGGGCGCTTCCTTCCAGGGGGCGGTGTCCGATGGTCAGCAGCGGCAGGTCGGGCTTGATCTGGTCGCGCTCGGGGACGAAGCCGACGACCGGGTCGGGGGTGTCGGGGGCGTTCACGAAGGACACGAACCGGGCGAGCTTCTCGGGGTCGTTGATGGTGGTCGCCCACTCGTCGGCGTAGTGCGCCACGTGGGCCGTCATCAGGGACTCCAGCTCCTCGCAGATGCCGAGGGAGTCCTCCACGACCACGTCACGGACGTGGTCCAGGCCGCCCGGGATGCGCTCCAGCCAGGTCGAGGTGCGCTCCAGACGGTCCGCGGTGCGGATGTAGAACATCAGGAACCGGTCGATCAGCTTGATCAGTTCGGCGTCGGTGAGGTCCTGGGCCAGCAGGTCCGCGTGGCGCGGGGTCGCACCGCCGTTGCCGCCGACGTACAGGTTCCAGCCGCTCGCCGTGGCGATGACGCCGAAGTCCTTCGACTGGGCCTCGGCGCACTCGCGGGCGCACCCGGAGACCGCCGACTTGAGCTTGTGCGGCGACCTCAGGCCGCGGTAGCGCAGCTCCAGGTCGATCGCCATGCGGACCGAGTCCTGGACGCCGTAGCGGCACCAGGTCTGGCCGACGCAGGACTTCACCGTGCGCAGGGACTTGCCGTAGGCGTGGCCGGACTCGAAGCCGGCGTCCACCAACCGGGTCCAGATCAACGGGAGTTGCTCGACGCGGGCGCCGAACATGTCGATCCGCTGACCACCGGTGATCTTCGTGTAGAGACCGAAGTCGCGGGCGATCTCGCCGATCACGATGAGACCCTCCGGGGTGATCTCACCGCCGGGGATGCGCGGCACGACCGAGTAGGAGCCGTTCTTCTGGATGTTGGCGAGGAAGTGGTCGTTGGAGTCCTGCAGGGACGCCTGCTCGCCGTCCAGGACGTAGTTGCTCGCGCCGATGGTCGGGGCGAGGGAGGCGATGATCGAGGCGACCGCCGGCTTGCAGATCTCGCAGCCGTCGCCGCCCTTGGCGCCGTCGCGGCCGTAGCGGTCCAGGAGGTCCTGGTAGGTGTTGATGCGCAGGGCGAGGACGATCTCGTAGAGCTCCTCGCGGGTCTGCGAGAAGCAGCCGCACAGGCCCTTGTCGACCTCGACGCCGGACGCCTCCAGCTCCGCGGTGACCAGCTGGCCGAGCACCTTGACGCAACTGCCGCAGGTGGTACCGGCCTTGGTGCACTTCTTCACCTCGGGCACGGTCGTGCACTGGTGGTCGGTGACCGCGGCGCGGATCGTGCCCTTGCGGACGTTGTTGCAGGAGCAGATGATCGCGTCGTCCGGCAGCGCGGTCGGGCCGAGCTGGACCGACTCCCCGGCACCGGCGGGCAGCACCAGCGACTCGGGCGAGACCGGCGGGACCGAACCGGTGAACGCCTTCAGCGTGCCGTACGCCTCCGCGTCGCCGACCAGGATGCCGCCGAGCAGCGTGCCGTCCCGGCCGATGACCAGCTTCTTGTACAGGCCCGAGCGGGAGTCGGAGTAGACGACGTCCAGGCAGTCCTCGGCGGTGCCGTGCGCGTCACCGAAGGACGCCACGTCCACGCCGAGCAGCTTCAGCTTGGTGGAGAGGTCGGCGCCGGTGAACGACAACTCCTCGCCCTCGTCGGCGGCGATGGTCGCCGCGGCCGTCTCGGCCTGCTCGTAACCAGGGGCCACCAGGCCGTACACCCGGCCGTCGGCGGCCAGCGCGCACTCGCCGATGGCGAAGACGTGCGGGTCGGAGACCGTACGGCACTGCTCGTCGACGGTGATGCCGCCGCGCTCGCCGACCGTCAGACCGCAGTCGCGGGCCAGCTGGTCGCGAGGGCGGACACCGGCGCTGAACACCACCAGGTCGGTGGCGAGTTCGCTGCCGTCGGAGAGCTTCATGCCGGTGACGGCACCTTCGGCGTCGACCACGATCTCCTGGGTGCCCACCCCGGTGTGGACGCTCAGGCCCATCTCCTCGATGGTGCGCAGCAGCGCCGCGCCGCCGCCCTCGTCGACCTGCACCGGCATCAGCCGCGGCGCGAACTCCACGATGTGGGAGGTCAGTCCGAGACCCTTCAGCGCGCCGGCCGCCTCCAGACCGAGCAGACCGCCGCCGACCACGGCACCGGTGGTGCGGGTCTTCGCGTACTCCTCGATGGCGAGGAGGTCCTCGATCGTGCGGTAGACGAAACAGCCCTGGGCGTCCTTGTTGGGGACCGGCGGCACGAACGGGTAGGAGCCGGTGGCGAGGACGAGGGTCTCGTACGCGAAGACCTGCCCGGACTTCGCGGTGACCTTCTTCGCCTCGCGGTCGACGGCGACGGCCGGGTCGCCGACGTACAGCTCGATGCCGTGCGTCTCGATGAACTCCATGTCCGTCATGGACAGGTCTTCTGGCGTCTTGCCCGAGAAGTACGAGGTGAGCGCGACGCGGTCGTACGCGGGACGCGGCTCCTCGCACAGCACGACCACGCGGTGGGTGGCGGTCATGCCGCGCTCGGCGAGAGCTTCGAGGAAGCGCTGGCCGACCATGCCGTGGCCGACGAGCACGATCGTGGGGGTGGGCCCCGGGGTGGCGGTCATCTCAGGAGCCTCCATCGTTGGTGAGCAGGTGGAGCAGCGGGCCGCCGTCGGAGGGGAGCGGCTCTGCTCCCTCCCAGGCGCGGGCGAGCGCGCCGACGGTGCCGAGTTCGCCGACGAGGACCCCGCCGACCAGGCGGTCGTCGCGGACGACGACCTTGCGATAGGTGCCGCGGGTGGCGTCCGCGAGCTGGACGACGTCGTCGCCCGGGAGCGCCTCGGTCTCGCCGAACGCCGCCAGGTCGAAGGCGCTCTGGCCGGGCAGCGTGAGCCGGGTCAGCGAACGGGTGCCGGTGTAGCGGGCGTTCGCCCGACCGGCCAGCAACTCGGCGAGCACATCGGCCTGTTCGAGGGCCGGGGTGGCGAGGCCGTAGACATTGCCGTCGTGCTGGGCGCAGTCGCCGATGGCGTGGATGTACGGGTCGGACGTGCGCAGTTCGTCGTCGACGACGACTCCCTTGCGGACCTGGAGGCCCGCGGTCTGCGCGAGACCGACACGGGGGTGGACCCCGCAGGCCAGGACCACGATCTCGGCGTCGAGGGCGTATCCGTCGGCCATCTCGACCGAGCGGACCGCGCCGCCGACGCAGCGCACGTCACGGACGCGCAGATCGGTGTGGACCTCGACGCCGAGGTCCCCGAGGTGGCGCCGGACCAGCTTGGACGCGCTCGGGTCGAGCTGGCGCTCCATCAGCCGCTCGGACTGCTGGGCCAGTATGACCTGGGCGCCACGCTGGGCGAGCGCGCGGGCCGCCGAGACCCCGAGGAGTCCGCCGCCGATCACGATCGCCTTCACTCCGGGCCGGACCGCCTTGGAAAGACCCAGGCAGTCGTCCATGGTGCGGAAGGCGTGGACGCCCTCCGGCAGCTCGTGGTCGGGGGTGAACAGACCGCGCAGCGGCGGCAGGACCGGGTTCGAGCCGGTGGCCAGAACCAGCCGGTCGTATGCGATCTTCGAACCGTCCGCGCACTCGACGGTCCGCGCCTCGCGGTCGATGCCCAGGACCCGGGCGCGGGTCAGCGCGGCCGGTGCCGGCAGCGCGATCACGTCCGGGGTGTACCGTCCCGCCAGCACCTCGGCGAGGAGCACCCGGTTGTACGGGCGGTGCTCCTCCTCGCCGACGAGCGTCACGGGCGTGCCGAGCTCTCCGAGCCGCCGGGCGAGCCGGACGCCCGCGAGCCCGGCGCCGATCACCACCACACGCGTATTCGAGGTCATGTCCACGAGCGTGCGTTGCGGGTGTTACCCGACCGCATCACGTCTGTTTCCCGCGGGGAACGCTGCCCTCAGCAGGTGCCGGGACCGGATGTGAGGGTTCGGCGCGCACGGCCGGTGCGCACTGTGAGGAGGACCGCGGTGCGGGCGTCGGTGCCGGTGAGGACGTACGGCGCGGCCTACGGCCCGTCCTCCGCCGGCCCCCTGTGCGGCGCCCCCGTTCCGCCGCGGTGTGACGGTACGCACGTTCCGCCGCCGCTATCACGCGGTCCGGGTGTCTTCGGGGGCCCTGTGCCGCACGGCCCTCGGGCCGGTCCTGCTGCTCGGCCTGCTGGCACCCCGGCCGCGTAAGCGCTCGGCACCGGCAAGGCGGTCGCCGGTGCCTTCCTCGGCATTTATTGCGTACGAACAACCGCTCGCCCGACGCTACCGTGGCGCCGTGACGACTCAGGTGATCGTGGTCAACGGTGGTTCCAGCTCGGGCAAGTCCGGGATCGTGCGTTGTCTGCAGGCGGTCCTGGCGGACCCGTGGCTGGCCTTCGGGATCGACGGGTTCGTCGAGTCGATGCCCGCCTCGCTCCGGTCCTCCGGCACGGGCATCGAGTTCGCGGCGGACGGCGGAGTGAGCGTGGGTGAGGAGTTCACGCGGCTGGAGGCGGCCTGGCGGGCCGGGGTCGCCGCGACGGCCTGGGCGGGCGCCCGGGTGATCGTCGACGACGTGTTCCTGGGCGGCGCGCACTCGCAGGAACGGTGGCGGAAGTCGCTGGACGGACTGGACGTGCTGTGGGTCGGCGTCCGGTGCGACGCGGAGGTGGCCGCGGGGCGGGAGATCGTCCGGGGTGACCGCTCGCGCGGGATGGCGGAGAAGCAGGCGGAACTCGTCCACCAGGGCGTGGTCTACGACATCGAGGTCGACACCACCCACACCGAGGCCCTGGACTGCGCGCGCACCATCGCCGAGGCCGTCGTCAGCGGTTCCCCGTGAGGTGCGCGAACACCACCACGTTCCCCCGGTAACCGGTCTGGCGTGAGTAGCCCCCGCCGCAGGTGATCACCCGCAGCTCGGGCCTGCTCGCGGCCCCGTACACCTTCTCGTCGGGGAAGTCCTTCGCGTCGTACACCTCGACCGCGTCCACGGTGAACACCGCGACACTTCCGTCGCGCCGGTCCACCTCGATCGCGCGGCCCTTCCGGAGGGCGCCGAGGTCGTAGAAGACGGCGGGTCCTTCGGCGTTGTCGACGTGCCCGGCGAGAATCGCGGTGCCCGTCTCACCCGGGGTGGTGCCGGCCTCGTACCAGCCGGCGAGGTTCTTCCGGCCGGCCGGCGGGACGTCGAGGCTGCCGCTCCGGGTGAGGGCGAGGCCCATCAGCGGCGCGTCCACGCCGATCGCGGGGATGCGCACGCGGTCCGGCGGGGAGGGCGGCAGGGCGGGCGCCGCGGCCCGGCCGGCGGTGCCCCCCGTGCGGGAGTGCGCCTGGGCCGCGGACGGCTGCGGCGGGGCGTGGGTCTCGGCGCCGCTGCGCAGCAGCCACGCGCCGGTGCCCAGGGCCACCACGGTGACGCCCGCTATGAGGGTGTTGCCGAAGCCGCGGTTGCGCACAGGAACCTCCTCGACGGCCTGCCCGTCCCCCTCCGGGCCGCGAGGGGCGTCGGACCCGGAGGGGGAGGGGACATGCGGTACCGGCGGACGGACAGCGGAGGGTGTCCGTCAGATCCCGTCGCCTCTCGCCCGGCGATGCAGGAGCCAGGTACCGCCCGCGGCGGCGACGGCGAGAGCCGCCACACCGGCCGCGGTCTGCACGGGATCGGGGCCAAGAGCGCCACCGACCCCCGTCTTCACACTTCCTCGGGGATGCACCGACTGACGCTGCGAGGTCAGTGTGACCACCAGGTCGCCGGTCACCCGCCGGCCGCCGTCCGCACAGGTCGCGGCGATCTCGTACGTCCCCGGCTGCGCGCTCGGCGGCACCCGGAACTGTCCGATCGCGTCACCCTCGTGCGTGCTGGGCGCCAGCGTGAAGGAGTCCGCGCCCACCGCGCTGGCGTCCCCCTGCGCCGTACCGCCGTCCCCGCACGCGGCCGTGTTCACCGTGACCTGGCCGCCCGGCACCGCGGACGACGGGAACACCTCGAGACCGTCCGAGTCTCCCGCGTACGCGGGCGCACAGACGAGGCCCGCGGCGACGACGAGCGCGCTGCCGGTCAGCAGCCGGGCGGTGGGGCGCATGGTGCTCCTTCGGGCTCTCGAGTGGATGCCTGTGCCTTCGAGGTAAGTGGCAGTGGGCCGAGCCCGCTTCCTGAGAGCCCGTCAGAAATGTGGTGAATGGGTGTCAGATCGCTGCGCCCCGGGCCGGTTCGGCCGGAGTTTCAGCAGGTCATCGCCGTGCCGCGGGCAGGTCGCCGAAGAGAACCCGAAGAAGTGCGGGCGCACGTGTGAACGGGTGACCCGTCGCCCGCGATCCGCGCTTGACCTCAACTTTGGTCGAGGTATCAGGCTGTCCTGCATGAAGACAGACACCGCTCCTCTCCACGTAGCCCTCGTCATCGGCAGCAACCGCCACGGCCGCTTCGGCCCCGTCGTCGCCGACTGGCTCCTCGACCGCCTCCGCGACCGCGACGACCTGGTCCCCGAGATCGTGGACGTGGCCGAGACCGACCTGCCCATGACCATGGCGCCGAGCCCCGAGACGACCGCCGCCCTCGCCTCGGTGACCCCGAAACTCGCGTCGGCGGACGCCTTCGTGGTCCTCACCCCCGAGTACAACCACTCGTACCCGGCCGGCCTGAAGAACCTGATCGACTGGCACTTCACGGAGTGGCAGGCCAAACCGGTGGCCCTCGTCTCCTACGGCGGCATCTCGGGCGGCCTGCGAGCGGTGGAACACCTCCGCCAGGTCTTCGCCGAACTCCACGCGGTGACGGTCAGGGACACGGTGAGCTTCCACAACGCCGGGGGCTCCTTCGCCGACGGCCGCCCGAAGGATCCGTCGGGCCCGGACGCCGCGGCGAAGGCGATGCTGGACCAGCTGGTCTGGTGGGGGCGGGTGCTGAGGGAGGGGAGGGCCGCCATGCCGTACGGAGGGTGAACGGCCGGCGGGTCGGGATGCCGCGCCGGACCCCCGTATCGGCGCTACGGTGAGGTGATGGGCATGGAACAGCGCATCACCCTGATCACGCTGGGCGTCTCGGACCTGGCCCGTTCCAAGGCCTTCTACGAGGCTTTGGGCTGGCGTGGCCAGGAGGTCGCGGAGACCGTCTTCTTCCAGGCCGGGGGACTGGGCCTGGTCCTGTGGAGCCGGGAGAAACTGGCGGCGGACTGCGGCCTCGAACCGGGTCCGGCGTACGGCTTCGGCGGTATCGCCCTCGCCCACAACGTCCGTTCGGAGGCGGAGGTCGACGCCCTCCTCGCGAAGGTGGCGGAGGCGGGCGGCACGATCACCAAACCGGCCGCGGTGAACGAGATCGGCTTCTACTCCAGCGCCTTCACGGACCCGGACGGCCATGCCTGGGAGGTGGCGTACAACCCGGGCTTCCCCCTGGCGGAGGACGGCACGGTCACGCTTCCGGACTTCGGCTAGGGCCCACTGGAGGGGTGCCCCGATCTGGAGGGGCGCCCCTATCTGGAGGGGCGCCCCAATGGCATCGCAGCCGGTCGTCCGGGAGGGCGTGCCGGGCCCCGCCTCCGCGATTCAGCCCTCCCGGCCCGAGAACCCCTCCGCGAGCGCGCGATGCCGCGATGCGGCCTGCTGGGCCTCGGCGGGGGTGAGGGACGAGCCCGGCAGCCGGCCGAGGCGCTCGATCTCGTCGGCGAAGCGCAAATGCTCCGAGCGGGCGTGCTCCCGGCAGGGCAGGCACGTCACGTGATCCGGTCGCGGCGAGGTCATGGCGTACGGCACCCGCAGTCCGCACCCGGTGACGACGACGCTCGGCAGGTCCCCGGCCAGGCCGAACGTGGCCGCGAGCATATTGCGGACGGCGGCCTCACCACGGACCACCTTCACCTCGACATGGATGTGCGGGTCGTCCTCTCCCACCCGTCCTCCTCGCCCGACTGCCCTCGTCCTCCCACGGGTACGGCCGCCCCGGATCGCGGGGCGGCCGTGTCACACGCCAGAACTCTCAGTTCACGTTCACCGCGCTCCAGGCCGCCGCCACCGCGTTGTACTCCGTACTGCCCGCGCCGTACAGGTCCTTCGCCGCGTTCAGGGTGGCCGTCCGTGCCCCCGCGTAGTTCGTCGAGGACGTCATGTAGACCGTCAGCGCCCGGTACCAGATGGCGCCCAGCTTGTCGCGGCCGATGCCGGTGACCGTGGAGCCGTTGGAGGTGGGGGAGTTGTAGCTGACGCCGTTGATGGTCTTGGGCCCGCTGCCCTCCGCCAGCAGATACGCGAAGTGGTTCGCGACGCCGGAGGAGTAGTGGACGTCGAGGTTGCCGACCGAACTGCTCCAGGAGTCGGCGGAGCTGCCGTCCTTGGAGGGCTTGTCCATGTAGCGCAGGGCGTCGCGTCCGAAGCCGGAGCGGACGATCTTCTCGCCGATCAGGTAGTCGCCGGTGTCCGAGGAGTTGCCCGCGTAGAACTCCACCAGCGTGCCGAAGATGTCGGAGGTCGCCTCGTTGAGGCCGCCCGACTCGCCCGAGTACGTCAGCGCCGCCGTCTTCGAGGTCACGCCGTGGGACATCTCGTGGCCGGCCACGTCCAGCGACACCAGCGGACCGAGCTGCGTCCCGTCACCGTCGCCGTACGTCATGCAGAAGCAACTGTCGTCCCAGAAGGCGTTGTTGTAGTTCGTGCCGTAGTGGACGCGGTTGTAGGAGCCCTTGCCGTCGCCGCCGATGCCGTTCCTGCCGTGGACGTTCTTGTAGTAGTCCCAGGTGACGTCGGTGCCGTACTGCGCGTCCACCGCCGCCGTGGCCCGGTCCGAAGTCGCCCCCGTCCCCCAGTGGTTGTCGGCGTCGGTGAACACGGTGGACGGCGCCCGGCTGATGCAGATGGTCAGGAAGCACAGGTCGGTCTTGTTGGCCGCGTCGCCGGTGTAGGTGTTCCCGCGGGTGGCGTCCTTGAGCTGGTACGTCGACCCCGACTGCGTCGTCTGCAGCGAAACCGTGCCGCTGTACAGCGACTTGCCGTCGCCGGCCGCCTGCTCGATGCTGTCCCACGCGTCGATCTGCGCACCCGTCCGCGCGTCCGTCAGCACCGTCCGCGCCACCGGGTTGCCGAGGGAGTCCTGTGCGGCGGCGTTCGTCTGCCAGGCCAGCTTCGGCGCCCCGTGCAGGGCGTCGACGACCAGCTGCGGCTTGGCGGTCAGCTTCTTCAGCGTCTCGCCGAGGTTGGCGGCCTTGAGGGCGTTCGCCGCGAGGTCGGCCGCCTTCGGGGCGGACAGGACCGGGGTGACGCTGGACAGGGATATCGCGCTCCTCGTGGCGCGCGAGGAGCTCTTGTACGCCCCGTCCGGCGCCAGGTGGACCACGAAGTCTCCGCCCAGTACGGGCAGTTGGCGGTAGGTACGGTCGTAGCGCACGTGCTGCGTACCGTCGGCGTCGACGATCACGTCACGGACCTTGGTGTCCTGGCCGGAGGTGAGGCCCAGTGCCGCGGCCCGGTCGGCCAGGACGGAGGCGGCGTTCTCGAGCGCGGTGGCCCTGGTCGGTCTGTCGGCCGCACCGGCGGCGGGGGAGAGGGCGGCGGCCAGCAGGGTGGCGGCGGTGGCGGCGACTCCGGCGGTGGCGAGACGGCGGGAACGGGCACCTCGGACGTACGGCCGTATCCGACTCATCGGTCTCCTCTGAAAGGCGCCATCCAACGCGGCGCGGCGTGTGGGGGGTGGCGCGGACGTTGACCAAGATTTAAGAGGTCATGACAAGCCGTGTCCATACCGCGTCACGTGCAGGTTTGTGAGGGGAGAGAATCGTTTCTGTGACCCCTGCGAGACTCCCGTTCTTCGTCTACGGCACCCTCCGCCCCGGCGAGGCCAACCACGACCTCTTCCTGCGCGGCCGTATCCGCTCCGAGGAACCGGGCCGACTCACCGGCGCGCTGCTCTACGACGGCCCCGGCTATCCGTACGCCGTCGAGGAACCGGGCGGCGGACCGGTTTCCGGCGAGCTCGTGACCGCCCGCCCCGAGGAGTACGACGAACTGCTCGCCGCGCTGGACGAGTTGGAGGAGTACGCCCCGGGCGACCCGCGCAACCTCTATGAACGGGTCGCCCGTGAGGTGACCAGGACCGCCGACGGCACAGCCGTGCGCGCGTGGGTGTACGTGGCCGCGCCCTCCGTCACGGTCCGCCTACGGGCGCGCGGCAAACTCATCGAGAGCGGCGACTGGCTGTCCCACCGCTGAGCGATGCGGGCGGTGCGGGCGGTGTGAGCGACCGGACCGACACGGGCACCCCGCCCGTCGCCGTCGGCCCTGAGGGGAAGCGCACCGCCCTGGTGTACCGGGCTTGTTGACAGAATACCGACGGCCGTTGCCTCGGTGACGGGCCACCGCGAGCCGGCGACAGGGGCCTGGTCCCAGCCCCGACAGGCGGGATGCACAGCAGGGCGCCTGCGGCGAAGTGCTTCGTGCCGCGCTGCATGTCGAGGCCGGCTCCCACCTTGCCGGGACCCACCGCACCTCCGAGGGACGGGACCGGCCACGACGACACTCACGGCGCCGCGGGCGAGAACGGGGTCGTCCTCACCCGCTGCACCGCTGTCAAAAAGACCACGGCCGGCCGATCGACCGTTCGAGATGCCGTGGGCGACTGAGCGGTCGTATGTCAGTGGCGGGTGGGGTACGCCGGGCGGTCGTCGCGGCCGACGGACAATTGGGCCGGGTAGTACGGGACATACGCCGCGCCGTCCAGACCGATCGCGGTGGCCGACTTCTGGAGCGCGACCGGAGTCGCGACGTTGTCCCAGCGGCCGGTGCTGACGCGGTGTTCGAGCGCGTGCAGGGCGGCCACGGTCTCGGCTGTGGTGAATGTGCAGTGGCCCTGTCGCTCGACGAACGCCTGCCGCAGCAACGCGCCGTCGCCGGAGGCGCGCACACGGGCGGCGAAGCGGTTCTCCTGCTCCACCGGAACCAGGTTGTCGCCGGTGGTGTGGATGTCGAGCAGGGGTACGTCGAGTCCTTGGCCGGCGGAGGACGTCTGCTGCGCTCTGCGGACGGCGGCGGCATCGGCGGTGATGGTGGCGCCCTTGGTCAGCGCGCTCAGGTCGGCCCGCAGGTCGAGGCCGGCCGCCTGATAGAGGGCGTGGACCTGAGGTGCGTGTGGGGAATTGGCGAACAGGCCGGCGTAGTCCACGCCTCGGTTCCAGGAGTTGTTGCCGCCGACGGACTGCTCCATGCCGTACCGGGGGATCTCGAGGAAGGACAGGAGGCCCTGCGCGAACCAGTCGTACTGCTGTGCCTCCTGCCCCGCCCAGTCGGTCGCGGCGGGCCGGTCCTTTCCGGGCGACCAGCCGGGCAGGTTGAGGTAGGCGGCGGCCAGCGCGATCCGGGCCCGGCCCTGCGGTGTGGCCTGCGCGTCGGTGACCGCCTTGGTGAGCAGGGTGGCGGTGGCGGTCGCCTCGTCGGCGGAGCCGAAGCGGACCAGTTTGACGTCCTGCTCCGGCAGGAGCAGCTGGGCGATGGTGTGTTCGGCGTCGAGCTGGTAGTTGTCCAGGTCGGTGCCGCCCGCGACCAGGCCGCACTGGTCGAACGCGCCGTCGATGCGCCCGCCGCCGTCCCGGGCGATCTGCGCGTTGATGAGCCCGCCCATCGAATTGCCGATGGCCAGCGTGCGGCGTGGGGTGCCGATCTTCGCT
The DNA here is from genome assembly GCF_044456945.1 of Streptomyces sp. NPDC050759. Taxonomy (NCBI): domain Bacteria; kingdom Bacillati; phylum Actinomycetota; class Actinomycetes; order Kitasatosporales; family Streptomycetaceae; genus Streptomyces; species Streptomyces sp. NPDC050759. Next base: position 812,697 of record NZ_JBITGI010000001.1, on the reverse strand, counting down.
GTGACGGCGTCGAGCGTGGCGAACTGGTCGCGTTCGGCGCTGTTCAGGGCCCACGACGAGCCGTTGGGGTCGTACGACGACCCGGCCATCGCGTAGCCCTCGGCGAGCAGTTCGGTGTGTACGGCGTCGGTGGGGGCGTCCTGGGCGGTGAGGGTGCCGAAGCCGTGGCTGAACAGCAGCAACGTGCCGTTCCAGTGGTCGGGTACGTCCGCGACCCAGGTGGCGTCGTCGGAGAGGGTGCCGGTGAGGTGGGTGGTGGCCGGCGTGTCCGCCTCGGCGACCGACAACGGAATGGAGACGAGGGCGACGGATGCCAACGCGGCCAGGGCGATACGCAGGCGTGTGCGACCGACGCGAGGACGGATGCTTGCAGACATGGAACAGCTCCTTGAGAGCGGCTGCGGAAAGGGACACGGGCTGATACTCAGTGCACTGAACGAAGATGCCGAGGAACGTTGGGCTTGTTTCTTGCAGCCCTCAAGAAAATGCACAACATTGATCGTCCGAGGGCAGGTCGGCCCACTTGGCGCCGTTGTCGGCCACATAGCGGACCGCGTCGATCATCTGCCTGTGGCAGAAGCCCTTCGGCCGGCCGCCCCGTCCTTCAAGCAGGCAGGAACTGGCAGCACGACCCGGATGACCTGCCACTCCGCCTCCGGCATGTGGGAGGCGTGGGACGGGGTGCGGTCCGGCCGGTCCGCCCGTTGCCGAACCTGTGCGCGAGGCAGTCACACGACAGGGACGGCGAGTTGGACTCCACGCACACGGGCACGAGAGGCTGCGGCAACAGGACATCCTGGTGATCGGTTTGGTTTGCATCCCCGAGCTACCAAGAGGCCCTGCTGTCATGCGCCGGCCCTTGCGCGATCACCCGATCATGAACCCTGTCCGGCCAGGCCGGCCCCGTGATCGGTAAGTGGATGGCGTCCAAGCGGCGGCCGGCGCAGCGGCACGAGGTCGGCTGCTTGTAGCCGCTGAGGCTGCGCGCGGCGAGTGTTTCCAACGCCGCCGGATCGACCGTCAGACTTGGTCGTGGCTGCACATAGGCGACGACGACTTCTCCCCATTTCTTGTCGGGGACGCCGATCACAGCGGTCTCGAGGACCGACGGATCACCGGCCGACAGTTGTCGGCGCTGAGCTCGATCGTCTTTCCGGCCCATCGGGGTGTGCCCGTCGCGTCATCGCCTTTCTGGTCGGGCGATCAGAACAGGCCGTTGTCGTGGGGCAGGGCGTCCGGGATGGGGGCCACGATGTCCCAGTGCTCGACGATCTTGCCGTCGGCGACCCGGAACAGGTCCCAGTACGCGACCGGAACATCGAACACGCCCTCGGTGACCACCAATACGAAGTTGCCCTCGGCGATCACCCGGTGAGTCGTCCCGTAGGCGATCTTCTTGCCCTGCTCGGTCCACGCCGCAAAGGCGGCACCGAGCCCGGCAAGCCCGTCAGCGACCTCCGGGTGGTGCTGGTCGTACTGCTCGGTGGAGATGAAGTCGGTCACCACGGAGAAGTCACCACCCTTGAGGATGTTCTCGACGAACCCGAGGACCAAGGCACGGTTGGCCTCGGTCTTGTCGAGGTCGCTGACCTGCGTCGGGCCGTCGACCTGCGTGCGGCCCGAGACGGTCTTGGTGGCCTGGGGGGTGAGCGCGTCCCAGTGCTCGGCGAGCTTGCCGTCGGCGACGCGGAACAGGTCGAGGGCGACCAGCGGGTCCGGACCGAAGCCGTAGTAGACGCCGTGGACCGCGACCAGGTCACCCTCGGCGATGACCCGGGCGACCTCGTGACGGACGTCGCCGCTGAGGGACTCGATCAGCCCACGCAGGCCTTCGGGGCCGTCGGGTGCGGCCGAGCTGTGCTGGCGGTAGTCGGCGGCGACCCACCGGTCGACGGCGGTCACGTCCTTGTCGCCGAAAAGCTCCTTGACCGCGGTGAGGACGGTGGTTTTGTTGTCGCTCATGTTCGTCATTCCCTCGTGCTGGTGACCTGATGGCCTGGTGGGCGGCTTGTGGTTCTGGCATCAACATTGGGCCAAAATTCGGTCGGTGCTGCGGTAGGTTCTGGTCTCGTGATGGTGAATTTCGGACAGAGCACCGGCATCCTGAGGGTGGACTTCGACGCGGGCGTCGGAACTCCGGCCGGCGTCGAGGTGATGTCACTGGCCGAGTTCCGGCGGCGTGGGGCCGTCAGGTTCACGACGCCGCAACGCCCCGATTTCCACCACCTCATCGCCGCGGTCAGCGGGACGCTGAGGCAGGAGGTCGACTTCACCACCTACGAGGCGACCCCCGGGAGCTGGTTGTGGGTCCGTCCGGGGCAGGTCCACAGGTGGGGAGACCTGCGCAAGGTCGAGGGGCATCTCGTGCTCTTCGAGAGCGACTTCCTGGATCCGATGGTCGCGGCGCGCTTGGAGACGTCGGGTGGCCCGGTGCAGTACGACGCCGTCGACGACCACGCCGTCGATCTGGCGATCGAGCACCTCTGTCACGAGTACGGCGCCGTCGGCACGAGTCCGCTCGACGTGCACATCGCCATCCTGCGGCACCTGCTGTCCGTGCTGGTGCTCCGGCTGGCCGACCGGCCGGGTGGGCATCCCGGCACCACGGAAGACAGCGAGACCTTCCGCCGATTCCGCGAGGCAGTCGAGCGTGACTTCACCAAGACCCATCAGGTCGCTGACTACGCGAGAGCCCTGGGCTACTCCCCGCGCACGCTGAGGAGGGCAACCGCGTCAGCGGTCGGCACCAACGCCAAGGAGTTCATCGACGAACGCGTCACGCTGGAAGCCAAGCGCCGCCTGGCCCACAGCGACGAGACCGCCGCCCGCATCGCCGCACACCTCGGCTTCAGCAGTGCCACCAACTTCAACAAGTACTTCCAGTCCCGGACCGGACAGAGCCCGATCCAGTTCAGGAACGCGGCCCGCCATCCGCGAGGTGGGGCCTGACGCCGCGGACGGCACTCGACGACGCGACCTCGGCACGGCCACGACCACCGGAGCGACCGGTCCCCACGGCCACGACCGCCAGAGCGACCGGCCCCCACGGCCGCACCGCAGTCCCGCCCGAACCACCCAGCCGCAGATCCGCAAGATCGCGCACCTGCGCTGGAAGCAGCGGCTGGCCCGGTACCAAATCGCCGGACGGCTGGGCATGCCCGCCTCGACCGTCCACGCGGTCCTGACCCGGTGCCGGATCAACAGCCTGTCCCACATCGACCGCGCCACCGGCGAGCCGGTCCGCCGCTACGAGCACGACCGTCCCGGCGCCATGCTCCACATCGACGTCAAGAAGCTGGGTTACGCCGAGATCCGCGACGACGAGAGGGCCGCCACCGCAGTCGACGTCCGGCGCCGGGCGGTGGCCTGGTTCGCCGACCGCGGGATGACTGTCGAGCGTGTCCTGACCGACAACGGCGGCCTACCGCTCCCGGTAATGTTCCCAGGCCTTGCGACTGCAGCGAATCAGCCCACCGCAAAGCACTGCCGGCCTGGCTCCATCATTGCAATCACCACCGCACGGACAGGCCGGTGTTCGCTGTCAGTTGCCGAACAGCTGAAGGGCGCTGAGCCAGATCGCCCACGGGTTCACACGCTCGGGGTAGCGCTGCTTCATCGCGTTGAAGAATTCCGCGGGGTTCGTGGACTGCTCGAGGACGACGGCGCCGGCGTCGAGGTAGCGCCGTGTTTCTTCGATGTCCGATGCGGGATTTCCTCGTTGGGTGTCCTTGTGGCTGGCGACCACGAACCGTGGCTTCAGGGCGGCGACCTTGTCGAGGGCCCGGTGCCACGCGTCCAGGCCGCCGTCTCGGCCTTCTCCGAGGTACTGGTGCACGTTGTTGTAGACGACGTCACCGGCTACGACCAGGTCCAGTGAGGGCACGTGCAGCACGCTGGTGTCGTCGGTGTCGGAGTGGCCGACCTCGTGGGCGAGGAGCTCGTGGCCGTCGAGGAGCAGCCCGTCGGCGGGGAACACGGAACCCTGGACGGTCAGCGGAGGCTCGGGAAGGGCGTCGCCGAAGATGTCCCTGTACACGCCGGCCAGCACTCCGCCGGGTGTCTGGCGGGCGATGCCGGCAAGCACCGCGTCGCTCGCGACCACCGTCACGTCGGGGAACCGGCGGAGCAGGTAATTCGTGGTCGCGAAGTGATCGAAGTGCGCGTGGGTCACATAGATGTAGCGCAGCGCCACATCGTGGCTCTCCACCCATGTGATGAGCCTGCCGGCCTGCCCGCGTGTGACCGGCGGGTCGGTCAGCAGCGCCTCGGTCTTCCCGTAGATGAGCGTGTGGGACATCGATGACCACAGTGACGGCCCGTCGTCCGGCCGCGGCGGAGCCGCGACCGTCACCGGCTCCATGTCCGAGACGAAGACCTCGTAGCGAAGATCGTTGCTGCTCATCGGGTTTCCGCCCGTCCGCCGTCCGCTGCGAGGTTCTCCCGCCGCGGGAAGTGCTTGCCGTACGCGGTGTCGGCGACGTACCTCGCGACACCTCTGTCCGGATCAGTGATCACAATCGATCCTCTCCATCGTCGTGACATAAGCGTATGGCTGACACTTCTGTCACCGCAAGGCCGGATGGTCTCTGTCTTCGCAAAGAGGGCGTCGGTGTGGCGCATGCAAAATGTGTACAGTTATGTCATGGAGAAGCGTGGGAAGGGCGATCCCGACATCGGCGCCGCGCATCCGGGCAGCGACGGCAACGGCCGCTTCGGCGTCGCGGTGGCGCCCGGTGAGCTGCGGATCGTTCAGGACCTGCTGAACACCGCGTCCATCCGGAGCGCCGGTGGCGATGTTCCGGACCTCCTGGACGCGCCGGATACCGCGGCGCGGTGGCTGGATGCCTACGGGATCGCGGGCGACAGCCCAGGCCTGAGCGATCTCCGGGCGCTGCGTGACGCCATACGGCGGTCGTTGGTCGAGCGCGACCAGGGCCCGGATCGCGACGACGGCGCCAGTCCGGCAGCCGTCGAATCAGTCGTCCGCGTTCGACTCGAAGCAGACGGGATGGTGAGACTCGTGCCGGGCTCGGTGGGCGTTCCCGCGCTCGGCCAACGGGTACTTCTGGCGATCTACGATGCCCAACTCGCTGGAACGTGGCGCCGCTTGAAGTTGTGCCGTAATCCGCTGTGCGCGGTGGCCTTCTGGGACAGCTCCCGCAACACCAGCGGTGTGTGGCACGACGTGCGCACCTGCGGCAACGTCGCCAACCTGCGGAAATCACGTGCGCGGCGCGCGCGACCGGGCCCCAACCCTCCGACAGGTCGCCCGGACTAATAAGTACGCCTCAGGCGGGATCCTGTTCGCGCTGAACACCGGCAACCATCCAGCCCGGTCGACCGCACACGACCGGGCAGCAAGTGGCACGTTTGCCTGCCGGGTTTCACCATGCCCACCATCGCCATCGTAGGAGCCGGCCCCGGCATGGGCCTGTCCATCGCCAAGGTCTTCAGAGCCCGCGGCTTCGACATCGCGCCATCAATTGCACCACCCGCAGCACCAAGGCACCTGTGATCGACGCGGCCACACCGACACTCGGCTCGCTGCCCGGCGGGACGAGGGTCTCATCTGCTACTCCTGCCACCGCGTCGACCCGGACGTCGTCGAAGAATGTGTCGCCTGCGGCCAATCGGCATGCCGGTCACCCGCCGCCCGGACAACTCGCCACTTGGCGCGTCCTGTTGGACAGGACCCCAGTACACCCGCGTGGGCTGCGGCACCTTCGGTCCAGCCAAGTCGACCGGCCTTGATGGGCCGCTCTGCGCGGGCGAGGCAGAAGACGGCGAGGAAGCGGTACGGCTGACGGAGGAACTCGCCCCCGACCTCGTCGTGATGGACCTCCGGATGCCCGGCATCGAGGCCATCCGGCTGATCATGATGGGCACCGGCTCCACACGCGTCGTCGTCATCACGACCTTCGACGACGCCTACGTCAGTTCCAGCTGCCCGCGAACCAGGTGGGAAGCCGTTACGGCGTCGTCAGGTCCAGTGGCGCAAACGTGTGCTGCTCCCAGAGCCGGCGAGATGCCTCCTCGGGGTAGGTGGCCACCGTGGGTTCGGTGCCGAGGAGCTGGACGAGGTGTCGTTCGGTGTCGTAGGTGGGCCAGCCGGGGTCTCCGGTGGTGGCGAAAGCGGTCCAGGCGGCGCGGAAGCGGGCCGAGAGCGCCTCGGTCTCGGGTGAGGACGTGGGGCCGATCAGCTCGGAGCCGAGGCCGCCGTACATACCGAAGGTCAAGGGCACGTCCAGGCCGTGGCAGGCGCCCAGGGCACCGCCGTTCGCCGGCGCGGACCAGGTGGGTTCGTACACGGGCGTGCGGCCACCGCCCGCCGCGTGCGCCTGAGCAAATACCGACAGTCCACCAGTGGGTGTGCGTCCTGGCGTACCGGGCTCGGCGTCCGTCCTGGCACACTGGCTCGGCGTTCGCCCCGGCGCACCGGACCGGCGTACCACCGCGGCGCGCGCCCCGTGGCTCCCCCGCGGCTCGGCTTCGCTCGCGCGGGCCAGCAGCCGCCCAGCCCCTACGACTTGACCGCCTCCACCCGCACCGCGCATGCCTTGAACTCCGGCATCCGGGACGTCGGGTCCAGTGCCGGGTTGGTGAGGGTGTTGGCGCGGCCCTCGCCGTACCAGTGGAAGGGCATGAAGACGGTGTCCGGGCGGATGCCGAGGGTGATGCGGGCCGGTGCCACGGCCCGCCCGCGCCGCGAGACCACGGCGACCGGGTCGCCCTCGGCCGCCCCCAGCCGCTCCGCGAGCCGTGGGTGCAGCTCCACGAACGGTCCCGGCGCGGCGGCGTTCAGCTCGTCCACCCGGCGGGTCTGCGCCCCGGACTGGTACTGCGCCACGACCCGGCCGGTCGTCAGCAGCACCGGGTACTCCGCGTCGGGCTCCTCCGCGATCGCCCGGTGCGAGACGGGGACGAAGCGGGCCCGGCCGTCCGGGGTGGCGAAGCGGTCCAGGAAGAGGCGAGGGGTGCCGGGGTGCACCACCGTGTCCTCGGTGGGACATGGCCAGAACACGCCGTTCTCCTCCGCCAGCCGCCGGTAGGTGATCCCGGAGTAGTCGGCAGGGCCGCCCGCGCTCGCCCGGCGCAGCTCCTCGAAGACCTCCTCGGGGTCGGTCGGGAACCCCTTCTCCACCCCGAGGCGGTCGGCGAGTTCGTGCATGACCTCCAGGTCGCTGCGGATGCCGTCCGGCGGCGTGATCGCCTGCCGGCGCAGCAGCACCCGCCCTTCCAGGTTGGTCGTCGTGCCCGTCTCCTCGGCCCACTGCGTGACCGGCAGGACCACGTCCGCGAGGGCGGCCGTCTCCGAGAGGACCACGTCACACACGGCAAGGAAGTCCAGGGACTTGATGCGCTCCTCGATGTGCGCGGCGTGCGGCGCCGACACCACCGGGTTGGAGCCCATCAGCAGCAGCGACTTGATGTCCGTGCCGAGCGCGTCCAGCAACTCGTAGGCGCTGCGCCCCGGTCCGGGCAGCGCGTCGGGGTCCACGCCCCACACCTCGGCGACATGCGCCCGTGCCGCCGGATCGTCCAGCTTGCGGTAACCGGGCAACTGGTCGGCCTTCTGGCCGTGTTCGCGCCCGCCCTGTCCGTTGCCCTGCCCGGTCAGACAGCCGTAGCCGCTGAACGGCCGCCCTGCCCGCCCGGTCGCCAGGCACAGGTTGATCCACGCGCTCACCGTGTCGGTGCCCTTGGACTGCTGCTCGGGCCCGCGCGCGGTGAGCACCATCGCGGACTCGGGCTCGCAGAACATCCGTACGGTCTCCCGGAGCTGGGGCACCGGAACGCCGGTGATCCGCTCCACGTACTCCGGCCAGTGGGCCATCGCGGCGGCTCGCGCGTCCTCCCAGCCGGCCGTGCGCTCACGGACGTACTCCTCGTCGACCAGCCCCTCGGCGACGACGAGGTGCAGCAGACCGAGCGCCAGCGCGAGGTCCGTCCCCGGCCGGGGCATCAGATGCAGGTCGGCCTGTTCGGCGGTCTTGGTGCGGCGGGGATCGATGACGATCAACGTGCCGCCGTTCTCCCTCAGTTCCGTGAAGAACCGCAGGGACGGCGGCATGGTCTCGGCGAGGTTGGAGCCGACGAGGATCACACAGCCGGACTTCGGGATGTCCTCCAGGGGGAAGGGCAGCCCCCGGTCCAGGCCGAAGGCCTTCATGCCGCCGGCCGCGGCGGACGACATGCAGAAGCGCCCGTTGTAGTCGATCTGCGAGGTGCCGAGGACGACCCGCGCGAACTTGCCCAGCGTGTACGCCTTCTCGTTCGTCAGGCCGCCCCCGCCGAAGACCCCGCACGCGTCCGGGCCATGCTCCGTGCGCGTGCGGGACAGCCCCTCGGCGATCCGGTCCAGTGCCTCGTCCCAGGTGGCGGGCACGAGCGTGCCCCCGGAGCGCACCAACGGGGAGGTCAGGCGCACCCGGGACGACAGCACCGCGGGTGCCGTACGGCCCTTGCCGCACAGCGCCCCCCGGTTCACCGGGAAGTCCGCGCGCTCGCTCACCTCGACGGTCCCGTCCGGAGCGGGGGTCAGGTTCATGCCGCACTGCAGGGCGCAGTACGGGCAGTGCGTGGGCGTCACGGAGTTCTGCATGCCCTTCAGCGTGCTTCGGCCGTGTTACGCCGAGGACGGCTCCGTGTTACGCGGCCAAGACGGCGACCTCCCGATCGGCGCCCGGGAGCGGTGAGGAACGCCCTCGGAGTTCATCCGGCCTGCTCGGCGAGTGCTTTGCTCACGCCCGGTTCCTTCGGTCCGAGGAACCGGGGGTCCGGCTCGAACATCGCGTCCAGCGCCGCCTTGCCCGCCGCGAAGAGCTCCCGGGTGCCGCCGTAGTACCAGGTGGCGTCGTGCTTGGCGTCGACGCCGATGCCGTACGACGTGACACCCGCCGCCTGGCAGAGCGCGACCGCGCGGCGGATGTGGAACCCCTGGCTGATGAGCACCGCCTGGTGGACGCCGAAGATCTTCCTGGCGCGGACGCAGGAGTCCCAGGTGTCGAAACCGGCGTAGTCGCTGACGATGCGCGTGTCCGGGACGCCGTGCCGGGTCAGGTACGCGCGCATGGCGTCGGGCTCGTCATAGTCCTCACGGCTGTTGTCGCCGGTGACGAGGACGACCTCGATCCGGTTCTCCCGGTACAGCTTCGCCGCCGCGTCGAGCCGGTGGGCGAGATACGGCGACGGCTCGCCGTCCCACAGTCCGGCACCGAAGACGACGGCCACCTCGGTGCGCGGCACGTCGGCCGTCGTCCGCGGCCGGTCACCCGTCACGACGTACATCCAGGTGGACGGCAGCAGCGCGAGCACACACCCCGCCATCACGGCCTGCACGAGCCTGCGCCGCCCGGCACGCGTGCGTGGCAGACGCGGTCTGCGCACCCTCGGCAGTCGCATGGACGGTCCCTCCCCGGTCGGCCTTTCGCCAGGCCTTTCGACAACGAGAGACGTACCGTCAGGCCGATCGGTTCGCCCGCCGACGCGTGACCAGCCTCACTGCCCGACGAGAACGCGCAGGTCACGCCGCCTCACACCCCCGCGCCCCGCATGGTGAACCGTCGGAAAGCACGCGTTATTGCCGTGAAACGGGGTGGCAACCTCAAGCGGTCACCATCGTTCCATGAACCGGATCAGCAGCCAGCCCGGCCTCGTCTCCCTCGACGACAGGCGCCGCCCCGAGCAGCCCGCGCTCGTCCTGGTGGCCCACGGCAGCCGCGACCCGCGCACCCTGAACACGGTCCACAGGCTCCTGGACCAGGTCCGCGAGCAGCGCCCCGGCCTGCCGGTGCACCTGGGCCACATCGAGCTGAACGAACCCCTGCTGCCGGACACGCTGGCGTCCCTGGGCACGGCGGAGGCGGTCCTGGTCCCCCTCCTCCTGTCCCGCGGCTACCACGTCAAGCGCGACATCCCGGAGATGGCGGCGGCCTCCGCGGCACGCACCCGCGTGGCCGCTCCACTTGGCCCGCACCCGCTGCTCGTGGAGACCCTGCACGCTCGCCTGATCGAGGCAGGCTGGAGCACGGACGAGGAGACCCGCCGTACGAGCGCGGTGGTCCTCGCGGCGGCAGGCTCCCGCGACCCCGACTCGGCCGTGGACACCCGCCGCACCGCTCACCTTCTGTCGGACCGCCTGGGCGTCCCGGTGGTCCCCGCCTACGCCTCCGCGGCGACCCCGACGGTCGACACGGCGATCCGCGCACTGGCGGCGCGAGGGCGCGACAGGGTGGCGGTGGCGTCGTACTTCACGGCCCCGGGTCTGTTCGCCACGCAATGCGCACAGAAGGCCCCGTGGATCGCGTCGGCCCCCTTGGGTACGCACCCGGCGATGGCCGACCTGATCCTGCATCGCTACGACCAGGTGACCAACCTCAGGGGCGCGGGGCCGTGTCAGCTTGCGGCTCCGCCGCGGGGCGCGACCAGCCACGGACTGCCCGCACTCGCCGTATAACCGCCCCCCGGCAGACGTACAGGCGAATTGTCAGTCCCTGCCCGTACTGTCGACACATGCCGTACGACCTGCAGTCAACCGAACGCTGGGCCCCAGAACCCGACAAACGCCCCGGCCGCACCGCCTTCCAGCGCGACCGTGCCCGCATCCTCCACTCCGCCGCGCTCAGAAGGCTCGCCGGCAAGACACAGGTCGTCACACCGGGAACCCGCAGCAACGCCTGGGATGCCAGCCCCCGCACCCGGCTCACCCACTCCCTGGAGTGCGCCCAGGTCGGCCGTGAGCTCGGCGCGGCGCTCGGCTGTGACCCGGACCTGGTCGAGGCCGCCTGTCTGGCCCACGACCTCGGCCACCCCCCGTTCGGCCACAACGGCGAACAGGCGCTGAACGAGTTCGCGGACGACTGCGGCGGCTTCGAGGGCAACGCCCAGTCCCTGAGGCTCCTCACCCGCATCGAGCCCAAACGCTTCACCGACGAGGGATCGGTCGGACTGAACCTCACCCGAGCCACCCTCGACGCCGCCACCAAGTACCCCTGGCCCCGCGGAGCGCACGCGTCGCGGAAGTTCGGCGTCTACGAGGACGACCGCCCCGTCTTCGACTGGATCCGCAAGGACGCCCCGGGCACCCGCACCACCTTCGAGGCCCAGGTGATGGACTGGGCCGACGACGTGGCCTACTCGGTCCACGACGTCGAGGACGGCCTGCACGCGGGCCACATCGACCCCAACTACCTGCACGCCGAACCGGAACGCCGGGCCGTCTTCGAGGTGGCCCTCGGCCGGTACGTCCCCGCGGACACCGACCCGGCGGAGCTCGCGGAAGCCCTCGACCGCCTCCAGGACCAGCCATGGTGGCCGCACGGCTACGACGGCTCGGCCGTCGCGCAGGCCCGCCTCAAGGACGCCACCAGCCAGCTCATCGGCCGCTTCTGCCTGTCGGCCGAAGCCGCCACGCGCGAGCGGTACGGCACCGGGAGACTCACCAGATACGACGCCGAACTCGTCGTACCGCACGAGACCCGCCTGGAGTGCGCGGTCCTCAAGGCCGTCGCCGACCGGTACGTCATGCAGCGCGCCGAGCAGGAGCGGCTGCGGGCCGACCAGCGGATCGTCGTCGCCGAACTGGCCGAGGTGCTCACCGCCCGCGCCCCGGACGGCCTCGAGCCGCAGTTCCGCGCGCTGTTCGACGACGCGCCCGACGACCGCGCGCGCAAGCGGGTGATCGTCGACCAGATCGCGTCCCTCACGGACGCGTCCGCCCGTTCGCTTCACGCCCGTCTCACGGGTCACCTGTGATGCTTGCGGGACACAAGTTGTGTGGAGGGGACGGGAGTGACGTGATTCAAGACCGAATGTGACCCTCCGTGGCCTGATCGGGCCACTCCCTCTTCCCCCCTCACACTCCGTGCGGGACGCTCCCATGTGGCGGCACGCGCTGTGTTTACTGGGGGGACACCCCCCAGACCCCCCGTAGGAGGCATCAAGTGGTCGACGCGGATCAGACATTTGTCATCGTCGGAGGAGGTCTCGCCGGCGCGAAGGCGGCCGAGACGCTCCGCACGGAGGGCTTCACCGGCCGCGTGATACTGATCTGCGACGAACGCGACCACCCCTACGAGCGCCCGCCGCTCTCCAAGGGCTACCTCCTCGGCAAGGAGGAGCGCGACAGCGTCTTCGTCCACGAACCCGCCTGGTACGCGCAGAACGACATCGAGCTGCACCTCGGCGAGACCGTGGACGCCATCGACCGTACGGCGAAGACGATCCGCTTCGGCGAGGACGGCACCGTCGTCCGCTACGACAAGCTGCTGCTGGCGACGGGCGCGGAGCCGCGTCGGCTGGACATCCCGGGGACCGACCTCGCGGGCGTCCATCACCTGCGCCGCCTCGCCCACGCCGAGCGTCTCAAGGGCGTCCTGGCCACCCTGGGCAGGGACAACGGCCACCTCGTGATCGCCGGCGCCGGCTGGATCGGCCTGGAGGTCGCGGCTGCGGCCCGGGAGTACGGCGCCGAGGTCACCGTCGTCGAGCCCCTGTCGACTCCCTTGTACTCGGTCCTCGGCCCCGAGCTCGGCAACCTCTTCGCCGAGCTGCACCGCGAGCGCGGTGTCCGCTTCCACTTCGGGGCCAGACTGACGGAGATCGTCGGGCAGGACGGCATGGTCCTCGCGGCCCGTACCGACGACGGCGAGGAGCATCCCGCGCACGACGTCCTCGCGGCGGTCGGCGCGGCCCCGCGCGTGGCGCTCGCGGAGGCGGCCGGGCTCGAACTGGCGGACCGGGCACACGGCGGCGGTGTCGCCGTGGACGAACAACTGCGCACGTCCGACCCGGACATCTACGCGGCGGGCGACGTGGCCTCCTTCCACCACGCGCTCTTCGGCAACCGGCTGCGCGTCGAACACTGGGCCAACGCGCTCAACGGCGGCCCGGCGGCGGCGCGAGCGATGCTGGGCCGCCAGGTGACGTACGACCGGGTGCCCTACTTCTTCTCCGACCAGTACGACCTGGGAATGGAGTACAGCGGCTGGGCGCCCCCCGGCTCGTACGACGAAGTGGTGATCCGGGGAGACGCCGGGAAGCGTGAGTTCATCGCCTTCTGGGTGCAGCAGGGCCGTGTGCTGGCCGGGATGAACGTCAACGTGTGGGACGTCACAGAGCCGATTCAGGGACTGATCCGATCCAGGGCTCAGGTGGACACGGAGGCGCTGGCGGACCCGCACGTTCCACTCGTCAGCCTCGTCCCGTAGGTGTCAGTACCTCCCCGTAGACTTCACGCGTGGCAGGACGGATCAACGACGAGGACGTGAAGGCGGTACGGGACGCGGTCCCGATCGACGCCGTGGTGTCCGAGTACCTCCAGCTGCGCAACGCGGGCGGTGGCAACCTCAAGGGCCTGTGCCCCTTCCATGACGAGAAGTCGCCGTCCTTCCAGGTCAGTCCGAGCAAGGGCCTCTTCCACTGCTTCGGCTGCCAGGAGGGCGGCGACACCATCACGTTCGTGATGAAGGTCGACCACCTCTCCTTCTCCGAGGCGGTCGAGCGCCTGGCGGGCCAGGCCGGCATCACCCTGCGGTACGAGGAGGGCGGCTACAACCCCTCCCACCAGCGCGGCGAGCGCATCCGCCTGGTCGAGGCCCACAAGATCGCCGCCGACTGGTACATGGAGCAGCTGGCCACCAGCCCGGAGGCCGACACCGGCCGCCAGTTCCTCGCCGAGCGCGGCTTCGACCAGGCCGCGGCCGCGCACTTCTCCGTCGGCTACAGCCCCCAGGGCTGGGACCACCTCACCCGCTTCCTGCGCGGCAAGGGCTTCACCGACAAGGAGCTCCTGCTCTCCGGTCTCTCCCAGGAGGGCCGCCGCGGCCCCATCGACCGCTTCCGCGGCCGGCTGATGTGGCCCATCCGCGACATCGGCGGAGACGTCGTCGGGTTCGGCGCCCGCAAGCTCTACGAGGCGGACAACGGCCCGAAGTACCTCAACACGCCCGACACGGCGATCTACCGGAAATCCCAGGTGCTCTACGGCATCGACCTCGCGAAGAAGGACATCGCCAAGGCATCCCGCGCGGTCGTCGTCGAGGGCTACACCGACGTCATGGCCTGCCACCTCGCCGGCGTGACGACCGCGATCGCGACCTGCGGCACGGCCTTCGGCGGCGACCACATCAAGATCCTGCGCCGACTGCTGATGGACAACGGCTCGGCCCGTGTGATCTTCACCTTCGACGGCGACGCGGCCGGCCAGAAGGCGGCCCTGCGCGCCTTCGAGGACGACCAGAAGTTCGCCGCCGAGACCTACATCGCGATCGCCCCCGACGGCATGGACCCCTGCGAGCTGCGCCTCGCCAAGGGCGACGAGGCGGTCGCCGACCTGGCCGAACCCCGCACCCCGCTCTTCGAGTTCGCACTGCGCCAGATCGTCGTCCGCTACGACCTCGACACCCCCGCCGGCCGCGCCGCGGCCCTGGACGAGGCCGCCCCGATTGTGGCCCGCATCAAGAACAGCGGCGCCCAGCACGAGGTCGCCGTCCAGCTCGCCGGCATGCTCGGCATCCTCGACACCCAGTTCGTGGTCAAGCGGGTGGCCCAGCTGGCCCGTTGGTCCCGGGACCGCGGCGGCAGGGGCCCGGCCCCGTCGGGACGCGGCCCGCAGCAGCCGTCGTACGACGGAGCCCACCGCCCCGCCGTCTCCGGCCCCGCCCTCACCCTGCGCAACCCCGTCTACGCCACCGAGCGCGAGCTGCTCAAGCTCGCCCTCCAGCGCCCCGAGCTGGTCTCCCCGGCCTTCGACGCCTACGGCATCGACGAGTTCACCGCCCCGCCCTACGCCGCCGTACGCCAGGCCATCATGGACGCGGGCGGCGTGGAGTACGGCGTCCAGGACTCCCAGGACTACCTCGTCCGGGTCCGTGAGGCCGCCCCCGACGACGCGGTCCGCGCCATGGTCACGGAGCTGGCCGTCGAGGCGATCATGCGCAAGACGGTCGACGAGAACTACGCGGGCGACCAGCTCGTCACCGTCCGCCGCCGCGCCGTCGACCGACGCATCCAGGAGATCCAGGGCACCCTGATCCGCCTCGGCTCCGGCGGCGACCCGGCCCACCTGGCCGCCGTACAGAACGAGGTGTGGGTCCTCCAGCAGTACGGCCAGGCACTGCGGGAGCAGGGCGTGGCCGCTCTCTAGCCCGGTTCCCGTACGCCTTTCAAGTGGTTTCACGGCCTTTGGCCTGCGTACTCGTCAGGCAAAGTAACCAGGCGGTCACGGACCGGACTCAAAAAGTCCTCGCACGCCCCTCGTGGCGGCGATGTGTCGTACTCCACACTGGGTTCCGGTGCCTGAGTCCTCGGAGCGCGGCCGATCCGTCCCCAGCGGGTCCCAGACCCCCGCGGTTCCGCTCATCGCGTACGGGACGGACAGCGGCGAGGCCGCCGACTCCGCCCCCGAAGTACCGCTGCCGCACTCCTTGGCAGCGATCATCCTGGAGGTCGCCCCCGTGCAGACCCAGACCCTGACACAGACCGAGAACAGTACGGACGACACGACAGAACCGGACGCCGAGACCGACGTACTCGTCGCGGTGCCCCCGCAGAGCCGTGTCGCGCACCACCCCGAGGCGGAGCCGGACACGCCGGCCGCGGAAGCCCTCGAGCACGTGGAGACCGAGCCGGTCGAACCGCCCGAGCCGCCCCGCGGCCGCGTCGACACCGCCGGCCCGTCCTCGGACCTGTTCCGCCAGTACCTGCGGGAGATCGGCCGTATCCCGCTGCTCACCGCGGCCGAGGAGGTCGACCTCGCCCGCCGCGTCGAGGCCGGCCTGTTCGCCGAGGAGAAACTGAGCAACGCCCCTGATCTCGACAGCCAGTTGGCCCTCGACCTGGACCGCCTGGTCGTGCTGGGCCGCATGGCCAAGCGCCGCCTCATCGAGGCGAACCTGCGTCTCGTCGTCTCCGTCGCGAAACGGTACGTCGGCCGCGGCCTGACCATGCTCGACCTGGTGCAGGAAGGCAACCTGGGCCTGATCCGGGCGGTCGAGAAGTTCGACTACGCCCGCGGCTACAAGTTCTCCACCTACGCCACCTGGTGGATCCGCCAGGCCATGTCCCGAGCCCTCGCCGACCAGGCCCGGACGATCCGGGTCCCGGTCCACGTCGTCGAGTTGATCAACCGGGTCGTCCGCGTCCAACGCCGCATGCTCCAGGAACGCGGCTACGAACCGACCCCGGAAGAGGTCGCGGCCCACCTCGACCTCGCCCCGGAACGCGTCAGCGAGGTCCTGCGCCTGGCCCAGGAACCGGTGTCGTTGCACGCGCCGGTGGGCGAAGAGGACGACGTGGCCCTCGGCGACCTCATCGAGGACGGCGACGCCGCCTCACCGGTCGAGTCGGCGGCGTTCCTGCTGCTCCGGCAGCACCTGGAGGCCGTGCTGTCGACCCTGGGCGAGCGTGAGCGCAAGGTCGTGCAACTCCGGTACGGGCTTGCCGACGGCCGTCCGCGCACGCTGGAGGAGATCGGCCGGATCTTCGGGGTGACCCGGGAGCGGATACGGCAGATCGAGTCGAAGACGCTCAACAAGCTGCGGGACCACGCTTTTGCGGATCAGCTGAGGGGCTATCTGGATTGACGCCGGGTGCGGGTGTGTGGGGGCTGGTCGCGCGGTTCCCCGCGCCACTGAAGGTCGGACCAGCCCCCTCGCTCCATCAGTCGACCTCCGCCACCGCCTGCGCGAACTGTGCCTTGTACAGGCGCGCGTACGCCCCGTCGGCCTCCAACAGGTCCGTGTGCGTGCCCTGTTCGACGATCGAGCCGTTCTCCATCACCAGGATCGTGTCCGCGTCCCGGATCGTCGACAGGCGGTGGGCGATGACGAACGACGTGCGGCCGTGCGCCAGTTTGGCCATCGCCTTCTGGATCAGGACCTCCGTGCGGGTGTCCACCGAGGACGTCGCCTCGTCCAGCACCAGGATCACCGGGTCCGACAGGAAGGCCCGGGCGATGGTGATGAGCTGCTTCTCACCCGCGCTCACCCCGCTGCCCTCGTCGTCGATGACGGTGTCGTAGCCGTCGGGGAGGGTCCGGATGAACCGGTCCGCGTGGGCCGCCCGGGCCGCCTCCTCGATCTCGCCCCGGGTGACCTCGCGCGAGGCGCCGTACGCGATGTTCTCCGCGATCGTGCCGCCGAACAGCCAGGTGTCCTGGAGGACCATGCCGATTGCGGCGCGCAGGTCGTCCCGGGACATCGTCGCGATGTCCACGCCGTCGAGGGTGATCCGGCCGCCCGAGACGTCGTAGAACCGCATGAGCAGGTTGACCAGGGTGGTCTTTCCGGCTCCCGTGGGGCCGACGATCGCGACCGTGTGCCCGGGTTCGACCTTCAGCGAGAGGTCCTCGATGAGGGGCTTCTCGGGGTCGTAGCGGAAGGAGACATGCTCCAGGGCGACCCGCCCGCGCAGTTCCTCGGGCTTCGCGCTCGACACCGGGTCCGCCTCCTGCTCCTCCGCGTCCAGGAGTTCGAAGATCCGCTCGGCCGAGGCGACACCCGACTGCACGAGGTTCGCCATCGACGCGACCTGCGTGAGCGGCATCGAGAACTGCCGGGAGTACTGGATGAAGGCCTGCACATCACCGATGGACAGCGAGCCGGACGCGACCCGCAGCCCACCCACGACCGCCACCAGCACGTAGTTGATGTTCGAGACGAACATCATCAGCGGCTGCATGACCCCGCTGTTGAACTGCGCCTTGAACCCGGCCTCGTACAGCGCGTCGTTCTGCTCGGCGAACTGCGCGGCGGACTCGTCCTGGCGGCCGAACACCTTCACCAGGTTGTGCCCGGTGTACATCTCCTCGATGTGGGCGTTGAGCTTGCCCGTGGTGCGCCACTGCTGCACGAAGTGCGGCTGCGAGCGCTTGCCCACGCGCGTGGCGACGACGAACGACAGCGGCACGGTGACCAGCGCGACCAGGGCCAGCAGCCAGGACACCCAGAACATCATCGCGAGCACACCGATGATGGTGAGCAGCGAGTTGATGAGCTGGCCCATCGACTGCTGGAGGGTCTGCCCGATGTTGTCGATGTCGTTCGTGGCCCGGGACAGGACCTCGCCGCGCTGGCGCTTGTCGAAGTACGACAGCGGCAGTCGCGACAGCTTCGTCTGCACGTCCTCGCGCATCCGGAACATCGTGCGGTTGACGGTCCGGTTGACCAGCCGCGTCGCCACCGCCATCAGCAGCCCCGCGACGAGGAACACCCCGACGGCGAACAGCAGCACATGTCCTACGGCGGTGAAGTCGATGCCCTCGCCGGGCGTGAAGTCGGTGCTGCGGAGCATGTCGGCGACCTGACCGTCGCCGCGTGCCCGCATCTGCGCGAGAACCTCTTCCTTGCTCGCGCCGGCGGGCATCTGCCGTCCGATGATGCCCGCGAAGACCAGGTCGGTGGCCTCGCCGAGGATCTTCGGCCCGACCACGTTGAGGCCGACGCTCAGCACGACGCAGAACAGCATCGCGTAGAGGGTCAGCCGCTCCGGCTTGAACTGGGCGAGCAGCCGCCTGCCGGACACCTTGAAGTCGATCGACCGGGTCTCGGGACCGCCGCCCGCCATCATGCGCCCCATGGGCCCGGCCATCAGGCAGCCTCCGCTTCCGTGAGCTGGGAGAGCACGATCTCCCGGTAGGTCTCGTTGTCCGCCATCAGCTCGCGGTGGGTGCCGGTGCCGACGACCCGGCCCTCGTCGAGGACGACGATCCGGTCGGCGTCCCGGATGGTGGCCACCCGCTGCGCGACGATCACGACGGTCGCCTCCGAGGTCTCCTCGGCGAGCGCCGCGCGAAGGGCCGCGTCGGTCGCGTAGTCGAGGGCGGAGAAGGAGTCGTCGAAGAGGTAGATCTCCGGCCGCTGCACGAGCGTGCGCGCGATGGCGAGCCGCTGCCGCTGACCACCGGAGACGTTGGTGCCGCCCTGCGCGATGGGGGAGTCGAGGCCGTTCTCCAGCCCCTCGACGAAGCCCTTGGCCTGCGCCACTTCCAGCGCGTGCCACAGCTCCTCGTCCGTGGCGTCCGGATTGCCGTAGCGAAGGTTCGTGGCGACCGTGCCCGCGAAGAGATACGGCTTCTGCGGCACGAGCCCGACGGTCCTGGCCAGCAGCTTCGGATCTATGGTCGACACCTCGGTGCCGTCGACGAGCACCTCGCCGTCGGTCGTGTCGAACAGCCGGGGGACGAGCCCGAGCAGCGTGGACTTGCCGCTGCCGGTCGAGCCGATCACGGCGGTCACCTCGCCGGGCCGGGCCACCAGGTCGATCGCCTTGAGCACCGGCTCCTCGGCGCCCGGGTAGCGGAAGCCCGCACCCCGGATCTCCAGATGCCCGTGCCGCCGCAGCTCGCGGACGGGGGCCAGGGGAGGCACCACGCTGGAGGAGGTGTCGAGGACCTCCTGGACGCGCTCGGCGCACACCTCCGCGCGCGGCACCATCATGAACATGAAGGTGGCCATCATCACGGACATGACGATCTGCATCAGATAGGCGAGGAACGCGGTCAGATCGCCGATCTGCATCCCGCCGCTGTCGATCCGGTGGGCACCGAACCACACCACCGCGATCGAGGACAGGTTCACCGTCGTCATCACCACGGGGAACATCAGCGCGAGCAGGTTGCCGGTCTTGAGGGACATCTCCGTCAGGTCGCTGTTCGCCTTCCGGAAACGGTCCTCCTCGTACGCGTCGCGCACGAACGCCCGGATGACCCGGTTGCCGGTGATCTGCTCGCGCAGCACCCGGTTCACCGTGTCGAGACGCACCTGCATGGACCGGAACAGCGGCCGCAGCCGCCGTACGATCAACGTCACGCAGATGCCCAGCGTCGGCACCACGGCCACCAGCACCCCGGACAGCGGCACGTCCAGGCCGAGCGCCAGCACGATGCCGCCCACGCACATGATGGGCGCCGACACCAGCAGGGTGAACGTCATCAGGGCCAGCATCTGGACCTGCTGCACGTCATTGGTCGTACGGGTGATCAGCGTGGGCGCACCGAACTGGCCGACCTCGCGCGCCGAGAACGACTGCACCCGGTCGAAGACCGCCGCCCGCAGGTCCCGGCCGAGCGCGGCGGCGGTCCGGGCGCCGTAGAACACGGCCCCGATGTTGCACACCACCTGCGCCAGCGAGATGCCGATCATCAGAGCGCCGAAGCTCAGGATGTAGCCGGTGTCTCCGTTCACGACGCCGTGGTCGATGATGTCCGCGTTGAGCGTGGGCAGGTAGAGGGTGGCGCAGGTCTGGAGGAACTGCAGCAGCACCAGGACGGTGATGGGTTTCTTGTAGGGCCTGAGATAGGTCCGCAGAAGTCGTATGAGCACGCTACGTCTCTCGGAGTCGGCGACGGGGCGGGTGGTTGCCCCTGGCCCCTATCGTCGGACACTCCACCCGTGTTACCTCAACCGATTAAGCCGACAGCAGTGCTTCGTACGGGCTGACCGGTCCTCGTGCGCCCGGACTCCTACCGGACTCTTACGTTCCGCGCCTTGCCTACCGGAACGCTCCCGGGTACGTCTGCTCCCGCACCGACACGTACTGCTGCCGCACCGCCTGCCCCACCGCCAGCTCCTCGCCGGGCTCCAGGACCTGCGCGGCCGGGCCCTGCCACATCGGCGGGGTGCGCGGGTCGAGCGTGCCCTGCGAGACGCCGAGCGCCCAGGCCGCCTGCCGGGCGGCACCGATCGCCGCGTAGTCCGCCGGCTGCGGCACGACCACCTGCGCGCCGAACAGCGCGGGCGCGGCGGCCTGTACGGCGGACAGCTCGGCGGCGGCCCCCAGCAGGAAGACCCGCCGGACCTCGACCCCCCTGCCGCGCAGCACGTCGAGCGCGTCGGCGAGTCCGCACAGCATGCCCTCGAACGCGGCCCGCGCCAGGTGCTCCGGCTTCATCGACTCCCGCCGCAGCCCGCTCAGCGTCCCCGCGGTGTGCGGCAGGTTCGGCGTCCGCTCACCTTCCAGATAGGGCAGCAGTACGAGCCCATGGGCGCCCGGTGTCGACTTCATCGCCAGCTCGGACAGGCTCTCCAGGTCGTTCAGCCCGAGCATCTCGGCGGCCCCGCGCAGGGTCCGTACGGCGTTCAGGGTGGTGACGACGGGCAGGTGCATGCCGGTCGCGTCGGCCAGGGAGGTGATCATCCCGCTGTTGTCGACGAGGGCCTCGGGGTGCACAGCCATCACGGACCCGGAGGCGCCCAGCGACACCACGGCGTCGCCGAGCCCGATCCCGAGGCCGAAGGCGGCGGCCATGGTCTCGCCGGTCCCGGCGGAGATCAGCAGCCCCTCCGGGGTCGTACCGGCCGCGTCCGAGGGTCCGATGACCTCGGGGAGCATCGCCTGGTGGCCGAGGGCCAGCTCGACCAGGTCGGCGCGGTAGGCGCCGGTGGCCGCGGACCAGTAGCCGGTGCCGGAGGCGCCGCCGCGGTCGGTGGTCCTTCTGACCGGCCGGCCGAGGAGCTGCCACACCAGCCAGTCGTGCGCCTGGAGGAGCACAGCGGTGCGCAGGGCGGCGTCGGGCTCGGTCTTGTTCAGCCAGCGCAGCTTGGTGACCGGCTGCGCCGCCTGCGGCACACACCCCACCGCCTGGGCCCACGCCTCGCGCCCGCCCAGCGCGTCGACGAGATCGGCCGCGGCGACCTGCGCCCGCTTGTCGCCGCCGACCATGGCGGGACGGACCGTGTTGCCCTGGGCGTCGAGGGGCACGACGGCGTTCTGCTGCGACGACACGCCGATGGCCTGCACGCCCTCGAGGAGACCGCCGCCGGCGGCCTCACCGAGGGAGAGGAGCCACGCCTGGGGGTCGACGTCGGATGCGCGGCCGCCGCCTTCCACCGGGTGCGCGGCATACCCCTGTTTGAGCACGGCACCGGTGTCTGCGTCGCAGACGACGATGCGAGTGAAATCGGGTGAGCTGTCCAACCCGGCGACTATCCCCATGGCGCAAATTCTATGGGCGTAGCGTCGTGGCGGCGCGCACGGTTTCGCGGGCGCCGGCCCGCCGTGACCGGTCGTGCCCTGCGGCGGAGCCGCTGACCGGCACCGTCCCGCGCCTGCGGGTGGTGTGCGTCACTGTCGGCTTCACGTGCTGCTGGTGCCCCAGTCGTCCTCCGGCGCACCGTTCGCGTTGCGGTCCCGGAGCGAGCGCACCCGCTGGGTCACGGACTCCGGCACCCGGTCGCCGACCTTGTCGCTGACCGCGTGGTAGGCCTTGCCGGCGAACTGGCGGCCCTGCTGTGCCGCCGTCTCCGCGGTGTTGCGGACGGCCGGGTTCTGCGAAACCTGGCGGGCGGACTTCTTCAACTGTTCGTAGCGCTCGCGCCCGGCACGGGTGCCCAGCACGTATCCCAGAGTCAGTCCGACCACGAACGTGAGCTTGTAGCGCATGGCGGCCACCCTTCCCTTGTGTAGGTCTCCGGTGCGATGTCGGTGTCGGCGGAACCGATTGGCGGAGCACCCCCCTGCTTGCGCTAATGTATGTGTCGCAGCGAGCGCCCGCCCCCTGGCGAATACCCAGGGAGGTACGTTCGATGCAGACGAGGCAATCCTCCGTAGCTCAATTGGCAGAGCAGCCGGCTGTTAACCGGCAGGTTACTGGTTCGAGTCCAGTCGGGGGAGCTTCGATCTTCCGTAGCTCAATTGGCAGAGCAGCCGGCTGTTAACCGGCAGGTTACTGGTTCGAGTCCAGTCGGGAGAGCAGGAAGAAGGAGGACCCCGATGGGGTCCTTTTTCATGTCCGCCGCAACCGTGCAGGTCACGGCGTAGTCCTCAAGGGCATGCGAAGTCGCCCCTGCGAGGCAGGAGATCGTATGAGCGGCTATGCTGCGGCAGACGGCGCGCACGCATGTACGCGACACGCCGCTATGGGGCGGTAGCTCAGCCGGTTAGAGCAGCGGACTCATAATCCGTCGGCCGTGGGTTCGAGTCCCACCCGCCCCACTCTTCGCTATGCGAGGAGAAACCTTCTGACCAGGCACTTTCCTGGTCGGGGCGATGGTGTGAGGGTCCTGGCGACCCTGTGGTGATCATGATTTCATGATCGTCTGGACAAAGTCTGGACGCAGGTCACGCGGCGCGTGGACGAGCCCTCTTCTGCCTGTTGTTGCGGCCGACAGCCGAGGGGCGCGAGGTGTCCCACCCCGCTATGCTCGGCGTCTCCGTTCGGGCGAGCGTGAAGCGGAGAAGGGCGAACTCCTGGCGCTGCTCACCCTGGTACTGGTCATTGAAGTTCTCGATCCGGACCAGCTCTAGATCGTTGCTCGTGCAGTGATCGCGCATCCATTTCACGGCGGCATTGGCGGCGTCGTCCTGACCCCGGCCGGCGAGGGTCACCAGGCCGAGGAGATCGGAGTCGGGCCGGGTCTGGGCGCCTACAGACCAGTTCTCACCCGCCTGGCGCGCGCCGTGGGCGAAGAAGACGGCGAGGTCGCCCTGCCAGGCCGTCTCAGGGATCTCCAGCGGCGTGTGCACCTTGTAGGGGATTTCGCGGGGGACGACGGCGATGACCGACTCGGCCTCGGCCCGCATCATCTCGGGCAGGACGCTGGTGTAGGTGTCGGAGGTGATCTGGCGTGAGGAGTGCCCCAGCTTCTCCTGGACCACCTTGATGTCGTTCCCGGCGAGCAGGGAGAGCGTGGCCGCCAGGTGGCGTAGGTCGTGGAGGCGGACCGGCGGCAAGCCGGACAGCTCCACGAGGCGGGTGAAGCGCCGGGAAATCCAGTCAGGGTGCAGCGCCTCACCGTTCTCGTGGGTCCACACGCGACCGGTCTCGACGTAGGCAGCCCCCCACTCCTGGCGCTTCTGTTCCTGCTTCGCACGGAAGCTCACCAGGTTCTCGGCGGACTCCAGGCTCAGCGACACGGTGCGGACGCTCTCGGCCTTCGGCGCCTCGCCGTACAACTGGTAGGCGACTTCCACGATCTGCTGGGAGATCCGGAGCCAGAGGGCGTCAATGCTGACCTCTGTCCACGGCACTGCGGCCATCTCGCCGCGGCGGGGGCCGAGGAAGATGAACGAGTGCCACAGCTCGTAGAGCCAGTCGTCCTTGACGAAGTCGAGGAACTCCCCGGTTAGCTTGGGTGTCCAGACCATGACCGGGCCGGGCTTCTCCCCGGTGCGCTTCCAGTGCTCGACGCGCTCCGGCGTCCATACGATCGGCTTCGGCCGTGTGACCGACGGAAGCTCGACGAACTGCGCCCAGTTCCTGGCGAATGCCTGCTCTCGCTTGATCCCCCAGGAGAGTGCCGAGCTGAGGGTGTCGTTGATGCGGTGCATGGTCGCGGGGGAAGTGACCTTTCGCAGGCCCCGCTTGCCTTCACGTAAAGCCTTGTTGGCCTCCAGGAAGGCCTGGCGGTACGGACGGCGCTCCTCCCTCTTGGCGTAGCCAGCGGTCTTCACCCAGGCCCGGTGAGCCTCGTCCCGTGCCTCCTGGAGCTCTTTCACGCGGAGCCGGTGAAGGATCCGCTCTGCGTTCTCCTTCTCGATCGCGTCGTACATGAGATCGAGGTGGCGGACCTTGAGGTCGCGCCGCTTGATGTGCCCCAGGTGAGGGATCAGGTAGTTGTCGATGTGCTCCTGGTAGCCGTGGCGGGTGGTGCGGGCGAGGGACTTCTTCGCCTTGATCCAGCGGAGGAAGAAGTCCCCGCAGGTCTCGTCGGACAGAACGTCGGTGCCGGCGGTGGCGGCGTCGTACAGCTCCTTCGCCTTCCGCTGGGCATCCGTCTTTTTGGCGAACCCGCCACGTCGGACGCGCTGGCGCTCGCCGCCCTCGCCGGGCTCCAGCTCGAAATACAGGTGCCAGGTGCCATGGTCCTTCTCTTTGAGCTTCGGACAGCTCGCGCCGATCTTGCGCATCTTCGGCTTGCCCTTGGCGTCCGTCTCCGGTCTGCCGTCCTCGCCTATGACGGGCTCCCGGCAGGCGCAGCGCCGCGTGTAACTGGGGTCGAACACGAACATCCCCTTCGTGGACTTCACTTGTGGAGCTTCTGTGCCGGTCTATGTCGACCGATCTCCTATCTTGCCCCAACACTCCAGTGTTGGAGTATCCTTATCGAGTGTTGGCGCGGGGGAGATCGCGACAACGGGAATGACAACGAAGGACGCATCTGTAGCCAGGGAAGCCGGGGCCAGCTCGATGACCCGGGAGGAACTGCTCGCGCTGCCGCCGACAGTGAACGTCACGACGGCTGCGCGGGCGCTGGGGATCGGTACGCACAAGGCCTACAACTTGATCAGACAGGGGTCTTTCCCCGTGCAGACGCTCACTCTGGGAAGCACGGTGAGAGTCCCCACAGCTGCACTCTGGAGCGTGCTGGGGGTGACGCCGCCAGAGCAGCGATCTGCGTAGTCCTTGATCAACCGGTCTTCTCTGGTCATAGCCCATACCCGGGTGGTGTGGCCTAGGATCGGGCGGCTACAGGGGCGCACGAGACGAGAACGGACCACCGCATGCCACGGCTCTACGGTTTCGACGATCAGTCGCGTCAGCGGCTGCGTGATGACGAAGTGGACCCGCTGCGCCAGATGGTCAGCCGGGCGCTAGTCGACTCGTCTGTGTCCAACCAGGATGTTGCCGTATGGGCGAACGGGCAGGGCTACCGAGGCACACTCGGCGGGGAGTGGAAGGACGCCTCCGTCGGACGACTCTTCCGCAATCCAGCCATCGCAGGTCTGCGCTACGACGAGAACGGTGAACTCGTTGACGCTGGCCACCCCGGCGCCATCACCCGCGAAGAGTTCGAGGCCCTGTTGGCGCGCGAGCAGAGCCGGAGGACAGCCGACGCGGACGCGCCGCACGACTACCTGTTGAACGAAGGTGCCAGTACCTGTGGCAAGTGCACCCTCGCTCTTCAAGGCGCGCGCACCAATGCGGGGACCCCTGGATATCGCTGTCGCCCGAAGGACAAGGACGGGCGGGGCGGGTGCGGGGAAGTCCGTATCGACGCCGAGCTCTTGGAGAACCATGTCGGTGAGTACGTCGTGGCGGAGCTCCTGAAGCCCGGCGTCCGAGACCTGATCCTTCAAGCCCAAGCCGCTGTGCGAAAGATGGTCGAGGATCTCGACCAGGACATCAAGGACCTGGAGGCACGACGGGCTGACGCGGGGACGCTGTTCGGGCAGCGCCGGATCAGCAGGGACGCACTAGTGGCCGCCGACAAGGAGATCACTGGGAGCCTCAAGGAAGCGCGATCCCGGAAGAGGTACGCGGAGCAGATGGCGAACTTCTCTCTGGGAAGGGCGAAGGACCTCGTGAGGTGGTGGAACACAGCGCCTACCGCCTCGAAGAGGAGTATCGCCATGCTGCTGTTGGAAAAGGTCGAGGTGTTCCCGGCGAGCGCCCGCGGCGTCCGAACGGTGGAGCCGGGGCGCGTCGTCCTCCACTGGCGCGAGTTGGCCAATTTGTCAGGTGGATCAGACGATCGCCTTGCGGGAAGCGAGCCGCCTGCCGATCATCGCCATGGTGAGGCCGGTGATTAGCGCGATCACGGCGAGTCCGGCCAGGAGAGGCGAGAGGATCTCTTCCTTCTCCAACGGCCAAGGGTGCCCGAGGTAGTGAGCCACCAGGTACGAGCCCTTGCTGGCGGCGTACCCGACTCCGAGGAGTGCCGACGCCGTTGACAGAGCCAGCCCGCGAGCCGACCAGGTGTGCCCGCGCCTGCGGGCGACGAGAGCCATCCCAGAGCACAGAAACGCGATCTCGCCGCAGGTGATCGCGACGTACCCCAGGTAGACCATCAGGTAAACGGTGACGCCCGGGATGCTGGCGTACTCGGTCGTGAACTCGACACCCTCTTCAGTGGTGTAGACGAACAGCGGCAGCATTGCTGTGAGGACGCACGCCGCGAACGCGACGCGCGCGTACAGGCTTGCCTTCAGCACGTCCTGGTTGTACGACCAGTCCACGAGCATGAGTTGAAGGCTGCCGCACCACAGCACTGCGCAGATGTGAGCGCCGATCTTCGCCGCGTTGTTCATGCCGGTCATAGACTCGACCAGGCCTTCAATTGCGGGCACGGCCAGGAGCACGCCTACCGTGCAGACGCCGAAGGCCGTGGCCCGGGCGAATCGAGCGATGCGGTACTCGGTTTGGTCCCGATGGCGCCAGGCTTCGCGCGCGGAGAGCACGGTGCCCGCTATGCCGAAGAGCGCGCACAGTCCGAAGACGATGCCGTCCATTTGGTTCAGTTTCCTTCCAGATCAGAGACCGCGCGCTCTGCTGCTTCGGTGAAGCTGAGGCGCCTCCGCCGGCCTGGCCGCGGTGGTTCAGCGACAGGGGGGAGCGGCTCGGGCACCTCTGGGACAGCGAGATCGCTGCGCCCGTGCCGCAGACGGATCTCACGTGCGGCCTCCAGTAGTTCAGCGGCGCCGGCTTCACCCAGGTCATGGATGAGCCGTAGCGCCTCGCGAGCGTCTTTGTGTTCCTCGTAGACCGACAGGGAGGTCAGACCGTTGTAACCCGGGAGTAGGTAAGCTACCGGACCTCCGAACGCCCTTGCGAGTCCGACCAGTTGGGAGCTCTTCGGATCGGACTTCACCCCGTTCAGGAGATCGTTGACGACCTGGTGGGTCATCACCGGTTTGCCCCCTGGTGTTGCCGCCGTTGCAGCGGCAAGCGCACGCGTGCTGGGGGTCTTCCCCTCGGTCCCGCGTTTCCTGCGGAGCAGTAGGGCGAGTTTGCTGGAGAGAGGGGTGTCCGGGCCGAACGGCATGTGACGGCTACTCCTCGGTGGTGTGCGGGCCCGGTTGGGCGGAACATGGCAGGTCAAGACGCACACAAAGTATCCGTGTATGGGGCTCCTGTGTCTCGTGGCCCGCTCAATGTCTAGGTTAGTTGACAATGGGTAACGCGCTGGGCAAGATCGGTAGCCGAAGTAGAAAGTGCACTCAGTGCCGGGTTGCCGCCCCCTCTTCTACCTCCCAGGCTGCGAGATCGTGTCCGGCACCCTTCAGGTCAGCTGATGTGTGCCGCCAACTTGACTGTGTGGGGATCTAAGTGGGATGCCGCTCGTTATGGGGGCTGAACACCGCAATACGGGGAGGGTACGGGTGGGGATCGAACTGGACCGGGTACTGGCCCGCTTGGAAGAGTCGGGCGGCGTGGAGAACGTCACCCTGGACGAGGAGGCTGGGCTCCTTGCGCTCGGGGCGCTGGCGATCGTCGACCCGAAGCGGGTCGGCTGTGGCAGGCAGTGCCCGGACGAGGTCGTCGCGGGCTGAGCTGGGCGAGTAATCGAACGCGGATCCCTCGCTGGGGTCCGCTTTCGCGCGTCTGACCTGCAAAAACTTCTCGATAAATGTGGACCCACCCTCTGAATGCATATAGAATAGAACCACAAGGAAGGGGGAAGGAAGAAGCCCCCACCGACCTCCTGGAGTCTGAAATGTCGCACAAGTTCGCCACCCTGAAGATGCGTCAGATCCGCCGCAACGAGAACCAGCCCCGCGAGACCTTCGACGAGGAGGCGCTGAAGGAGCTGGCCGACTCGATCAAGCAGCACGGTCTCCTCCAGCCGATCGTCGTCCGAAAGGTGGCGGAGGGGGGCTACGAGCTGGTCGCCGGTGAGCGCCGCTTCCGCGCCAACGAGATGGCCGACAACATCACCATCGAGGCGAAAATCCTCCTGCCCGACGGCGACGACGCCGAGATCAGCGACATGGACTCCTTCAAGAAGGCGATGGCCGAGAACCTCAACCGCGAGGACATGCTGCCGCTCGAGGAGGCCCGCGGCTTCAAGAAGGTCCTGGACCAGGAGGAAGGAGCCACGCCCGAGAGCGTCGCGAAGACGTTCTCCAAGTCGGTCCAGTACGTCAACTTCCGCCTGGCCCTGCTCAACCTGCGCCCGGAGATCCAGACCGCCGTCGACATGGGCCACATCGGCACGCAGGCGGCCGTCCAGATCGCCGCGCTCTCCCCCGGCAACCAGAAGGCGGTCTTCGAGGACTGGAAGAAGGGCGACAAGACGGACAACCAGCTGGTCCACATCGCCTACGCCATGCGCAAGCAGGAGAAGGCGGCCAAGCAGGACTCCATGGTCGACGTAGAGGAGATGACGGACGAGGAGAAGGCCGAGCGGAGCCGCACGCAGGCCAAGACCAAGAGTGACCTGGACGCGATCGAGCGGATGTGCATCCTGCTGGAGGACATCGGCAAGGCCGACCCCATGGACCTGGCCAACAGTCTGGAAGGCGAGGTCGGCAAGCGGCTTGAGCAGATGGACCGGGTCGCTGCCCTCGTCCAGAAGGCCCGCTTCCAGCTCCGCCAGGCCAAGGCGCACGCCGACGCCAAGGAGATCATGGTCAACCCCGCCGCTGTGGCGCCCGACCTGGCTGCCGAGGCCGACGCCTTGCTCACCCACTTGGAGCCGAACGCGGGCGACGCCGCGCCGGAGGCGCAGTCCGAGTCCACTCCGGAGGCTGACGAGTCCGCTGTGGAGCCGGAGGTGCGGGCCGAACCCGCTCCCGCGGCCGAGGCGGAGCCCGAGAGCCCGGCCGAGCCGGAGGAGGGCGACTCCGAGACGGTGACCGAGCCGATCGCCGTCGCGGCCTGACCTGTCCGTCAGGGGGCGGCCCACCGGGGCCGCCCCCCTCTCTATGGAGCCTTAGTTCGATGAACCCGATCCCGAGCATGCGCAACATAAACCGCAACCTGTTCGACGTGCCGGCCTCGGCCAACGCCCTGGAGGAGTACGACTCCACCGTGGCCGAACTCGTTCGCCAGGCTGCCAATCACCTGTTCACGGCACGCCGTGACGACGATCAGGCGGCCCTGGACGAGGCGTACAACCTGACCCTCCTCGCCGCCGCCGACCTCATGAAGGGTGCCGGTAGCTCGGTGTACGTACGCACCCACATCATGATCACGGCCCGCTTGGTGGAGCTCGAAGCGGCGCTGCTTGCCGCTGGAACCAAGACCGCGGGGGAGCGAGGAGGGCGGACGGCATGAAGCGCCCCGCCCACATCAACGGCTTGAAGACCTGGCCCGACGACGGCACGCTGCCGCCCTCCGTCTGTCGCCTCTGTGACACCGACCTGGCCGATGCCTACAACCGGCTCGCCTCCGCGATCTGTGTTGTCTGCGGCTATTGGGTCTGCGAGCTGTGCGATGGCGGTACCGACCCGAACACGGGCGATGCCGTCTGCGACGACCACAAGGGCCATCCGCTCGCCGCCACCTGCACTCAGTACTCGTGATCAGGAGACCCAGCCATGCAGATAGGTCCCGATGTCCTCGACGTGATCCGGGCGGCCACGGCCGACGGCCCGATGCTTCGACTTCCCGGTCAGCTCGACCGCAAGCTGTACGAGCGCGTCAACCTCGCCTTGGGCGCGGCGGGTGGCCGGTGGAACCGCTACAAGCGCGCTCACCTCTTCCCCGGTGATGCCGCCGAGGCCATCGCCGGACTGCTCGCCACCGGTGAGGTAACCACCGATGCCGAGCGCGGCTACTATCCGACGCCCGATCCCGTCGTTGAACAGCTCTTGGAGCTGGCCGAGCTCGAACCCGGCTGCGAGATGCTGGAGCCGTCGGCCGGCCGCGGCGCCATCGCCAAGCCTGCCGCCGCCCGCGGCGTCATCGTCGACTGTGTGGAGCTCGACGCCACCCGGGCCGAGCACATCCGCTCCGGCGGGTACGCCCGAAGAGTCATGACCGCAGACTTCCTCGACGTCAAGGTTGAGCGTCGGTACCACCGGGCAGTCCTCAACCCACCCTTCGCGGACCGGCAGGACATCAGGCACGTGGAGAGGGCCCTGCGCTTCGTTCAGCCGGGCGGCCTGGTGGTTGCGGTGATGTCCGGCGGCCTCACCTTTCGCTCCGACCGCCTGACCAAGGACTTCCGGGCGCGCGTCCAGGAGGCGCGAGGCACCATCACGGAACTGCCGGACGACGCGTTCCCCTCGGTAGGGGTGCGTACGGTCGTCGCGGTGATACCGGTCCGGGACGCGCCGCCGCCCTCCGGATTCAACCGGTTCGCGCCGAGAGTCGAGGACTTCCGAGCGCGACCTCGCGCGGTCCAGCAGGACCTGTTCCTTGTCGACGCTCCAACAGCCCACGGGACGGCCCCCTTTGACGGACTCGGATATGGAGCAGCCCTATGGGCGGAGATAGATCCCAACACTGAAGCGTGATACGTTCTATCTCGTTGGCGGGAACGGCCACAGCCGAGGAACCGGCCCGTCAGCACGCCGTGGCATGCGGCATCCCCTTCGGTGTCTGGCGGGTGGCCAATCCCCCGCGCCCTACCCGCCAGGCACCGGCCCCGCACCGAAAGCGGAGCCACCCAGGACGCCGCCAAGATCCACGATCGCGACCGGACCCGCCCCCAGCTCACGCTGGGGGCGGGTCCCCGTGCACTCAGGAGTGCCATGAACGCAGAGGACTTCAAGGGGGATCCGGGAGACCGGGAGCTGTACGAGCGCCTCCTCGTCGAGCGGGACGGTCCGGTGGCCAAAGTCCTCGCTGAGCGGGACCCCGTCCCCGGACTCCGGGGAGGCCCGGATCCCGACGCAGCAAGGCACTTGGCGGAACTCGAACAGGCCCTATCCCCCCGACGCCGAAAGGACACAGCAGCATGACCGCCAAGCAAGCGCCCCAGCCCGAGCCGGAAAACCGGACCCCTCCCGTACCTGGAGCTGTGTGGTGCGCATCCTGTGATTCCTGGTGCCTGCCGCCTGGCATCTGCCGCTGCAACAACCGGTGATGGGCACCCTCCTTCGCCTCGCCGCCGACGCGCTGGCCGCCCTGCTCATGGCGCTTATCGCCGTCATCGCCTGGGTGATCGTCCAGCTCGGCGGCGGCGGGGCCTTCCTCGCGAGCCTCCTTGCCATCCCCGCCTGCGCACTCATGGCAGCCTCCATAGAGCACGCCCAACGTCGGATGAGACGCCGGCCACCCTCGTTCAGGCGGAGTGCTCGATCCGGCGACCATCGCGGCGCGGTGTAGATCGTCTACTCTGAGCAGCTGTAGGGCGCGGGGAACGACCTACACAAGGGATCCCCCGTGACGTCGACGCCCGCCAATATCCCCGAACTGCTCCTATCGCTGGCCGTCCCCATCGGGGACCTCACGCCGTACTACCGCAACCCGCGCAACGGCGACCTCCCCGCCATCGCCGAATCGCTCACCGTCAACGGCCAGTACCGCGCGATCGTCGTCAACAAAGGGAACCTCACCGGACGGCCCAATGAGATCCTCGCGGGCAACCACACCTACGCCGCCGCCCAGCAGCTCGGCTGGGAGCAGATCGCCGTCACCTGGGTGGACGTCGACGACAGCGCAGCAGACCGCATCGTCGTCGTCGACAACCGGACCAACGACCTCGCCGGATACGACTCCGTTCTCCTGGCCGAGATCCTCTCCGACATCCCCGACCTCGCAGGCACCGGCTACGACCGCGAGAGCGTAGACCGACTCCTGGACGACACCTCCCTCCCCGAGACGCTCGAACTCACCTCCGACGGAGCGGGCACCGGGGCCGCAGCCACCGTCGACTACCTCCAGTGGGGCTACCTCCAGTGGGAGTCCAAGCGCGTACGGATCACCTCCGAAGAGGTCGAAACCCTCAACGCGATCTACACGAAGTTCGTGGACGACACCAACAGCGACCTCGGCTTCGGCTGGCACGTCATTCAGCACGCCCACCAGGAGGGCCAGGAGGGGCAGACCGCATGAGTACCGCGCCCACCACACAGTTCTACGAGGCGTACCCGCTCGACCAGCTCCGCCCGGCTGACTACAACCCGCGCCGCCTCAGTGAGGACGCGTTCGTCCGGCTCCAGGCTTCCCTGCGCCGCCACGGCGTAGTGAAGCCGGTCATCCTCAACGCCGATGGCACGCTGGTCGCAGGTCACCAGAGAACCAAGGGACTCAAGGCCATTGGGCTGACGCACACGCCCGCGGTCATGCTCGGGACGAAGGTCCGCTTGCAGGACGAGATCCAGTTCAACCTTCTGCACAACCGAGTCGAGACCGAGGCCAGCGTCGTCTACGCCGAGCCTGGCCCGATCGGCGCGTGGTCCTGGATTCCCTGGCAGTCCATCCGCGTTGCCGAGCGTAAGAACCTCAGCTTCGTCAACGCCATCGGCCACATGACCGCCGGCCACGGTCCCTGGGGCAGTGTCGTCATTGACGACCAGGGCCGCATCGTGCTGAACGCTGAGTACGCCGTCGTCGCCTCTATCTCCCGATTCGACCTCCTTGCTTGGACCGTGACATCAGGCGACGCTGCCCAGCTCCACGCCGACCTCACCGGCGAGTACGGCGTCTACGACTGGACGGCCATTGAGGACAAGGCCCCCGTCTGGAACCAGCACATCGTCCAACCGAAGCGCCTGCGGAAGTTCTCCTCCAAGGCCAAGGCCGGAAAGCTCGCCTACGGATCCGAGACCTGGGACCAGTTGGTCACCCCTTGGCTCAAGCCCACACACAGGGTTGTGGACTTCGGCGCCGGATACGGCGACTACGCCAAGCACCTGCGTGCCAAGGGCTTCAACATCCACGACTACGAGCCCTACCGCTGCCGTGACGGCTCGTACGCCGTCGACGTCCGCGCCGTCGTCGGCATGATCCGCGACATCAACACCGACATCGAGGCCCACGGCCTCTATGACGTCGTAGTCCTCGACTCGGTCATCAACGCCACCACGTCCCTCGACTACCAGCACTGGGTGCTGACCACAGTCAACGCCCTGTGCGCGGCGGACGGAGTTGTCTGCCTTGGCACGCGCAGCCTCGCCCGCGAACTCCGCGACGAGCAAGCCAAGCGCGTCACCTCCCAGACAGCCACCACGAAGATGAGCTTCCTCGACGAGAACAACGTCGAGATGAACTTCGTGAAGGGCAAATGGCAGAAGCTCCGATTCCACACGCCGGAAACCCTGGAGGCCCTGCTGAGGCGCTACTTCAGGGACGTGCAGCTCAGCGACCTCAGTGGCTCCAACCTGAAAGCCACCTGCCGAAACCCCATCCCACTTCCCAAAGAGGAATACGAGAAGGCGTTCGAAGAGGAATTCAATATGCCTTACCCGAACGGCTTCCGGCACGACAGGCATCTGGAATTGGTGGGAAATTTGATAAAATTGACAGTAGGGAGAAATTCCTCTCTTGGTGATTAGGGATTTCAGATAGGGAAGCATGACACGGCAAATAAGGGTTGCAATTGAGGCGCGGGATCAATATCACATCATGTGGCTGGCGGGTGTGCGGCACGTAGCTCTGGACCAGCACTGCCTCCGGAGTTTCGGTCAGCCCGATCGGCCGCGGGTGGATGTCCGCCGTCGGCATCAGGTTGTTGAGCTGCCTGAGCAGAATCCCCCGTTGGCCTGGTATCTCTGCGCGCTGCCCAACCCCTGGAAGTGGAGCGACAACGCGCACCTGGCCTTCGAGGGTGCTCCGGGTGAGCAATGGGAGGGTCCGGCCCTGGTGCGGGGCTTGTACGTCCGCCTCGAAAACGCTCGCCCCATCACGGGATGGGGCGAGCACAGCATTCCCGAGACCGAACCGCGGCGGCGCTCGTACCGCTTCCGGACCTGCCGCAACTACCAGTTCGCCTGGTGGCTGCGGACGGAGCGCGATGCGCCGGACGCTCCGCCCGAGTACATGCCGCCGAAGAGGCCCGGCGAAGGCGAGCAGATGTCACTGATCTGAAGTCGGCGGGGCCGGAGTCCTGGGATCCGGCCCCGCTCCAGGCGAGTCCGGCTTGCGGCGGGGACGGCCGACCCGACCCCGGGCCGGCGGGATCGCGTCGAGCAGGGGCAGAAGTTGGGTGACGTCGTTGCGGTTGCCGCCGGTCAGCAGGACGGCGAGCGGGATGCCGTGTCCGTCGGTAATGAGGTGGTGTTTCGAGCCGGTCCTGCCCCGGTCGACCGGAGAGGAGCCCGTGTGGTTTCCTCTTTTAGGGCCCTGAGGTGGGAGGAGTCGGAGGAGTTCGGTCTCGCACACCTTCGCGACGTGGGGCTCGGTGTTCGGTGCAAACTCGCGCACTGCCACGGGTGTGTCCTTGTCTCCCGCGCGATCATCCGGCCCAAAACCAGCGGCGTACCGGAAGCGTGGAACACCGAACCCCGCAGACGCTCCGGGCGTAGATCATGTGACTCATGGATCTCGAAGGAATCGGTGCGTTGGCCGCGGCTGCCGTCGCAGCCGTCGGCATACCGACAACTCTCGTCCTCGGCCGTTGGCAGTTGCGGGGGGCGCTACGCGGGGCGGAAGAGACTGCTCGCGCCGGTCTGGCCCAAGCAGATGCGAGCTACCGGGCAGCACTTGATGCCGTGCGAGCACAGGGTCAGAACGACCACCTGCAGTGGCGGCGCGGCGTCCAGCGAGACGCTTACGCAGCCTTCCTCCAGTCGGTTCTCAGCTACACCGATACCGCCCGCAGCAACTTCGGCGGCGGCATCTCTCGGCTTGAGGAAACCCGGAATCACATCGCTGCATTGAAAGCTCTGGAGACGGACATGTCGCACAGAGCCTGGGTAGTGCGGCTGGAAGGTCCCGACGGAGTTGCCGACGCAGCCACCACCCTTCAACTGTCCGCCACTCTCTTGGTGCTGGTGGAGCAACAACACGCGCTCCGAATGGCCGCCATGCGCGAAGTCAATGACCGCACTCTCGCTCACCCGCACGAGGCGACACGCATCTGGGAGTTGGTCCCGGTCGCGCAGGGCTTCTGGCGCGCCATCGGCACTCCCGCCATGGAAGACAGCTCCACGGAGGTGTTGCAGGAACTGCGCGATCTGTTCAGCACGTGCGAGATACCGGGAGGACTGCTGGCCACTCTCTGCCAGCCGCACGAGCCGGCGCCTGAAAACGTCACCCCGTTTCAGCACGCCATCAACGACTTCATCCGGGCGGCGAGTGAGGCACTGCACCCCGCAGGGCCGCCCGCCCCATGAACGTGTGGCAGCCGCCTCCGCACGTCTTGGCCGTGCGGGTGGGGACTCGTACGGCCTGGGTCCGTTGTTCGCGCCGCACTGCTCCTCGTCCCACGACTCCAGGTCGTCGTCGAACTGCGACTCCGACAGCTACTGACCAGCACGCCGAGGGCCCCCGGAGGCCTTCCCGCGGGGCCCTCCGCATATCTGGGCTTTTTGCGACCTGGATACCGGAACCTACGCTCGCGCTGCGGCAGCAGCGGATCCAGGTGATCCCACAGCTCATCCGACGCGACCCACGGCGACGTCCCCACGCCGGACCGAACGCTCAACTCCCGCCCAAGACACGGCAACCAGGAAGGATCTACCTCATTGTGTCAGCCGCTATGAGAGTTGCCCCGCGATGATCGTGCGGAACAGTGTCGCAGGCGGCTGTCGACTGGTTGGGGAGTAGTCCAGGCCGGAAGTCCATGCCGTCAGCGCGACGCAGTCGTCATGGCAAGGCCGCATCGGGGTCAACCCGGTGCAGTAGGGACGGACTCCCTGTGGCGGTATGTAAAGTTCTGTCAAGTAGCGTCCACTGTCGTCTTCCAGCTCACTGCGGCGCCAAGACTGGATCCATGGACATCGACGAGAGGCCCGACTCGGAGATCAATCCCGAAGACGGGAAGCGGGGGAGCGATTGGCCCCTCCGGGTGTTGATCGCTCTCCTATCGGCCATCGCCGGCGGGGTAGCTCAAGCCGTCGCCGAAAAACTGATGGAGTCCTGACCAACAGTAAGGGAAGGGGTATTTTGTGGCGGGGGGAAGGCTTAGGCGCATTGCAATGCCGCCGGAATCGCATTTGGGTAAGGGGCCCCATCGGGTGTTGCTGAGGGAAGTGCATACGCTTTATCGGAATGCTGGATGCCCAAGCACTCGCCGAATCAGCTCGACTGTAGACAAGATGGATTCCGCCAAAGATGTGATCTCGCATCAGGCGGTTGCGAATATCTTGAATGGTCGGAACTTCCCTGCTTGGCCCAAGCTGGAGGTGCTGGTTGCTGCTCTGCTCTTCCTGGCGGATTTGAGGGTGGACCGGTTTGAAATGGATAGAATTCGCGAACTTTGGCTCGCTGCGCACTACGAAGAAGAAGGTGTCGCTCCTTCAGTTGGGTTCATCAATAGCTCGTCTGTCGATGCGCCCTCGTCGCTAGACCAGTCGGACCGCGCAGCCGAGTATGATCCCTTGTCCGAGACGGATCCCTCCACCGCCTCCCCGCCCGAGGAATCTTCAGGGGGAGGATCTGAATCAGAGAGCGTGATGGAGGAGGAAGCCCCCGATACCCACACCGAGGGCGAAGAGGCCGGCGCAGCCTATGAGGAGATGCGCGTTCGCTTCATCTCGGGCGCTTCAGACGGACCGGCAATGTTCTCGCTTGATCTCATGGCCGGGATGCTGCAGGTGATTGTGAACAGCCAGCACCCTCTGGGGGCGTCGATAGCTCGGGTGATGGAGCGCAATGACGATGAGGCTTCCCTGCTCGTAAAGCTCATGCTCATTTCGTGGGCGCGCATGGAAGATGAAATCCCCACCCAGCGGATGCGGAACCAAGTCGCGGACATTCGGAATGACTGGGGCCGCTATGCTCGCTTGCTACAAGAGCCCGAAGATTAAGGACAGTCCCGCAATTGGTCTAGGAAAGACCTATTGGCCTGCCGCGCTCCTTGGTCAGGCGGCGACTGCGAGGTTGTGCCGTTACCGAGAACAACCCGGCTGGGAGACAGCCCATGGCTGCCGTGCACGCAGGCCGGTCAGTTGTCGAAGGGCTCGCCTCGTCCGTGCGACCGGAGCCTGCCCAGAGGTCAATGCGTGGGATGGACGAGGTGCCGTCATTTTTGGAGCTGGAGCGGTCATTGCGGACAGCCGGTTAGTGCGATCATGGAGTTGGGCGCGGGGGCGCACCCGAGCTGTGAAGGACCCCCGCCGTGGGACGCCCCGACAAAGCCGCGCGTGCGGCCATCGCGCGCCGCCGCTCGGACGCCATCGACCTACGCCTCGCAGGCGTGGACTGGTTGACGATCGCGCGCAAGCTCGCCGCCGACCCGGTCATCAACTCCGACGGCATCGCCTACCCGCAGGGGTACGGGATCGAGCGGTACCGCAAGAACCAAGACCCGCCCACCAGTGAGGCACTGATCCACGCCGCGTGCCGGGACGTCCGTACCGCCCTCGCCGACCGCCGAGCCGAACTCAACGATGATGTTGACGAGCTGCGTGCGCTCGAGGCGGACCGGCTCGACCGCCTGTTCTTCGTCGCCTACAAGAAGGCAGTCCGCGACCAGGACCTCGCAGCCATCGACCGCACACTGCGGATTATGGAGCGCCGCGCTCGGCTGCTCGGCCTGGACATGCCCGTCAGGACGGAACTGTCTGGTCCGGACGGCGGACCCGTCCAGGTAGAGGACGTCACTGCGGACGAACTTAGCGCCTTGATCGACCTCACCGATCCGGACGGCGCATGAGGCAGCGAAACCACGCGAACGCCGTAGCCCACTACAGAACGCTCCCACCAACACAGCGACGCGCTATCGCTCGGGCCGCATCGCCTGCGCTGCGCGCCGATCTGGCTCGAGTCGAACGCCAGATGGCCATGGACCGATCACCCGGCTCACTCGCCGCCGTCCTCACGGGGGGCCGCGAGATGCAGGCTCCTCACCTCGACCTCATCGACCAGGCGTTCATCGACATGGCGGAAGGTCGATGCGACCGCGTCTTGCTCACCATGCCCCCGCGGCACGGCAAGAGCCGACGAGCCTCCCGCTGGGCACCCCTCTGGTATCTGCGGCGCAACCCCGGCCACCGCATGATGATCGCCAGCTACTCCGCCGACCTGGCCGATGACCATGGCCGGTGGATCAGGGACGCCATCACCACCTGGGGCGACGACCTCGGCATCCAGCTGAAGCCAGGCAGCCAGGCCGCCAACCGTTTCGACATTGTCGGCGGCGAAGGCGGACTACTGGCTGCGGGCATCGGCGGTGGCCTGACCGGACGCGGCGCGCACATCGCCATCGTCGACGACCCGGTCAAGGACATGGCCGATGCCGACAGCCCCACCATGCGCAAGCGCGCCTGGGACTGGTGGACGTCGGTACTGCAGACCCGACTCGAACCCGTCGGCGCCATCTGCCTCATCCAGACCCGGTGGCACGAAGACGATCTCGCCGGACGAATCCTCGCCACCGAGCGCGACGCCTGGCGAGTCATCGACCTTCCCGCCCTCGCCGACAGCCCCGACGACCCGCTAGGCCGCAAACTCGGCGAGCCCCTCTGGGCCGAACGCTTCGACGTCGCCCACCACGCCAAGACCCGCAAACGAGTCGGCGAACGGGTCTGGGGAGCCCTCTACATGCAGAAACCCCGGCCCCCGGAGGGAGGCGTCTGGAAACGCGAGTGGATCGACACCGCCCGCATCAACGCCGTCCAGTTCTCCGGCATCGACCTGGCGCGCATCGTCGTCGCCGTCGATCCTGCCGGCGGAGAGTCAACCGTCGGCGACGAGACCGGAGTCATCGGCGTCGGCCGCGACTACGACCGGCACCTGTACCTCCTCGCCGACCGATCCGGCTCGATGGGCGCCAACGACTGGGGCCTGGCCGCGTGCCGACTGGCCCTCGAACTCAAGGCCGACGCGATCGTCGTCGAGAAGAACTACGGCGGAGACATGGCGCGGCAGATCGTCACCCAGGCATGGGAGCAGTTGCGCCGCGAAGGCGTCACCAAGGGCCTCCTCATGCCGATGATCCTGGAGGTCACCGCCAAGGTCGGCAAACGCCTTCGCGCTGCCCCCGTGGCCCAGCTGTACGAACAGCAGCTCGTTCACCACGTCGGCGAGTACCCCGACCTGGAGGACCAGATGGTCACCTGGGTAGAGGGGATGGACAGCCCGGACCGCATGGACGCCGCCGTTCACGGACTAACGGAACTTGCCGACCCAGACCAGCTCGACACTCTGCCGACCGACACGGACGACGGCCGCTTCGACGGCCGCCGTTAACCCAACCCTGCTCATGCGCAGGCTCGATCTTGCTGGGCCACACTCAGCGCCCAGGCTGCTGCTCTGGCTGCCGAAACCCCGTAACCTGATCTTGCGGCGCGGGGTCGACTGCCTGGAGGGGCACTGTGGGCCTGCGCGAGCTGATCACTGACGCCTGGAGCTGGCTGGACTACAAGCCAGCCATGGCCGACCCCCGTCGACCGAGCCGTAACTCCTGGGCGGAGCTGACGCGCTCATGGGTACCGGACGAGGACTTGCGACGACTGGCCGCCTACCGGCTCCTGGCCGCGTACGACTCCAACCAGGCCGGCCAAGTCGCGGAGGTCACCGGGGATGACAAGGCGGGTACGGAGCGTAGGGAACTCGGTGACGCCTCCAAGCTCGTCGACACTGCACTCGGCTACCTTCTCGGCTCCGAGCAGACCATCAGCGTCGCTGGTGCGGAGCACACCGAACACGAGCCCACAGCTGAGTCGGCCGCGGCGCTCGCCGTGCAAGAGAGGCTCAGGAGTTGGGCGGAGAAGGAACTACTGCCTCTGCGTCTTCAGCAGGCCGAGCGAACCGCGATCCTTCTGGGCGACGCTGTCTACACCCTGGCCTGGGACCCCGGGAAGGGACGCGTCTTGCTACGTACTTGGGATCCGGGGCTGTACTTCCCGGAGTGGCCCGAGGACGGCGAACAGGACGGAGCCGAGTTCCCGGTTCGGGTGCACCTGGCATGGGAACTGCCTGAGGACAAGCGGCGCGGCATCAAGGCGAGGCTCCGGCGCGTCACGTACGAGCTTGGCCCGATCGGTCCGGCCAGCCGCCGCGGAGAGGCTAAGGATGGCAGCCCGGCACGCGAGTACCTGTACGCCGATGGGGGCGAACCAGTCCTGGTCACGGGCGACACGATCAACGCCGAGACCGGCGTCATCACACGTACCTACCCCTGGGCACCAAACCGGCCCTCCCCATGGACGTGCTACCTCACCGATGCGGAATGGAACCTGGACGACCTCAAGCATGCCGATCTGCTGTACGACCTGCCGATGCACAAGGCCCGCTACCGAGTCCGCTCAGACGGCGAAGTCCTGGATCGGCTCGACTTGCGGGCGGACTTCATCCCCGTCGTCCACATCACCAACAGCATCCCCGCCAGCGGAGAGCACTGGGGGAAGCCCACCGTGGCCACGGTTCTCCAGGCCCTGGACGAGCTGTCCGCTACCGACACCGACAGCTCCGGGGCGTCGGCCACAACCGGCTCACCGATCATCGGCCTGGCCGGGGCTCGACTCCCCATCGACCGCGCCACCGGGCAGCCGCTCCCCGTGAAGGTCCGCGCGGGGACGGTTTGGCAGCTGAACGACAACGGACGCATGGACGTCCTCGACACGTCCGCTCAACTCGCCGAGCTGCGGGCCCGCGTCGACCACATCCTCGACCGCATTGCCGCCAACAGCCGCCTCACCGCTG
Organism: Streptomyces sp. NPDC050759; assembly: GCF_044456945.1. NCBI lineage: Bacteria > Bacillati > Actinomycetota > Actinomycetes > Kitasatosporales > Streptomycetaceae > Streptomyces > Streptomyces sp. NPDC050759. The sequence continues at coordinate 771,341 of NZ_JBITGI010000001.1, read as the reverse complement.
CCGGCCTAGGCACCCTCGACCCAACGGCCCTGCCGTCCGGGTACGCGCTGCAGCTGGCACTCGGCCCATTGGATTCGCTCGTCGCAAGCATGCGGCTGGCACGGAACCACAAGTACGCGATCCTGCTGCGCCTGGTGCAGCGCCTCCACCAGGCGGGACAAGCCGAGGGCTGGCCCGCAGGGGAGTCGCTGCCAGCACGTCTCATGTGGGGCCCCCACACGCCGACGGATCGTGCCGCTGTTCTCGACGAAGTGGTCAAGGGTGTCGGGGCTGGTGTGCTGTCCGTCGAGACCGGCATCCGGATGATCACCGACGCGGGCTACCCGATTGACGATGCGCAGGCAGAGATCGAGCGCATTCAAGCGCGGGCTTTCGATGCTGCCGCCCGGCTTGCCGACGCGACTGGTGACAACGCTGCTGTGCGCCAATACCTCGGTCTGCCGGAAACCGCAAGCGACATTCCGCAGGTCCCGCTTGGGCAGGGTCAAGGCGCGGCTGATTGAGGGACTCCCGGCGACCTCATAGGCTGCGCCTCGTTGAAGGCCGAGTGCGCACAAGGCGCGACGTAGAGTTCCATGCTGTTGCATGCTGGCCTGTCCGTGGAATCAGAGGACACCGATGACACAGCAGCTTTGGACCAGTCAGAGGCACCGCACTGCAATCGGGCGTGTCGGTCTCTCACTACCTGCTCGTCGTGCCGTTGGTGACCTCCAGCTGGGGCCTGGCCTGGGAGTACTGGACTACGGCTGTGGCAGGGGCGGTGATGTACGCGCTCTCCAGCGACTGGGCCTGGACGCTACAGGGTGGGATCCGGTGCACTTCCCCGACGGGGAACGGAAGCCGGCCGAGGCTGTCCTTCTGACGTACGTGCTGAACGTCATTGAGGATCCCTCCGAACGCCGCGAGACGCTGCTACGTGCCTGGGATTTGGCCAAGTCCGTGCTAGTGGTATCCGCGCGGTTGCGCTGGGAGCGCAACCAGATCAAGGGGACTGAATACGGTGACGGCATCCTCACCCAGCGCCGTACCTTCCAACGCCTCTACGCAGCTGGTGAACTTCGCGACTACGTTGAGGAAATGACGGGCGTGCGCTGCGTGTCGGCAGCGCCCGGTATCGTCTACGCCTTCAAGGACGACGAGACCCGCCTACGGTATTTGGCCCGACAGATTGCCCCCGAGGGTGAATGGCTGGCGTCCGAGGACACAACGTCGGCGATCACCTCCGTCGTCGCACATCTCGAACAGCGCGGTCGGATGCCGCATCTTGAAGAAATGCCGCAGCCGATCATTAGCCTGCTGGGCCACCTTCGTCCTGCCGAGCTGAAGCGCCTTGCCGAGCAGGAAGCGGACCCTCTCAAGGTGGAACGCAGTGCAGAACGCAGTGCTGTCGAGGCCTTGCAGTTCCTCGCTCTGGAGCTCTTCCACGGCCGAGGTCCCGTCAGCAGTTTGCCGCTGCCCATTCAGCTAGACATCCGCGCCTTCTTTCCTTCGTATGCCGAAGCGTGTCAGCGAGCGGATCGTCTGCTGTTCAAGTTGCGCGATGACGCCTACATCCGCCGGGCCATGAACGGGTCGATCGCTGGCAAGTTCACGGCGACCGCCCTCTATGTGCACCGCCGGGCACTCCACCGGATCCCCACCGTGCTGCGCCTGTACGAGCAGTGCGCCAGTATCGCCGCCGGCCGACCTGGCGAGTGGTCCGTTGTGAAGCTCCGCCACCAGGGCCGCGGTGTGAGCTGGCTCGACTACCCCGAATTCGACACTGACCCGCACCCGCGCCTCGCGGCGTCGTACGCTGTCGACCTCAAAACCCTCAAGTCTTCCTTCACCTCGTACGCCGACTCGACCAACCGCCCCCTTCTGCACCGCAAACACGAGTTTCTTGCGGAGGACGATCCCGACGCGCCAAAGTACCGGCGTCTCACCGAGGCCGAAGTACGTGCGGGCCTCTACGAGAGTCCGCACCTGATCGGCACGGAAGAGGGCTGGGAACGTGAACTGAGCCGCTGCGAAAGAGAGTTGCGGGGCCACCGGCTCGTAAGGCGAACCGCCAGCAAATGACGCTCACGTCGGCACTCGTCCCGGTGAGATTGTCAGCCGCGCATGAGACGCTCCGCCTATGACCACCACTCGCACGGAGGGCGCCTGCCTGCCTTCTTACCGAACGCCGTCAACGCTCGCACTGTCCGAACCCGAGGACCATGTCCGTGAACTCACCGACTGGGTGGAGCATGCCTCCGTCGTCGCCGGAGCGCCGGGCGCGCAGGAAGGTTGGGACAGCGCCTACAAGTGGCTTCGCCTCGCCCAGGGGCTGCGCAAGATTACCTTCGACATGTCGTACGACGACGGCGGCATGTGCTCGGCAGGCGGCGACTTCGACGTTGTTTGGACAGAGATGATGGAGGAATGGCAGCTGCACCAGGTCCGGCTCGGTTACCTGCGCGCAGCTCTTGAAGGATTCGTCCAGGTGCTGCACCCCCACGCCGCTCAGCCCGGACTCGCCATCGAGGTAGCAGAGCAGCAGCTGCAGCACCACGCCGAAGCATTGCCCCTGCACGCACGAGCGGTGGCCGAGCATCTCGGAACACACTTCCCGGACCGTGTGGGCGGGAGCGAGCCGGTCGCGACAGGAGTGGCGCAGGTGATTGCCCAACACGAGAGGGCAGTGCACGGCCGTGCATGCATCCCCGAGCCGACCAGTGACGCGGACATGAAGATCCTCGCTGCTGGGCACGCTGAGGTCTGTGCCGGCAGAGAAGCCTGCACGATGCTTCTGCTGGGGGTCCAGTTGCTGATGGCGGCAGCGGTGAAGGAGGACCGCGTCGCGGTCTTCGACGACAAGTACCTCCTCGACGGAAAGTGGGTTCCCGACTCTTCCGGTGGTGGCCGGTGGGTGGACGAAGAGATGCCGTACAGCGAGTATCTGGCCGTTCTCCACCTTGCCCCTGGCGAGCCGCCCGAGCTCTGAGTTCGCCGCACCTGCTGCTCTCGGGTGGCGGGCACTTCTACATCCTGAGGGCGGCGAGCAGGGGCCGGAAGCTGTGGCTTCCGGCCCCCGCTCGCTGCACTTCAGGTCATACACCAACCTGAGTCGCAAGCACCCTCGGCCTCATCGACGTTGCCATCATTCGAGGTCGCACCGGGGATGGCCTGGGTGAGGGGGACGCCGTACCTCGTGAGAAACACGGCGTCCCGGCCGAGCGCGGTCCTGCGCCGATTGATCGTCTCCTCCAGCTGGACCGAGAGGGCGAACAGCTCCGGTTCGTGCCTACGCTGGTGGCGCCATGCTTCGACCGTGCGGAAGGGGCAGAAGAAGCAGGAGCTCTTCGGCGGCACTGGCAGGCCGGCTTCGGTGATGATGCGCTCGCAGTCGTCCCTGCGGAGCCTGAGGTCGAGAAGCGGGTATTCGATGACCTCGTGGGACTCGCTTCGTCGGCGGTTGGCGCGATGGATTTCGTCGAGCGATATGCCGATGCCAACCACCGCTGGATTCTCCGCGGTGGCGCCGTGCTCGCGAAGCCACCGTCCGATCACCTTGATCTTGAAGTCCGCCGTGCAGTTGCGTCGGCCCGGAGCGCCGTTGGCCATGCGGACTGGGATGGGGATCGACCGCGTGTCTGGCCGGTTCAGCCGCTGCATGAGCGTTTCCGTGGTTCCGTCCCGACGCCACCGCTTGAGCTCTTGGATTTCAAGTCCGGCACGGACGGCGTACGGGACGGCGACCTCGCGAACGTAGGCCAGCGTCGCGGGGTGCTCACTGTCGTCCCCGACGTTGGCGAAGAGGAGCGTTTGAAAGTCGATTTCTCCTTGGGCGGCCAGCACGAGCAGGGCTGTCGACTGGACGCCGCCGCCGTAGGAGATGACCTTCAAGATTCCGCCGCTTGCCCGGTTCTTGGCGTCGGCGGTAGCGGCTTGAGGCGTGGAATCGCTCGGGTTGGCGTGGTGGGCTCCAGAGGCTTGCTGCAAGATCGACATATGAGAGACAATATGGATGAACGATGGAGCGATCAAGTGTTTCTCTCAACATTGCCGGCGGAAAGTGGGGCAATCGACTGGGCGGTGGACGCGAGGCTGCGCGGTGGGTGGTGAAGTCAGTTACGGCCGAGGCTCGATGACGACGGAATGGCCCTTTCCCAAGACCGATGCCAGAAATTCTGCTGCGGCGCCATGCTCGGTACTGGTGAATGTCCGTGCGGCAGGTCGTGGTTCTCGCGGCGGACTGGAGGTGGGGACGTTGGGCCTTCGTCCGCGAGGTTTCTGAGGAGCACGCTGCCCTGCACGGAGTGCAGCAACCTCGGAGACTGCGATGGCTCGCTGCCGCTGTTGGGCGTCTGCCAAGATCGTGTCAAGGAGCCAGAGCGGAGAACCGGAAAGGAACAGGTCGGCCGCGGCGATCCTCTGACGGTTGCGCCACCGGGATACTGCCTGCGCGTCCCGCCCGAGAACGCGTGCTGCCTCCTGGATGCCGACGATGACGGGGAGTCGCTCCTGGGCCTCCAAGTCGTAGCCCAGAGGGATGCCGGCCTTGTACGTCGCCAGTCGTTCCCGGTCGATCCTGCGGTCGCCTTCTCCGTCGAGCTGCATGACCGTACGAAGCAGCCAGTACGGATTGCCGGACGCGATCAAGTCGGGCTCGCCGAGCGTGCCCTCTGTCCGCCACTTCTGCGACGTCTGTCGCTCCACCTGGAAGAGGAAGGCAATCTCAGCGTGCCCCAGCAGGAACGGGGCCCGTACCTGTGCCATGAGATGGCCTTCCTCATCAACCTGTGCTCGTGCCTGCCGGCGATGAGCTGCCAGGCCACGCCGCAGATGTGATCTTAAGCGTGCTCCCTGCCGGGCCGCAGCTCCCACGAGCCCACTTCGGTGTAGTACTGGCCGAAGTGCTTGAGCCAAGCTGCGAGTGTCTCCACCGTTCTGCGCGCCTGCTCCTCTGTGTCTCCCGTACGTTCGGCGATGGCCTGTTGGAGCTCGATGCTGTTCAGGCGCTGGTCCGCGGTCAGCTGGCCGAGCTCCGGAATGGTGTGGAGGCGGCCCTCGACCTCGACGTTGAAGGCGTCTTCGGGCAAGCCGGCAGGAACATCGAGCATGGCGAGGTCTCGCACGATGCCAGCCTCGACGAGAGACGTGAATCTTGAACGTCCACTGTAGAGGGCAAAGACGTTCTCCGGCCTCCTCGTCTCCGGGTACCAGGAGGGGGCTGCTTCGTCCTCGGCCTGCGGGGCGATTTTCTCGTTCTTCAGCAGCTCTGCCTGCTGCCGTATGAGGGCTGCCGTTCGGGGCGTAGCGGTTGTCGAACGAGACTCGATCTCACCGAGGACACGCTGCACCTCGGGATGGCCGCTGGGGACCTCCAACAGGAGTTCCACATTGGCATTCGGAACGCGACCAGTGGCCTTACCGGTCAGGTTGGCCGAGCCCACGAGACAACGGCCGTCGGCACGGTAGAGCTTGGCATGAAGAGACGGACACAGAGCGATGGAGATCCGTTCGTCACTCTGGGCGACTTCGATGATCTCTGGGTCGGAAACCCCGGCAGCAACTTCCGCCGGGGTCCAGCGCGTGACGCACGTGACCTTCTGGACGGATGACGGCACCGAGGCGATGGTCTCCTCGAAGACTGATTTCTTCACGAAAGGCGCGATGAGGAGCACTTCCTCGGTGGCGTCCTTCATCAGGTCAGCTATCTGCCGCCAGACGTGGTCCGGCTGTGTCACTCCTCTTCGCTCCCGTCCTCGATGAAGTCGCGGGCGTAACGGCCCCAGTCGCGCCGGGCGTCTGCGATCCGAGTGCGGTCCCGCTTGCTGGGAATTTCGTCCTCCATCCGGGCCCAGGAGAAAATGAGCAGCTTGAAGGTGTCGGAGGCGCGGGCGAGCCGCTCGCGGAGTTCGGCCTCGCTTGCTTTCTCGGGTACGTCCTCAAGGACGGTCATCAGCTCGCTGTGTAGCGGGTGCTCCGTGTTGAAGGACACCTGCAGCATGCCGGCGAGCAGGTCGATGTTGAAGAAGGCCGATGAGTCCTGAGGGCTGGAGATCCAGCGCACGCGCCAGTCCTTCTCCAAGGCCTCGTCAACCATGGACTGCGCGGTGTCCTCGTCGACGTGGTGTCGCTCGGTCAGCGCGGTCAGCTGCTCCTCGCGTTTCTCGGCCTCGGTCGCCTCCACCGCGAGGCGGTCGGTCGTGCCGGTGTGCCCGTCCTCCTGCCGGCGTTTGACGGCGTCCGTGGCCTTGGAGGTGACTTCCTCGTCGTGCCGCTTCCTGCTTGTACGATTGCCAAGCTGCTGCTGGCGCAGCTTGCGGCGCATCTTGCCCAGAAGGTCCTTGAGATAGTGAGCGAGGTCAATCAGCGGCAACCGAGGATCGCCGAATTCCCGAAGGCGATCCTTGAACTCCTTGGGAGTCTCCTTCTCGTCCATCTCGTCGGACCAGTCGAAGTCCGCGAGCGACGAAAACACCACAGCCGTTTGCTTGTTGTTCGTGACACCGAAGACTTCGTCGAGCTCTGGAGGGAAGTCCACCTCGACGCCCCACCACCGCTCGACGGGGTTGTAACCAATCGCCCAGGAAGTATCAAGATCCAGCTCTCGGCCCTTTCGGACCAGCGAGATTCCGACGTTCCTGCGGGCATGCTGGCCCCATTTCTGGTGACCGGCTTCCACGTTGGGGTTGGCGGTGTCGGGCCACGGGTGGCCAGGAACATTGGGGCGACGGGCTTCAGGCCGCGCGATGGACGCCCGCACCTTGACCGTGTACTTCTTTCCGTCCGGAGCGGTGATCGGGTAGTCGTAAACCCCCGGCTCAGCCTCGGTGCCCATGCTGAACGGCTCGAACATGGGAGTATCAGTGAACGGAGCTGGCGTTCCAGTCTCCTGCATGAGGTACAGGGGATCGTTTGGCTCTGCGTAGTACCAGCCGTTCTTTCCTTCTATTACCTCTCCGTCGCGGACCGGGGCCATCTTGATGGTTACGGACCCGTCATCGAGGTAGTGCCGGTAGACGCGGCCTATTAGCTCGGCCGTGTTACGCAAGGTGGTTCCTGCGCCGTGCCACTTGACGCGGTCGAGGTCCGTCCACACAACAAGGGTGCCGCTTGATCCCAGAGGCGCTTCACTGAGCTCGTCCCAGTACTCCGGCACACGACGGGGCTCAGGGTCTGGGACCTCGTCTCGCCCGTTCGTGATCTCGGCAAGGTCCAGGTAGGTGTACATGGCGTTCGCGGAACCATTGGTCCATGACCACACTTCGACCTTGGTGCACTGGGACATGCTGGAGTTGGGCAATCCCATGCCGAAGCGGCCGATACGGGTGCGGTCGTCACCGAGGCCGTCTCCGTACTTAAGCGCGCGTCGGAGAAGCTTCGCATCCATCCCATCGCCATCGTCGAGGACGGCGATGGTGTCTACCTTGTGCCTTGTCTGGTTAGCGCCCTTGACCGGGCTTTCACAGGCGAAGACCTGGACCAGCGCGGCGTTGGCGTCGATGCTGTTGTCGATCAGCTCCGCGAGCGCGTAGGCGGTGTTCTTATAGCCGCTGTCCCGCATAGCCTTGACGGTCAGCGAAGGGCTGACGATCCGGTATTCGCTTCCCTCGCCGGTCACGCTTTCTCCCATACGTCTTCCCAGTTGGTGAATGCATCGGCCACATCTCCAAACCCGGGGAGTTCCGGGTCGACGACGGTGACGATCTCGCAGGTGGTGGTTCCGCCAGCCTTAGGTCCGCGAATGACTCGGCCGACCATCTGGCTGTACAAGACCAGAGACTTGGTCGGTCGAGCTATGACGGCGGCGCTGGCCGCCGGGGCATCGAACCCTGTGGTCAGAACCCCGAAGTTGATGAGAATCATGGGGCGCCGGGCAGCACCCTTGAATCGCCGGATGGCATCGCTCCGATGTCGGGGCGAGGATTCGCCCGTCACGAAGACGGCGTCGAGACCGGCTGCTGACAACACGGCTGCTATCAGTCGGCAATGGTCCACCGACGCTGCGAAAACGAGGATGCGGCGATGCTGCTTTTCGAGCAGTTCCATGATCGTCTGGACGACCTTCAGGTTCCACTGCTTGTCCCGTGCAAGCTCGGCGATGATGCCAGGCGGGATGTCGAATGATCGCGCCAGGCTCTGCTGATCCCGTGCCGACAGGTGCATCCCGGCTTCTGAGGCCACAGTCCGCATGATCGGTTTGGCTAGGTACCCCTGGTCGATGAGGGCCGTCACCGGGTTGGTGTAGCCCTCAATCTCCAGCATGACTTTCTGACGGGAGAAGAACTCGGCAAGCTCCTCGTCCTTGGCGATGTCCGCCCACGTACGGCCTGGAGTTGCGGTGAGTCCGAGCAAACTTGAGTCGTGACGTGTCGTTAGCTCGTCCACGACGCCCTGAAATGTGGGCGCAATGATCTGATGCGCTTCGTCGAAAACGGTCAAAGTGCTGCGGGCGGCAAGGGTACGCAGGAACTGAGGGTTCGACTTGGTGGTCGAGACGGCCTTCTCCAGCCCGAGCACCACCAGTCCGTCGGTCACGCCTGACAGGTCTACAGGGGCGCTGCCCCACACGCGGAGGACCGGCAGGGGGCGGTCACCGACCTTGGCCCAAGCGCGCTCGAACTCGGCTGCCGCCTGTTCCAGCAACTCCTGCCCGTGGGCCAGCCAGACTACGAGCGCGGGGCCGTACTGCCGCAGGTGATCGCAGATCATGCTCATACCGGTGCGGGTCTTACCCACGCCTGTGGGCAGGTGGAGCACGACCCGCCGGGGCCCGTCATACAGCAGGTCCTTGACCCGGCGAGCGGCGCGGAGCTGATGCGGGAATAGGGCGTACTCGGGTGCCGTTTCCTGCACAAACGAGGGAAGTTGAGGCTGTGCACGGTCGACGGTGAAGCCGAAGAACTCCAGAAGTTCTCGGCGCTCGTCGGGAGTCCACTTCAGCCCGTGCAGGTACTCCAGCGGCTGCCCATCGCCCAGCGACCCCAACCTTTGGGCCAGCTCTGCCTGCTTCGGTTCCGGAATGTGGGCGATCAAACCGTTGCGTTCGTCGACGTCCGCGACCAGGAGCTCGGCGTCGATCGCGACAGCGGCGACCGCTCGCAGCCGATCGTCTCCGGCCGTGCCGCCCTCAATAAGATCGAGGAGGGCACACAGTTCCTTGCCGAGGTGTCTGCGGATGTATTCCATGGGGGCGTTTGCGAGGACCGCTTCGAACGGCAACCCCGGTGACCATGTCGTCAAAGCGTCACCGGACCGACGTGCCAGGCGGCGAGCCGGAAGCAGCTCGCACCGGACCGACCACCATCACGAAGTTCCTCCCCCAGCTCGACGCACACCAAGCAGCGCCCCAACGTGCAGTACTGCGCCGCTGCAGCGTGCGGACCACCCTAATCGGGACCACTGACAACAGGAGCACCATCAACAGAAAAGCCCAGCCAGGCACAGCATTTGGTCACACGGCGGTCCATTTTCCCGCCTGTGGCGTGGATCTTGCTGCGTGCGACTTGCGCCAACGGCACAGGGCATAGAACAGTCGTTCGGTAAGCGGCCTGCGACACCCCGCGTTCGAGCTTTTCAAACGGTGGATCTTGACGCATGGCTAGGATCACTTCGAGCTCCTGGTGGAACCCCGGATGCGAGGCGAGCTTTCCACCAGCAGTACATTGGTGTGCGACACGAGCGAGGCGGGGAGGCAGAGATGAACGGGCCGAATGGGTCGGATACGTCCTATCTTGACTACAATGCCACCGCGCCGATCCGGCCCGAGGCTGCCGCAGCCGTTATCGAGGCCATGCAGTCGGTCGGAAACGCCTCAAGCATGCATCAACCGGGGCGGCAGGCGGCCTACCGGGTCGACGTTGCCCGTCGACAGCTAGCCGACCTCCTCAACTGCTCACCCGGCGAGCTCATCTTCACGTCCGGGGCGACCGAGGCAAACAATCTGGCTCTCCGCGCGGCCTACACTGCCGGAAAGCCCCTGGTGACGACCCCTGTTGAGCATCCTGCAGTGCTGGAGACGGCCCGCACGGTCACCGCTGGGCAGCCCGACGATCTTGTGCTGCTGCCTGTCGGAGCCGACGGCGTGGTGGATCTCGGCGCCCTGGAGCAGGTCTTCGAGGCGCGCCATGGGGGCGTGGTCTCCCTGATGGCCGCGAACAACGAAACCGGCGTTCTCACTGACCTTCGCGTCGCGGCCAAGGCGGCTCGTGACGCCGGCGCACTCGTCCATACGGACGCCACGCAGATCATCGGCCGCCTTCCCACGGATGTCGCTGAACTCGACGTCGACCTCTTGTCGTTGTCTGCGCACAAGTTCGGCGGACCGCAGGGAGTCGGTGCCCTGTACGTACGGCGCGGGGCGCCGCTGCCGCATCGGCCACTCCTCGTGGGCGGCGGGCAGGAGCGGGGTTGGCGCGCGGGCACGCTGAATGTGGCAGGGATCATCGGCATGGGTGCCGCAGCCGAAGCCGCACACCGTGGCCTAGGTGAGGAGGCTGAGCGGGTTGCCTCCCTGCGTGACCGCCTCGAACTCCTACTGACTAGTGCCCTGCCCGAGTGCCGTTTCAACGGGCGGCGGGACCAGAGGCTCCCTGGAGTGACGAGCGTCACGTTTCCGGGAGTGCCTGCCGATGCTGTCCTGGCGGCCATGCCCGACGTCGCCGCATCGGAGGGCAGCGCGTGCGCTTCGGGCGCCCCTACGCCGAGCCACGTGCTACTGGCGATGGGGCTGTCCCGGGAAGACGCCGACAGCACGATCCGCTTCTCATTGGGCTACGCCACCACAGGCCTCGAGGTCGAGCACGCGGCAGAGGCCGTTGTACGCGCCGTGACGCAAGTTCGCTCCGCGCTGGCCGAAGCCCGCGGTCCTCGCTGAGCGTTACCTCGTTTAACACCTTGTTAGAGCAATCGCATTGGACACAGAGAGGTCCCGAATGTCAGACAGCCGGCTTGGGGAAGCCGCCCATTTTGCCTTCGCGCGACACGAGACGTTCGCGCCCCGCTTCGGCTGGCTGCACAAGGCGTATATGCAGGTGAAGGATGACCCGAGCGCGTTCCTCGCGGATGACGCGCCGGTGATGTTCGGCGTGGGCAAGAACATGGTCAACGCCATGCGGTACTGGTCGAGGGCGTTCAAACTGACCCGTGAGCACTACCCGACGCAGGGGGCACGCTCCAAGTACTCCTTCCCCACCTGGGAAGCCCGATGGCTTCTCGACGAGGACGGCGCCGACCCCTATCTAGAGGAGAACGGCAGTCTCTGGCTGCTTCACTGGTGGCTGGTTTCGTCCCGTCCCGGGGCCAAAAGCTGGGCGCCGACCTGGTACACGGCCTTCCATCTCGCGCCGTTTTCCCGGTTCACGGTCGCGGACATGACGCAGGTTGTCACCCGCCACGTGAACTTCTCCTACAAGGAGAGCCCAGTCGAAGCGTCGATCGTCCGCGACATCGACTGCGTCACCAAGATGTATGCGCGCAGCGCACCGGAGAAGGCCGGCTCCCCGGGTAGCTACGAGGACTTGCTCGCGTGCCCCTTCCGCGACCTTGACCTGCTCACCTTCGTCGGCACACGCGGCAAGCCCGAGTGGCAGTTCACCAGCGGGCACCGCACCACGTTGCCCGCTCGTGTGCTGGCCTACGCCTGCCTTGACTTCGCCGCCAAGTTCTCTCGCCAGCCCAACTCGATCTCCGTAGCCCGCCTCGCCAACGAGCCGGGTTCCCCGGGGCGCGCCTTCCGCGTCCGGGAGAACGAGATTGTTCTGGCGCTGCAGAAGATCGCCGCGGATCACCCGCAGCTCAACCTGACCGAGGCCGTGGGACAGCGCAGCCTCGCCTTCACCGCCGACCCCTTCGTCTTGGCTTGGGAAGTGCTCGACGAGCAGTACGACTTCGTCACTCGCCGCCCCGGCTTCCCCACCCGTGAAGAGTGGGCCGCCAAGTTCCCCAAGCTTGCTGAGGCTGAGCAGAAGGAACTCACCACGGACACCGAGAACACCGAGCGGCTCTTTGAGGAGATCGCGTGACCACCGCAACCCCCACGCGGACCTTTAGCAGCCCGGCGAGCACCGCCCAGCAGTTCCCCGCCGGCATCGAACTCGTCGGCTCCCAGATGCGCTCGACCAATCTCGAGCGCGACGTCGAGGACACACTGCACGACCCCTACGTCGGCGCTCGCGCCGTCGACGTCCTGGAGCGCATCGCGAGTGCGCTGTCCGACCAACGCCGCACGCGCGCTTGGTCGTTCACCGGTCCATATGGGTCCGGCAAATCCACCCTGTCCAACTTCATTGACGCCCTCCTCGGCCGCGATGCTAAGCGGCGCAGCGAGGCCGAGCGCATCCTCGACGAGGCCAGCCCCGCCCTTGCCCAGCGCCTGGCCACAGCACGCGATGCCATCGCACCTGAGGGATTCCTCGGCGGCGTAGCCACCGCACGCCGCGAATCCCTGGTCACCACCCTTGCCCGGGCCCTGAACACCGCGGCGGAGCGACGCTGGGGCAAGCGCGTCCCGAAGGCCATCGCCGTAGCCCTCGCTGCGTGCGCCGACCCGGACAGCGCCGGCGCCAAGCACATCCTCGACGCCGTCACCGCGCTGACGGCAGACGGGCAACAACCCCTGCTCCTGGTCATCGACGAGTTCGGCAAAACGCTGGAACACCTCGCCGGCCACAACGAGTTCGCCGACGCCCAGCACGACCTGTTCCTCCTGCAGGAACTCGCAGAGAAGGCTGCAGGCCCCAACGGGCTGCCCGTCTATCTGATGACCCTGCAGCACCTGTCGTTCATGGACTACGCCTCACGGTCCAGCGAACTCAAGACACGCGAATGGGCCAAGATCCAGGGACGCTTCGAAGACATCACCTTCGTTCCCCACCACGGCGACTCCCTGCACCTACTGCGCCGCCGGCTCGACCGCTCCGCTGTCAGCCCTGCGGGACAGACCCTGATCACCACGTCGGCCGAAGCGGCCGCGGACATCTGGACGGAACACGGTCTCGGGGTCCTTGCCGAACTCGGCCCCGACCATTTCGCGGACCTCTACCCGCTGCACCCGATCACGGCCCTCGCCGCGCCGATCCTCGCCGCCCAGATCGGCCAGCACGACCGCAGCCTTTCCGGCTTCCTGAACAGCGGTGAGCCCAACACCGTTCGCCACACACTGGCCCGGCACAGCACCGAGAACGCGGACCACGCCAGCACGGTGCGCCTACCTCAGCTGTACGACTACTTCCTCAACTCCGGGCGCACCACCCTCCTGGCCTCCTCCAACGCAAGCCGGTGGATCGAGGTCGACATGCGCATCCGGGACGCCAACGGTCTCTCGGAAGCCGACCAGGACGTTCTGAAGACCATCGGCGTTCTCAACCTGATCGACTCCGACGGTGCCCTGAGCGCCACCGCGCCGATGATCCACTTCGCCCTCCACGACCCCACCGACGTCGCCGACGCCGAGGCCTTCACCGCGCTCGAAGAACGGCTGGCCGACCTCGTCCGCCGGGGCTTCGTGGTCCACCGCGAATTCAGCGGCGAATACCGGGTCTGGCAGGGCACGGACGTCGACATCGACGGCCAGATCAAGGAGATCATCGCCCACCTCGATGCTCCCTCGGTCATCCGCCGGCTCAGCAGCCTCGTCCCGCAGGCATTCGTGGCTGGCCGCCACAGCCAGGTCACCGGCATGATGCGCGTGTTCTACACCGCGGTCAGTGGCCCCGAGACTGGGACGGTCGCTGCCCCAGACAAGTTGAAGGAACCCGCCGACGGCCTCGTCGTGTTCCACCTTGGGACCGAGGAGGACCGGCCCACCGTCGATGCATCTCTGCCGGTCCTCGTCGGTACCACCCCTAACCCCGACGTGGTGCTGACCACGGCCACATACCTGGTCGCGCTGAAGGAGCTCGGCAACGAGCAGGGCCTCGACCACGTCGCCAGGCGAGAAGTCACCGAGCGGATCGTTCAGGCCGAGGCTGAGCTGCTGGAACTGCTGCAGGAAGCCTTCTACCCCCCGTCGGCCGAAGCGTCCTGGAGCCTGTGGCACACCGGCATCGCTGCCGGTGAAGAACCTGCTGCCGCCGGACTCACGGCCCGCAGCCTCAGCGGACTGGTCTCCCTGGCCTGCGAGTCGGTGTACCCGCACACGCCCCACATCCGCAATGAGATGCTCGGGCGCCACGTCCTGACGAGTCAGGCCGCCCAGGCCCGCGGCATACTGCTGACTGCCATGCTCGCTGCCTCCGGCGAGAAGAACCTCGGCTTTAGTGACGGCTACCGGGCCGAGCGCGCCATGTACAGCGGTGTCCTGGCCTTCCTCGGCCTGCACCGCGAAAACGGTGTGGCCCAGGCCGAGAACCATGTGGAGAGCCTCCTTCCGTACGGGTTTTCTCCGCCCGGTGAAGGCCACGAGCACGCCCAGCCCGCCTGGAATGCCCTCAACGACGTCCTGACCGGTGCCACCGAGCGCCTGAGTATCGAGGAGGTCATCCGCAACCTCATGAGCCCGCCTTACGGGCTTAAGGCCGGCATGGTCCCGGTGTTCTTGATCCCGGCCCTGGTCATCCGCCGCCACGACGTCGCCCTGTTCGAAGAAGGCACCTACCTGCCTCGGCTGACCATCGACGTGGTCGAGCGCCTCGTCAAGGGCCCGCAACGCTTCTCGGTCAAGTACACGCCAGCCGGAGACGGGCAGCGTGGCAGCATCATCAAGAAGCTGATGGTGTCGCTTGGTGTGGAGGCACCGCGCTCCAAGGCCCTGCGTAACCCCGACCTTCTGTCCGTGGCCAGTGCGCTGATCATGCGCGTGGCCGATCTCCACAAGTACGCGCGCACTACCAAGAACGTGTCTGCCGACGCCCGCGCCGTGCGAGCCACGATCGCCGGCGCGTTGGACCCCGACGAACTGATCTTCCACGCGCTGCCGAAGGCGCTCGGACTGCCCGAGATCCCGGCCCGTACGCGCGCCAACGTGGAAGCGGCGAACGCCTACGTCGAACGGCTCACCGAGGCGGCGGACGAACTTGTCGCCATCGACAGTCAGCTGCGGGCCGAGGTCGTCGGCGTCCTCGCGAAGGAGTTCCGCCTGCCGGCCGAATTGCCGGAGCTGCGTGCACAGCTGGTTGCCCGGCTGCGAGGCTTCGCGGACGCGGTGCTGACCCCGGAACTCCGAGGCTTCGTCGACTTCGTCCTCAGCGACAGCCTGGAGGACAACGACTGGCTGGAGCCCATCGTCGTCCGCCTGACCAACTCCGCGCTCGGCGACTGGAACGACCACGAAGCCAAAGTCTTCCCGCAGAAGGCACGCGCGATGGCCGCGGCCCTCGACCGGGTCGGACACCTGCACCATGCCGGGAACGAAATCCAGGGCCGGGAAGAGAAACTCGACGCGCAGTTGTTGACCTTGACCGACAGCGCCGGTGTGGAACAACGCACCTTGATCTATGTGCCGGAGCAGGCCCGCAGCGAGGCCAGCAGCCTGGCTGCTGACGTCCTGAAGCAGGCGGAGAAGGCTCTCGGCCCGGACGGGGCCCGAATTCTGCTTGCGGCACTCGCTCAGCGCGTGACCGATGCCGCGACAGCGGCGAGTGAAAGGAAGGCACAGGGATGACCGACGGAGCCGACACTCAGAAGGTCCGGCACGTGCTCGGTATCTCCGGCGGCAAGGACTCCTCTGCGCTCGCCGTCTACATGCGCGACCGAGTCCCGGAGATGGAGTACTTCTTCTGCGACACCGGCGCTGAACTACCGGAAACCTACGAGTACCTCAACCGGCTTGAGGCCGCCCTCGGCAAGTCCATCGTGCGGCTGAACGCCGACCGCGACTTCGACCACTGGATGGAGGTCTACCAGGGCACGCTGCCCAGCCCGCAGATGCGCTGGTGCACCAAGAACCTCAAGATCAAGCCCCTGGAGGACTGGGTCGGCGACGACAAGGTCATCTCCTACGTCGCCATCCGAGCCGACGAGAACCGAATCGGCTACGTCAGCACCAAGCCGAACATCGATGCGGTCTTCCCCTTCCGCGAGGACGGCATCGACAAGGAAGGTGTGATGCGCATCCTTGACGAGGCGGGCATCGGTCTGCCCGACTACTACGAGTGGCGAACGCGCTCGGGATGCTACTTCTGCTTCTTCCAGCGCAAGCACGAGTGGGTCGGCCTCAAGGAACGCCACCCCGACCTGTTCGATCGGGCTGTCGAGTACGAAGAGAAGGTCCGCTACCGGCACACGGCTATGAAGGGCCGCAACTACACCTGGTCACAAGGCGAGTCGCTGCCTGAGCTCATAGAGCGCAAGGACGAGATCGAGGCCAAGCACGAGGCGGCTCTAGACCGTGCGGCCAAGCGCATCAAGCCTAACCGGCCTCTCCTGGAAGTCCTTTCGGACGCGCTCGACTCCGACGACGACGAAGCTGGCTGCTCCGTCTGCCACCTCTGACGCGCAAGTGAATGGGTGGCCCGGCCGGTGTCCACCGGCCGGGCTACGAGTCCGCCGCCGCGTCTCCCGCCAGTGCCGTCCCGTCAATTGGCCCGCTGCTAGTGCAAACCCTCGCTCGGGACGCACGCAGTCGGACGCACTCGACAACCGACCGCCCGCTCCATCTTGACCTGGAGCGAGCGGTCGCGGTGCTGGCCAGCGTTCTGCATGTAGCTGCAGATCTCGCGGCTTGTCTGGAGTCTGTTGACGATCTGCGGTCCGCGAGGCGATCTTCTCGCCTGCAATCGGGCGGCGTCCGCGAGGACGGCGACGCCGTTGTTGCGCTTGCCCCTCTTCCCATGGCCCTCACGGATCGCGCGTGCGATGTCAGTGGTCGCCCGTACTGTCGGCGTCAGGACTTTTGGGTGCCGAGCGCCACTGCGGCGTGACGGCGTTCCGAAACGCATCGGGGGAGCGAAGAGTGGCCGACGGGCAGAGGCGAGTAAAGCCGTCCAAGGGCCTTGGTGGCTCGGCCAGGCGGAAGCGTGTCGTGGCCACGGCGGTCATGGAGGCGGAGGGATGTCTCGCGGATCTTGAACGCGGACGCCTCGCTGCTCTCGAGCTCAAAGAGATCACCGAACAGATGCTCTCGCCCGAGTACGAGGGCCGCGTGTTGGTTGAACTGCTGCAGAACGCGCATGACGCCCACCCGGTTCGTCACGGCGGCGGACGCGTCGAGTTGCTGCTCGACGAGGACGAGGGCGAGCACGGTGTTCTCTACGTGGCGAACGGCGGAAGGCCTCTCGGCCCGAGGAACTTCAAGGCGCTGTGCAGCGTCGGCCTGTCGAGCAAGCGACCCGACGAGGGCATCGGCCACAAGGGCGTCGGATTCAAGAGCGTACTGCAACTTACCGTCGCCCCCGAGGTGTACAGCGTCGTGGGCCCGGCTTCCAAGAGTTTCGACGGGTTCTGCTTTCGCTTCGCCCGGGAGACCGACTTCGACTGGCTTGCCGAACAGGCCGCCCCCGGCCGGGTCGACGCCGCCGATCAACTACGAGCGAACCTTTCGTCGTTGAAGGCACCGGTGCCAGTGGACGCCGTCCCGACTGCCGTGATGCCGTTCCGTCGCCGTGGGATGGTGACCGTGGTCCGACTTCCGCTGCGGTCCGTCGAGGCGAGACGGGAGGCTGTACGCCAACTGCGTGAACTGACCGATGATGGGGCGCCGTTCGAACTCTTTCTGGACCGCCTCGGAAAGGTGACCGCGGTTCACCGGGCGGAGGGCGAGGAGCGGCGCAAGGTCTACACACGCCACGTGGAGACGCTCTTCACTTCCCGAGGTCTCAGGGTCCAGCGCATCACGCTGCGCCGCCGCCTGCGTCTAGTCATGGTCACGGCAGCTGTGAACCGTGAGCGTGCGCACCAGGCCGCTGCCGCGGGCCTGGGGTCCGGACCATTGAAGGCCGGCTGGCAGGCGCTGGCCGACTCGGCTGTGGTCAGTGTGGCGGTTCCGGCGGGTGAGCCGTTGACGCGCGGGAGGCTGTACACGTTCCTGCCCATGGGACAGCAGACAGCCTGCCCGGTCCGCGGCTTCGTCAACGCCCCCTTCGTGACCGACGTAAGCCGTCAGAAGATGTCCGAGTCCCTCCCGTGGAACGACCTGCTGCTCGACACCGCAGCCGAAGTGTGTGCGAATGCGGCCATTTTGGCAGACGAACGGCGCGTCGAGATGCCCGCGGGTTCCCTCGTCGACCTCATGTGCTGGGAACACGGCCAGTTGCGCCGCCTAGAGGTGGCCTTCAAGGCGCGGGACCGTGAGTTCAACGACGTTCCGTTCATGCCCGTACTGCACCCCGCCGGTGCCTGCACATCGTTCCGGTACGGCTACTTGTGGCGCCGCCCGGAGCAGGCCCGGGTGTTCACCCCGCAGGCCGTGGCCGATGCCGGAGTCGGACAACTGATCGACCCCGCGCTCCACCCCCGGCGCATTGACAGGCTGGTCGAGCTGGGGACAGCCCGCGGTCTGGGGCTCGTCCCGCCGCCTTCCGTACTCGCCGGCTGGGCCGAGCGGCTCGCATCGGCTCTCGCTCAGGGAAACTTCGACGCGGGGCGGTGGGCGGACTACTACTACGACCTGTCGGTCTGCTTTCCTCGCACCGTTGAGGAGCTCAAGGGCAAAAAGATCGTCTTCACGGCCGACGGGAGGCTGGCTACGGCGGGAGACGCGGGGCTGTTCATCCGCAGCACGGGCAGTGCGGCGGCGGCCGTGACCGGCCTTCCGTCCGGACTCGCGGAGCGCATCTCCTTCGTCCACGGCGAGATCGCCTGGACCGGAAGGAAGGGAAGTCGTCGGGCGCGTGGCCGAAGCTGGCTGGCGGAGCAGGGTCTAGTGCGGGATTACAGCCCGGAAGCTGTCCTGGACGTACTGGGTGAAGCCATGCGGACGGCCCGCGAAGACGACGAAGCACTGCGCGACTGCCTCCTGTTCGCCTGCACCATGTGGGCGTCGTCCCGCAGCCGCGGCGGCAAGGGAACCGTGGTCAAGGGATTGCTGGTGCCCGGTCGAAAGGGCTGGGTCCCGGCTTCGGAAGCCATGTTCGGAGAGGGCTGGCCGGGCGAGCACAGCAACATCGACGGGACGCTGCCCCGTTTTCTGGAGCGCACCGCAGGGGTCTCCCGGGCCCTGGCCACCGCCGCCGACCGAGTCGTTCGACCGGCTCAGGAGATCTGCGCGGGCACCCCAACCGACGCACAGACCCTCCGGCTCTTCCTTGAAGACCAGGGCGTCTGCCACGGTCTGCTGCCGACGTACATCACCTCGCATCAGCCGGTGAAGGGGGAACGCCTCAACTACCCGTCAGATTTTCCCGGTCTGTGGGCAGTAGACCTCAACCGGGACGAACTGACCCAATGGCGTTCGACCGCCGAGCAATGGCCCAGCCGACGTGATGACCTTTACGCGACCGTTGACTACCGTCCGGCACAGAAGAAGGTAGCCATGCTTCCCGGTCAGCGGGACTACGCCGCTTTCGACGAGGAGAGTCGGCGACTCTATGCAGAGCTGATTGTCCATGGCCTGGAAAGATGGCCCGCGAAGGCGCTTGAGTTCCGCTTCACGGGAGGCTCCGACCGAGAGGGCACGCCATGGCCGACCCCGCTGGCGGCGTTCCTGAGCCGGGCGCCGTGGATTCCCCAGTCCGGCGATGACGAGGACGCACCCGCCTTCACGACGGCCAGCGCCGTGTGGTGGTGGGCTGATAGGGACGCGCCGCCCGCATTCCTCACAGTCGCCTCTCCCGTGCTGCGCCGACGGCAGTCGAACCGCGTCCTAGAGCGGCTGCGTCTGCTCGGTGTGCGCCGGTGGGACGCTTCGGAAACCGCCGCAGACCGGCTACGTCACCTCCCCGACCTCCTTCGCCGCAGGCCCCAACTGCGGCAGGGGCCACTCGGGCACCTTGTGCGCAGGGCGTACGAACAGGCATGGGCGGATCTGCTTCCTCGTCCCGGTACACGATCCTGGCAGCAGCCCGGAACGCTGACCGAACTCCTCGTGAGCCGTGCCGAGATGCTGGGTGTCGTCACGCCGGACCCCGAAACCGAGACGGTCTATGTGCCTGATGTACGGGGAACGCAGAATCGGAAGCTGCTCGACCAGGTGCCCGTGCCCGTCCTCCCCGTCGACGACCGGGCTCTGGGCGAACGCGTCCACGCCCACCTGGCGGCGCAAGGACGATTCGCAATCCGGCGCACCAGCGAGGCGGAGATCGACATCCGCGTAGACGTACTGCCTATCGCCGACGCACCCCGCGTACCTCTGCTAACCCTGGCCGGCCCCTGGCTGCGGACGCTTATGACAGCACTGGTCGAATTCGACGACGAGCGGTCCTCCAGGACCAGGGTCCCCTCCGCGCGACGCGTGAGGCGTCGGCTCCAGAGCTGCGGTGTCGTCCTGGCGGGGACGGCGGTCACGCACGTCGCCGGGCACACCCTCGACGATCCTGGCGACGACCGTTCCCTGCTGCACGAGGATCCGGATGAGCCCTGTCTCATCGTCGTGTGCGCGCGGCAGCGTTCCGACTGGCACGTGTTGCAGACCGCCGCGGCAGCTCTGAGCACGTTGATCGGAGCCCCGTACCTGGGCACGTCGGTACGGTTGGCTCTCATCGAACTGGAGCGTCGGGGCAGGTCCGTCACGGACGTCACGGAATCGGACATCGCCTCCGTGCTCGGGATCTCACCGCGGCGGCTGGAGGCGATCGTCGCCGACCGGGCCTCCATCCGCTCCGGCAGCGCACGTCTCGTCCCGTTGCTCGCTTGCCTCGACATCGGCCTCGCCGAAGAGCTGCAGCGAGCGCAGGAGAACCTGCACGACCGCGGAGAACTCCACGACTGGCTTGTCGCCCGGCTCCCCGTGGACCAAGCCGACCTGCTGCTCGGGCTCGTGGACGAGAACGACTGGCAGCGGAAGCTGTCGGTCGTGGGAGTGCCCCTGGCCGAGGCCAACGTGGCCTGGCGGACGCTGGGATTGCCCACCGTCGACAACTCGGAGACGCACCACCGGCAGTTCCAGGCATGGCTGCAGCAGAACCGCGCCCGACTGACCGACCGGGTCCGCGACGCCTACGCGGCGGAACACAAGGCGGGCAGACCCCTCACCGACTACGTACGGCTGCGATCGCTCCCCGGGCTGGAGCGGGACCCTCAATGGGCTCAGCGCCACTGGGACCTCTCCTCCGACCTCCTCGACGCCCACGCCGAGCAGTGGGCCGCCACGCACCTGCCTGCGCCACTGGCTCGGCAGGTGCGAGCACGCCCGGTGGCCGAGATCCGCGAAGCCTGCATTGACACCATCCACGCCCGCGTCCCCCGACTGCGCGCCCGCACGGAGGCGTGGCTGAACCGTCAAGGCAGCGAGAGCTCCTCGCTGCCGTCGGCCACCGATGTCGCGTATGCGATGGACTCTGAAGGGCTGCTCGACTTCGAGCCGATTGGCACCCGCGACGTGATCGCCTGGCTGCGCACGCATGGGTACTGGCCGGAGGGGATGCCAGCCACGGACCGGGCGGCCGACCTAGGCCTGCACGAACCTCCGACGCTCGCATCGAGCCAGGCCTCTGGAAACGGGCAGCCATCCGCTTCTCCAGGGCCATCCCTTCCCTTGAACGGCCGTGCCCTTCCGATCGGCCCCGACCACCTCCGAGAGCTGGCCCGGCAGGTGGCCGCCGACCTCACCCCCGAACAACTCGCCGCCCCGACACGCCCCGACACGCCAGCGACGCCGACCCTCCCCAGACAGCGCGCCTCGTCGGGGCGGGAAGGGCGCAGCGGTGGATTCCGGGTCATTACCCAGGACCCTCAGAAGAACATGGCGATCGGACTGGCCGGCGAAGTGGCCGTGGGCGCGTGGTTGGAGCGCCAGTTCGGCGTTCCCCGTGAGGAATCTTGGAAGTCCGGACTGCGTAGATATGTATACGCAGACGACTCGGGCGACGACACGCTCGGCTACGACTTCCGCATCCATGACGGTGAGCAGACGCTCCTCTATGAGGTAAAGGCATCGACCCAGGCCCAAGGCGAGATCATCCTTGGGGAGTCTGAGATCGAAAGAGCCTGTCACCTGCAGCGGGGCGAGACGTACGTGATCGTCTACGTCTCTTACGCCATGGATGGCGAGCGCCGCCGTATCACGCCGCTACCGAGCCCCTTCAGCGCCCCGGGACTCGCTGGCTACCAACTTCTCGGCACGTCCATGCGGTTGCGGTTTGAGATGCCGACCTGACCGGTAGCCGACGCTGGCCGCGCGTGGGAATTCCGATGATTAGTTGAGAGAGAACCGTACGGATCTGCGCACCCATCGCCCACAGCCCTGGGCTACGCCAGCGGGGTGAAGGAGCATGGCGAACCGGCATGGGCACCATGGGTCGGTTCTGCTCAGGCAGAGGATGAGGGTATGTCTCATGCCGTGACACCAGCCAGCCCGTCCGCCGCCTCCGTCAGATGTCTTGGGCGAGCGGCGGAACGGGACCTCTGACACGTGGCAACGATCGCGATGTTGGTCCAGCATTTGCAGGCACGCAGCGTACAGCCGCGAACCGCTCCTTTCCTCCACGATTCCCCAGCCTGGCGGTTGCTCAGAACGCCAGCGTGGTCCCTGGGCAGTACGGCTGCCGCTCAACTTAGAACCGCCCTTGCGGCGGCAGACCCACCGCCACGCGTGGAATTGCTGGGTTCCTGGACGACTCTGCAGCAGCAGCTCCAGAAGTCCCTGTCCCTGTTCGAAGGGCTACAGCCCCCGATCTACTCCCGGGAGACGTTGCGGGATACCCGGAGCCTTGTAGCCTCCTACGAGGAGAGCCGGTTCACCCAGCTAAGCGACAGCCTGGAGGCACTGGACGACGAGGACAACGACACGATCCAGACAGTGATCGACAGGGTTTCGTCCGTCCTCACCAACCTGCCACCAGAACAAGCGCGCCGCTGGAGAGCCGAGCTCGTAGCGGTCCTCGTCCTCGGGGACTTTCGCGAGCAGACCCGCGACATGAGCCCCGAAGACGCCGTCAGTTTCCTAGACGACACGATGCGCATCGTCCGAACCGTGATCCAGCACTGGGAACGGTGGGATCCTGCGTAATGGGCCTGCCGGCGGCTCGGCTTCGATGCCGTGACACCCGAGTGAGCACGCCTCAACGAGGTGCACCCGACAGCCTGCGCCGGCATGACCACCAGAATTGGCCTCGACATGAGGTGAGACGGCGCCGTGGACGCTGCTCGGCAACGAAGGCGGCCAACCGTGGCGGCAACGACCTCCTGGGCGCACGAACACCATGACAACTCAACCGCTCCACCAAGGCGTTTCGTCGATGTAGGACTCACTCCAGTCCTCCCGCCTGAGAGCCTCGGACCACTTGGTGGCCATGTGGGTTCCGTCGAGGAAGTACCCGCCAGGTCGTTCGGCCGGAACCTGCTGCTCTAGCAGTTGGATCACGTCGTTGTGAAGTCCTCTGAGGCGTCCCTCGTGGGCTAGCTCGACGCGATCAACGACGGACCGAAGAACCCCCATCCTGATCCCGGAATCAATGGATACAGAGACGAAATCTCCTTGCGTGTCTCTCGAATCACCGAAATCGAGGGCTGCCAGGAACGGTTCGTAGTACGCCTGGATGAACTTGTCAGGGTCAACTGGGAGTTCGATGGCTTCGGGCTCCTCCTCGACCGGATCAATGGCGAGGACCTTAAGTCTTTCACGGCCGTAGATATCCTTCGGGAAGTGAGCCGCGCAACCGTATGCGATGTCAGGCTTCTCCCTTCCGACTAGGCTGATAGTGCGCTTTTGATCCCTCATTGCCCGCTTCGTCTTGAGGTCCACATCGCCTGAGCGGCCTTTGGCCTCGGCTACGACCCAGCCACCGCTCGTCGTCTGCCCGAAGAAGTCGGCACGCCTCCTACTGCCAGGTACGAACGCGAGTCCGTGACGAGCCGCGTACCGATCTACATGCATGAGAAAGCGAACGGAGAGGACGCGCTCGCTGAAGATGCCCGTAAGAGCCTGTCCCAGGGCGTACGACAATGAGACCTTCTCGGACTGATCCAGTTCACGTGCTAGGTCCGAGCGCACCAGTGAGCCGTCGGACGTCCGCCTGATGTAGGCCGGGATCAGCGTGCTGCGGTGGATCCACTCGTAGACCGAAGTGACGCCGTGCTTCGACCGGTCCTCCGGCGCCCGCCCTGTTACGAACAGCGCGTGTGCGAGCTCGGCGGCTGAGAAGGTCATGAGGTCCGTGGGCCGGACATCGGACGGGAATTTCGTCGCCGTGTACCAGACGTTGAACTGATCCTGCTGCGCCGCCATGAAAGAACACTAGGCGACGGCACTGACACGCCGCTTGGACTCTTAACATGGCTGGTCGGCCAGGCAGACCATCACCCGACGCCCAGCGGCCGACCAGAGTTACTGCCCCATGAAGAAACGGACCGGTGCGGCTGATCGCTACACTGATCACTGGCGTGGGGGCGCTGGAGACCTGTGGACGGTTCACGCATGACACGCCCCTCGCCCGACGACGATTCCAACAAGCCCGGTGAGGCCACCGACATTGCGAGCGGCGGCGTCACGCAGGAGGATCTGTCGCGGCTGCTGGCCCGCGAGAAGACCCAAGGCGGCCGAGCCGCCGTCAAGAAGCTGCTCGGCGACCTCGGCTTCGAGACCTCCGAGTCGCTGATCGAGTTCGTCACCAC
The DNA here is from genome assembly GCF_044456945.1 of Streptomyces sp. NPDC050759. Taxonomy (NCBI): domain Bacteria; kingdom Bacillati; phylum Actinomycetota; class Actinomycetes; order Kitasatosporales; family Streptomycetaceae; genus Streptomyces; species Streptomyces sp. NPDC050759. The sequence goes on along the minus strand of NZ_JBITGI010000001.1, from coordinate 746,723 downwards.
GAAGCGCGACGCGGACCAGGCGGCGCTGACCGAAGTTGAGCGCCGCGAGCAGGCAGCCGAGGAGAAGCTGAAGGCGGCAGAGTTGCGCGAAGCCCAGGCGCTGGCTAGGGAACGTGCCGCCATCCGACGTGCCGCCCTCGCGGGGCTCGGTGCGGCGGGGGAGGACCTGGACGACGCGGTACTCCTCATCAACCGCGTTCTCGGAGACCAGCCCGACACTGACGAGGAGACGGTCATCTCTGCTGCTGAGCAGCTGAAGGAACGGCGTCCCGAACTGTTCGGCCCAGTCCGAGAGACCGCGCCGCCCGCTCCAGGCGGATCTCCTGCCGGTGGCCCACCGGCGCGCGGGGGCGTTCCGCCCAAGCCTGGAGCAGCAGGCCTCGACATGGCCCGGAGACGAGGGTTCATCACCGACTGACCCACGTCAGCCCTGTCATGGAAAAGCCCATGACCCCACCGGCGGGCAGGCCGGATACGGGGACCACGCCCCTACCCGATCCGTGGACGGCGCCACCAGCCCGGTGAGCGCGCGGCAGTTTCCGCGACCGTCCACTGGAGGTAGGGGCATTGTCCATCCAGCCCGTATCCCGGTCGGCGACGTACAGCGCGAACCGTGACTGGCTCGCCTCGCTGCACGGGACCGATCAGACCGAAACGATCACCCTCGACCTGTCGAAGTTCACGGCGAATACGCACTACTTCGCGTCGACCGACACCGATCAGCCGTACTCCCGCGTCGTGTCCGGCATCCCCGTCGGCAAGATCACCGCCTCCGGCCTCTTCGCGCCGTGGAACCCGGCGGCATCCGACGGCACCCAGGTCCTGGCCGGACTTGTCTTCGCCGAGGCGCTGTTCGCTCCCGGCTTCACGAAGGTCCCGGCCGCGCTCCTGTGGCACGGCGTCGTCAAGGCGTCCAAGGTGCCCGGCGGCATCGACACCACCAAGGTCACCTGGTCACCGACCGGTGCACAGATCCGGTTCGTGTGAGGTGACGAGCAAATGACCATCCAGGACCTCATAAAGGACGTCACCGTCCAGGACCTCACCGCATTCGCGCGGGCACTGCCCACGCCGGCGGACTTCCTCCTGAGCGGAGGCACGAACCCCGTCTTCCCGCAGCTTCAGCTCAACGACGTGAAGTGGCGGATCAAGGACTCCGGCCGCTACGTCTCCACCGCGAAGTACCGGGCGTACGACGCGTCGGTGCCGTTCGCATCCCGCGAGGCGTGGTCGAACGTCCGCGAGGGCATGCTGCCGCCCCTCGGGCAGAAGCTCGTGGTCGGTGAGCAGGAACAGCTCCTGCTGGAGGCATCCCGCAATGCGGACATGGACCGGCTGCTGGAGCTGCTGTACGACGACGTGGAGCGGCACGTCGAGGCCATCAAGTCCCGCGTGGAGCTGGCCGCTGCGGACGTGCTCCTCGACGGCAAGCTCACCATCAACGAGAACCAGTTCGTGACCGAGGTTGACTTCGGCGTCCCGGCCGGGAACATGCCGACGGCTGCGGTCCTGTGGTCCGATCCCGCCTCCGACCCGATCCGGGACGAACTGGCGTGGATTCAGTACCTCGATGACCTCGGCGCTCCCGAGCCCGCGTTGGTGCTGACCTCTCGGCGGGCGTTCAGCTACCTGGCCCTCAACAACGCCTATCGGGCGGCGTACTACGGATCGGTGAACCCGTCGACCACGCCGACCGCGAGCCTGACCCCGGAGCAGGTGAACGTCGTCCGGGGCAACTACGGACTGCCGCCGATCACCTTCTACAAGGCCCAGGTCCGCGTCGACGGCACGGCCGTGAAGTGCCTCCCGGACGACCGGTGGATCATGCTGCCACCTGACCGCTCGAAGTGGGGCAACATCCAGTGGGGCACGACCTCGGAGTCCCTCGTACTGTCCCGCGGCTCCAACCCGGCGATCGTGCGGGAGGACGCTCCCGGCCTGATCATCACGCGGGGAACGCAGGACGACCCCCCGCAGATCTGGACCAAGGGCGCGGCAGTCACCATGCCGGTACTGCACACGCCGGACGCGCACATCGTGGCGAAGGTGCTGTGATGGGGCGCCGACTGGTGGTCGCCGTGCACATTCGGCATCCGGTCACTCATGAGCCGCTCGTCCTCCTGCCGGGCGGGGAGCCGGATGAGGACCTGGCGGCGGCGATCACCAATCCGGACTGCTGGGAGCGGGACGAGGGATCTGGCGACGAGGAGCCGGAGGGCGGTGCGGTGACCGAGGCTGGGCAGAATCCCCCGGAGCCGGAGCCGGAGCCGGAGCCGGAGCCGGAGCCGGAGCCGGAGCCGGAGCCGGAGCCGGAGCCGGAGCCGGAGCCTGCCAGGACACCGCGGCGGCGTACGCCGAGGAAGACCGAGGCTGACTAGCAGACCACCCCGTGAGGCTCGGCACCGCCACGGTGTCGAGCCTCATCTCGTACGACAGGAGCACCCTGTGGACGACACTGTACGGGCCTGGCTGCTGGCCCAGCTCGGACCCACCACAGACACCACCGACCTCGACATCCGCTACGCCCGTCTGCAATCGGCCCGTGCCGTTGCCAACGAGATCCTGGCCGAGAGGCGCGCGAAACTGCTCGCCGAGCCCCTCCGCATGACTGTGGACGGCGTGGTCACCATCGACCAGAGCAACAACCTCTCTGGGATCGAACGGCAGATTGCTGACCTCGTCGACCTTGTCGCGCCTGACGAGCCGACGGAAGCCGAACTAGGCACCGACCTTCTGACTGCTCCGCTCTGGCACACCCACCGGGCACGGTAGAGCGACATGCCCTACGAGTGGCCACCGCTGGTACCAGGCGACCAGGGCGAGATTGCCCGCCGGGTCGCCGCGGTGCTCGAGGAAGCCTGGCAGCGCCTCGCCGACAAGCAGCGCGCCGTCATCGCCCAGTTCGCCGACAGCCCAAGAGCGCCGCGCACCGCAGCGACCCTGGAGGAGTTCAAGAAGGCGATTCGTGCCTTCCGACAGCGTGTCGACCAGGAGGCGCAACAGTTCGTCCAGCGGCAGCTGCCCAACCTCTACGCTGTTGGCGCCCGCTCGGCTGCCGAGGCCCTGGGCGAGACGTTCACCTGGACGGTGTTCCACCGAGATGCCCTCCAGTCCTTGGCGGCCGACTCGTACGCCGACTTCCTGCGCCGTTCCGAAGAGGCCCAGAGAGTGGCGAACCAGTTCTACCGAGCAGTGCGTGAGGCGGCACGCCGGGAAGTCCCCCTGCTTGCGGCGGGCAACATGACGGCCAAACAGGCTGCGAGGAATCTGGCGAGCAAGCTCGCGGCCAGTCACCAGCTGACCCACGTCATCTACCGCAACGGTGCCCGCGTTCCAGTCCGTGCCTGGGCGGAGGCCGCGACGCTCGCCAAGTCGGCCGTCGCCTACAACGCAGGCACTCTCAACCGGACACGCCAGGCCGGAGTCACCATGGTCGAGGTCTTCGACGGATCCGACTGCGGCTGGACTGCGCACCAGGACCCTGACAAGGCCAACCGCACCATCCGCACGGTCGAGGACGCTGCGGAGTGGCCAATCTCCCATCCACGCTGCCGGCGTGGGTTCGGGCCGCGGCCAGATGTGGTGGACGTTACCTGAGGAGATACGGACCCCGTCAACGGCGGACTTGGACTACCACGTGAGTTCGGTCAGTGGAGGCTAGGTAGGGTCGTTGCACATCGACCAGGAGTGGAGTTCATGGCGAGCGAGATCGTGGTGGCGCAGACCACCATCGATGACGAGGACAAGGCAACGGTGCTGGCACGAGGCGCGGTTGAGAACCGGCTGGCCGCTGGCGCCCACATCGACCCGCCGCTGACCGCGGTGTACTGGTGGAAGGAAAAGATCGAGACCGCCCGAGAATGGCGGATCTCGTACAAGACGACCACGGACCGTCTCCCGGAACTTGAGGCGTGGGTCGCCCAGGAACACAGCTACGAGGTTCCAGAGTGGGTCGTCCTGCCGATTACCGAAGGGTCTGCGGCCTACCTGGCCTGGGTAGCCGAACAGTCGACCGCGAGGTAGAGCGCGGACCATCACCGAGAAGCGGCTGCTGCGCGGACCGTTGCGTGCGGCAGCCGCATGTCAGTTCACGCTGCCAACTGTTGCAGGTGCCAGGCGAGTTCGTTCTCCCGGCTGGGAAGCAGCGTTGCGATGTCCCGCGCGCGTGCTCTGCCCATGGTGTTCGGCCGGGCCTCTGCTGCGGCTGCGAATTGATGCGACACGTAGACACCTTGTTCGATGTCTCCCCCACGCAGCAGTGCTGAGGCCAGGTCGCCCAATACCACGACCCCTGAGTCGGGTAGCTCATCACCGAGGCGGCTTACGGCGTTGTCGGCGGTCTCCGTCAACTCCTGCCGCCTGAGCTGCCCGTATACCGACAATGACAGAGAGTCGAGGCGGTACGGGGTCATGAAGCGCACCCATGCTTGCTCGGTGGTGTGGTCTGCGAAGTCGTACACGGCCTGGGCACGCTCCAAGGCCCGCAGCGCGCCGATGTCATCGCCGGCGGTAGCCGCTTCTTCCGCATAGCGGCCGTGGACCCAGGCAGCGGCGGCAGCGTTACCCGGGCCTCGTACATCTTGGGCAGCCTGGGCCAGGAGCTTCATAGCCTTTTCTGGCGTGGCAGCCCCGTAGCTGGCGTAGGCCAGAGCCAAGGCCCGCAACGGGGGGTGTCCGGCGGCCTCGGCACACTCGCTCGTGACCCCGTAGTAGGCCCGCGCCCTTTCGGAGTCGCCCAGATCCCAGGCCACCCAACCTGCCAGGGCGGCCGTCTCACCAGCAGCAATGGTCACAGCACGCTCGCTCTCGCCGACGCGGGGCAGAACGGCAGTGATGGCGTCAAGATGTGCCTCAACCCTGCTCTGAAGCTGGCGGGCTGTGAGGTGATGCTCGCTCACGTGGAGGTCGGCCGCGTGACCGGCGAGAGCCTCCACCCCCGCTGAATCGACCTTCGTTCCTCGTTTGAGGGCGTGCGCGAGGCGCCCCCACGGCTCGGCGGCAGCAGCTGCGCCGAGAACGGCGCCACCAATCAGTGTCCTGCGGTTCACGTCGTCCAGGTCCTCCCCTTCACGGCGGCGTCCCTTCCTCCGCCGGGCGCGGGCGGCTGCTGCCTCCCGCTGTAACTGTTCAGGGGGTAAGCCGCAGGCCGTCGCAATATGCGCGACCGTGTGGTTGGTCGGGATGTTCTGCCCGTGTTCGTACCGGTTGATCTCGCGGCGGGTCATGGTTTCCCGGCCGGAGGCAGCGTTGATGGCCTCTGCTTGTTCCTCCTGTGTGCGTCCTGCTTCCTTACGCAGTCGGAGAAGCAGCTCAGCGAACGGATCTGCTGGCATGAGTGTGACCTCTGTTGGTGGACTGGGCCAATCATGGCTCGAGATCCCCCCGCTGGTTTCCCCCTTGACGGGATTTTCCCCCTCTTGTTTCCCCTGGCAGGCTGTCCGGGCGCGCGGTGCGATAGGTCCATGACCACGTTCCGCAAGGCGCCCACCTACGAGGACCGCCGGGGGTGTTGCTCTCAACGCCTTCCGGCTGGATCGGCACAGGCAGTCATCCGTGACTTCGAGGTGACCTTCGCTCCGGCCGACGAACGCGTTTGGCATATGCGACGGATCACCGCAGCGCACCTGCGCCATTGGGACCTGACGGCACTCAGCGACACGGCAATTCTCGCCGTTTCGGAACTGGTCACCAATGCCGTGCGGCACTGCCGAGGCGACGCGATCGCGGTTCGGGTCATGATCTTGGTAGAGGAATTGCGTATCGAGGTTACTGACGGAAACCCCGCTCCGGCCCGACGACGCAAGGTAGGCCTTGACGCCGAGAGTGGCCGGGGGCTGCTGCTCGTTGCCACCCTGGCAAAGGAGTGGGGCGTTAGCTCCGACGGCACGATGACGTGGTGCTCCCTCGCCATCCCCTCCCCGGACGCACGCTGCGCTGAAACGCAGTTGGCCACCAGCGCCGATTCGGGAGGGCGTCGAGCAACTGACCTTGATGAGCTGCCGGTTTCTGCCCTGGCGGTTGACCAGACGTTCCTCCCCATCGGGACCCCCTGAGCAGCCGCCGGTCCGCAGTTGCCTACCCAAGGTCTGTGCCCGATTGCCGCCCCGCGGTCCTCCGACCCCCACACGAGGCCTCCATGCCCCTCTTACGTGTTCAAGGCCGGCCTACCCCTTGCCACCGTCCCCACAACGTCGGGCGGGTGCTCCAGTGACGGATACTGACATGCCCCTGACCCCGCATCCGGCGGGTTACGACGAAGACTTGCGCCTAGCCCTCGAAGACCTCCTGCTCGATCGGTGGCTGTCCACCAAGGCTCTGCTCGCCAACACCCTCAGCTGGGCGCTGCGCACGTCCCGCAGTCAAGTCTTGGCGGCCGGCGCGGCGAAAGGTGACGCCATCGCGGCCTGGTGCGCGGAGGAGCCCGGAGACGCGAACGCCATGATGATGCGGGCCCGCGTCATGACTCACCGGGTTCTCGCTGCTCGCCACAGCACAGCAGACCGTCACACGCTGCTCCTCAGGGTCAGCGCCGCACGAGTGGCATGTGAGGACGCTGCTCGCCGCTGGCCAGTGGACCCCGTGCCCTGGGTGTGCCTGCTGGCCCTCTCCCAGTTGGACATCGACCCGAGGAACTGGCATCAGGTCGATCACTGGGCGAATCCGCCAGAGGCCATGCTGCCGCGGGGGCCCTGGCCGCTGCTTTGGCAGGTAGACCGGCGGGACTGGCCCAACAGGGAGGCGTATCACCGGATGCTCCAGTGCTTGCAGGCCCGCGGCACTGGATCCGTGGACTTCACACGGTGGGTTTCATCCCAGGCGAGGCCGGGGTCCGTGCAGCTGACCTTGCCCCTGTACGCCTGGGTCGAGGAGTACCGGTCTCGGATGGCGAGCAGGCAGGTCGCCAGCACGCTCGGCTTCTGGGACAACGAGCAGGTCCGGCACTACGTCGAGCGGGCGAGAGATGGCTGGTTCGCTCACGTCACCGACATGAGCACCTGCTCCCTGCTGGACCTGAACTATCTGGCCTACACGCTGACTGCCTGTGGTCTGCCCGGCGCGGCAGAGGTGTTCACCGCGATCGGCCCCTTCGCCACGCCCGCGCCCTGGCAGCACGTCAGCGAAAGCCGGTGGTGGCAGGACGACTTCCTCCAAGCGCGCAACTACGCGATGAAGCGCGAGCGGAACCGCAGATGAGAAGCCGCGCACCCCCGCCCCGAGCCCTCAGCGCCATCCCCGTCCCTCACCCCTTCGATCCAGAGGATTCTTTCGGTGTCTCCGAGAAGTGCCGCCCACCGGCTGGTCGACGACGATGCTGTCCTGGCCGGGCTCGGCTACCAGACCGTACTGGCACGCCGCATGGGCCCGTTCGGCAACTTCGCGATCTCCTTCTCCGTCATCAGCATCCTGTCCGGCTGCATGACTCTCTACGGCTTCGGCCTGAGCACCGGCGGACCAGCCGTGATCATGTGGGGCTGGGTCGGCGTCGGCCTGATGGTCCTGCTGCTCGGCATGTCGCTGGCCGAGGTCACCTCCGCCTACCCCACCTCCGGCGGCCTTTACTACATGGCCCACCGCCTCGGCGGACCCCGCTGGGCTTGGGTGACCGGCTGGCTGAACCTGCTCGGGCTGCTCGGCGCCATCGCCGGGATCGACTACGGCGCCGCCACGTTCGTCGGTGCGTTCGCCAACCTCCAGTGGGGCTTCACGCCAACACCGGAGAAGAGCATGATGATCTTCGCTGGGATCCTGCTGCTGCACGCCCTGTTGAACGTGGCCGGCGTCCGCCTGGTCAGCCTCCTCAACTCCGTCTCGGTGTGGTGGCACCTCATCGGCGTCGCGGTCATCGTCGGCTGCCTGACCCTCGCCCCGGCCGATCACCAGAGCGCCGACTTCGTCTTCACCACGTTCAACAACGACACCGGTTTCAGCAACGGCCTGTACGTGACCGCACTCGGGCTGCTGCTGGCGCAGTACACCTTCTGTGGCTACGACGCCTCCTCCCACCTGTCCGAGGAGACCACGCACGCCCAGATATCCGCGCCCAGGGGCATCGTCCGCTCGATCTGGGTCTCGTGGATCGCCGGGTTCATCCTGCTGGCCGGCCTCACCTGGTCCATCCAGGACTACGCGGGCACGCAGAACAGCGCCACCGGAGTGCCGCCTGCGCAGATCTTCGAAGACGTCCTCGGGCTTTCCGGCGCAAAGGCCCTGCTGCTGATCGTGATCGTGGCCCAACTGTTCTGCGGCAACGCCGAGACCGCCGCTGCCTCCCGCATGGTGTTCGCGTTCTCCCGTGACGGGGCGGTCCCCTTCGCCGCCACCTGGCGTCGCGTCAGCACCCGCACTAAGACGCCAGTTGCAGCCGTGTGGCTGTCGGTGGGAGTCGCGCTCGTCCTGGCTGCACCATCGCTGTACTCGCCGACCGCGTACGCAGCGGTCACAGCCATCAACGTCATTGGCATCACCCCTGCCTACGCCATCCCCGTCTACCTGCGGCTGCGCGCGGGGGATCACTTCCGGCCCGGACCGTGGAACCTCGGCCGGTGGAGCAGGCCCATCGGCTGGACGGCCGTGACCTGGGTCGGCTTCGTCACCGTCCTGTTCTGCCTGCCGCAGGTGGCCCCGATCACCACCTCGTCGTTCAACTACGCCGGCGTCGCTCTCATCGCCGTGCTCACGCTGGCCTGGATCCTGTGGATCACTCAGGGACGCCGCAACTACCGAATCCCGACCCTGGGCAACACCGCCACGCACGCTTCCCTCGCGGAGGACATGGTCTGATGAACAGCCATCACACTGACCCGGAACACGAACTGTCCCGGCTCGCCGGTCTCATCTCCGCCGAGGACTTCCGGGCCGCAGTCGAGCGCGAAGACATCACCACCGTCATGGTCTGCCTCCCCGACATGATGGGGCGCCTCAAGGGCAAGCGGCTCAACGCCTTCACCTTCCTTGACCGGACCGCCAAAGAGACCACGGTGTCGGAGGCCTGCGCCTACATCCTGGCCACCAACGTCAGCATGGACCCCCTTGGCGGCTTCGACCTCACGGGTTGGGACAAAGGCTTCCAGGACCTCGGCATGGTCGCTGACCTGAGCACGCTGCGTGTCCTGTCCTACATGCCTGGCCTCGCGCTGGTGCACTGCGATGCCGTCCAGCCCGACGGGACGCCCGTTCAGATCGCTCCGCGCCGCATGCTCCGCACGCAGCTCAATCGGCTGGAAGATCTCGGCTTCGAGGCGCGTGTGGGGCTGGAGAGCGAGTTCGTTCTCTGCGACGGCTTTCAGCCCGTAGTGCCGCACAACCTCGACTATGCCCTCAACCTTCCGCCGACGCTCAGCGACTTCCTCCGATATCTGGAAGACGCTCTACCCGAGGCCGGTGTGCCGATCGAGGCGACCAAGACAGAGGGCGCTCCCGGCCAGGTGGAGATCACCTTCCCCTACGGCCCGGCGCTGGAAGCATGCGACGCCTACACCGTCTACAAGCAGACCGTGCAGCACCTGGCCAGACGCCAGGCCCTGACGGCGACGTTCATGAGCGCACCGTTCACCGGCGTGGGCAGCGGACTGCACCTGCACCTGTCCCTCTGGAAGGACGGCGCGCCAGCCTTCGCAACAGCCCCCGGCGAGGAACTGCCCGAGACGATGCGCCAAAGCATCGCCGGACTGCTCTCCGGAATGCCGCACCTCGCCCCGCTGTACGCGCCCAACCCCAACTCCTACAAGCGGTACGCGACGGCGCACTCCTTCGCACCCCAGTACATGAACTGGGGGCACGACAACCGCGGGTGCGCAGTCCGCGTCACCGGACACGGCGAGGGCACGCACCTGGAGATCCGCCTGCCCGGAGCCGACGCCAATCCCTACCTCGCGCTGACCGCCTCACTCGCCGGGATCGTGCACGGCCTGGCCGAGAAGCTGACGCCACCCGCTCCCTGCAGGGGCGACGCCTACGCAGACCGGCAGTCGCCCCGTGTCCGACGTGACCTCGCCGAGGCGGTGGCGTACTTCGACGGCAGCAACTTCGCGACGAGCGCGCTCGGAGCCGCGGTGGTGCATCACTACGCCGTCGCGGCCGAGGTCGAACTCGCCGAGCACCGCCGACAAGTCACCGACGTCGAGCGGGAACGGGGGTTCGACCGTGCCTGAGCGACCGGCGCGTAACGGCCCCCAGCGACGGCGTCCTGGTTAGCGTCCTCGCTGACCACCAAGCCCATCTGTGCCATCGCTAGCACCACCCCTCAACAGAAATAGGTAAACGGATGCCTGTTATCGACGACTCGACCGATCGCGATCCCGGCGCGTGGCGTGCGGACATGGTCCGCGCCCTTCGTGACCAGGACGCGATCACGTCCGACTCGGTTGCTGCGGCCTTCGCCGCCGTGCCCCGGCACCGGTTCGCGCCGGAGGCGTCCCTGGAGGTCGTTTACGATCTCCACCGGATTGTGCCGGTCAAGAAGGACGAGAGCGGCCTGAACGTCAGCGTCATGTCCGCTGCCCACCTTCAGGCTGTGATGCTGGAGCAGGCCGACATCGCGCCCGGGATGAAGGTCCTGGAGATCGGCTCGGGCGGCGTCAATGCCGCCTACCTCCAGGAACTCGTGGGCAGCGACGGTGAGGTCACCACGGTCGACATCGACCGCGACATCGTCGACCGTGCCCGCCTGTGTCTGGACGAGGCCGGATACCGGCAGGTAAAGACGGTCCTCGCCGATGGCGAGAGGGGTGTCCCCGACGGAGCGCCCTACGACCGGATCATCGTCACCGCGGCGGCGTGGGACATCCCCCCGTCGTGGATCGACGGGCTCACGGAGAAGGGCAGGCTCGTCGTTCCGCTCACGGTGTGCGGCACGACCCGCTCGATCGCCTTCGACCGTGACGGTGCGGGCCTGCTCAGCCGCTCCTACCGTCTGGCGCACTTCGTTCCGATGCAGGGCGAGGGTGCCGCCGAGGAACGCAAGGTGCTGCTGCGGGAGGGCGTCGTCGCGCAGACCGATGACGTGCGGGTGCCCCTCAACGCGCAGGCGCTGAACCATGCCCTGGACACCCCCCAACTGGTGCGCTGGTCGGGTGCGGCATGGGACCTGCCAGACGAGCTGGACCTGTACCTCACGCTGAACCTGCCGCGTGCGGTGCGGCTGCACGCGGCCAAGGACGTGGTCGAGCGAGGGCTGGTGACACCGGCGGTCCAGTTCGGGGTGCCCGCCCTGGTCAGCGAGGACAGCATCGCCTACCGCACCCGCCGCGACAACGAGGCCGCCGGCGGCTTCGAGAGCGGCGTCATTGCCCACGGTCCGCAGGCCGAAGCCCTCGCCGACCAGTACGTGGAGCTGCTGCGCCGCTGGGCCGAATACCACCGTCGGCGGGGAGCTGCGACGTTCCGGTACCTGCCGGGCCCCGCTCCGTCGCCTCTGCCGCAGGACGCCGTACTGCGGCGGCACGGGATCGTCACCGCGTCCTGGACCTGAGACTCCGGGGCCCAGCGAGGGCTCCGGGACCTTTGCACCATCCCCCATTACCTCAAGGAGGCACACATGACCGTTCAACTGGAGCGACCGGCCATATCCACGCAACCGGCCGCCGAAGCGAAGGAGTTCGCTGACTTCGTCCTGGACATCTCCATCGTCGAGGGCGGTCCCTCCGCGGACCAGCTCATCAGGATGACGGACGACGGCTGCAACTCCACGTGCGCGACCGCGTGCACGAGCTGCCCGGCGTAACACCGACCGCGTCCACCGCAGTGCCCGGCCGCACCATGAGCGCGGCCGGGCACCGCGCAGTCCCAGGAGGGGCGTATGTATCGCCACGTTGATGCGGCACTGGTCCGGGCATCTGCATGGCATCCCGACCGCCCGACGGTATGGCCGGACCTTACCGGCGCGTTCGCGGACCCGACGTCCTGGCAGGCATGGCTCCAACGGACCTGGAACGACATCGACTTCGCGGCCGCCGTCAGGGCAGCCAGCCCCGACCTTGCGACCCGGGTGGAGCAGATCTGCGCCGGCCAACCGGTCCCGGTCCCTGCCGTGAGGCGCACGGTTGTCGCCGTGCTGCGCTATCTGCTGCGTGCTCGCACTCGGGCAACTCCGTTCGGCCTGTTCGCCGGCATTGCGGCCGTACGAATAGGTACGGTGCCCGCGCTCCGCGTCGGCACCGATCACCGCGCCACCGCCAGGGCAGACGCGGCACAAAGTACGGCCCTCATCGACTACTTCGAGCAGCATCCGGCGCTGCGGCCCCGCCTGATGCTGCTCGCCTCCAGCCTCCTCGTCGAACGCGACGGGTACGTGGTGATCGAGCACCGCCCGAGCGGAACCCTCGATCGACGCCCAGACCACGTGCAGGTCCGCTTGACTGCACCGGTCCGCGAGGCCCTGGGCGGGGCACAGACTCCGGTCTTGTGGAGCGACCTCGCTGTGAAGCTGTCGACCAGCTTCCCGAGCGCGCCGCCCTCCGTGATCGACCGCCTTATCGCAGACCTGGTCAGGCAACGGGTCCTGCTCACGAGTCTCCGCCCGGCGATGACGGTCACCGACCCGCTCACCGCCCTCGTCGAACAGGCAGCCCACCTCCCGGCCACTGAGGCAGCAGAGATCTGGTCCACCCCCAGGTCCGCGCGAGACCTGCGGGTGGACTGGGACCTGACCGTACCTACGGCCGTCGTGCAGGAGGCGGCAGCGGCAGCGAAGGCGCTCATCCGCCTCGCACCACAAGCGTCCTTGACCGGCTGGACCGAGTGGCATCGCCGCTTCCTGGACCGGTACGGGCCGCGGGCGGCCGTCCCCGTCCTGGACGCGATCGACGTGCTCGGCTATCCGCCCGGTTACCTCGGTGCCACCACCGCGCCGACGGCTTCCCCCCTGCCCGACCGTGTCGGCCGCCTCATCAAACTCGCGCACACCGCCGGCATGCAGCGCCGCCTTGAAATCCAGCTCGACGATGCGGCGATCGAGGACCTGGCCACCGTCGATCCGGGCCGTCCCATCCAGCCGAGCACGGAGCTGACCGTCCGTATTGACGCCGAGAGCGTTGCCGCCCTCCAGCAGGGGGAGTTCACCCTGAACGTGGTCGGGGTGGCGCGCTCGGCCGGAGCAACCACCGGCCGCTTCCTGCATCTGCTCGACGACGAAGACCGCCGCCGCATGACCGAGACCTACGGCGCTTTACCCCCAGTGCATCAAGGCGCGCTCCGCGCGCAGATCAGCTCCACCCCCCTGTCGGCGCCAACAGAGAACGTCGCCCGCGCCCCGCAGGCGACCGAGTGGGTGATCTCGCTCGGCGACTACCACAGCCCGGACACCCGCCTCGTTCCCGTCACAGACCTCGCGGTCACCGCCGACGCCGAACAGCTGCACCTCGTCTCGCTGTCCCACCGCCGTCCCGTCCACACAGTGCTGCTCAACGCCGTGGACCTGGGCCACCACTCCCACCCGCTGTGCCGGTTTCTGACGGAGGCGCCCGCTGCGTTGACCGTCCCGTGCACCGGATTCAGGTGGGGGACGGCCGCGTCCAGCCTGCCGTTCCTGCCCGCGTTGCGCTACGGCCGGACGATCCTGTCCCCAGCCCGCTGGCTCCTGACGCGAGAGGACCTGCCTTCCGCATCCGCACCATGGCCGCAGTGGGACGAGGCCCTGACCCGATGGCGCCGCGAGGTCCACCTGCCTGAGCGGGTGTACCTGAGCGAGGACGACCAGCGCATGGCCCTGGACCTGGCGGAGCCGTCCCACCGGGCCCTGCTGCGCGTCCACCTGGACCGCGACGGCACCGTGACGCTGTGCCCGGCACCACGTGTGAAGGACCTGGGCTGGACCGGAGGCCGTGCCCACGAAGTCGTCATCCCCCTGAGCACCGAGCAGAACATCATCCCCGTCCGCGTGGCGGGCCGCGCGGTCAATCGGGAGCACGGTCACCTGCCTGGATGCGAGAACCGCATCTCCCTTCACCTCCACGGCCATCGCGACCGGCAGAACCCCATCCTGACCCGGCACCTGGCGGCCCTGCTGGACGAACTGGGCGATCCTCCATGGTGGTTCATCCGCTATCGCGACCCTGACGACCACCTTCGCCTCCGCCTGACCTACCAGCCCGGGACCCTCGGCGCCGTCTGCGAGTCGATCGGCGAGTGGACGCGCCGCCTGCGGCAAGGCGGTCTGATCACGCACGCCGGTGTGGAGACCTACCACCCGGAGACCGCCCGATTCGGCGGCCCCACCGCCCTCGACGCGGCCGAACGGTACTTCGCCGCCGACTCCGCCGCCGCCGCAGCCCAGCTCGCTGCCCAGACCGGAACGGAGGTCCCCGACCTTCGCGCGGTGACCGCCGCGAGCATGGTGGACATCGCCGTGGGCGTGCTCGGCGACAGCACCGCGGCGATGCATTGGCTGATCGAGCACACGCGCACCGAGCCGGACGCCCCGCCCCGCACCGTCTACCGCCAAGCCGTCGACTTGGTGAACACGCCCCCAGCCGGCCTGAGCGAGCACGTCACCGCTGCCTGGTCCGCGCGGCGTGGGGCACTTGCCGACTACCGCCGCGCGCTCACGGACACGGCCGTCCAGCCGGACGAACTGCTGCCGGACCTGCTGCACCTCCACCACGTCCGGATGCGCGGGCCGGGACTGTCCGAGGAACGCACCCACCTTCACCTGGCCAGAGCCGCTGCCCTCAGTTGGACGGCCCGCGCAAGGAGTACACCGTGATCACCACCGCTCCCGCCCTCACCGCACTGGAAACCGTCGACCGTCTGGCCGCCGCGCTGGCCGACCCGAGCACCGCGTGGCCCGGCGGACGTCCCGACGGCGGCCGGTCCTGGCCCCAGTCGCTGGCCGGAGGAGCCTCGGGCATCGCCCTGCTGCACATCGAGCGCGCCCGGACCGGGCACGGAGACTGGTCCACCGCACACGCCTGGTTGAAGGCGGCCGTGCACGGTGAAGTCAGCGCCGCAGCCAACGCGAACCTGTACTTCGGCGCTCCCGCCCTCGCGTACGTGATGCATCGGGCGACCAGCGCATCGAGCCGCTACCTGCCAGTCCTTGCCCGTCTGGACACCGCCACTCTCACCCTCACCCGCAACCGGCTGGCCGCCGCCCACCAGCGCATCACCCGTGCCGAGCGCCCCCTCATGGAAGAGTTCGACCTGATCCGCGGCCTGTCCGGCCTGGGCGCCTATCACCTCAGCCGCCACCCGCACCACGAAATCACCTCGGACGTCATCGCCTACCTGGTACGCCTGACCGAGCCCATCCCCGACCCCGCCGGGCTGCCGCCGTGGTGGACAGACGTCGCCCCCAGCGGGGTCCTTCACCCCGACTACCCCGGCGGGCACGGCAACATCGGGCTCGCCCACGGCATCGGCTCCACCATCGCCGTCCTCTCGCAGGCCCTGCTCGGCGGACTGACCGTGCCGGGCACGGCCGACGCGATCGCGAGGATCTGCTCCTGGACGGACCAGTGGCGGCAAGGCGACGAAACCGCGCCTTGGTGGCCGGGACACCTCTCGATCCAGCAGGTGACCGACGACCAGGTCCATTCCTCGCTTCGGCCCCGGCCGTCCTGGTGCTACGGCGTCAGCGGCACCGCCCGTGCCCAGCAGCTGGCCGGACTCGCCCTCGGAGACCCGGCACGCGTAGCGATGGCCGAGAACGCCATTCTTGCCGCCCTGCAAGACCCCCTCCAACTGGACACGCTCCCCGAGACCGGGCTGTGCCACGGCATGGCGGGACTCCTGCACGCGGCATGGCGGATGGCCACCGAGACGGACAACCCCGAGATCAGCGCCGAGCTGCCGCGGCTGACCGACCGCCTGATTACCGCGCTCAGCCAGAGCGACCCCAACCCGGAACTCCTCGATGGCCAAGCCGGAGCAGCACTCGCTCTGCACACCGTGGGCACTGGCTGTGCGCCTGCCCCGCACTGGGACACCTTCCTCGCTCTGGCGTGACACCGCGCCGATCCATACCGACACCGAAAGGTCTGAAGTGACCGACCTCGTGACCGCCGCCGTGTGGAACATCAAGGCGGACGGCGGCCGCAACGGCGAACACCGGCATCTCGCACTCGACGTCCTCACCGAGTACGAGCCGGACATCTTCCTCCAGCAGGAGGCCAAGTTCAGCCGCGAGCGGGGCAGTGAACTCGTGCACGCCACGGAAAAGCGGCTGAGCCTGCGAGGCTTCCTCTCCGCGCCCAACCCGTACGCGGACGCCGACATCGCGACCGCCGTCTACCTCCGCCCCACGATGTTCGACGTTGTCGAAGCCCGCCCCCGCGCCAAGCCGTGGTGGCTGCACCCCTGCCACGTCGTCGCGCGGCTCGGCACCTGTCCGGTACCACTCAACCTCATCTCCCTCCACATGTGCTGCTTCGACGCCAACCAGCGGTTAACGGAGGCGTGTTGGACGGCTATGCACGCGGGAGCAGTCACTCTCGCCGCCGGGGACACCAACAGCTACCCGCGCAATCCCGAACGCCTCGCCCTGCCCGACTGGGCCGCGGTGACCGATCGAGCACACATGGTCCACCGGACCTACCTCGATGCCGACGGACACCGCCGCAGCGACACCCGCCCCGACGCCGCCCTGACCGACGCCGGCTACCTCGACCTCGCCCGCTATGCCGCCGACCATCTCGGCCAGCCCGAGGCACTCAACGCCACCGCTGGACAGTGCAAGCCCGACCAAGGCGGTCCCCAGCGCATCGACCGCGCCTACGGGACAGGCGGCCTCGCCTCCGCTCTGCACAGCGTCGAAGTCGTCGACAACGACGACACCCGAGAAGCCTCCGACCACTCCCTGCTGATCCTGCGTTTCTACCGGGTGCGCCTCGAACGCGTGCTGACACTGCCTCTGGCCGCTGCACACACCGCGGAGGCCCTCCGATGACCCCGCCTGCCTGGCGCCAGGCCAATCTCGTGTTCCCAGAATGGGAGAACGCCGAGACCATCGCTGTGTCCCGACTCGCCCCCATACTGCGCGTGGGCGAGGACGAAGGCGCCCTGGCCCGGTGGTTCATCATCCGCAAGCACCCGTGCTGGCGGGTGCGCTACCTGCCCGCCGCCGGAGGCGCAGAGCACACAGCCCAGGGCCTCGACACGCTCGTTGCTGAGGGGGCCATCACTGCGTGGACAGAGATCGTCTACGAACCCGAAGAGCATGCCTTCGGTGGCACCGAAGCCATGGCCAGCGCGCACCGCCTTTTCCACCACGACAGCCGTAGTCTGCTCGAACACCTTCAGCGCAAGGGCGGCCCGCACCGGCGCGAGACGTCCCTGATGCTATGCAGCATCCTGATGCGCTCCGCCGGGCTGGACTGGTACGAACAAGGCGACGTCTGGGCCCGCGTCGGCGCCCACCGCGAGACGCCCACAGGTGCCACACCGGAGAGCCGCGAGCAACTCCAAGCTGCCGTACACCGGTTGATCTCCGTGAATGGGGACGAGTTGATGCATACAGGCGGGCCGCTGGCCCACCTTGCGGACTGGGCCCGCGCCTATCGCGACGCCGGGCGGGATCTGGCCCACCTCATGGAGCTGGGGTTGCTTCACCGCGGGCTGCGCGACGTGCTCGCCCATCACGCGCTGTTTGCCTGGAACCGCATCGGCCTGCCCTACGCCACCCAGGCCGCCCTCGCCGCCGCCGCGAAAACCGTTGTCTTCGGCCCGGACCCCACCACGGAAAGGAGCGTCGCGGACCGTGTGGATAATCCCTGACGCCCTGGCTCGGCGCTTCCCCCTCATCGCTCGCCCCCGCCCGGCCTGCCTCCCCCTGCCCCAGCGTGTTCGTGCGCTCGCCGAACTCGCCGACAGCGCGGCAAAGACGGGCGACCCGAGCATGGCCTCCACGGTCTACAACCAGGCCGCGCTGATCGCCTCCGATACCGGTGTCCGGGACATGGCCCACACGCTGTGCCACCAGCACGCAGCCGCCTACCTAGACGCCGCTCCCTTGCCCGGCAAGGCCGCGATCCGAGCCCTGGAACCCATCATCAACCTCGCCCGCCTCGCCATCCGCGCCGGGCAATACGACGACGGCCGCCGTACGCTCCTCCAGTTGTTCGATGCGATCAGCACCAACGCCCCTACCACCTTGTTCGAGGACGTGGCCGTGCCATCCGGCCTCACCTCAACAGCCAGAGACCGCCAAGAGGTCCGCGCCTGGCTATGGCGAGTTCTACTCGCTGACGGAACGCGCGCCCTGACCACTGCCGGCCGCTGGACTGAAGCACTCGCCCACGTCGAAGCACACCACGGAGTCGGACAGCGCATGCTCGACGGCCGCCAGGTCGCCGTCCTCGCCGCTCTCACCGTCGGAGACACCGTCCGCGCCAACAGCCTCCTGGCCGATACGAAGCCTGGTGAACCTTGGGAAGTCGCCGTGACCGACTGCCTGAGCATCGTGTGCCACCGAACCGCAGGACTGCCTTGGCAACACACCCTGCAGAACCTGGTGACCAAGCACCTCGGGGCTCTAGACGGGGACGACATGACCGTGTTCAACACGCGGCTCGGGCTCGCCACGCTGGACCTGTTCACCTTGCCCGAAGGGCCTGAAGCACGCCTCGCGGTCGAGGAGTTGCACCGAAGGGCGATCAAGACCTCCGACGGCTATGCCGCCCGAGAGATCCTGGCACACCCCCTGTGTGCCGCCCTCGCTACCGATCGAGAGGCACAGGAATGCCGAACTCTCCTCACCTCCTGCGCACTCGGAGCAGGAACCATCCCCGAGGAGTTGCGTGACCAACTGGACCAAGCGGTGCGTACCAGCGATCACACAATCCGGGAAAGCGTTGCCCTCCAAGATCATTGTTGCCCAATTGGGCAACAATGATCTTGGTTTGGCCGAGTCCCTTGGTGCCATCGCGAGCCGATCACCGCCCGAAACCTCATGGGGCACAGGCGCCACAGGCATCGGCGATTCGGTCATACCTGCACCGTCCCTGGGCCGCCCCGGCATGGCGGTCACAGGTTCACCCCTTGCGGTTCAAGGGCCCCTGCACGTCCGAAAGCGAGCGCGTTCGATTCTGGCGCCGCGTCGTTATGCCGTGCACCGCCGAGCCATCCAGGTGCGGCACCACCCCCAAGGAGGGATGCAGGTGACTGTGACTGACGCCTCGACTGCAAACGCGGAGACGCCGCCCCCTCCACCGCCGGCCACCATCACCTTCGAGGGCAAGTTCGGGAAGAACCCGCTGGCAGATGCCAGTTTCGGAGCAATGTGCCGGCGCCTTCCCTCCGTGCTTGCGCACACCGCGCGGATGGCCTGGGCTGTCGACAGGACCGGCGTCGTGCTGCTCCTCGTCTGCCAGTTGCTCGCCGGCATCGCGGCCGCCGTCGTCCTCACCTTCACCGCTCAGGCGATGACACACATCCTCGCCACCGGCACCGTGTCCGAACGTCTGCACGCCGCACTGCCCGCCCTGGTCGTGGTGACCACGGCTGCGGGCATCGGCCGAGTCAGCAGCGCCCTGTCCTCATACGCAGACGGTCGGATCACACCTCTGCTGATGACTGAAGCGGACATCACCCTCGTCACGGCCGTGTGCCGCGTGGAGTCATCCGCGTACGGTGAGGATGGATTCGCCGATCGGCAGGAGGCCGCCGAAGTCGGAGTCACACGGACCCGGCTGATGGTGCAGGACGCCCAGCGGTTCATGTCCGCCCTCATCCGCATGATCGCAGCGAGTGGGGTCATTACCGCGCTGCACCCGCTGATGCTGCCTCTGCTCCTGCTGGCCGTGCTCCCTGCCGGCGCTGGGGCCGTTCTGTCGGCGCGCGTCGACTACGAGACCCACTACCTCAACGTCGGCGACCGCAACGTGCGCTCCATGATGCGCTGGTGGGCCACCTACTCCCGCTATGGCGACGAGGTCCGCGCCAACGGCATGACCGGCTACCTCATCTACTGGTACCGCGCCCTGTCGGACCGGATCGATCAGCGCACCTTGACCGCCGCGCCGCGGATGCTGCGCATCGTCCTGTCGACCAGCGCCCTGAGCGGAGTCTTCCTGCTGTTCACCTGGGCCACCCTCGCCTGGCTGGCCACCACGGCTCGTGTCGCCTTGCCCGTCGCGGCCACCGCCGTGGTAGCTGTCCAAACCACACTGGCCGCCCTCTCCCAGTTTGTGATCCATGGCGCCGCGATGTTCCACACCTCCCTCTACCTGGCCGACATGCGGTCCTTCCTCGACATGGCCAGTGAACGCACACCCAAGCGCGGGGAGTTGACGATCCCGGAACGCGTGGATGAGATCCGACTCGACGAAGTCGTGTACCGGTACCCCGGCAAGGAGGAACCGGCCGTCGCAGGTGTATCGCTCACGCTGCGCCGCGGCGAGATCCTGGCCATCGTCGGCGAAAACGGCTCGGGAAAGTCGACACTGGCCAAGCTCATCACCGGCATCCTTCTCGCCGACAAGGGCCGCGTCGTGTGGGACGGCATCGATCTCGCCCAGGCCGATCCCGACGCCGTATGGAAACGCACCGCGCTGGTCCCGCAAGGCTTCGCGTGCTGGCCCCTGCGCGCCCGCGAGAACATCACGCTGGGCCAGCCGAAGACATACGACGACGGGCCAGTGTGGGACGTCGTCGACGCCGTCGGCATGCGCGAAGCGATCGAGAAGCTGCCCCAGCAGCTCGACACCCTCCTCGCCAAGGAGCTGTGGGGCGGCGCCGAATTGTCCGGAGGGCAGTGGCAGCGACTCGTGTGCGGCCGTGCGCTCTACCGGCAGACCCCCCTCTTGATCTTGGATGAGCCGACCTCACAGATGGACGCCCGCGGTGAGCACGCAATCTTCCTGGAGATCAAGCGAATCGCCGCCGAGCGCATGACGATCGTCGTCACCCACCAACTCGAGAACACACGGCTCGCCGACCGCATCCTCGTCATGGACAAAGGCCAAGTCGTCGAACAGGGGACGTACGAGGACCTTGTAAACGCCGCGGGACTGTTCGCAGAACTCGTCGCCCTGGCCAAGGACCGGTGAGGTCCATGGACTTCGCCAGCTGGCCCGCGCTGCTTGTTGTCGACGTCGAGGGCAACGGCGCCGACCCTCCGGACTTGGTCGAGGTCACCCTGGTGCCCGTGCGCGAGGGGCGCCCTGACGAGGGCACTGGAGGCGCGTGGCTGACCCAACCGCGTCGCCCCTTCACACCGTTCGCGGCCGAGTGCACGGGTTGACCAACGAGGTCCTCGCCGAGGCACCAGCCTGGGAGAAGATCGCAGACGAGCTTGGTGCACTGTTGGGCACTGCGTGGATCGCCCCGCATCACACGCACGTCGACGACAGGGTGCTGGCGGCGCACCTGCTGTAGTAGCGGCCAGCCGGAGTCATCGACACGCTCCGGCTGGCCAAGGCAATTTGCCCCGGACTGCCCAAGTGCACCCTCGAGCCCTCATCGAACACCTGGCGCCGAACCTGCGCCAGGTCCCCGCGCAGCGTCATCGCGCGACCTTCGACGCCTATGCGACCGCTCAACTCCCGTCGCCGTGGCCAGCCGCTACGAGACCTGGAACCAGCTTGTCGCCTCTGCCGTGCCGCCCGGACTACATGCTGCCGCAAACCAGAACAAGAGCCCCTTCTGTGGTGACCCCCTCCGCGCCACACGAAACAGAGGTTCTGACCTGAGTGGGAACTGACCTGGGTGCGACAAGGCGGCACCACCCAGCGTGACGGAGCCGCGCCATGCGATCGCGGCCAGACTTTCTGCAGAGGGAAAAGATTCTTGGATGGAGAGGCCATCGCGACCAAGAACTACTTCCCATCGAGGATGCGGCAGTCCTGAACGGTCGGACTGCCCCCCGCCTCGATGGTGATGCTGTCGCCTGCGTTGTGGTAGATATCGCATCGGGTGATAGTTCCCCGGCCCTGATTCATGCGCACGCCCTCCTGCTTTCCGTCGTGGATGCGGCAGTTCCGGACGGTCGGGTCGCCGCCGGACAGGATGGCGATGCCGCTGTGGGCGTTGTTGTGGATGTCGGATCCGGTGATTGTGCCCCATCCCTCTTCGACGTACACGCCGCTTCCTTTACCGTCGTGGATGTGGCAGTTTCGGACGGTCGGGTCGCCGCCGGACAGGATGGCGATGCCGCTGTGGGCGTTGTTGTGGATGTCGGATCCGGTGATTGTGCCCCATCCCTCTTCGACGAC
>NZ_JBITGI010000001.1:659037-724482 GCF_044456945.1 Streptomyces sp. NPDC050759 | reverse complement strand
CGTACACGCCGCTTCCTTTACCGTCGTGGATGTGGCAGTTTCGGACGGTCGGGTCGCCGCCGGACAGGATGGCGATGCCGCTGTGGGCGTTGTTATGGATGTCGGATCCGGTGATTGTGCCCCATCCTTGCTTCCAGACGTACACCCCGCTTCCTTTACCGTCGTGGATGTGGCAGTTCCGGACGGTCGGGTCACCTTCCGATTCGATGGCGATGCCGCTGTGGGCGTTGTTGTGGATGTCGGATCCGGTGATTGTGCCCCTGCCTTGCTTCCAGACGTACACGCCGCTTCCTTTACCGTCGTGGATGTGGCAGTTCCGGACGGTCGGGTCACCTCCTGAAGAGATCGAGAGGCCAGCATCCGCATTGCCAAAGATGTCGCTATCCTCAATAATTCCTCGCCCGTGCTTGACTACCCATATGCCCGCTTTCTGGCCGTCATGTATTCGGCAGCGTCGTACGGACGCTACCCCGCTCCCACTTATGGCGATGCCGACTTCGGCGTTGCTATAGATGTCGCAATCCTCGATGATCCCTCGCGCCTTCCCGTAGACCCATATGCCGCCGTCTTTCCCGTGATGTAGGCTGCAATTGCGAATAGTGAAGTTAGCGCCCTCTTTAATGGACACGGCATCTTTACCGTTCTCGTGAAATTCGCAGTCATCGATCACACACTGAGCATGGTCGTAAGCCATGACGCCGATGTGATATACGCTCCTGATTTGGCAGGCGCGTATGGCTGCTGAAGATCGTGGTCCGTGAACGGCGATGCCAGCGTTGTATGACTTGATAAAGCAATCTTCGATATTCAGAGATCCGGATTCGATCTCAACACCATCCGCAGAAAACGACGTCAGTGAGACGCCCTTGACGTGAGCGTGGTCGGTTTTCATTGAGATGCAGGGATTGTCTTCACCGCTCAAGATGTCGACCCCGCCGGGGGATCCATCGCTGATGAGCTCGATGGGCTTGTCAAGAACCAGGGCTTCTGGGTAGATACCCGGCTGGATGAGAATGCGAGTATTCGGTGGCGCAGCTTTGATTGCTTCGGTGATGCTGCGGTAGTCAGCTGGACTGGCGCCACGGCCGACGGTCAAGAAGCTAGGGGGGGTGCTTCCATGTCCCAGTGCTGCCCAGGCGGTATCCATAGATTCCACATCGGTGGAATCTATGGCCCAACGGCCCGTTATGTCTATCAAAAGGCGGTTATCTGTGCTCTCGAGGGCGATAGTTCCCCATAGGACACCGCCTGGAGGCATCGGGGCAACATGAATGTGCAAAACGGTTTCGTCAGGGCCGAACGTGGCGGGCTCAACGGTGATGGCATCGGAATTTGGGCTGGCAGTGCCCGGTCCTCCTCGTACTACTAGCTCGACTGAGCCATCTGTGCCGGCGGGGAGCTCTCCCATCGTGATGCTGTTGGAGCTGACCTGGATGGGATGGGTCCCTTGGGGCCTGATGGCGGCGGTGGTGACTGCCGTGCGCGCTGCGACCTCAGGAACGCCGCGCATGATCAGAGTCTGCACAGCATCGTCGCGACCGGAGGGCGATCCATCTTGTTGGGCTGCTACCAGGATTGCCGTCCAGCGCCGCAATTCCGGTTCGGCCCACTTCAGCTCTGGCCCTTCGATTCCCGCTGCCCGGCACAGCACACTCAGCGTATTCTTCCTATTATGTGTGCCGCGCCCAATCTTTTCAGCAATAGCGGGTAGGAGGGGCAGGAGCCGCTCGATATCTAGCAACGGCCCGTTGGTCGGCATGACGGGCTCATCCCCCCGGATCGTCCACGACCGCCGCTCGTTGATCTGGGCCAAACCGGATCAGCGAGTGGATGTTGAGTGGGATGGACTGCCCGGATGCCGCCGTGAGACGCTGCGAGCCTTGGAGCGCGCTGGCGTGGGACCTGCTCACGGCGTTAGGGATGCAGGTCCAGGTGGTGTCACTGTCATTGATGATGCGGTAGCCCCCTCGGCGGGAGTCCCATTCGACGTGGCCAACTGGTTTAGTCGATGCCCGGCTTCTCGGGGGAAGTCGATGGGGTTCAGTCATGTCTGGGAAGAGATTGGAACCGTTTCCGAGGACTAGCTTGCGTCGGGCTGGGGTAAAATTCCCAATTCTGCGCTCTTCGAGCAAGTTAATTACTGCCGGTAGAGGATGCTGGCACCTTTGTCCGCAGAATGGGCAGGCACGTCGTGGAGAGGGGGCAAGCCAGTGGGGATAGGGGAAGAGCTGACCGCAATGGGTGCAGTTCAATAGTTGGTCAATACTCTTAGCGAGGGCATTGCGCCACTCCTTGGCGGCTGGCCGGCTCGGCGGGTCGTGAAGACCGGTTTCAAGGAGCGCCCGATCCGTCAGTTGTTGCAGCTCAGGCGTAAGCATGCGGTAGCTGAGCACCCCTCGTTTGTACAGGGGCTGGCCAAGACCGGCTGGTCTGTGGTTGGGATTCTGTGGATGTTCGCTGAAAAGTGCCTGCGAGCCCCAGCCGAGCTTATCGCTTTCTTGTGGGTCGCCAGAGTACTCAATCAAAGGCTCGAGTGGATTGCGGAATAGAAGGGTATGCAAGCTGAGGACTGCCAGGCTGTGCCGGTCGGTTTTCTCCGACGGGTCGGCTCCATGTGTGAGGATCTCTGGTGCCATGAAGCCCTTGAGGCCCGCCATTCTCGCCTTAGAAAAGCCCGGTGTGACGATCGCGTCAGCTTCCATCATCACCGCGTCGCCCTCGTCAATGTCTACGAGGAAATTCTTGTAGTGGATGTCGCTGTGTGCATATCCCATGGCATGCAAGACGACGATTGAATTCGCAATGTTCCTAGCAGCAAGGAGGTAGGACCCCCAGGTGCGGCCCCTTTTGAATTGCGCTGCGGCCTGTTCCGGGGCGTGAATCAGATTTATCGCCTCTTGATAACGCGATGGGACTCTGCGCATGGCAAAACCTTGGCGAGGTTCGCCGTCGAAGCGGTCGAGCAGGGCCAACGGGGGGAGAATAAATCTCTCTTGTTCGTCCGTCAGTACCTTGAGACGGTCCATGATGCGGCGCAGATGTTGTTCGAGTGCCGGGCGCTGTTCGTGGAAGACCTTCAGCGCATGCCGCCCATCGGTGGTGAAGTACACTGTCCCCTCGCCCCCGACAATGGCCTTGTTCTCCAGAGTGAGGGTGTCTTCAAGACCGGGATGAGGGGCGTGCAGGGAGGCCGTATGAGTCACCTCAGCCTTCCTCCTCTGCCGTCTGGTATTGCTCCCCGGGGGTTTGCACCGACTGCTGGTTCGGGCTGTGGGGTGTGGCGGCTGCCGCGGGAGATGGTGGCACCAGCCTGAGGGAGTCGTCTGGCGTGGGCCGGTTGACAGTGAGCACCGTGACGAGGGTCCGGTCATCGAAGCTGCCTGGTTGCTCGTAGCTCGCAAGCCAGTGGAGCAACCTCAGAGAGGCGAAGGTGGGGCTGGTCTCGCGCATCCTTGTATCGATGTCGTGACACCACTGCTCGAAGAGTCCTTCGGGTGGCGGATGGGAGTA
This sequence comes from Streptomyces sp. NPDC050759, assembly GCF_044456945.1. Classification (NCBI taxonomy): domain Bacteria; kingdom Bacillati; phylum Actinomycetota; class Actinomycetes; order Kitasatosporales; family Streptomycetaceae; genus Streptomyces; species Streptomyces sp. NPDC050759. The sequence goes on along the minus strand of NZ_JBITGI010000001.1, from coordinate 720,972 downwards.
ATCCTCCGAAACGCCGTCCGTCATGAGCATGAGGCTCGAGGTTCCTGCTGCTTCCTCTTCAGTGAGGACCGCAGTTGTGAAGTGGTTCTGCCAGTCCCTTTGGGTGAATACCCACGTGGACCCCACGCCGTCGGGAGCAGGTGCGCACTCCATTGCGCGCGGGCCGGCCTCGGTATGCAATAGGGTGATTAGGCCGTCACCTACTTGCCCCCAAGCCCCATGTCCAGTCTCGGTGTTCACTAGTAGGCCTAGCAGGGTGCACGACACCGCGTGCAGGTCGAGATTCCTCTCGGAAACAAACCGCTCGAGGCGGGATCGTGTTCCCGTGAAGGCGCGGGCCAAATGAGCTTTGGCGTCAACGGTATCGCCCTCAGCCGCAGCGGGCCCTGAGTGACGAGGCACGAGTGGGGAAAGATGACGATTCCACGTCAGGGTCCCAGCGTGCTGCGCACTCCCATGGAGTTGAGCAATCGTGGAGTCTTCGAGTAGTCGTCCGGTCAGGGGAGACAGCGTGTCTCGCCAGCCATGTGCGACCTCTTTGGAGCCGGCTGAAGCAAAGTCTGGCACGGGGTTGTTGGCGAAGGAAGATGGTTGGATGACGAGGTCATGGAGTAGTTCTTCGCACAAAGCCTGTACGCAGAAGGTGGACCCATATCGCGAGAGTGGCCTCGAACCGACGCCATCCGAGACCGCTACCGCCAGCCATGGGCCTGCCGAGCGAGCGGCGAAGGCGTCGTCACGGGGCACCATTTCGCGCAAATGGAGGTGTCCTACTGCGCTAGCGCCAATGACAAGGTTTCCTCCGGTCTGCCCGTAGCCAGCGCACCAATCTGGGTGAACCTCGGCGGGGTTGTTCAGTGCGTGGTCACCGATGGCCAAACCTGCATCGAACCTCGGCGGTTCTTGGGGGGTGTCCATGGCGATCAGAAACTGAGCTGCTTGACCTTCGGGGGCGCCGGCGGCAGGTCGACATGACGGGTATCGTCGCCCGGACTACTTAGCACGCTCGCGACGCGGCCTACGGTCGAACTCATCCATTTGAAGAAGGGCGAGAAGTAGCTGTCGTCCTTTTCATCGAGCACGTAGGTGTCACCGACGCTGATCTCCCGGAGAGTATCTCGGTCGATGTCCCGCCCGCAACCGACGGTGATGACATTAACAAGCTTCTTGCTTTCACGGTCGAGGAGTTGTTGGCGTGGGGCTTCCCACTCGTCATTGGGGGCACCGTCAGTGAGGACGAAGACGAGGGGTTTCCAATCGCCTTTGGGCTTCCCTGGGATCGACGGTATTACATCTTTGTCGATGGACTTGTTCAGCTCGCGGAAGGCCGCGCCCAGCGGTGTGAGGCCGTCTGCTCTTAGGTTCGGCGGAGTGAAGTGTTTGATGGGCACCAGACCCGCTGTGATGAGACTAGCGCCGTCTTGGTCGCCCTCAAGTACTCGGCCGAAAGTGATCACACCAACATGGACAGTGTCACGGGCAAACTCGTCTTCATTGACTTCGTGGACGAAGGCTTCGACGCCTCGCTGCACCGCCTCGATGGGCTCACCTCCCATACTTCCCGAGCAATCCAGGAGTAGGTAGATGGGCAAGCGGCGAATACCCTGAGGACTCGCCACGTCCATTTGAATGCCGACACCATTGTTGGAAGTCATCGTGCCTCCTGTAACTCCGGCCAGGAGAGCCGTGTCGCGTTCGGCATCCCGCCACTGGAGTCCGGTCCAGTTGGAGCGAATCGCCCTCAGGACTCGGAAGCCCGTCTTTAATGCTTGCGTTTGAGCGTATGTTTGTCTGAGAAACCAGCGCAGTTTCGCCACTTGTGCCTCGTTGGAGAGCTCACTTACAGCAACGGGGGCCGTCAACAGTAGCCAGCGAAAGCTCTCAAGCCCGGTGGATCAGATCAAGATCCATTTTTCACCGCGTCGCGGAGACCTATGACGTTGTCCATTTCGACTGAACCACTAAGGGGCTCGATTCGCAACCGGAACGGGTTAGCGCCCCGCTGAAGCGTTTGTATCACCTTAGCCAGAGTGGGTTCCCCTGGTCCCGTTCTGCCAGGAGCTTCGCCTCCTTCTGTACCTGGTGCGCTCTAACTCTTCGCTAGAACAGTCAAGTTGGAACAGTCGGCAACATAGCCGTTGCTTAGCGATCAAGCCGTGCCATGTTGATGAAGGCGATACACATGAGTGTGATCGGTATGCAAACTATGGCAAGGGCTACACTCACAAAAACTCCCGGCCAGGCTGCCAGCCGATCATCAGGGGGCAACCCCGTCCACACCTTGCCCAGTCTGGTCTTCTTCCAGGCCACCATCGCCGCAGCAGTGAGAAGGCTCCCAACGGCAGCGCCAGCCGCAGAACCTGACGTAGCACTAGCGACGACGGCGATGATGCCGATCACAGTCGCCAGGATGAGCGATCCCGCCATGAAGGTGTGCCGACGCTCCGTAACGAACGTTGTGCTGCCATCGGAATGCTGAGCGACAGGCATCCAGCCGACGTGCCAGTCGCACCGGGCGCAGATTCCAGTCTTGTACATCTCTGCGCCGCAATTCTTGCAGGCCATCATAGTGTTCATGCGTGCCCCCTGGGTGAGGAGCGAGCATGTTGACTTTCATCTGCACATCTGTGCAGTCCGTCAGGGTGCCGCCCTCTGGAGAGATGAACGTCCGTAACATCAGGTTGCGGCGGGCGCGAGCCTGACGCATCTGCAGAACACAACTGGCAGTATGTCTCTAGATGCGCGCGGAAGTGTGAAGGCGCTGGAAGCAGGCATGCAGGCCCCTTGGGGTGGAGCGCATGACTGAATCGCCAGTGCGAGGGCATGTCGACACTCAGCCAAGGCGTCCATGACGCAGATACTTGGCTGCGAGGCAATGCCGGGCGTGCGAATGCGATAGTCGAAGAGGAATAACAACCGCCAGCATTCGTCTGGCGAGATGTTGGGTAGTGGCCTGATGCCCGCGAAGCCCCTGCCTGAAAGGTCACCGCCGAACCGGCCTCTGTCTTTAAGTATTTGGCAGAACTGCTGGCCCAAGAAGCCGGAATGTTCTCTATCGCTGGATGTCACGGCACGTCAGTTGGAGGGGACTACGCTTGAACGCATGAGCGTACCTACCGAAGGGCTGACGTTGGGGGCCGTCAGCGCCCTGATCGAACGCAAGATCCTCACCGACATCGTACGTATCAGCAGAGCGGGCGAGCCGGTCTTCAATCCGGACACAGGCCAGTACGAGCCTGGCCCGCCCGTCATCATCTACGAAGGACATGGCGGGGTCTTCCCGAACGGAGATCCCGGCATCGTCTTGCATCTGGAAGGCCAGGCGTACGTCGACGACTCCACGTCGAAGTACAAGCTGATCACGCCTCTGGACGCCCCGGTGGCCTCGCGCGAGGACACGGTGAGCGTCGTCAACGCCGCCGACCCGGCAGCGATCGGCCGTACGTGGCGCGTCCTCGATGTCGGGCAGACCTCCACTCTGGCCGTGGTCCGCACGACGTTCCTGGATCAGAACACCCAGTCCAGCACTACGGGCAGCACCTCGTGAGCACGCCGATCGACACCGAGGCGGAACGGGAGAGGCTGGAGTCGACGCTGCTGGTGGACACGGTTCGGATCACCCGCCCAACGGGAACTCCCCAACTCGACCCCTCGACCGGCCTCCTGGGGTCCGTGCCGGCGGAACTGGTCTACGAGGGACCGGGAGCTGTCCTGTCCGGCCATGGCCAGGTCACTGCGCAGCACGTTCTCGGGCGGGAATGGCTGGACGACACGGTCAGCTGGTATCGGCTCCTCACGCCGATATCGGCGCCCGTTCCCGTGCGGTACGACCGTGTGGAGGTCGTGGCCGCAGCTGGCGAGCACGCGGCGACAGCGAATCGGGTGTGGCAGGTCCTCGATCCGTCTGAGGCGTCCACGGTCGAGATCGTTCGGGTGACCCGTCTCGACGAGATCACCCCTCCGTAGACGGCTGTCGAACTGGGCTGTCACCGGATACCCGTAAACTCGGATAGGTGCCAACACATCAGAGTAAAGAACCTATCTCTCGCGGGAGTGAGCCCCTGTCGGTTCGCGTCACCGGGCGGGGGCATACCGCCGTCGTGGAGATCGACGGTCACGACGTCTCCCGGGACCTCTCTGCCTATTCGCTGGCCCACCGCGCGGGCAACGTACCGCAGATGGTCATCGAACTCTCCCCGAGATCCACGGCGACCGGTGTGTTCGAGGGCCTGGCGCACGTCGTCATCGGCGACCCGCCGAACCCTGGCCCGGCAGCGGCTGCCTTCCTGTCCGCGATCAGTCCCGCCGAGCTGGAGAAGGCTGCGCTCGACCGTCACGACCTCATGGACGGCCGACCGCACGAGCTGACCCGCGCCATGCTCGCCCTGCTGCGGGAATGGGCCCTCGGCCAGTGGGGTGAGCCGGAACCGGAAGACGGGCAGTGAGTCAGTGGCGTCCTCGCTGAATCCGCACCCCAACGTCCACCCTCTTGCGGGCGCCTACTCCAACGCGTTCCAGATCGCCGCGCAGCTCGACGCCAGGGCGGCGCGCACTCTGCCCGAGGTCACCGCCACCGTCCAGCACTACGCGATGCTGCTGGAGACGAGGATCAAGGCCAAGGCCAGCGGCAGGCCGGGCCCCAACGCGCCCACGGGGGACTACCGGCGCTCCTGGACGCACGAGGTGTCCACGGACGGGTTCACCGTCACGGCGGTCGTCGGCACGAACAAGCCCCAGGCACGACGCCTGGAGTACGGCTTCGTCGGCGCAGACAGTCTGGGGCGCATCTACAATCAGCCGCCCTACCCGCACGTCGGGCCAGCTGTCGAGGAGATCCGGCCGCTGTTCATCGCCGCGCTCGGCGACACGATCGATGACGACCTGTGAGTGACCGCCACGCCACCGGGCGACAGATCACCACCCCGCAGAAGAAGAGGAGGAGTAGTGCCCGTCTCCGGCAGAGAAGTGTCGCTCGCGATCCAGAAGACACTGGCCACAGCAACCGCCCGAAGCTGCGGGTACGGGACTGCCCCCACGGCATCAAGTACGCCCACCGGCGCCACGATCCCCTACAGCGTCCTCTACCCGCTGGGCGTGACGACGAGCGGCCCGCCCTACGGTGACGGCGACGCTGACGCCCGCGTGCTCGTCCAGGTCACCTCGGTCGCCTCAACCGCCGAACAGGTCGAGTGGATGGCCGACAAGGTCCGCACCGCGCTCCTCGCGCGCCTGAGCGGGGCCTACGTCAACACCATCACCATCACCGGCTACGTCGTGATCGACCGTGAGCTGGACAAGGAGGAAGGGATGTCCGTCAGTGGTGGCGTATACAGTTATGTGCAGCGGTACGTCCTCACTGTGACCACTCTCGGGTCCTGACGTTCCAGCTACCTCACCGCGGAGGCCTCCTCGCGGACGCCCGGCCACCCGGCACGGGCCGATTCCCCCCTTCATGGGGACCGGCCCGGCGTGTGCGCTCCGGAACACCGGTTCCCGGAGAGCGAGAATCAGTGTCACAGCAGCGGTTCACCCGTCGCGGCACCACGAAGTTCTACTTCCTGAAGGACATCGCCGCGAAGGACCTGATACCGACCCGATCGGAGCTCGGCGGCACCAACGGAACCGACCTCTCACCGGCGATCAGCGACATCGAGGGCTTCGCCGTCGAGAACACCCCGATCGACACCCCCGACCTGGCGACCGAGTTCACCGGCAACATCCCCGGCGAGGACAAGGCGGACAACTCCAGCCTCACGTTCTACGAGGACAAGGTCAGCAACGACCTGGAGGTGCTCCTGGCCAAGGGCACCGAGGGCTACGTGGTGATCCTCCGCAAGGGCGACACCCCGGGGTCGAAGTCCATGGACATCTTCCCGGTGCGCGTGGGCTCCCGGTCGAGCACCTACACGACGGCCGCCGAACCGGCCAAGTTCAAGGTCAGCTTCAACGTAACCGACAAGCCCATCCAGGACGCGCCCGTCCCGGCCGCGGCGACGAGCGTCTGATCGGGCGGGGTTGCCGTATGACCACGTCGTTTGTTGAGCCGCCCGCCGAGGCCGTTGCCCGCGATCCGCACTGGGCCGCCAAGATGGCTCGGCTGCGGGCGCGTCGCCTTCCCGAACGTACCGTCTCCTTCCTCGACGACCAGGACCTGAAGCAGCGAGTGACCGATGCGGCGCTCGACCTCGCCAAGGCCCGTACCAGCGCACTGGGCCGAGCCTCTGAGTTGGAGGTGCCGGCCGACCAGCGGGAGACATGGGCGGACGCTCAGCCGGATGTGCTGGCCGCTCAGTCCACGCTGGACGACGCGCGGCGGGCTCTGGTGTCCGGAACCCTCACGCTCACTTTCCGGGCCTTGCCGCGTCCCGTCTGGGAGCAACTGCTGCGCGAGCACGCGCCCACCGAGGATCAGGCCGACCTCGGGCACGAGTACAACGTCGAGACGTTCCCGGCCGCGCTCATCGCCGCGTCCTCGGTGGACGGCATGAGCGAGGCAGAGGCCCAGGAACTCCTGGACAGCTGGAGCGATGCGGACGCCAAGGCCCTGTTCACGGCGGCACTGCTGGTCAACCAGACCATGAGGGCCGACCTGGGAAAAGGCTGATCGCCGACGACCAATTCCGGGCCGAGATGGAGCTGTGCCACGCCTACGGGATCCCGCACTCGCAGTTCACGGGTGCGGGAGACGGCAGGTGGACGGCCCTGGATCGGGCGAAGGCGATCGCCTACCTGGCGTACCGGCGCAGCGTGTGCGAGACCTGCGGGACACGGGCGGCGGAGTGGGACGAGGACCAGGGCGGCGACCGCTTCGCGTACGTGGCCGAGCCCTACCGCTGCGTGGGCTGCGAGGTCATCGAGATGGAGCGCGAACACATTCCTGATGGACCAGAGGGGCGGGGGCTCAAGATCGGGCTGAGACCCAGAGAGGCGTCCTGACGTGGCCGGTGCCTACACCCTGTACGTCAACCTGCTCGCGTCGACCGGTGGGCTGTCTACCGGACTCCGACAGGGAGCAGCCCAACTGCGCGCATTCGATGGTCAGTTGGACGGGACAGCCACACGGCTGAACCAGGTACGCGTCGCCAGCGACAACCTGGCCCGTGCTCAGGCCGCCGCGTCGGCGCAGATGGTGCGCTCCCAAGCCCAAGTGGCCCAGGCGGTCCAGCGGACGACCGCAGCACAGGAGCGCGCTCGGCGCGCCCAAGCGGTGGTGGCGGCGACAGCACGCCGTGCCGCGGCCGAACAGGCTGCGGTGACGGCCGCCGCAGAGCGCGCAGCGCGCGCCCAGGCGCTGGCGCAGACGATGACCGCCCGCGCCCAGGCCACGGTCGGCGCCGGAGCGGCGGCCGCCGCTCGCACAGCCGCAGCAGCCCAGACGGCCGCCGCTCGCGCCACCCAGGAGCACGCGAACGCTCAGCGGCGGGCGACGGCCGCGCAGACCACAGCCACGCGTGCCGCGACTGTCGCCGCGTCGGCCGAGGCCCGCGCGACCTCAGCGGTGCGGATGCGTGACGAGGCACAGGCCGCCGCAGCCCGCAGTGCGCAACGGCAGGCGCAGCAAGTCGCGCGGGCGGAAGCCCAATTGGCGGCAGCACGCAACGCCCAAGCCGCGCGAGCTGCTCAGAACGGACTGCTGATCGGGGCGGCGCTCGGCGTCGGCGTGGCGCAGGCCATCGCACTGGAGCGGGCGATGGCCAACGTACTGACGATCTCCCGGCAGATCACGTCCGAGAACGTCGGTGCCTTCACCGACCAGATCGTCGAGCTGTCCACCCGTCTGCCGCAGACCGCCGAACAACTCGCCGAGGGCCTCTACCAGGTGGTCTCGTCCGGCTTCGACGGCGCGGACGCCATGAAGATCCTGGAAGTCGCAGCCCAGGGCGCCGCAGCGGGCCTGACCACGTCGGAGACGTCCGCACGAGCCCTGCTTGGCGTGCTCAACGCGTACGGGATGACCGCGGCCGACGCCAGCGACGTCATGGACGTGATGTTCCAGACCGTCAACTACGGCGTCATCTCCTTCGAAGAGCTCGCGCAGCAGCTCGGCGACGTCGTACCTATGGCCGCGGCGGCCGGCGTGGAGTTCGACGACATGAGCGCCGCGCTCGCCGCGATCACCCTCACTGGCATCCCTGCGGCCGAGGCCGTGACCGCCCTGAACATGCTCCTCACCCGGGTGATGAAGCCGACGCAGGACCTCAAGCAGGCGATCAAGGACCTCGGATACGAGTCGGCAGCCTCCGCCGTCGAACAAGACGGCCTGTACGTGGTCGTGAACAAGCTCAACGGTGCGGCGGGCAACACCGCCGAGGGCATCGCGAACATGTGGAAGGACATCCGCGCCACTCGCGCGGCTCTCGCCCTGGCCACCGCTGGCGGACAGAACTACGCCAACACCTACGCGGGCATCGCCAGCGAAGTGGCGCGCGCTGAAGCCACGCAGAAGGCGTATGCCCTTCAGACCGACACCGTCACAGGCCAATGGCAGCTGGCTGCCAACCAAGCCCGTGCCCTCGCCATCGACCTCGGCCGCGCCCTGCTGCCTGTGCTCAAGACGATCGGGACCGCAGTCCACACCTTCGTCGGCACCATCGAGGACCTGCCCGGTCCGATGAAGTCCGTCCTCGCGATCGTTGCTGCGTCCGTTGCGGGACTGCTGCTGCTTCGCGGCGCTTACCTGAAGGTCACCGCGCAAGTTGCCGCGTTCCGGTCGGCCCTGGCCGCCGCCCAGACGGGAGGCGCTGTAATGCCTGCCGTGCTGGCCGGCACGAGTCTCGCCGTCACCGGCCTCGCCACCGTCCTCACCCTCGGCATCGCCGGCTACGCCGCCTACACCGCCTCCAAGCAGAAAGCGAAGGACGCCACCAACGAACTGGTCCAGGCGCTGCAGCAGGAACGCGAGGAGGCGGCGACCGGCGTCAGCATCAACAAGCTGTACGACCAGCTCACCTCCGACGGCGCGTTGAAAGACCTCGAGAAGGTCGGAATCGGCACCACTGAGGCCATCGACGCGATCACATCCGGCGGAGCGAAGCTGGCCGCACTCCAAGACCGGCTCCAGCAGGACTCCTACGAGTACGCCCGGAAGGCCAGGGCAGGAGAGGAGCCCGGCGACTACGAGAGCATCACCCAGTTCTCGCGGGCGAAGAAGGTGCTCGAAGAGCGCCACAAGATGTGGTCCAACGCGGTAAAGAAGGAAGCCGAGATCGCGGAACAGAAGGCGATCGTAGAAGCGAAGATCAAGCAGCAGGCCAAGTCCAGCGGCGGCATCTTCGACCTGTTCTCCCTCGCGGACATCGACCGCACAGGCGCCCCGCAGATCACCGACGAGATGAAGGCACTCGCCGAGGCCGTCGGCGATGCCGTCGACCCGTCCCGCGCCTTCAAGGACGCCCAGAACGACGCAGCCGAGGCGATGCGGAAGGCGGGCAAGGACGCCGACACCGCGAAGGTGAAGCTGTCCGACTACGTGAAGGAGCTGCGCGAGCAGCTCCAGGCCCAGCGGGACTTCCAGAGCAACCTGTCTGAACTGGCCGTATTCGGCTACGACGACCTCGCGGACCACTTCGCTGAACTCGGGGTGGACGCCGCGCCCATGCTCGACGAACTCGTCGGTCAGCTGAAGAAGGGCAAGACGAGGGTCGCCGACGAGCTGCGCGACATCGTCACCGAGGACGCCGAGCGATCCACAGAGGCATACCGGCTCGGCCTGCAGAAGACCGCCGAGATCACTGAGAAGTACGGCAAGGAGATCGGCCGCGCTTGGGCCGAAGCATCAGAGCGGAACGACCCTGCCGCATTCCAGAAGGTCACCGAGCAGATGGCCATGATCGATCTGCGGAAGGCCGTGAAGAAGTCCGTCGGCGACGCACGCGGTGAGTTCGACCGCGGCATGGACCTTCTCGCTGAAGTCGCCAAGCGGAAGGGGAAGGACGCCGCCGGTGCCTTCCAGGACGCCCTTCTGTCGGGTGACACCGAGCGTGCCATGGACTCCCTGAAGAGCATCTGGGGAGCGGACGTACCGATCGATGCCCCCGACTTGTCGAAGGTGGTGGCCGCGTTCTCCAAGGCCGGGAAAGATGCGAACGCCGAATGGTCCGGCGCTCTCGATCTCATCCGGCAGGTCGCTGCCACGAAGGGCACCGAGGCCGCCGCCGCGCTGACGTCAGCTCTGCTGTCCGGCGACATGGCTGCGGTACAGGCACAGCTCGAGGCCATCGGTCTGTCGGTCCAGAACATCCCGGGCACCAAGTCAGTCACGGTCAACGTGACCGCGAATCAACCGCCGCCCGTGGTGGTCCCCCTGTTGATCAAGCGGCAGGCCACGTCTTGGGACCGTGATGCCAACGGTGTTCCCGACTCGATCCAGGCGCCGAGCCAACAGGCCAACGGCTCCATCCTGGAGTTCTATGCCGGCGGAGGCCTCCGCGAGAACCACGTCGCGCAGATCGCCCGGCAAGGGACGTGGCGAGTGTGGGCCGAAGAGGCGGCAGGGCCCGAGGCGTACATACCTCTCGCCCACAACAAGCGCCGTCGATCACGCGCGATCACTGAAGAGGTCGTACGGCGCCTCGGCGGCAAGGGCGTCGAGTGGTACGCCGACGGGGGCCTGACCGGCTTCTCCTACAGCCCTTCCGGCTCCACAGAACTGGTCTCCATCTCGTCGATCCGCTCGGACTCCATGCGCACCGTGAAGAAGGGCAAGAAGGAGACCGAGGTCTTCGACCTGAAGCTGTTCGAGAAGAACCTCGACAAGGCGGTGAAGCGAGCCCAGCGGTGGCGCAAGGACCTCGCCACCGTCGCACGGCGCGCCGGACAGGACGTCGCCGACGCCTTGGAGGCCATGGGCGAGGACGGAGTCGAGCTGACCCACAAGATGGCCACCGGCAGCTCCAAATACGTGAAGGAGATGACCAAGGACCTGGAGAAGCTGGGCGTTGTCGTACGAGCCACCCTGTCCGACTACACGGCCCAGCTCAAGCAGGCCGTCAAGGACCAGGCTGCCTTCGAGAAGAACCTGTCCAAGCTCACGGCCATGGGCTACGGCGACCTGGCGAAGATGCTCGCCGGACAGGGCGACGAGGACGCGGAAGACATCGCCGCAGAAGCCGCCAAGTCCCCGAGCAAGGCCAAGAAGGCCAACACCCAGGCCAAGGCCGCCTCCAAGGCTGTACCTGACGAGGACCTGCCTGACCTCGTGGCGATCATCTCCGCCGTCACCTCCAGCAAGAGCGGGATCCACGACGTCGCCGAGAAGACGCAGCTGGACGAGGACCGCATCATCGAGGTCGCCACCCTCGGCCGGACTCGCATCAAGGATGCCCTGGGGAAGAAGGCCACCCGCTTCCTGGCCGATCTGGACAAGGCCAACAAGCAGATGGCATACGAGAACGGCGGCATCCGTGCCGGCCTGTACGCCACCAGCAACGGGATCATCCGCTTCGCTGAGCCTTCCACGGGCGGAGAGGCCTATCTGCCGCTGGGCCTGAACAAGCGGCGCTCGGCGACCGCCGTCCTCAAAGAGGTGGCCGACAGATTCGGCTACCGGCTCAGCCCGAATGGCGACAGCGGCTTGGTGCGGCTTGTCGACGCTCGTCCGGCCCCGGTCCAAGTCGTCATCGTCCGCGAGGAGCGGCCCGCTGCGCTCGTCGGCTCCATGCCGGTCACCGTCAACGGCGGGGGCGACGCCAAGTCAGCGGACCGTGTCGGCACCGAGATCATGCGGCGACTGCGAAACGCCCAGCGAGGAGGCCGTATCTGATGGCGACGATCACTCAGGCGTGGCAGGTCGACTTCGCGGGCGTCCTCATGGGCCCCGGAACGCCCTATCCGATCAGCGAGATCACTGGTCTAGGCACGCCTGAAGTCCGCTCTCAGGACGTCGACTTGCCTACGGAGGATGGCTCGTTCCCTGGCGTGGACTACTACAACGCCCGCACGGTGACGATAGAGGCCGGCATCCGTACTCCGGGCGACCCAGAGGCTGCCGCCGACGCGCTCGCCGCACTCGACCAGGCAGCCGCCGACCCAGCCGCACGGAAATCTGCGGGCGCCTTGCAGACTCTGCGGCTCTGGTGGCCCGGCCGCGACAGCACCAAGCGGCTCTACGGTCGCGTCCGCCGAGTCGAAGCCGTGTCCATGGCCCGAGCGATCTTCGGCTGGATTCCCGTAAGCCTCGAATTCGTGGCTACCGACCCGCGCTGGCACGGGGAGCCCGAAGAACAGGTCACGCTGCCGCTTGCTCTGACAGGAGGGTCCGGCTTCAAGGCTCCGGTCACCGCGCCGGTCACCACCGGTGTGGCGGACCCAACCGAACGCAAGGGCTGGGTCAGGAACGACGGTGACCTGCCCGCCTGGCCGTCCCTGAAGATCAAGGGCCCCGTCGTGAACCCCCGCATCTGGATAACCGAGACCGGGCGGGTCCTCGACCTCTCGCTGACTCTCGGTGAGAGCGACACCCTCCAAATCGGCACCCGCCCCGGCACTCGCTGGGTGCTGCGCAACGGCAGCAACGCCGCGTACGCCCTGTCCGCCGCATCCCGTCTGGACCTGTTCCAGATCCCGCCGGGAACCAGCGAAGTCCGGTGGACCGGCGCGGACTACACCAACTCCACCCGCCTCACGGTGTCTTGGCGTGACGCCTACACCGCCCTGTAAGGAGAGCACCCCCAGATGGCACTGATCCAGCCACCCATGCTGACCCACGGCGGTACTCATCCCGCCCGGGCCTTCCGGATGATGGTCCGCGACCTGGCGCGTGGGAACCAGGGCGTGACCGAAGGGAACGACCTGAAGGTCAGAGAGTTGTCCACGCCCGGTGCCGGCGTCCGTGTCGGCGACGGCTCCGCCGTGGTGCGAGGAGCAGCCTGGGGACAGGGCTCCTACACCCAGTACAACGTGGGCGACGCCAGCGTGCCGATCGCACCCACCGGCTCTGCTGGCCGATCCGACCTCATCTGCCTGCGCGTCGAGGACCCCGAGTACGAAGGCAACCGTGACCCGGCTGCCGATGACATCGGCTACCTCCACGTCATCTCGGGCGTCTCCGCCTCGACGAAGACGGTCCCCTCCGGCATGACGGCGATCCCCCTGGCCCGCCTCGACATTCCGGCGAACACCGCCACCATCACCAATGCCATGATCACGGATCTACGGCAGATCGCGAACCCACGCCGCGAACGGACTCTGTACACGGCCTATCCCGGCTCCCTGAGCCGACTCACCGCACAGAACGGCCAGTGGTACAACTGGCCAGCTGCGGCCCGCTGGAAGGTGCCGATCCCCACGTGGGCGACCACGGCGAAGGTCGTGGTGACCCTCGCAGGCCTGCGGCTGTCGGAATCCGACGTGTTCGCCTACATGCAGACCGTCCTGGGCACCGACTATGGCCAGACAACCTCCATCGACGACGACCAGGGCAACAACATCCGCCGCAACACAGTCGTCCTTGCCGACACCATCACCCTGACTGCGGCGCTGCGCGGCACCACCCAGGATCTGTACGTACGCACCCAGCCCTCCAAGAGCGAGTGGGGCAACCTCGGCGTCGATGCGGCCACCTCGCTGATCGCCGACGTCGAGTTCACTGAAGGCGTTCTCTGACACGACACCGGCAGCACCACCACACCATGGCGCGGGGGAGAAGCAGGAACGCGCCCGATGGCGTCGCCGTCGTACCGCTATCTCACCACCGACGCACTTACCAACAAGGTCCTCGCTTGGGATCTCCCCCTTACTGGCGTCGAGTTCGGCCCCGCACTCTCCGCGACCGGCAGTCTGACCGGAGCTGTCGAACCCCGCCTCGCCCACCTGGTCCGCTCCCAGCTCGACCCCGGCAACACCAAGATCTACGCCGAGCGTGACGGACGACTGCTGTGGGGCGGTCTCATCTGGAGAGCCGACCCCGAAGGCCAGCAGTTGAACATCGAGGCCTCTGGCTGGGGCTCCTACCCCTACCGGCGCTACGACCTCCATGGCCAGCTCAACGGCCGAGGGCCCTACACCTACGCCGACCCCTGCAAGGTCATCCGCGACGTGTGGGCGTACTGCCAGGAACAGCCGGACGGTCAGCTCGGTATCCAGGTCGACGACACCACCTCCAAGGCCACCATCGGCACGCCGGAGGACCCCTACCGAATCGACTGGTGGGACACCCCCTCTCTCGGCGCCGTCATCGAGGACATGGTCGCTGTCGAAGGCGGCCCCGAGTGGACCGAGGAAGTCACCTGGAAGAACGGCACCCCGCAGGGCCGCGTACGTATCGGCTGGCCCCGGCTCGGCCGCCGCCGCACGGACATCCACTTCGAGTCCGGCGTCAACATCATCAAGGCCGTCCCAGTCGAGTACGACGCCGACAACCTCGCCCAGGTCGTCATTGCCCTCGGCGCTGGTGAAGGCCGCAACCGGCGCCGCGCCGTGGACGCCGTGCGCGACGGACGGCTGCGACTGGAGCACCTCCTCGAGGTGCCGGCGGAGAAGGCCAATGACCGGTTGGCCGCCCGCGCCCGCAAGGAACGCATCTCCCGCCAGGTCATCGGCGAGGTCACCGAGATCACCATCCGGGACCACCCCTCCGCCCGCTTCGGCGCCTGGCAGATCGGCGACGACGTGCGGGCACGGGTCCACGACCAGTGGACCGACTTCGACGCCTGGTGTCGGATCGTCGGCTGGCAGATCCGGCCAGCCTCTGGCGAGGATCCTGAGCAGGCCGTCATCCAGCTGCAGAGAGCGGACCGCTTCACCTACGGGGGAGGCACCGCGTGAGCAGCGAAATCGCCCGCCTGGCCGCCCGCGTCGCCGCTCTGGAGCGGCAGCTTGCCCGCACCACCCGCACTGCGCGCATGGCGTACTCGTCGATCGAGGACGGTGCGATCGAGGTCTACGACCAGGACGGCAACCTGCGCGGCAGCATCGGCATGCAGGACGACGGCAGCGTCGGCTTGATCGCTCATAACGGCCCACCGCCTCCCACGCCCACAGCGCCGACGGTCGAGGCAGCCCTGTCCGGGTTCACCATCACCTGGCCAGGAACCTGGACGGACGCGGCGACGGCACCTCTGGACCTGGCCGAAGTCCAGATCCACATTTCAGCGACCGCAGACGCCGAGCCGGACACGAGTCGCCCAGTGGCCGCCTTCTACACGGCGGTCGGCGGCACCGTCACCATCGCCACCGACACCTACGACACGGTGTGGGTGCGCCTGATCGCGGTCAACACTTCTGGCGCGGCCGGAGAACCCTCGAACGCCGTACAGGGACAGGCCCGCAAGGCAGTACCGGACGATCTCGGCAACGCGATCATCGACGAGACCAAGCTCGCGCGAGGCGCGGTGACTGACGCCGCGCTCGCGCTGGGGGCCGTCAACTCAACTGCTCTCGCTGACGGCGCGGTGCTCGCCGAAAAACTCGCCGCCAATTCCGTCACGCTGGGGAAGCTCGCCAACGGCGCGGTCACCCTTGGCGCGTTGGGTGGCGCACTGGCAGACACCGCCAGTCAGCGCCTCGTCGACGGGATGGGCGAGGCTGCGGCCTGGCAGACCACTGACCAGAGCACCGGAGCAGCCTGGACGCATCTCTCTGGCGTCCCAGACGCACCCACCGGCCAGACCGTCGGCGAGGCCCGCGGGTTCATCCGGCTGCGCGGCACGACTCTCGTGCCGTACGAACCCGGTGTCCTGTACCGGATCAGCGCCCGCATTCGCGCCACCGCCCAACCCGCCTCCGGCCCTGACTCGGTGTACGTCGGCGTGCTCGGCATCGGCGCGGACAAGACCACCCTCGTCAACCGCACTGGCGCCGACTCCTCCAACAGCCACTACTACGTGGGGGCCTCCGCACGTTCGCTTCCAACGGCGGACGGCTGGGTGACGATCGTCGGCTACCTCAAGGATCGGGCGGCGTCCGGCGCCAGCGGATCAGCCGGCCCCAACAACGACCCCCGCTCACCTGGAAACGTCCACGAAGCCGTCCGCTACATCACGCCCTACCTGTGGCTGAACTACAGCTCGATGAATGTCTCCGGCTCGGCGGCCGTGATGCAGGTCGACGCCGTCGCCATCGAGGCGCTCAAGACCGGCGTAGTCGATGCCACCAACCTGGTGAGCGGCTCAGTCACCGCCGCTGCTCTCGCCGCTGATTCAGTGATCGCTGGAAAGGTCGCGGCCGACGCCATCACAGGCCGCGAGATAGCGGCGAACTCGGTTACGGCCTCCGAAATTGCGGCCGCATCGATCTCCACAGACAAGCTGGTCGTCGCAGGTGGCACAAACACGTTGAGCGACCCGTCGTTCGAAGGCGCTTACACCGCGGCGATCGCCAAGAACGAATGGTCTGTCGTCTCCGGCGGCAACGGCTCCGCGAAAGCCCTCCGGGTCGACGCGACCGCCGCTACTGCCATCACACGGTCCCTCTGTCTCACCACCCTGCCGATCTTGAGCGGAGAGCAGCTCTACCTCGCTATCGACGTCAACGCGTCCGCCGACTGGGCTGGAGCGGCGCTCAAGTTCTACGCCCGGTGGTTGGACGGCACGGGTGCCACAGTCGGCTTCGGCGTCGCGCAGGTCGACGTTCCAACCCGCGGTTCATGGCAGCGACTTTCCGCGATGGTCACTGCGCCGGCGAACACCACCGCGGCCACCGTCTGGGTGGAGTCGTACCAGTCGACAGCTGGCACAGTGCTATGGGACAACGCGGTCGTTCGCCCGGTCGTACCGGGAGTACAGATCGCCGACGGTGCGATCAGCACGCCCAAGCTCCTCGCCGGAGCGGTGACAGCAGAGAAGATCACGGCCTTGGCTGTCACGGCCGAGAAGATCGCGGCCCTTGCCGTCACCACCGACAAGCTGAACGCGCTGGCCGTGACCGCAGACAAGATCGCGGTCAACGCTGTCACGGCAACGAAGATTGCCGCAGGGGCGATCGAGGCCACCCACATCAAGGCTGGGGCGATCACAGCGGACAAGCTCGATGCCGACGCAATCAACGGCAAGAGGATCAGCGGCGCTGTCATCACCGGCAGTACCCTGCAAACCGCAGCAAGCGGACAGCGCGTTGTCATCAGTCCGGGAAACACCAACCCGGAGACTGGATCTGTCGAGTTCTATTCGGGCAGCGCGAATGAAGCAGCTCCGGCTGAGCTCAACACGGCCATTGCCTACGGCTCAGAAGGCTCCGTTTCGTACGAAATTCCCAGCGTCTCCCTCAGTGCCCCCAGGGTGAGCGGCACCAGCCAGGAGACGGGACTGTTCCTGCAAGGGCTCGTACCGGGCTATTCGGGGTCCGTCTTCAACCTCTACGCCAACGAGCTGAGTGGCAACGGAGTTGCGTACATCAATGGCTACGGAGCCGACACGTCCGCTGTCGGGTCATCCATCGAGCTGTATGTCCGCGACGCACCACCGGACTCGGCCCGGTCCTCCGCCAGGCTCACATCCAGCGGATTCGCCGTCGACCGCGATCTCAGCGTCTACGGAAGAGCGCAGGGCCGAGGGTTTGTCACCCAGCGGACCCTGACCACGAACGTCACCTTCTCCAGCGCGGAGACGGCCGTCATCACCACCGGCAGCATCACATTCAAGGCTGGCCGCGCATACCGGATATCGATTTGGGCTTTGCACAGTGCGGCGAGTACCAGCTATGCGCTGTACCGGATCCGGAAGAACACCGTGTCGGGAACGATCTACAAGGACCAGATACGGGTCAACAATCTGCAAGGGTCCTCAGCGAATACCGCTATTTCCATCCAGACCATTCTGACCAACACCACCGGCGGCGATGTCACAGCCGCTCTGTGCTGGACGGGAGTTCAGGGAGGAGTCGCGCAGACGTGGACGGTTGCCGCCAGCAGCAGCAACACGGCCTACCTCCTGGTGGAGGACTGCGGCTCAGCCGACGACTACACCGGCCAGGCCATTACCTGACCGGCCCGAGCACGGCGATCCGGGTCTGCCCCGCGTCTCATAGACTGATCTCCAGCGGCGCGGGGCTGCCGAAGGGAGCACCGTGTCCGAGCCGCAAGGGCAGGACCCCACGCCGTGGGAACTGCTGCGGGCCATGCAGCAGATGCGCGACGACTTGCGCTCTGACTTCGCTGCCCTCGGTGCGCGGCTCGCCGAGATGGTGACGAAGATCCAGTACGAGGCCGATCGCAGGACAGATGAGCTGCGGATCAAGGCCGTTGAGGATGACATCGCTCAGATTCAGCGCGAGCGGGATGCCGAGCGCCAAGACGCCCGCGGGGTACGCCGGTTGGCACTGACCGCTCTGATCGCCCCTGTCGTGGTGGGGGTGATCGTCGCGGCCGTGACCGGCAAGCTCGGACTGTAGGCTCAGCACAGCAGGCGCGGGGGAGAACTAGGAACGCGCCATGCCTGATCTGTGGCTGCCGGGAGCCGAACGGCACCCGCTCAGCGACACCGCACCCACCGACACCCAGTACGACCCCCGCGTGATCTGGCACATCACGTGGGACAAGAACGCCTCCGCCTCCAAGCCCGCCGCCCTCGTACCGTTCGACAAGCTGGTTGCGTATTTCACTGGCGGGGGCAAGGGAGTCGCCCCGCACCTCCTGTGGGATCCGTTCACGGGGCGGATCGCCCAGTTCTATCCGGCGAACAGTCGGGCCAAGGCACTCGTCGACGCCGCTGGCGGTACTCGCACCAACCGGACCGGGCGGGTCTGCCTGCAAGTCGAGACGCTCTTCTTCCCCTACTGCCGGGTGAACTCGAAGACGTACGCCACTGTCCGGGACACCCCTGCCAAGGGGCTCGACAAGATCCTCACCTGGGCACGGAGCTGGGGTGTGCCCGACGTCTGGCCGATGGGCACACCGACTTGGAAGGCGAACCGCAACGAGCACATCTGGGAGACACAGGGCGGGCACTACGGCCACGGCCAGACTCCCGAGAACCGGCACACCGACCCCGGTCCGATGCCGAAGTGGCCCGGTACCACGTCGACGCCCAAGCCGGGGCCGCCGGCATTCCCCGGCCGGAGCGCGTTCGGCCCCGGCAAGTCGAACGCCTCGATCCTCCTGCTGGGCCAGCAGCTAATCCGACGAGGCTTCGGCAAGCACTACCGCGTCGGCCCGTCCCGCGACTGGGGCGAGGCAGACCGCCTCAACGTCGCCGACTTCCAGCGCGCCCAGGGCTGGACCGGCACCGACACCGACGGCTACCCCGGACCCCAGACCTGGCGCCGACTGTTCTCCTGACTCTGCCCTCAGCCCAAGGAGCAAGACTCCATGAACTTCTACACCTCGCTGGTGCGCACCGGCGTCCCTGCCGCAGTCGGCTGGCTCGTCGCTGTGGCACTGCGCTACGGTCTCGACCTCAACGCCACCGCAGTCACGGGCGTTCTGACGCCGGTCGCCACCTTCGCGTACTACGGTGTGTTCCGACTCGCCGAGGAGCACCTGTCGCCGCGCTTCGGCTGGCTGCTCGGCTACGCCCGCCCGCCGAAGTACGAGCGGACGCCGCTCACACTGCCGCGCGCCTGACCCACAATGCGGGGCCGTCGAGCGGCCCAAGAGTCAGTAAGGAAGAAGGCCCTCGCCCGCGGGGGCCTTCGACTTCTTGGAACCTCACATTGACGCGCTCCCGAGCCGTAGCACGCGTGTCTGACTACCGTCGAGACCTTCAGCGTCGGCGGATAGACCATGCGCCAGTGATTCTCGCCAGACACCCAGGGTGACATCTTGAGCGATCCGACGGCCGGGTACCTGCCTCTCGTCGATCCCACCGGAGGCGTGTCGCCTCCCCACTCCGATCTCCACGGCCGAACCCTGACTTGAGGCCGACACCCCCCAGCACGCATGCGGACGGGCCCGCGGAATGCCATGGCCTAGGAGCTGATGAGTGGTATGACGCTGAGGGGTGGGGTAAGTCGCGCTCGGTATCGGCGGATCCCGAAGCGGCGGTAACGGATCTCGGCGGCGAGAAGGACTTCGGCTGTGTTGTCTAGGCTATGGCTTGTTTCCACCAGGGCGTGTAGGGGGTGGTCTCCGATGAGCGGGTATCGCGAAGTCCCGCGGAAATTCCAGGAGGGTGTGGACTGGGATTCTCCGTGGCCTTGGACGATCCATGGATCTGAGTCCTGTGGCAACTGACCGGTGTATCCCAGCTCGGCAAGTCCCCCTGGAAGGCGAGCCGTCAGATTGATGGTGCTGGTACTGGGACCGTTGTGCAGTGGTCGCATGCGCCTGCCGGGGTCGATTTTACGGGCCTTCGGAGGAGTCTCCGAGGCGTTGGCGGCCTTGAGGGACAAACCGAGTGACGCTGAGGTGATCACGCCTGGGCTGCTCTCTGTTTCCGGGTGGAACGTGCAGACCAAGATGAGGTGCCGGTATGTCCGTTCAGGCGCGCTCGCGGTGGCATAGCTGTACCAACTGTCGGGCACCAGGCTCTCAGTGACGGGCAATACGTCCCATCCAAAGGAGAGCCGACCCTCCACGTGTCCGGTCGCGGGAGGGCTGCCGAGAGTGCGGTCGGGAAGCAACGCGACATCGTGGAGAGGGATGGGGCGCAGAGGTGACTCGGTCATGAAGATCCTCCGTGCGGGGGGCGAGAGCGTCCCTGAATGAAGGTGAAGGCGCCCCAATCGCGGTAGTGGGGGTAAACGGACCTGCAATTTGCTTGAGCCCGGTGAAATGCCTGCTCAAGCTCATTGCCTTCAGCTATAAGGCTGTGCAACGTGCTGAAGAAGTGCGTCGCTGGCTCTGGATGAACAGGCCAGAGACAAGCGACGATGGCTTCGGCTCCCGCGAGCAGAAAGCCGGCTGTGAGACCGCGTGGGTTGTCGTTGACGTCGAAGCTGCCCAGGGCGGACTCGCAAGCGGCGAGGGTGACCAGGCGCACCCCGCGCAGATCAGCAGTGAGAATGTCATGGGCAAAAACTCGACCGTCATCTTCGTCGTCGGCAGAGAGATACAAGCAGCCGAACCAGGGCGCGGCCACGTCCTGGACTCCGTGGGCGGCAATATGGATCACATCCGCAGTTGCCAGCTCGGCAAGCAGACGTTCGCGTGTGGCGGCGGGTCCCGTGATAGCAGTCGTGCCGGTTGCTGATGCGACGTCAGCGGCATGTTCATTCAGAATTTCCTCGCGAGGGAGGCCGAAGGGTTCTCCGCCTTCGGCGGAGGCCAGCACAGCAAATCGGGGAGGCCGGAGTGCTGCGTCAGAGGGACGGAGAGCGGCCAGTGTCGGGATGGTGGTGACGATGAAATCGTCCGCGATAAGGCGTCCACCGATGCTGTAAAGGTGGAAAGGCAGGTGATGCAGCGGCCCGTGCGGCCACAGGACCAGGCGGGTCTTGCCCGTGGCGCGCCACTGCGGTAGCTGCTCTGCGAGGTTGGCGAAGACCGCATTGCGGGCCAGCAGTTGCGCTCCTTCGGGGGTTACGTCGTGAAAGAGAGGGTCGTCTGTGACTGCCTGCCGCACCTGGGTGACCGTATTGGTGAGATAGTGGCGCAGGCCCTCAGGTGGCACTGCGCTGGCGACGTGGTCGTCCACGAGTACGAGCGCCGAGGTGAACTGCTCCCGGGTGATGGCCATTACGGTGTAGGTTTGCTCCGCCCCGGGCGTGGCCGGCATGAACCAGCTGATCAAGATGGTTTGGTCGTCAACTCGGTTCTGGATTTCGTCCCACACCATCTCGGTGGAACTGGTGTCCAGTTCGGGCGATGCCAATGAATTGTTGATCATTTGGTCGATGTGGCGGCGCAGATTCTGTTCTATGGCCGTAGCCATGCTGGCCGTTGACGTCTCGCCTGGCATGGTGAAGCTCATGGAGCCATCGGGGTCGCCAGCCGATGGCCACGACTCGTCTTCGGCAGTGAACGGGTTGGTGTCCTGGCCGGATGAGTCGGAGATGTTTCTCAGCAAGGTCATCTCATGGGCCACGGCGGCCGGGAAGGCGAGTTGGCCGCGTTCAGCGTAGGAGTAGAAGTCAGCTCCCTTGGCGGCGTGATGCAGGGCTAGTTCGATGTCGGGGTGAGTCAGGGGGTAGTCGGCGATGCGAAGCAGCGCCGTGTGCGTAAGGTCACGGGCTGCCACCGTCAGCCCCAAGTCACGCATGGTGTGAAGGCTCGGCATCCCGATCGCGATCGCGCCGACGATATGCATCAGAATCTCATGGTCGCAGGCTGCCAAGCGAACCCTGAGCTCGTCCAGACACAGGCGGGACACACTGAACTGTCCAATGGTGGCGTAACTGACGGCGGCCTGCAGCAGATGAAAGGGGGCTGCCGGATAAGGAGGAACGACGATGCCGGTTTCTCCGGCCTGGTAGTGCAGATCCGCACTGAGCAGGGTCCAGCAGCCCACGCGCTCCTCGGTGAGCTGCGTCTGTGTGAGGAGAATGATGCCGAGGTCTGGTCGTCCCTCGGCGAGGGCATGCGCAGCAAGATGAAGTTGAGCTTCCTCCAACTGAGAGTCGGTCCACCGCTCATTCCGAGCCTGCTTGCCATACTGCACGACCAGAGCGTCGAGTGAAGCATCCCGGCCGGGACATGAGGTGCGGTCGTCAGGCAGACAATGCAGGCTCGCCTCCAATGCCTGACGGGCGTGGGCATCGGCTACTGGTTCGGGCATCTCGTTGGACCAGGCCAATACGCGCTTCAGAAGTGGGCGATCGCCCAACAACTTGGCTGCTTCAATGCCTTGAGAAATCACGGCACGTGTAGTTGCCTCGCCGAAAGCGTCGAGGGTTTCCTGGCAGGACCGTTCGAAAGGCAGCTGGACGATGTCGGATGGCAGCGGCTGTCGGAGGTGAATGAGGCGGAGTAGATGGAGCCAGGCCGGCAGGTCCGACTCCAGGTCGATGTGCTCGTAGGCGTCTCTCAGCATGTCCCAGATGCTGTCCGGGGGCAGGGCCGCATCGATGTTGTTAAGCCAGTACTGGGTCTGGGTCCGACTTGCCAAGGCGCGCCCGCGGAGGCCACTCTCTCCCAAGTCAGCAGCCTCCGCGAGCCAGCCATCAGCTTCCGAGATAAGGGATGGCCACGCACGAAGGGGTGACGAGTGCTCGGACTGTGCTTCACAGTAATACTCCGCCAAGCACTCAGCCTGTCGACAGCTCATCAGGCTGGGGTTCAAGGCGGCGTACATGTCGCCGGCTAGTTCCAGATGCCCCAGCAGCGCCAGTCGCAACCGGGCCGCGTCGATGAGTGCGGAGGCGAGTTGTTCGGGTCGGCCGTGTCGGCGCTGATAATCCACTACATGAACAGCAAGTTCGTCCGCATCGCGGAAGATGTCCGAATCGTGGCGAGCGGACAACACCGCGGTGGCGGCAAGGACGTTCTGGCTGGCCGCGGGCAACCACAGAGCGGAGTGTTCCGGCCCGCCCCGTGAGTCTCCGACAGCGGTCACCAGCCTCGTGTACCAGTAGATGTGCTCTGCCGCATTCTCCAAGTCGAGAGGATTCCTGCCGCCGAAGAGCTGCACCAACAAGGCCTCGTCGCTGAGCCACTCACCCAGCTCCGGCACATCCCTCAGAGCATTCATGTTCCCGCACACACGATCACTGGCCTGGGCGAAGGTGAGCACACCGTCCTTCACGAGCATCGCCAGCTCGGAGAATCCACTCACGGGATCATGGAAGACGGTGAATCGGCCGCGGGTCTCACTTGCCTCGCGTGGCGCCGCGTCCCGGCTTGCACTCCGCCGCGGAGCGGTACCCGCTTGAACGAACTGAATCATCCCTCCGGCCAGCCGACCATGCGCTGCCCTTGCCGCCGTCGTCTCTTCGAAGTCACTGGTCAGCCGATCATCGAAGACATCGGTCACTAGAAGGAGAACGCGACCGGTGCTCTCAAGGGCGGCGAACCATCCCGGGGGCGCGTCAAGCTTGAGCCCGTAGACCCACGCTGGGTCTGCGGGCGAGGCGATGCGAACTGTCAGCGGTTCGCGCTCATCCAGCTCTGCCACCCAGCCATCCAGCGTGTCCTGCTCCCATACCTCCTCCGAGAAAGTCGACACAGACGGCAATCCCGCCCTCATCGCCTTGGCGAGCAGGCTAGGAGAGTGACCGGTGAGCCACCCCATCGGCCACAGCACCGTTGTGCCCAAGATGATGCCGGCCTGGATGACTCCGTCCCACTGCTCTGTGAAAGCAGCCCACTTAACCTCATCTACGTCCCGCACGATCCCCCCGGTTCGTATGACGGGCAGCCAGAGGACGACTCCCCAGCTGTGCACGAAGAGTACGCCGGACGGGGAAGCATGGGGGTCGAAATACACCCTTTCGGGGAGGAAATCCGAGTTCCTCATGCAACCGCAGGCTTTGCTGTGTCAGTCGTCACCGCCCACTTCGGAGAGAAGCGCGTCTGTGCGACATGATCGCGCAGCCGGGATCCGCAGGCCGTGGCGATCAACGGGCCGTTGGATTCCGGCAAGCTCGGGCGACCCGCAAGGGCAGCCCGTCGAACCGCTACACGCTGGGCGGGACATTACCCGCCATTGGAGGGCGGTCGGTCAGGCGCGCAGCTAGGGCAGACTGGACGACCAGACCAGGTGAATACCGTGGTGGGAGGTGCTCGACATGCTTGCGTGGAGGCTGCGCCTGGACGCGTTCAAGCGTGCACCATAACTGCCCCAAAAGATAACCGCCCATGCCTCTCGCAGAGTTGCTTGCTGGGTCACGGTTGGCTGAGACGGTCGCCGGTGCCGTCGGCCGCCTGAGCGACGCGGACGATCTTTCTGATCGCTTCTTTGAGCTGGTGGAAAAGGAAGAAGGCCCTCGCCTCGCGGCGGGGGCCTTCGACCTCTTGGAAACACCCACCCTACCAACCTTGTGAAGGCGTGCGAATCGCCCGGCACCCCTCCGGTTACAATCTATATGCACATGGGTTCTGATGGGGAGGCGATGGGGTGGCAAGCGAGGAGAGGCCCACCATGAGGAAGCCGTATCTGGTCGGCGGGGCCGAGTTTGCGGCACTGTATGACGTGAGGCGGCTCCAGGTCAGCCAGTGGATCAGTCGTGACCACACCCTCGACTACCGGTACGCGAAGATCATCAGTGGTTCGCCGTACTGGCTTCTCCAGTTCGCCAAACGATTTGGGGAGACGACGCCGCGTCCACGGCAGCTCAACGAGTCCGAGCTTGCGCGCATCGTCAAAGAGCAGTCGCCCGGGTATTGGGTGGGGGAGATCGAGCAGCTGCCCCCGCTCGTGGGGCAAGCCGAGCTGGTGGCCCTGTTCCAGCTGACATCCGGCGCACTGCTGCGCAAGGCGATGGGTACGGGCCGGTTCCGGCCTGCCGACTACACGCTGTCCGGATCCCCGATCTGGCTCTTGGAGTCGGTCATTGAGGATGCCCCCGCGCTTCAGGCCGGTGCGCGTGGGGTGGACTGGGCGATCGACGAGAAGGTCCTCGCCGCCCTGCGGGAGGGCACCTACGACGGGCCTGGCTCCAAGATCATTCCGCGCGGTCGGGCGGCCAATCAGCAGGCTACATAGCCCCAGGCCGAGGTGCGGGATCTTGATCCGCACCCTGTTTGCATATAGAATAGAAGCGCACTCAAGGGGGTGCGCTTCTATCTGCTTGAGGGGGTGTTGTGGGGCGTTCCAGGGGGCCGCCGTGGATGGCTCGGTGGTGTTGTCGATCGACATTCTCTCCGGGCAAAGATAGATTCCAACACTCCAGGGTGTCCGTACTATCACTGAGGGGGAGCCTTGCGGATCGAACAGCCACCGTTGTTCGGCACCATCCAGCCCGTTCGCCACCCCGCCGCCGACAGCAGCCTGTCCATCCAGCAGCGATTCGAGGCGTTCCACGCACTCAACCCCTGGGTCCTCAGGGCGCTGGCCCGGATGACCGCCGACTGCGCGGAGAAGGGGTTCACCCGCATCGGCATCGGGATGCTCTTCGAGCTCCTGCGCTACCAGTACGGCGCGGCGACCAAGGGTGACGAGTTCGCGCTGAACAACGACTACCGCTCCCGGTACGTGCGGCTCTTGCTGGCCGAACACCCGGAGTGGACATCCCTTTTCGAGGTCCGGGCCTTGCGCACGGACTGACCACGACCTCTTGGAGCCAGATCGTGAACGCACCAGCGGGCAATGCAAAGCCGCCCGCCGTCAAGCTCAAGACCCGCAAACCGACTGGGGTCGTCCCCTGGCCCCTCCTGCTGATCGAGGGAGAGGAGGGCGCCGGCAAGACGTACTCGGCTGCCCAGTTCTCCGGCAGTCAGCTCATCGGGCAGATGTACTGGATTGACCTCGACGAGGGATCCGCCGACGAGTACGCGGCGATCGAGGGCGCGAACTACGAGATCATCGACCATGACGGCACCTACCGAGACATCCTCGAACAGGTCGAAGCCGTACACGCCGAGGCCCGGCGCGCAGCCACCGCCGGTGAGCCGCCGGTCGTTCTGACCATCGACTCGGGGTCGGCACTGTGGCGGATGCTCACCAACTGGACATATGAGCGAGGACGCCGGAGCCGGAAGAACCGGGCCCTGCTCCAGGAAGATCCGGACGCTGCATACGACATCGGCCGGAACCTGTGGAACGACGCCAACGAGCGGTGGAACAGGATCATCTACCTGCTCCGGACCTTGCCCGGCATCGCCATCGTGCTCGCCCGCGGCAAGCAGGTCAGCGCGACCGACGACAACGGCCAGCCGATCCCGAATCGGAACGAGTGGAAGGTGTCAGCCCAGAAGGACCTGGGCTTCGACTCGACGTGCTGGATCCGCATGAAGCGCAACGCTGACCCACAGGTCATCAAGGTCCGCTCGCTACGGATGCGCGTCGAGGAGCGCAAGCCCCTGACGCTGCGGGACTTCAGCATCGAGGACTTGGTCTTCAACAAGCTGGGCTGCTCGGTCCAGTCCCAGCCGCGCATCATGCCCGCACTCGTCGGCGACCTCGTTCAGCCCTGGCTCAATCGGATCGCGGGACTCAACGACAAGGAGCAGCTGGGGGCGCTTTGGCGCAGTGTTCCGGACCCTGCCAACCGGCTCAGCCGCGAGGAGATCGCCACCGTACGGGCCGCCGCCGAGCAGAGAGCCGCTGAACTCGACAACCCTCGCCGGGAGATGGGAGAGGGCCCGCTGTCGGATGCCGAGAAGCTCCGCGCCGCCGCCAGCCGGAAGGCCGCCGAGCAGGACGCCGACGCCGAGCAGTGACCAGGCCCAACGACCTCATGGAGGACTCCCATGTCCGTAGCCACCATCGTTGACGGCGTCGCCCCCTCCCTCTGGGACGCGGCGCACGACGTCGACGCCCGCCGCCCCCGCTCCCTTCAGACACAGCTCGGAGCGTCCGACACAGTGTGCGGTCGCCGGGCCGCTTACATCCTGCACGGCGTCACACCAACCGACCGCCCTGACAAGCGAGCGGCGATCCTCGGCACGTTCATCCACCACGGCCTGCTGGAGTCCGCGCGCACGGAGTACCGATGGCTGGTGGAGCGCAGTGTCCAGGACGACTTGATCCGGGGGCACGTCGACGTCGTTCAGCTCGATGCGGCGACCGCCGCTCGAGTACCGACCCGCCACAGACCGGCGATACCCGCCGAAGTGCTCACCGTCGAAGACGTGAAGACCAAGTCCACATACCTGTGGGACCGGGTGCTTCGCTACGGTGCCACGGCCGCCGAGCTTCGGCAGGTCCACCTGTACGCAGGCGCGTTGTTCGAGGTCGGGTTCGAGGACGTTCCAGGTCAGCGATATCTGGCCCGCCTGGGACCGCTGGAAGTCGGGCGCATCCGCTTCCGCTTCATCAACCGCGACAGCGGCGCCGAGCACCTCCAGGAGATCGAGTTTGATCCCCAGCGCGCGGCAGAAGCACAGTGGTGGGTGGAGCGCGTACGCGAGACGAAGGACCCCGAGGAGATGCCCCGGGACTTCCACGGACCCGGTCTGGACGCCATCTGCGACTACTGCCCGTTCCGGTCCCTGTGCTGGCCGGGCACGGCTCCAGGCGTTCCCGAGCAGACTGCACTCATCCACAACGACGCCGACCGTGAGCAGGCGCTCATCGACTACGTCAGAGGACACGAACTCGCCAGCGAAGGCGAGCGGATCAAGAAGTTCGCGCGCAAGAAGCTCGACCTGTCACCAGCCGGGATCTATGGCCCCAACAAGCTGTCTTGGCGTGGCGGCAACGACGAGGAGAAGGACGACGTGGAGGCGATGGTCGACCTTCACGAAGTCGCTGGCATCCCGGTTCCGATGACGCCGGACACCAACCGCATGGTCAAGAACCTCAAGGCGGCAGGACTGGCCATCCCCCGAAAGAAGACCGGCAAGAAGACGCCCACGGTCATCAACATCGCGCCGGCCTGACCCGAGCCCATGCAACCGCAGCCCCGCCCGGCGACGACCGGGCGGGGCAACCCGTCCTGCCGCCGTGCTGCACTGCCCAAGAGGAACCGTGTCCATCCAACTGATGATCGCAGCAGCGTACTTGCCGCCCGACGTGCTCACCCAGAGCCAGAAACTCGCTCTCATGAAGATCGCGGACAGCGCCGACGACGAGACCCGTCTCGCCCGGCCTGGTCTGACCCGCCTCGCGGCGTGGGTCGGCGTGACCGACAAGCGGGCCATCACCATCGTCACGGAGCTGATCGCCAAAGGCCTCGTCGAGCGTGTGGAGACCGGCAAGGCCGGACGCGCGGCGGTGTACCGGGTCTTCCCTCTCGGCGTACCGTCCACGCCGACCACAGCGGAACTCAAGGAGGCCGCTGAGGTTCGCAAGGCCGCTCCGAAGAATCCCCGGAAGGCCCGTCCCGGCGTAGTTCGTTCAGCGCCAGCGAAGCCAGCCATGACCTATCAAGACGTCGAAGCACGGGAGGCCGCACGTCAACACTCCGACGGATCACCACAGGTGGAGGCTGGGTTCCATGCGGGGAACCCAGGGGATGGGGCAGGGTTCCACGGGGGGAACCCGGGCGCTTCAGAGAAGCGGGTTCCACCTGTGGAACCCGACGAGTTTCACGCGGGGAACCCACTGGGTTCCAACGATGAAACCCCTTCCTTGCCTTGTTCTTCCTCTGTCCTTCCTTCCCCCCCTACCCCCACGGCTGACGCCGCAGGGGAGCCCGCGCCCGCGCCGACGGACACTCCTGCCCCGGCGGACCGCGCGGAACCGAAGAAGGGCTGCGCGAGGCACAGGGAGCGTCCTTCTGCCAACTGCCGTGCATGCGGCACCAATCCGCGTGCGGGCCGCCAACGAGAGCAGGAGGAGGCCAAGGAGGAGGAGCGCCGAACGCACGGACAGTTTTGGGATCAGTGGCGCCGGGACGCGGCCAGCCGTCGGCGCAGGGTCGAGGAGCGTCCGGAGGAGACGGAGGCCGCACGCCGGGCGACAAGGGAAGCCGTGCGCGCCGCCAAGAGCCGTAGACAGCAGAAAACTTAGGCCACCGAAAGAAAATTCGGGGAAAATCTAGACATCCCCACTAATGCATATAGAATAGAACCAGGAAGAGGGGGAGTTGGAACCTCCTCGGGACCGGAAGGACGCCATGAACGACAGCAGGTATCTGCCCACCCTCCGTTATGAGCGCAGGGGCGGGATCGTGCTCGACGGCTCGCTTGCCGCCCGCGAGCAGATCCAGGTGCTCGCCGACCTCTACCGCCATGACGCCGAGGGTGTCGGTGGCGCGCTCATCGAGATCGCCGACCTCAAGGAGCGGGTCGACCGCGAGCGCGAGCTCGGCGGGATCGGGAACGCCGCCGTCGTGCGGGATGAACTCGTCGGTGAACTCCTCGACGACATCGGCGGCGCGGAGATCCACCTCGACCACCGCGTGAACCACCGTGCTCTGATGCAGGCCCGCAGCCTTGCCGAGGAGGCGCGTGGCCTCTACGAGGCGGCCCAGCAGCGCGTAGCGGAGCTGGAGACCGCCATTGCCATCACTCGCGGGGAGCGCGAGGCGAGGCGCAGGTGCCCCGCCTGCACACTCGCTCTGCTCATCTCCCTCCCCAGATAGATCCCAACTCTGTACTGTTGGCGAACATAGGACCTCTTGGAGACAGAACCGTGAGCACCAACACCGCGCCCATGGCCCCGATGCCCAAGCACGGCAACACCGACGACCCGCTGTGGCGGACCCTGTGGAACGCCTACGAGCCCGTCATCACCGCATTGCGTCGCATCCCGCTCATCACCGATGTGGAGATCAGCGGCGGCGAGTTCGCGATCCACGCCCAGCTCACCGACGGTTCGCACCTGTGGATCACCTCGACCCACTGCCTGCCCGTCGACCCGGCCGCGCTGGAGGGCTTCCACGTCCGGCGCGCTCATCACGACAACCCCACCATCGACGAGCGGGTCTACGACTCCACCGAGGGCGCAGACCAGGCCGAGCACGGCAACAATGTCGTGCCCCTCATCCAGGCGGTCACCGCCTTCGTCACCGCGCGCAAGCTCGCGCCACCCATCGTCGACCTCTTCCAGGTTCAGATGCAGGGCGTCACCGCCAAGCACACTCCGGTATCCGCCGAGGTACAGGGCCCCTTCACGGACCGTCGGGCCGCCGTCAAGGAGTACGGCTACACCACCCACGACCTCATGGAGAAGGGCTGGGAGCGCATCCATGAGCAGGGCGGAACGGACTGGCCGCTGACGATCTGGAGGCAGGACAACGCGATCCTCACCGTCTTCGTCGGGCACGCCGGACAGGCGATCGGGTGATGCCGGGCACCGATGTGACTCCGCCGAACGCGGAGCCGAAGACGCGCCGCTGCCACTGCGTGATCGCCCACCCCCAGGACGAGAACGAGCAGGCCAGGGCCCAGGCCGCGCTGGACAACGCACTGGCGACCAACGACGCCCAAGGGGTGCTGCTCGCCTGCATGCAGCTCATGCAGCCCTGTCCCACCCGTGACGAGCAGGCCGCGCGATGAGCGAGCCGACCGTGATGTACGCGCTGCTCGCGCTCGCGCTCGGAGTCGGCGCCGGCCTGGTCGTGCTCGTGATCGGCGAGCTCCGGTGGGAGGCCCGCAACCGACTCCCGCGCTGCACGACCTGCGGTGAGCGCCACCACCGTCACGCCGCCCACCGCTGAACACGCTGCCCGGCCCGGCTTCGGGCCGGGCAGCCGTAGACCTCTTGGAGAACACCCCGTGGGATACGACATCTACATCCAGACCGCAGACGGCAGACGCGCCGACGGCGAGGAGAACTACTTCCGTTTCGAACTCACTGCGAGAATCCGCGCGTTGGACACGATGCGTAACTTCGGAATGCTCGCTGAGCTGCCCTACCCGGCCGTTCCCCTCCTGTCCGCCTACGGATTGACGGAGGGCGACCTCAAGACGGGGGTCCGGCACGCCCTGGACAAGGCCAACCTCGTGGCGGAGTACCGGAGCGCATACCGCGCCGTCATGGACGCTGCGGAGCCCGAGCCCACCGGGATCCCGACGTACAAGCTCGCTTACAACGACGGCGCCCTCGTCACGGTCGCCGAGATCACGGCAGCCCTGGCCGCGTACGAAGCCCACCCGAACATCGACGTCTCCGAGATGCCGCTGGGCGACCCGATATGGCCGCACTGGATCGCCTTCCTGCGCCGTGCCAAGGAGCACGGCGGCCTGCGCGCTCACTGAACTCGGGCGCTGCCCGGCCCCGCGCGGCGAGGCCGGGCACGCAAGACCTCTTGGAGAACGACAACCAGCATGGCCACATGGATCGACCTGCTGTGCGGCGCGGGCGGCAGTAGCACCGGACTCGTAGAAGCAGGACACGAACTGCTCCTCGGGATCAACCACTGGGACCTGGCAATCGAGACGCACGCCGCCAACCATCCCAACTGCGAGCACGCCGTCATGACCCTCAGCGACGGCTTCCCCATGCGCTACCTGCCCAAGGCCGACGCCCTCTGGGCATCGGTCATCTGCACCGAGATCAGCCCCGCCGGAGGACGCCCCCGAGAAACGAACCAACTCGACCTGCTCGATCTGCTCCAGGAGGAGCGCGACGAGTGGGAGTCCCTGACCAAGGACGCCTTCGAGGCGACCCGAGTCACCGCCTGGTGCGTCGTACGCGCTGCCGAGGCGAAACGGTTCAAGGCCGTCGTCGTAGAGAACGTCGTCGAATTCGGCCTCGACTGGATCCTGTTCCAGAAGTGGCTCGAAGCCATGGAACTGCTCGGCTACCGCTACCAGATCGTGTGCGTCAGCAGCGCCCACATCGGTGACGACACCAACCTCCGCGCCCCACAGTGGCGCGACCGGATGTACGTGGTCTTCACGCTCAAGACCATGCGCAAGCCCGACTTGGAGCCCCGGCCCCTGGCCCCGTGCATGGACTGCGGCGAGGACGTGCACGCCGTTCAGTCCTGGAACGTCGACGGCGTCCGCATCGGCAAGTACCGGCGTGACTACATCTACCGCTGCCCGAACACACGTTGCCGCCACGCCATGGTCGAGCCGTACGTACGACCGGCCAGCGACATCATCAACTGGAACGACCTCGGGACCCAGATCGGCAAACGCAAGAAGCCGCTCGCGGAGACCACGATGAACCGCATTCGCGCGGGCCTCATCAAGTTCCCCTACCGCCCCAGCTCGATCACCCTCACCCACGGCAAAGACGGCGGAGACCGGGCGTACGCCGTCGAGGACCGCCCCTTGCCGACCCGGACGGCCAAACAGGGAGACGCCCTCCTGGTGCCGACTGGCGGATCCTGGAACACCGACGCAGTCCCCGTCGATGTTCCGCTTCGCACCCGAACCACCCGCGAGAGCGAAGCCCTCCTGACGGTGGACCCGTTCCTCATCGAATACCGCAACCACGCCACCGCCAGCCTCGCGAGCGACCCGCTCAGCGTGGTCACCGCCCAGGGCAACCACCACGGTCTGGTGACGCACGCCGGCACCGTCCCTGAGCAGGCGCGGAACACGCTCGTCGTGCCGTACCGCAAGGCCGCGGTGAAGACCGCAGCCGAACCCGTCCACACCCTCTCCACCCGCGACTCCGCCGCCCTGGTGCGCAGCGCCCCGGACATCAACGACTGCTACTTCCGGATGCTCAAGCCCCGCGAACAGCTCGAAGGGCAGCGGTTCCCGGCGAAATACGTCGTCTACGGCAACCAGGCCGAACAGACCATGCAGGCAGGTAACGCGGTCTCCGTGAACGTCGCCCGGTGGATAGGCCAGCGATTGGAGCCCGTCCTGTGACCGGACCGAGAAGCCGACTGCCCGGCACCCACGTCACCGACCACGCCCCATGCTTCGGCGACCCAGACTTCGCTGTCGCCGACGACCGGTGGAAGACCGGTCAGGAACTGGTCGCCATCTGTGAACCAGTCCTCTACGTCTGCGGCGGCTGCCCCTACCGAGCTGCGTGCATCAGGCAGGTCCTCCCGGCGAAGAGCGGCTTCACCGGGATCTGCGGCGGCCGAATCTGGCTCAACGGCGAGATTGTTCACGCCCTGCCGGAGGCCGACTCCAGCGAGCTGCCGCGCCCGGTCATCCGAAAGTCGTGCGGCACTGCCGCCGGATCGCGCGCCCACCGCCGAGCTGTCGAGCAGCAGTGCCCGCGCTGCCAGCCCTTCTACCGTCCCGGCCCCAACCCGCTCGAGGACGAGGACCAAGAGATCGCACAGCAGCTCGAACTCCCCGAAGTCCCCTGACCAGTAGAAAGGAAGTCTCAGTGCTGCACCTGACCGCAACATGCACCACCGTGCCGGAGGGATACCGGCTTCGAGTCCTTGCCCAGGGCAACGACGAGCCGATATTGGACCTCCCCTTTGCATGGGACAGCTTCCGCCCGGCCAGCGCCGGCCACCGGCTGATCGAGCACGGCTACATGATTCGGCCCGATGCCCGAACGCCAGAGGCAGTGAACGGCTGGCGACAGGTACCAGGTCAGCCCGGCACTTGGTCCGCGCCCGTCATACCGACGGAACACGGCAGACCGGCGACGGGCACGATGGTCGCCGGACGTCTCGCCGAAGCCGTTGCTCACTGGACGGACGGGCGCCACGACGAGGCCCGCCAGATCCTGGCCGATCTCGCGCGGACCGGAACACCGTCGCTGATGTACGGCGTGGCCACGGGTCTCGCGGTCATGGCAAAGGCCGCGCTGGAGAAGCTGCAAGGACTGAGCGGCGGGGCGGCGTCGTGGATCCTGCTGACCCCTGACGGCAGCATCCCCGAGGACATCCTCCCGCCTCCGCACCTGTTCGCAGCCCGCTTCATCACCGCGCACGCCAACGGAGACACTCAGACCACGCTCGCCCTCTACGGGGCCGCGTTCACGGCACCCGACCCCGAACTGCTTCCCGCCTGCATGGACATGCTGCTGGCAGCCACCGGAGAAGCAGTGCGCGCGGCAACGCCGGGAGCCGACCGATGACCAGCTCAGCCACATACACCTCTGACGGGCTGCGCCACGACGTCGCTGACCCCGTGACGTGGAGCGTTCGTATCTGCGCGGGGCGATGCGGGACATGCATCTTCCGGCCCGGCAACCTCATGCACCTGGAACCCGGGCGCGTGGCGGAGATGATCGCGAGTGCCATCGCGGAGGAGGGGCACATCGTCTGCCACGCCACGCTCGGCACCAAGGCCCCGGCCATCTGCGCCGGTTTCGCCGCCCACCGGAACGGCAGTGCGCGCTCCCTTGCCCTACGCCTCGCCCGAGCACGTGTTCTTCGAATCGTATGGGTCCCGGTGGACACCGGAGAGGCGGACCGCTCATGACCCGTGTGGAACATGACTGGTTCGAAGGGCTGCCCGGCCGTCGATTCAGGGTCGCTCTACCCCCGCGGTTGGAGCTTCTGAACGCCAACCAGCGACCGCACTTCCACCGGCGTGCCGAGATCACCAGAGTGCTGCGACGTGCCGCATGGGCTGCGTCACGCGGGCTCCCACACCTGGAGCGTGTGCACATCATCGGCGTTCTGCATCCCGACAGCAGGCAGAGGAGGGATCCGGCCAACTGGTACCCCTCATTCAAGGCGTGCGTCGACGGGCTCGTGGATCAGGGAGTCCTGGATGACGACGACCACACGCGTGTCGTCGGCCCGGACATGCGTATCGGTGACGTGGTCGACGGCGGTCGGCTCGTACTCCACATCCGCGACCTCAGCGATGTGGAAGAGCCCGCTGACCTGCATAAATAGAGTCCCTCGCCGGTAAGATTTCCCGCTCGAAAATCTTGCCCCCCTCCCTAATGCATATAGAATAGAACTATCAGGGAGGGGGGAGTCCTCTTCCGTTGCCCTTCAGGAGTGTTCGTGAGTAACCCCTTCGGTCTCGAAGCCATCCTTCGGCGCCTGATCTCCGAACCGATCGGCCCTGAACAAGTCAGGCGGCTGGCTCGGGCGATCTCGGACCTCCTCCAGGAGGTCTGGGAGCAGCGGTTTCCTGGGGTCGACTACGACGACTGGTGTGGGTCGCTCCCGGAGCCGCTGCTCGACGTCATCATCCAGCTGCTGACCTGGAGTGAGGACGGTCGGATCGTGGTGGATCGCCTGCCCGCGGCGGCCGTGGGTCACATCTTCACCGACCTGAAGTCCTTCTCTGCGCCTGTCGGCTGACGCTGCAGGCCTCGTCCGGCGGTCGGTGGCCACCGTGTCCCGGCCGCCGGGCGGACCTACAGCCCCGTCCCATACCCCTGCTCTTCGATGGCAGGGCCGCATTGCGCCCCGAATGCATATAGAAAAGGAGCATTGGGCGCTCTCATCCACACCCCGGAGACATACATGCCCGCCCATCCCTCGATACCGGCCATCAACACCCCAGAGCACCACCGGGGCGCCATGATCCTCATCCTGCTGACCTTCGCACCCGACGAAGAGGCCCTCCGCGCTGCCCTGCACCTGGCAGAAAACGCCGCCATCGCCGCCTGGGCGCTCCGCCCGGAGGACCTCGCGAACCTCACCGTCGAGCAGTACCGGCAGCTCCTCGACTAC
Source organism: Streptomyces sp. NPDC050759 (assembly GCF_044456945.1). NCBI lineage: Bacteria > Bacillati > Actinomycetota > Actinomycetes > Kitasatosporales > Streptomycetaceae > Streptomyces > Streptomyces sp. NPDC050759. The sequence goes on along the minus strand of NZ_JBITGI010000001.1, from coordinate 685,107 downwards.
GCAGCCGCCCCGCAGGTTCTCGACCTCGCCCTGTACCTGGGCGGCGACAGGAAGCAAATCCGCACCCTCATGGACTTCATCACCGGCGTGATGGCGGACGTCCAAGCGCGCTACCCCACGCCGCGCCTTCGGACCAACGACCAGTCCTGACAACCCCCTTGCTCCTCCTGACCGACTGGAGAACCACATGAACCCCGTGACGCAGATCGTGCTGACGGATCTGGTGTGCCGCCTGGGAGTCAGCGACGCGGCGATAGAGCGCGCGCTCGTGACAACCCTTCAGCACTTCACCGCGGAATCACGTAACCCCATCGTCGCGCTCACCGGACGCACACCGGCCCAGTACCTCGACACGTCGCTCACGACCCCGCGCTTCCACGCCATGCTGGCGTCCATCGCCCTCAAGATCGAAGGGCGAGAGGCTGATGCCCGTCTGGCCTGGGAGGCGTACGTACAACGCGAGATCGCGACTGCGACGCGCGCCCATGAGGCACTGCCGGAATCGGCGCTCCTCGGCGACGTCGAGGCCGTACGCCGAATCGGTCGCGGACTCGGTTTCGGCGACGACCAGACTGACCAACTCATCCCCGGCATCGTGCTCACGCTGGCCATGGGCTACTACTACCGCCCCGTCGGCGACCGGCACCTCACTCTGACCGAGGCCCTCTCCCGAGTCACCGCCGACGAGCTGGCCGAAATGCTCAGACACGCCTCGCTCTCGGCCGCCGGCCGAACCGACGACGCCCTGCGGCGCTTCCAGCAGGGATCCCACTGACCCGCGGCCCGTGTCGACCATCCTCCTCTGGCCGACACGGGCCGCCTTCACCTTGAGAATCGAACGGCCAGGAGACCGCATGGATCAGCTCGACCTGTTCGCCGACGCTGACAAGCCCGACGAGCCAACCACCCCGCCCGCCCCGGTGGCGCCACCCCGCCGATACCTCACCGACCTGCCGCCCGCTCCCACCCCCGTAACCATCTCCGCCCAACCCGCACGCGCCCTCACTGTCGTCGAGCGCAAGCTGGGTCACTATCGGCCGACCCAGCGCAACCCACATGCCCACGCCTTCGAGATCGCTGAAGCCGTCAGCTACGCCTGGCACCACGCACACGGAGGCAGCGCCATCGAGGTCCCGATCGGCGTGGTCGCCACGCTCGCTCTCTGGCCCCTTCGTGGCCCGGACGCCTACCTCGCCGCCGACTGGTGGCTCAGCCTCGACGACACCGACCTGCTCGCCGCATTCCGTGAATGCTGGGCCCGCTGGTGGATCATGCGGCCCGACCTCATCGACCGCGCCACCCCACTGCACAAATGGATCGACGACGAGAATCCCGACCCGCGTCGGGCCGGGGCCGTCCGCGCTGTCGTGGAAGCCTCACTCACCAACGGGCTGCTGCACTTGACCAGCAGTGATGACGCTGACCTCCGCTCCACGACGGACGTGATGGGGACCGTGTTGGCCGTCATGCGCTCGGAGGGCGCCCACGACGCGCTCGCGGAGATACATACGCCGCCGGAGGTGGCCTACCTGATGGCCAGGATGCTGCTCGACGGCATGCCGCTCACCCCCGGTATGACGTTCGACGAACCCGCCGGCGGAACCGGCGGCATGTACCGTGCCGCCGTGCAGGTCATGCGTGAACGCGGCATCGACCCACACGAGTTCGGCTGGTCACTGACGGACGTCGACCCGCTTGCGGCCGCGGGGGCCGCCGTCAACGCGATCCTCTGGGATCTAGGTCCGCACGTGCTCATCGGGTGCGGTGACACCCTGCACGAGGGCAACGTCCCCGCGAGGGCCGCCCAGGAGGCGCGCGACTCTCTGGAGCGTCGCGATCGGCTGCACTCGCAGGCCGTCTTCCTGGCGGCGCTTCAGAAGGTGGAAGCCCTCATACGCGACGTGGCCGCCTGACCTGCGGAATCTCTTCGAAATCTCTCACGGGAGATCTTGATTCACCCAGGAATGCATATAGAATAGAACCATGATGAAAGGGGGAGCCATGGAAGAGCTGCCGTTCACCTTCCCGTACTGCCGCAACCACGAAATCCGCTGCCAGGAACCCGGCTGCGAAGCCTGTGCCTGCGACCACTGCTTCGACTGTGGCGCCTGCCCCACCCAGATCTGCGACCACGACGCCTAGCGACCTGCAACGCAGACCGGCAGCCCAACCACAACTCCCCACACGAAACGAATGGAGAGCAGATGACCTACAAGCAGGGCGACCGCATCGCCCTCGTCCACACCACCGACCCGCACACCGACCTCAAGCCCGGCGACGAAGGCACCGTCTACCGGTTCGACGCCGCACTCGCCCAGCTCTCCGTGAACTGGGACAGCGGTTCGAGACTCTCGATGCTCCTCGACGACGGCGACGAAGTGCGCCCCGCATAGCAGCCCCCGGGGCCGCCTCCTTGGAGGCGGCCCCGCCGCTCAACCAACAGACCTCTTGGAGAAGCGCACATGCTCATCACCGACGCCGCGGTCCGGGAAACCGCGGCCACCATCGCCCAAAGTCTCGGCGGAGACTGGGTGATCGACCCGGAAGCACCCGCCGACGGCGCCGCCCACCTCATAAGCACCGACGGAAAAGGAATCAGCTTCCGCCCCATCTTCGGCGGAACCACCGTCCAACTCTGGATCACCGGAAGTGCCCCGCCGCCGCCCCCGATCGACGCCACCCCCACCGAACAAAGCACCTACGAGGCCCAGAACGCCGTACGCCTTCCCCAGGGGCACAGATACAACAAAGCGGCAACCCTCGTCACCGAGAACGACGAGGAACCCGAGACCATCATCATGCGCACCCTCGAAGACGACCTCATCCCAGCTTTCGAATACAAACCCAGGTACGTCGGCCACCGCCCCTGGGTCGACCTGTTCGACAACGCGCTGTCCGAAGTGATGGATGAAGCCGCACCAGCAACGGACACCACCCTCCAGAACCGCGACCCCGAGTCGGACGGCACCGTCGAATCCACCGAGAAGCCCGCCGACACCGAACCCGGCCCCGCCGTAGAGGGGCACCCACAGCCGGCCGCGGCCCAAGAAGCTCCACACGAGCCCGCGAACCCACCGGTTCAGGCAAGCTCGCCGACTCGACGGAAACGCCCCCGACGGACCTCTGGGAAGGCGGCGAAGTGACCGCGGACGTCGACCAGCTCTGCCCCTCCTGCGGCGTCGCCCCCGGGAACCTTCACGACAAACGGTGCGACGTGGCGCGATGTGCCGCCACGGGAAGGCAGCGGAGCGGCTGCCACCACGGGGAGGGCTGCAACACCATGTGGACCGGTCAATACCCGGGGTTCGCCGAGGCCATCGAGTACGGGTACTTCGCGCGCCTGGTCCCCGGCACGGGCTGGCAAGAGTGTGCCGCCGACGCCCCGGATGCGATTCCGGACCTCAACCGGCTGTACCGCGACTGCCACTGGGATCCCAAGACGCAGCGCATGGTTCGCCCCGCTCGATGACACGCCTCGGTCGGCCCCGGTACTTCGCCGGAGGCCCGCTGCGGTACCTCCGGCCGCATCACTGGTCGTGGGCTACCTAACCGGGTATCTTCTACGAAGACGTTTGGCCTGTGGTTATGGCCATAGAGGCTCCGCCCTAGTAACTGGGGCGGAGCCTCTGCGCGTTGGAATGGAAATCCGCTGCTCTCAGATTTTGAGCCCGTCTCTCAACTGCAAGGACGGACGCTGGGGCAGCTGAAATCCCCCATCCGGGACGCGTTCTGGACGCAGGTTGGACACAAGGATCGGAAAAGACTGACAAGGGCCGGGAAGGACCGAGGCGCCAAACCTCGTCTGACCTGGGAAAACGGCCAAGATGAGCATGGATCGACAAGGGTCGCCAAGATCCTCAAAGGACTCATAATCCGTCGGCCGTGGGTTCGAGTCCCACCCGCCCCACTGTGCACGCCTCTGAACTGCGGAAACGTCCCTTCTGAGGTGCCGGAACCCCAACCCGGGCTCAACGGATTGAATCCGCTGCTCATGAGTTCAGGGTCCCTGCGTCGGCGATGGTTCCACACTGCGCTGACCTACGTGAATGTGTCGGACCGTGGTGTGGTCGAGTCGCGCCAACGGCCTCCGCGAGGGAGCCGCAGGCGAATGTGAGGACGCCGTGAGGACGCAGGTAGTGCGAAGGGTGGCCGCGCGGCCCTCTTCACCAGACTGCGGCCGGTCGGAGTGAGGAGCCCTGCGGTGGACCTCGGGCATGCCCGCTAGAGAGCATCACTCTTCCTAAGGCCATCGCTGGACGAAAGCCCGACCAGGCGTGGCTGGACCGGGTGGTGGCGACCGTCGGTCTGGCCGACTGCCTCGGCCACCGACCCTCCCAGCTCTCGGGCGGCCAGCAGCAGCGGGTGGTCTGCGCCATGAGCGCGGCTCGGTGTCCGGTTCGCCGGCCCGCTCTGCAGCGAGGCACTGCTGCTGTCACTGGCCGCACCAATCGAAGACGCCCGCCTGGGCACATCGGGAACTGCCGCTCGACGAGGACCGATAGCCCGCGGCCACCAGGACGTCCGCGACGGCCGGCAACGTCAGCAGCAGCTTGGCCGGCGTGTGCGGCCGCTGAGGTCCGGTCCGTGGCCGCGTGGGTCAGTTTCCGTGGAGCGGCGGGTGCATACGTTTCCTCCAACACCCGTGAAGAGGGATGAACGAGGAGGCGGGCCCGTGAAGGAAAACCAGTTCGACACGTGCGTGATCGGGGCGGGACCTGCTGGGCTGGCAGTCGCCAGGGCCCTGGCGGAGCGGAATCTGCCGTACACGCACCTTGAGCGACACACCGGGCCCGGCGGCATCTGGGACATCGACAACCCCGGCAGCCCTATGTACGAGTCGGCCCACTTCATTTCCAGCAGGACGCTGTCGGGCTTCGGTGGCTTTCCGATGCCCGACCACTTCGCGGACTACCCGCCCCACCATCAGATCCTGTCGTACCTGCGGTCCTTCGCCGACGCCTACGGGTTGACGGACCGCGTCGAGTTCGGCGTCGAGGTGGAGAACGTCGAGAAGAACGCGGACGGAACGTGGACGGTCACCCGGGCCGACGGGCGGGAAAGCGTGCACGGGCAGGTCGTCGTGTGCACGGGCTCGCAGTGGCACCCCAACGTCCCCGAACTGCCGGGGGATTTCAGCGGGGAGATCCGGCACACCGTCGGCTATCGCAGCGCGGAGGAGCTGCGGGGCAAGCGGGTCCTGGTCGTGGGTGCGGGGAACTCCGGCTGCGACATCGCGTGCGACGCGGCCCGGACCGCGCACCACGCGGTGATCAGCATGCGGCGCGGGTACTGGTTCATCCCCAAGCACCTGTTCGGCCGGCCGGTGGACACCATCGCCAACAGTGGGCCGCACCTGCCGATGTGGCTGGCGCAGCGCGTCTTCGGCTCCCTCCTGCGGATCATCAACGGCGACCCGACGCGGCTGGGACTGCCGAAGCCGGATCACAAGCTGTTCGAGACCCACCCGGCCATCAACTCGATGCTGATCCACCACCTCCAGCACGGGGACATCACCGCCAAACCCGGGATCGCCCGCACCGAGGGCAGGACCGTGCACTTCACCGACGGCACGAGCGACGACTTCGATCTCGTCCTCCTGGCCACGGGCTATGTCCACAAAGTGCCGGTCGCGCAGCGGTACTTCGGCGACGAGCAGCACCCGGACCTGTACCTGTCGTCGTTCTCGCGCGAGCACGAGGGCTTGTTCGGCATCGGCTTCGTCGAGACCAACTCCGGTGCGTACCAGCTCTTCGACTCCCAGGCGCAATTGATCGCCGGGTACGTCCATGACGCGCGGCACCGGTTGCCGAAAGCGGAGCGTTTCGCCCGCCTGATCCGCTCCGACCGCCCGGATCTCTCCGGTGGGCTGCGGTTCGTCGACTCGCCCCGCCACACCGGCTATGTCGACAGCGGGGCCTTCGTGAAGTACCTGGGCAAGGTCGCGGGAGACATGGGCTGGCGTACCGAGGGCCAGCCGCCGCCCCCGGCACGGTTCCTGCGACGCGCGGAGGCTGCGGCATGAGCGGGTTCGACTTCACCGACAAGGTCATGCTGGTGACCGGCGGCGCGGGCGGCATCGGGAGTGCTCTGTGCCGTCGCTTCGCCTCCGGCGGCGCCCGCTGCGTCGTCGTCGACATCGACGAGGCCCGGGCCGAGAAGGTCGCCGCCGGGCTTCCAGGCGCCGGGCACACCGGTATCGGATGCGACCTGATGGACCGCGTCCAGGTGGAGCGCCTCTTCGAACGGGTCTCCGATGCCCACGGTCGCCTCGACGTTCTCGTCAACAACGTCGGTATGACGAGCGCGGAACGCTTCGACGTCCGCAGCGTCGAGAGCATCGAGCGCGAGATCACCCTCAACCTGACCTCACCGCTGGTCGCGACCCGGATCGCCATTCCTCTTCTCATGGCTTCACGGGACGCCCGGGTGGTCACCACGGTCTCCCTCGGCGGGATCTTCCCGCTGGGCGAGACCCCGATCTACACCGCTTCCAAGTTCGGGCTCCGTGGCGCGATGCTCGCCATCGGGCTCGACCTGAGGAGCAAGGGCATTCTGGCCGGGTCGGTGCTCCCGTCGGCGACCGACACCAGGATGCTGCGCCAAGAGGCCGTGGACGGCGGGAACTCCATGCAGTTCCAGGACCGGCCCCAGCAGCCCGCCGACGTCGTCGCGGCCGTGGTGAGCCTGCTGGACAAGCCCCGGCTGGAGGCTTACCCCCGGCCCGGTGAGTCCCGTCTGGTGCGGTTCGCGATGCTCATGCCGAACCTGCTGCCCCGGGTCTTCCCGCTGTTCCGCAAGCGCGGTGACCGTGGCATGGCCCGCTATATGGAGGAACTCCGCCGACGCGGACTGGTCCGCCGGACAGAGGGGCGCTGGGAGCTGGTGGAGGAGGCATGACCCCGAACGAGACGCTGCTGGTCGTCAACCCCGCCACCGGTGAGCCGATCACCACCCTGCCCGCCGCGAGCGCCGACGACGTCGCCAAGGCCGCCGAGCAGGCCCGGCAGGCCCACGACACCGGGGTGTGGTCGCGGCGGCCGGTCCGGGAGCGCGCCGCGGTGCTGCTGCGGCTGGCCGACCTCATGGAACGCGACGCGGAGATCCTCGCCCGGCTGGACAGCGAGGACGCCGGCAAGCCGATCACGGAGTGCCGTACGGGCGACGTACCGGGCGCGATCGAGTCGATCCGCTGGTTCGCTGAGGCGGCCGACAAGGTCTTCGGCCGCATCACGCCGAGCGGGCCCGACGGTCTCGGTCTCATGAGCCGCGAACCGGTCGGGGTCGGCGCGGCGATCCTGCCGTGGAACTACCCGCTGGCCATGACCGCCTGGAAGGTCGGACCGGCCCTGGCCGCAGGCAACTGTCTGCTGGTCAAGCCCGCCGAGGCGACCCCACGCTCCGCCCTGCACCTGGCCGCGCTCGCAGCCGAGGCCGGCCTGCCCGACGGGGTGCTCACGGTGTTGCCCGGGTACGGTTCCGAAGCCGGGGCAGCCCTCGCCCGTGATCCCCTCGTGGGGGCGCTGTCCTTCACCGGCTCCACCGCGACCGGCCGCCGTATTCTCAAGGACGCGGCCGACAGCAACTTCAAGCGCGTCTCACTGGAGATGGGCGGCAAGAGCCCCCAGGTACTGATGGCCGATGCGCTCGCCTACGGGGACGAGCTGATCGACAACATGATCGAGGCCGCGTTCCTGACCATGGGGCAGAACTGCACGGCCGGCTCCCGGGTTCTGGTTCACCGCAGTATCGCCGAGGAGGTCCTGGAGCGGTTCACGGCCGCGGCGAGAGACCTCGTCATCGGCCATCCGGCCGACCCGCGCACGCAGATCGGGCCGCTCATCAACCACGCCGCCTTCGACCGGGTCGCGGGAGCCGTGGAGGCCGCCCGTGACGGGGGAGCCCAGATCCACACCGGGGGACTGCCCCATGGACTGCCCCCGCGCGGCGCCTACTACCCGCCCACCGTGATCACCCGGGCCCCCGTCAGCAGTGACGTCCTCACCAGGGAGCTGTTCGGCCCCGTCGTCACCGTCCAGACCTTCACCACCGAGGACGAGGCGGTACGTATGGCCAATGCCACGGAGTACGGGCTCGCCGCGTCCGTATGGACACGCGACCTCGACAGCGCCTTCCGGCTGGCACGCGACATCGAGGCCGGTGTGATCTCCGTGAACGCCTACAGCGAGGGCGACATCACCACCCCCTTCGGCGGCTGGAAGCAGTCCGGATTCGGGGGCGTGGAGAAGTCCACCAACGCCTTCGAGCAGTGGACCCGGGAGAAGGCGGTCTGGATCCGCACCCGCTGACCCCGGCCTCAGAGGCGAGGCGTACGCATCCGCTCCCGCAGCTGGACCGGGGAAGTGCCGTGCCAGCGGCGTACCGCGCGGCGCAGCGCCCGTTCGTCGGAGAACCCCGCCCGGCGGGAGATGTCGCGCAGGGTCAGTTGCGGGCGGAGCAACAGCTGCTCGACATTTCCCGGCGCACTCCCTCGACGAGTGCCTCGTACGTCGTGCCGCACTCGGCCAGCCGACGGCGCAGCGTCCGCTCACTCGTCGCATGCCGCCGCGCCTGCTCACTGAACGAAGGCACCAACGGCAGGCCCTGCGCGACGGAGATCTCCAGCACCTCCAGCAGATCCTGCTGGTCACGGCGGGAAGCCAGCTGCGCGTCGAGCATCTCCAGCGTCGACGCGTAGCTCACGGGATCCCGGCCGGGCATCCGGGTACGCGCCCACGCGGGATCGATGACCAGGCGGTTGACGGCGGCGCCGAAACGGACCGGACAGCCGAACAATGCCTCGTACATGTCCAGTTGGCGCGGGGGCGGAAACGAGAACTCCGCCGCGCTCGGCGCGAAGAGCGGACCGACGGACAGCCGGGACAGAGTGACCACGGAGGCGAACGCCTCCTCGCTCAGGAAGCAGGCCACGGCCGGGTCCATGGCGGGATCGGGAAGGTCGGCGCGCAGCACGAAGGCGTCGTCCTCCTCACTCACAGCGGCTGACCACACCACCATCGCGCCGGACAGGTTCTGATACTTCACCCCGGTCTCGATGGCGTGGTGGAGCGTGTCGTCGGCCATCAGGGCGAAGCCGAGCAGGCCCCACGCGGTCAGGTGCTGCGCCGCGCCGACCTTCAGCCCCAGGTGCTCGTCCCCTGTCAGGTCCAACGCACGACGGATCACCGCGCTGCCCTGCCGGTACGACACCCGCAGCGCAGCGGAGCGCATGACCGTCTCGTCCAGTCCCATCCGCTTCAGCAAAGGCCGCAGATCAACGCCGTGCTCGTCGGCGACCACGACCAGGTAGCGCAGGATGTTCGGCTGGATCGTCGCCGATGTGCTGCGGCTGGTCCCGGGCAGATCTGCCGGGTCGGGGGCAGAGGACATCGCACTCACCTTCTCCTCGGCGACCACCGTAGGCAGCCGACGTCACCGGTCGCGCGCTGTGGCCCCCGAAGTCCCCTGTACGGCCCCTCGCGTCCTGAGGCTGCCTTCCGCGCCTGGCTACGGTTTCCGCAACCCGCACGGCGTTCGCCTCGCTGGTCCTTGACTGCTCAGTCCGGCCCCCACAGGAACGAAGGCGAGACCGCATCATGTCCTGCACTGCTCCGATCCGGGTGAGGGCCGGGCACCCGGTCTCCAAGTCCGGCGCCAGAAGGGGCGCGACCTTCGCGTTCGCCGCGCAAGGTGTGTCCGTCGCTGCCGTCTACACGACCGTCCCCGCCGTCACCGAACACCTGAAACTGGCTCCGCTCGTGACGACCACCCTGATGGTCGCAGTGGCGCTGACGGCTGGAGGCGGCAGCTTCCTGGGGCTGGCCGCGATCCGCCACGCCGGTCCCGTCGCCACGATGCGCGGGGCCGTGCTGACGGCCGGCGCCACGCTGGTTCTGATCGGGTGCGCCCCCGACGAGGCGACCGTCGTCTGCGCGTACGTCATCTTCGGTCTTGCGGTCGGTGCCCTGGACGTCGGGGCCAACTCCCGTGCAGCGGCGATCGAGCGCGCCTACGGCCGCAGCATCTTCGGCTCCTTCTACACGGCATGGAGCGTGGGCGGCGTGGTCGCGGCCCTGCTCACGGCCGGGGCTGCCCGGCTGGAGTGGCCCGTAGCCGTCGGCCTGAGCGCGCAGGCCGGCATCGTGCTGCTCCTTGCCGTCTGTGTGCGCACGCATGCCCTGCCCTCTTCCTCCGCGGGGCCGTCGGACAGCCCCGCGCAGCCGCCGCTGGGGCGCCGCCTGTGGATCCGGCTCATCCCGTTCGGCCTGGTCCTTCTCGTCGTCTACGTCGTCGACTCCACCGTCTCGGCCTGGTCGGCGGTCTACCTACGCCAGACCCTCGCCGCGTCCCTCGCAGTCGCTCCGCTGGCGTATGCGGCCTACCAGGCCGGCACAGTCATCGGTCGCGTCGCCACGGACAGACTCGTGCAACGGTTCGGAGGGGTGGCCGTCGTACGCATCGCTGCCTTGCTCGTCGCAGGTGCCCTGGCAGGCATGGCCACGGCACCGAGCTGGCCGTTCGCCGTTCTCGCGGCCGGGGTGGTGGGCCTAGGGGCGTCCGTGCTGGCTCCGCTGTGCCTGGCCTCCGCCGCGTGGCTGCGTCCTGCGGCCTCGGCGGCGGTCCTGGCACGCCTGAACCTCTTCAACTACGCCGGTGTCATCACAGGTGGCGCAGTGAGTGGGCTCCTCGGCTCCACCGGCCGGTTCCGTCTCGCCTACGCGGCACCGGCCGCCCTGGCGGTTCTTGTCCTGGCCGCGGCCCGGCACTTCACCCAGCAGCCTCCACGCCCGGCCCGAGCGGAGAACGTCCCTCCCTTCGACCGGGCGGATCCTCAGCCACTGGGCTGAGCGGTCCCACACCGGGTCCCCGATGAGAAGCTTGGCGCCGTCCGTCCGGACGCGCCGGCGCGCGGATGCTTCCCTCGGGCAGTTCGATCTCGGTCACCTCGAAGGCAGGCCGCCCAGCCCCAGCGGCGGACCCGCAGGTATGTCGGCGAACACGACGGCGCCGCCCGGGGTGGCCGGCGCGGCAACAGGGGAACCGCCCCTGGGGCCGTCTGCCCAACGGCCTGCCAGCCTGCAGGTACCGGCAGGTGGCTCGGACCTGCCATCCCCGCGCGCAGCCGACGGAGAGGCCTGCCGAGCAAGGCGTCTGGAACGGCTGGCTGCTCCGGATGCGCTGCTTGCAGACGCGTGGCTCGTGACTGTCGGTACAGAGGCTCTGCCCCTCATCTCCGAGGCAGAGCCTCTGCCCGTCGGAAGAGCGATCCGCTGTGCGGGGGTTCTATCCCCTTGGCGGGACTGGGCGGACGCGGCTGTTGCTGTAGAAGCCGTCTAACTCATCGCCCCCCAGGGGCCATTGAGGGGCCACAAGCATAGGAACAGACCGACAAGCACTGCACAGGGCTGACCCGGATCAGCACGTCTGACCTGCAAGAACGGCGTGAATCGGCAATGATCGGCAAGGGCCGCCAAGATCCCCAATGGACCCATAATCCGTCGGCCGTGGGCTCGAGTCCCACCCGCCCCACTGTGCAGGCTTCTGACCTGCGGAAACGTTCTTTTTTTCGGTGTCGGAGTGTCAACTTTGCCTGGACGGACTGAATCCGCTGCTCGTGGGTTCGGAGTCCGGCGGTGGTCGGGGGAGCTCCAACCCATCTGACCTGCGGCTGAGTAGATGATCGAGGGTCTCGCTCGCGGTCTGGGCGGCTGCCCTCAGGGCCGATGTCAGGACCTAGGCGCCGTACAGGGGCCGGGGCGGCGCGGGCGTGTCCGGTACCGAGCGCCTCCGGTATGTCGTCAGACGGCCGGCCTTCAGGAGCCGACGGGGCAACAGCGTGAGCCTTGTGTGGTCAGCTCACGCCGCGCTGATGCGTCTTTGCTGCTGCCTCAATCGGTGAGCTGCATCTGCATTTGCAGTTGCAGCAGTTCCTCGACGTGCCGGATCTCGACGATCCGGCCGTCAACCACGCGCGCGAGATCGATGCCGGAGCAGGTCACGTCACGGCCGGTCGCGGGCAGTCCGAACCAAGGGCCGGTGTGGGTCGCTGTGATCACCCACTGGGAGACGACCCAGCCGTCGTCCGTCTCGGTCTGGTAGACGATCTCGTGGTGAGGGTTGGTGAACCCGTCGCGCATGGCAGCGACCATTCCCTTCATCCCCTCGATCGCCGAGGGAGCGCCCGGGGGCAGGTTGTGGTCGATGACATCGGGCGAGACCAGGGTGTCCAGCGCAGTGGTCCCGGCTCTTGAGGTGCCCACCGCCCGGCAGGTGGCCGAGGCGATGCTGCACGGAGCCGTGGACGCCCACACCGCGCCCGGCTGCCCGCGCGGCTGCCTGCTGGTGCAGTCCGCGCTTGCCGCCGGTCCGGACAGCGAACCGGTCCGCCGCGACCTGGCCGAACGCCGGGAGGCCGGAGTAGGGGCCCTGCGGGCACGGTTCGAAAAAGCCCAGGCCGAGGGCGACCTGCCACTCACCGCCGACCCGGAAACCCTCGCCCGCTATGTGAACACCGTCGGGCAGGGCCTCGCCGTACAGGCCGCCGGCGGCGCCAGCCGAGAAGACATGCACCGCGTCGCCGACCAGGCACTCAGCACGTGGCCGAGCTCGTGAATCAGCAAGTTGAAGTTTCGTTGCCGAGTCGGGCGATGAGACGTACGTCCTCGGCTGACCCGATTGGCACGCTGCGGCCCAGACCCGTGCTCAATGTTGGTGATGTATCCTGGGCGCATACATCGTGGATGTTGGAGGTGTCCGATGTCCGTCACGCAGATTGATCTCGACGACGAGGCGCTGGCCGAGGCCATGCGGCTCATGGGCGTCACGACGAAGAAGGAGACCGTCAACGCGGCCCTTCGGGACTACGTGGCGCGGATCAAGCGGCTTGAGGCTGCGGAGAAGCTGGCCGCGCGAGGTGCGCGTGGAGAGTTCGAGCAAGCCGCGGCGGCGCATGACGCGGAGAAGCGCGCGCGACGCGAGGCCTTCGGGTGATCACGTATCTGGTGGACACCTCGGCTCTGTGGCACCTGTTTCGCACCCCAGGTGCGTTGCGGCCCTGGGAGGGGCACATTGCCGCCGGGGTGTTCCACCTCTGCGAGCCGACACGTGCCGAATTTCTCTACTCGGCAACCAGCCCTGCCCACCGGGACGAGCTGGCGGAGGAGTTGGACGCGCTCTGCGTGCTCTCGCCCGTTCCGAAGAATGCCTGGCGTTGGGTCGACACCGCCCAGTACAAGCTGACTCAGCAAGGCCAACATCGTGCGGCGGGACCGACCGATCTGTTGGTGTGCGCGACAGCTGCGCACCATGGGCACACCGTCCTCCATGTGGACAATGACTTCGTGACGCTGGCCGGAGTCCTCAAGGAAGTGCAGCAGCGAGACGCACGAGCCTGATCTCCGGAGGCAGGATCACGTCTGTCGGCTTCTGACCTCGGTGATCGATGTCTCCGGGGCGCATCAGCGGTCCTTCCCCTGCACCGGCAATGAAACGCGGAGCCATCCCACCCGTGCGGAGCCGACGGATCGCAGCGCCTGTCGCGAAGGCCCCTGTGTGGGCCAGGTCATCCGCGGGAGCCGATGCCGGGCGGGTGGCGCAGGTCGATACAGCCGATGGCGGAACCACCGCCGACGGGAGCATGCCGGACACGTCACGAGGGGGTGATGGTGGGGCTACTTCCTGTCGTCGGCGGCACGGGCGCCGACTCGGGGTTGGTTGAAGTTCTTGATGGCGGTGTACGCGGCGGTGGTGACGTCGGCGAGGGTGCCGGCGTCGGGGTCACCGGCCCAGTATTCGAGGGCGGTGGTCGCGACGTTGACGATCATGCCGGCGGTGGCCGATGCGGCAAGGGCGTCGGCACTCGGGCCGAGCCGCTCGGCGATGACGGGGGTCAGCAGGTCCTGGGCGCGGCGGCCGGCGGCGAGCCAGCGGGCCTTGAGGGCGGGTTCGCCGAGCATCAGCCGTGCGATACGGCGCAGGTCGCCTGTGGAGGTGCTGGTACTGCTGGCCAGGAGTGCGGCCTGGGCGGCGTCGCGCAGGGGCTCGTCCGCGGGGCGTTCCGCGAGGACCTCCACAAGGGTGTTGACGCCCTCGACGAGCAGGGGGGTCAGGGCCTCCTCCTTGACCGCGCAGTGCCGGTAGAAGGTGCGCAGGGAGATGCCGGCGGCAGCCGCGATCTGCTCGACGGTGGTCTCCGCGAAGCCTTGGCGTTCGAAGAGGTCGACAGCAGACAGGGCGAGGTCGCGCTGCATGGATGCACGGCGCCGACGGCGGAGATCCTGCTGGGGCTTCGCACCGGTGCTGTCCTGGGCGGTCTGAGGCATTCAGGCCTTCTCCTCGCACTCGTCGGTCACTGCCGCCTATTGTGACACGTCAGCCCTACTTGGCACGTTGTGCCAAGTAGGCATACAGTGGTAGGCGGGGCGGGCCTTCCGGCCTCAGAACCACGCCACAGCGCAGAAGGAAGTCGTCGCCACGACCCGCATCTCGTTCGATGGACGCGTCGCGATCGTCACCGGGGCAGGAGGGGGTCTGGGACGTGCCCATGCCCTCGATCTGGCCGCCCGCGGAGCCAAGGTCGTCGTCAACGACCTCGGCGGCAGCATGGCAGGCGACGGCGGCGGCAGCGCCATGGCCGACCAGGTCGCCAAGGAGATCACCTCGGCCGGCGGGCAGGCCGTCGCCAACTACGACTCGGTCGCCACCCCCGAGGGCGGCAAGGCCATCGTCCAGACTGCCCTGGGCGCCTTCGGCACGGACGGGGTGCCGTACGAGAGGACACCGTGCTGCCCCGCCCTACCCCGCGCAGTCGAGCCGGGCGTCGGCCCAGTCCGCGTGGTCGTGGGCGTTGCCGTCGCCGCCGTCCGCGATCACGAGGTGCAGTTGCTGGGCGCCGGTGATGTCGAGGTCCAGGGGCAGGGGCTGTGAGGTGCCGGTGAGGACGGGGGTCGTGGTCAGCGTCCGGCCGTCGGCGGTCACGGAGAAGGTGACCGAGCCGTACGGGGCGACCTCGTCGTCGATGCCGACGGTGGCGGTGAACCGGTTGCAGTTGCCGCCGAGGAAGAACGCCACGTCGCTGTCGGTGTGGGTGCCCAGCCCCTTGGCGTGGACGGTGCCGCGGATCGTGATCGGCAGACCGTCGCCCGCCGCCTGCTCGCCGTTGGAGGTGTCGCGTTCCACCGGGCCCCAGCCGTTGCTGCTGGAGACGAACGACAGGTCGCTCAGGTAGGGGCTCCCGGTGGGCGGCGGGATCGGCACCTCGGTCTTCGCGGTGCCGTACGTCCAGTGCTGCACGCCGCCGCGGACATAGGTGGCGAGCGGCGAGAAGGTGACGGAGACGGGGGTCGCGGCGGCCGTGGGGGCGGTCACGGTCCAGCTTGCCGTGACCGAGTGGCCCGGGCTGACCTTCGAGAAGGTCGTCGGTGTGGTGGCGGCGACCGTCCAGCCGTTCGGGGCACCGGGCCGCAGGGTGATGTCGTTGGCCGCGTCGCCCGTCGCCGGGACGGTGAAGGTGGTCTTGAGGGTGGCCGACTCGCCCCGGTGGATGGTCGCCGGGACGTCCGCGGTGAGTGTGGCCGGGGCTTCTGCGGCCTGCTTCACGGGGGTGACGCTGAGGTTGTCGAACTCGTCGGTCCGGTAGCCGACCACGCCGATGCCGACCTGCCCGGAGGTGTACGCGGAGTCGTCCACCGCGCCGACCGGCTTGCCGTCGACGCTCGCGGTGATCGTGGTGCCGCTGAAGCCCAGGGCCAGTTTGTGCCAGCTGCGGGTGCCCAGTGTCCGGGTGGTGCCGTCGGCGAGTGTGGTCAGCCGGCCGCTGGTGTCGCTCTTGACCACCGACCACTTACCGGTGTCGGCGACCCGCAGGAAGTAACCCGCCTGGTGGGACTGCGGCCGCTGCTGGTCACCCGCCCGGCCGATGAGTTCGACCGTGCCGGACTGCTCCAGGTAGACGTCCGAACTGACCGTGTAGTTCTTCCAGTCGGTGTCGCCGAGGAGGGCGAACGCGTCACTGTCGTCCTGCCACTCGATGGGCTGCTGCGCCGCCATCTGCCGGACACACTGGCCGGAGCGCCCGCCCTTGCACGGCGCGGTCTCGAAGGAACCCTGCATGTCGGAGAGGTACTTGGCCTCCCGGCCTGGGGTCTTCTGCTCAAAGGAGTCGTTGTAGGGGAGCGCGAGGTGGCTCTGCGGCGGACTGACGGCCTTGCCCTTGCCCTGGCCGGTGGTGGTGGTCAGGGAGTAGACGTAACCGGGCTTGAGGGTGACGGAGAAGTGCCCGTCCGCCGGGGTCACGTCACCGGTGTGCACGAAACCGCCGGAGGTGCTGCCGGACTTGAGGTCCGTGGCCCAGATGTGCACCGCGCCGGTCGGCAGTCCGCCGGTGACCGTGAAGTCGGCGGTCTGTGAGGTGCTCGCTGTGGAGGTCTCCAGGATGGTGCTGTACGCCGAGTTGTCCGGCGACTTCAGGGTGACGTAGCTGCCGTTGACCCGGTCCCCGCCGAGGTAGCCGCTCGCCTTGTCGACGAACTTCCAGCCGGGCTGCGTGACTTGGGTGACCTGGGCGGTCGTCCAGAGGCTGGTGCCGAGGTCGTACGCACCCGACCACGGCTGGTTCGCCACGGCGAGGCCGACCGTGTCGTAGGGCAGATTGGGGTAGATCGCGGCCAGCAGTGGCCAGTTGAGATATGCGGTGAACTTGCCGTCGAGGTAGCCGCGGGTGATGGAGCGGATCAGGGCGCCGGCGCCGGTGTTCTCGTCGAGGGAGCCGTTCTCGCTGGCCCACAGGGGTTTGCCGGTGGCCTGGGCGGTGGCCGAGCTGGTGCAGGTGTTCGCGGTGCCGCCGTCGCCGCCCTCGCAGGGGTAGTGGACGCCTACGACGTCGACGGACTTGGCGAAGTCGGGGTCGGAGGCGATGTCGTCCGCGACGTCCAGGCCCGAGTCGGCTCCGACGATCTGTATCGGGAGGTGCTTGGCGGCGAGCGTCGCGTGCAGCTTCTCGTACCAGCCGATGTCGTAGCCGCGCTCGTTCCAGCCGCCCAGGTAGTCGATATCCAGGCCGTGTTGGCGGGCGCAACCCAGCCAGCTGGTCAGGTAGTCGATCATGTCCTGGGACCAGAAGTCGCCGCCGCCGGGGGAGTTGTCCGTGTTGCCGATCCAACCGGGTGCGCCCCAGGCGAGGCCGTACAGCTTGATGTGCGGGTTGCGCTTCCTGGCCTGCTCCATCAGCCACCACTCGTAGCCGCTGTCGCAGTGCACGGTTCCCTTGGTGTGCTCGATGCTGGGCTCGGACCCGTCGGTGGAGTTGGTGTCGCCGCCGATCTCCACCTTGAGCATCTGCAGGGCGGCGCCGTAGCCCGGCTTGAAAAGGTAGTCCAGGATCCGGCTGCGCTGCGGCTCGGGGTAGTTGATGAGCAGCCGTGAGTTGCCTCCGCCGCCGCTGATGGCGCCGATGCCGTCGAAGGTGCGGCCGGTGCCGGCTCCGTCCACGGTGACGTCGGTCCTGCCCGGAACGGGTGCCTCACCGACGAAGTCGATCCGGTCGACGGCCAACGCGGTGCCGCTGGAAGCGGCGTTCTTCCGTCCGGTCGACGTGAGCGTGAAGGTGTGCGGGCCGTCGGGCAGCGTGGGGCTGGTCCACACGGGGACGTCGCCGGTGCGGGCGGCGCTGTAGAGGTCGACGTCGACGGGGGTGCCGCCGTCGACGGAGACGGCGCCGATGCCATGGCCCGGGTCGGTGATCGCGTGCAAGGTGAGCTGGGTGCCGGTGAAGGCGAAGTCGACCGACTCGCCGGTGGTCTCGGTCCAACTGTTGGTGCCCTCGTAGGGGTTGGAGGGTGCGCCCTCTCCGCTCGCGTGGCCCCAGCCGGAGCCGTGGTAGTCGAACTGGTCCCGGCCGCTTCCCTGGACGGAGTCGTCCACCGTGACGGTGGTGGCGGTGCCGGCCGTGTCGGCGGCCCCGGCCTTCGCCGTCGGGGACATCAGCAGCGCAAGTGCGGTGAGGACCACGGCGCCCAGTCTGGGTGCACGGCTCCGTGTGGACTGGGACATACGTGCTCCCGGTGTTACAGGGGTGGCGGAGGGGACAACTCCGCACACCGTGCTACAGGAGCCCACGCGGTCGGGCAACGTTCGCGACAGAATTCAACAGAAGATTGCACGGAGCTTCAGGCCGTGGGGAGGGTCTGTTCGGCCCAGATCGTCTTGCCGTCGTTCGTCTGGCGGGTGCCCCAGCCCTGGGTGAGCTGGGCGACGAGGAGCAGGCCGCGGCCGCCTTCGTCGAAGGTGCGGGCACGGCGCAGGTGGGGGGCGGTGCTGCTGGCGTCGGAGACTTCGCAGATGAGGTTGCGGTCCCGGATGAGCCGGAGCTGGATGGGGGCGCTGCCGTAGCGGATGGCGTTGGTGACGAGTTCGCTGACGACCAGTTCGGTGACGAAGGCCGCCTCGTCCAGGCCCCAAGCGGCCAGCTGCCGACGGGTGTTCTTACGGGTCTCGGCGACCGCTGCGGGATCGGCCGGCACGTCCCAGGTGGCGACATGTGCCGCGTCCAGGGCGCGGGTGCGGGCTATCAGCAGCGCCACATCGTCGGCGGGGCGGTCGGGGAGAAGCGTCTGGATCACGGTGTCGCAGGTGGTCTCCAAGGACGCGGCCGGCCGGGCCAGCACCTCGCGCAGCGCGTCGAGGCCTTCGTCGATGTCGCGGCCACGGTCCTCGACGAGACCGTCGGTGTACAACGCGAGGAGGCTGCCTTCGGGCAGTTCGATCTCGGTGGCTTCGAAGGGCAGGCCGCCGAGTCCCAGCGGCGGACCCGCGGGGATGTCGGGAAACTCCACGGCGCCGTCCGGGGTCGCCACCGCGGGTACGGGGTGGCCCGCGCGAGCCAGGGTGCAGCGCCGGGAGACCGGGTCGTAGACGGCGTACAGACAGGTCGCGCCGATGTCGCCGACGGTGTCGGCGGTGGTTTCGGCCTCGGCGGACAGGTGGATGACCAGGTCGTCCAGGTGGGTCAGCAGCTCGTCGGGCGGCAGGTCGACATCGGCGAGGGTGCGTACGGCGGTGCGCAGCCGTCCCATGGCGGCCGAGGCCTGGATGCCGTGGCCGACGACGTCGCCGACGACGAGCGCGACCCGGGCGCCGGACAACGGGATCACGTCGAACCAGTCGCCGCCGACGCCGGCCTGTGCACTGGTGGGCAGATAGCGGGAGGCGACGTCGACGGCGGCCTGCGGGGGCAGCCGTTGCGGCAGGAGACTGCTCTGCAGGGTGAGGGAGGTGCGGCGCTCACGGTCGTAGCGGCGGGCGTTGTCGATGCAGACGGCGGCCCTGGCGGTGATCTCCTCGCCGAGGAGCAGGTCGTCCCGCTCGAAGGGTTCCGGGCGCCGGTGGCGGGAGAACGTCGCCACGCCGAGGGTGATGCCGCGGGCGCGCATCGGCACGGCCAGCACCGAGTGGAAGCCGTAGCGCCGCATCCGTTCGGCCCGGTCCGGGGCCTGGGTCGCCACGTGGTCCATCGCGGGCGCGGTCACGTTCTCGATCAGCGGTCGGCCGGTGCTCAGGCACCTGGCCGCGGTCGACTCGTCCGGGTAGGCGGCCACTGTTCCGCGCTCCACCACGACCTCGGGGCAGCCCTCCAGGACCGACTGGTAGGCGACACGGCGCAGCATGACCGGGCTGGGCGGCGAGCTGGCGGGGTCGTCGCCGCCTTCGATGGCGGGCAGCAGGTCGACGGTGACGAAGTCCGCGAGGTGCGGGATGGCGACGTCGGCCAGTTCCTGCGCGGTCCGGGCCAGGTCCAGGGTGCTGCCGATGCGGATACTGGCCTCGTTGAGCAGCGCCAGACGCTGTCGGGCCAGGTGTTCCTCGGTCACGTTGTGGGCGGAAAGGAGCACGCCCCGTACCGTTCCCCCGGCGTCCTTCACGGGGGTGAGCGATGTCGACCAGATGCTCTCGCTCGCGTGGCCCGCCAGGCGCAGGACCTGCTGCAGATGCTGCTGTTCTCCGGTCTCCAGCGCCCGCCGCATGCACTGTTCCGTCCGGTCGCCCTCCGAGTCCACCACGATCTCCGACACCCGCAGCCCCTGCATCGCCGCTTCGGGCAGGCCGATCACCCGCTCCATGTCCGCGTTCGCCAGCCGCAGCCGCAGACCGGTGTCGTAGAGCGCCGACGTGGCCGGGGACTGGGTGAACGCCCACCTCAGCAGCGCGTCGTCCTGGAGGGGCGACGACGGCTGGGCCAGGGGGGAGACCAGGAGCCACTCGCGGCCCCCGTCGTCCTCGGAGTGGGGTTCCCGGCGGTGGGCCAGCAGATTCACTGTGAGGTGGTGGCCGTCCGAGTGCAGGAGAGTCGCCGCCCCGTTCCACCTCGGCAGCGTGTGCAGGGAGCGCAGTGCCTCGAAGGGCGGCTCCCCGGCGAGCAACGGCGCCGCGAGCCGGCCGATGACCTCCGCGGACGGGTATCCGAGCAGTCGCTGTGCACCCTCGCTCCACCCGGTCACGATGCCGTGGGGATCCACCGTGGCTCTGGCCGTGGCCGACTCGTCGACGGGGTCCTCCGGCCGCAGGGCCGCCCGGTCGTCGCCGGCGGCTTCGGAACCCGTCATCACGTTCATCCGCCCTCACCTCGGTCTTTCCACCGTGCGTCCCGGCCGGGCCGCGAGCAACCGACGGGGAAGTGGTTGAACATATAAGCTTAACGAGGCATAAGTCCCAAAAGGCTACCAATATATCGATGACGGGGGTCCTGTCATGACTGCCACCGGCGAGGGGACGTGGCCGGACGCGGCCGATTGGACCGGGAAGATCTACAGCGGCGGCTGGCGGCGGTCCGGGGGCGGGACTCAGCCGGTGACCGAACCCGCCACCGGAGAGCGGCTGGCTGAGGTGGGGGTGGCGGCGCCCGCGGATGTCGCCCGGGCCGGTGCCGTGGCCGCCCGGGCTCAGCGGGCCTGGGCCGAGACGGCACCCCAGGAGCGCGCCGAGGTCCTGCTCCGTGCCGCCCGGGCACTGCGTGACCACAGCGAGACCGTCCGCGAGTGGATCGTCAGGGAGTCCGGAGGCGTCCCGGCGAAGGGCGACTACGAGATCGCGGCCGGGCTCAGTCAGCTGTCGCAGGCCGCCGGGCTCGCCTCGCTGCCTCGCGGCGAGATCCTGAGCCCGTCGGCACCGGGCCAGACCAGTTACGCGTGGCGGGTACCGCTGGGTGTGGTCGGCGTCATCAACCCCTGGAACGCCCCTCTGCTGTTCGCCATGCGGGCCCTCGCGCCCGCGCTCGTGCTGGGCAACGCCGTCCTGCTCAAGCCCGATCCCCACACACCGGTGTCCGGCGGCGTCCTCGTGGCGCGGCTGTTCGAGGAGGCCGGACTGCCCGAGGGGCTGCTGCACGTCCTGCCCGGAGGCCCCGGCACCGGTGAGGCGGTCGTGGCCGATCCGCACGTTGCCATGGTCGTGTTCACCGGGTCCACCCGGGCGGGACGGGCGGTGGCCCGGGCCGCGGGCGACGGGCTCAAGCGGGTGGCCCTGGAACTGGGCGGCAAGAACTCGATCGTCGTGCTCGACGACGCGGACATCGACGCCGCTGCGGCGGCCGGGGCGATGAGTTCCTTCGGCTACCAGGGGCAGGCCTGCGTCGCCGCCGGACGGCATCTGGTGCACGCCGACATCGTCGAGCCGTACACCGAGGCACTGATCGGACAGGCCGACGCGCTGCGGGTCGGCGATCCCCGCGAGGAGGGTGTGGCCCTCGGTCCCGTGATCAGCGAGCGCCAGGCCGCGAACATCGAACGCATCGTGGACGAGAGTGTGGCCGCCGGGGCACGGGTGCTGGCCGGCGGACGCCGCGACGGGCTGTTCTACCCGCCCACCGTCCTGGACCACGTCGCGCGGACCATGCCCGCCTTCACCGAGGAGATCTTCGGGCCGGTCGCCCCTGTCGTCGCCTTCCGTACCGACACGGAGGCCGTCGAGATCGCCAACGACACCGGGTACGGCCTGACGGCGGCCGTGCACTCCCGTTCGGTGCCGCGGGCCGCGGTCATCGCCGAGCAGTTGCGCACCGGCATGGTGCACCTCAACGACGTCTCCGCCAAGGACGCCGCGAACGCCCCCTTCGGCGGGATGGGGGCATCGGGCAACGGCTCCCGCATCGGCGGCACCGCCAATCTGGAGCAGTTCACCCAGTGGCGCTGGATGACGGTCGCCGAGGGGGTCTGACGGGCCGCTCGTTCGGCGGTCGGTGACGGCAGGGCTCGTGCTTGTCCCACGCGTGCATCGCGGTGGTGATGTACCTCAGCAGGCAGGCCGCCATGACGAGTGTGACCGGTACGCCCACGAGGAGGCGGGTCAGCAGGATCAAGGTCCTGACCCAGGGTTGTCCCGGCCCCACGGCGAAGTCGGGCCTGGCAGGGCCGTAGGGCCGCGATCTCGGCTTGGTCCGGCGGCCCCGAGGCGCTCAGAAGGTCGGTGAGCTCCTGGAGGTAGGTCTCGTGTCCGGCCGGGGACACGAGGAAGAGCATCCGGGCGGGTTCGGCGCCGGGGTTGGAGAATGCGTGAGGGCATCCGGCGGGTACGGACATGAAGCTCCCGGGACCACCTCGCATCACCTTCGCACCGGTCTCGGACTCCCAGGAGCGCCAGTCACCGGTGGCCTGGGGGGTGGGGCGGAAGGCGAGGAGGGCGAGTTCGCCTGCGAGGACGTAGAACACCCCTTCGGCCCGGTGGTGCAGATACGCTCCGACATCGAACGCCGCCCTGCTGGGCGGTGGCACCGATGACCAGCAGGGCGGCGCCCTCCGGAGGCGTCAGGACGTCCCCGGCGATCTCGAGGGTCCGGCCGAAGAAGTGCTCGGGTTGGTCGAACGCGGTTGCGGCGAACGCACCGATGTCGCGTACCGCGATCAGTGGCATCGGGATCTGCGGTCGTACGGCGAGGCCGAGCACCAGTTCCCCGTTGTCCAGGACCGGGCGGTTGTAGGTGGCTGTCCATGAAGGAAACGGGACGCAGGATCGTCGCCGGGAGTCCGAGCGAGCGAAGGTGTTCCTCGATCCGTCGCTTGCTTTCGTAGTACGGGATTCCGGAGTGAGCGTCCGCGCCGTTGAGCGAGCTGTAGACCAGGTGGTCGATGCCCAACTCCCCGGCAAGGTCCGCCACTGCCTTTCCCCGCCGCTCTTCGGCCACCACGCCTTCGGGGCTGATCCGGGGGCCGACCATCATGGTCAGCACCAGGAACACGCCGTACGCGTCCCTCATCGCCTTGCGAAGCGACGCCGGATCGTGCAGGTCGCCGACGACAAGGTCGGCTTCTGTCGCACGCAGTGCCCTGGCGGGCGGTGAACCCCGGTCGCGCACCAGGGCCCTGACCGGCCGGCCACGCCCGAGCAGTTGCCGTGCGGTCGCGCCGCCCTGCTGGGCGGTGGCACCGATGACCAGCAGGGCGGCGCCCTGTGATCTGCCATACGAAGCTCCTCACGCTGAAGTTCTGCGGGAGTACGGCGGCCCGGTCTCCGCCTGACTCCCGGACCGCGACGGGAAGAGGTCGCCGAGCATCCCGGGTGCGCCCGTCATACCGAGGGAGGACGGGCACTTTCCGCTCAACCCACAGGGCGCGGTGCCAACTCCCTGCAGGTTTCCCTCACATGAGGATCAGTCAGCTCCCCGATCCACTCACCTTGCATAGCCACAGCGCTTCAGTGACCTTCTAGGGGGTGAAGATGGAACCGCAGATCGAGTGGCCGACGTGACAGACGCGCGGCGAGGTCGATACCCGCGCCACCTACGTCAAGGCGTTCGAGCCGAGCGGTGACACACTGCCGATCGTGGATTACAGCGAACTTGAGGCGGACGTTCTCCGGCTGATCGTCGGGGCCACCGAGGGCAGCGTTCGTGCCTTCGGCGAGGAGACGGTCACCCGTCTGGTGCGGCCGGAGCTGCTCGGTGCGGCCGAGGACGAACTCACGGAGGAGGCCCGGGCGGCGCTGACCACCGCGGGCGCGAACGTCCTGACGATCAGCGCCGCCGAGCTGCACGACCGGCTTGCGACGATCTATGACGGCATCCTGGTCGAGGACGGTCTGGACCCCGGAGTCCTCACCGCCATCAGCGCGTTGGCGCACTGGAAGAGCTACCTGGAGCAGAACCGGCGCGGCGAGCTCTACGAACTCGCCATCCGTTCCATCGAGGACATCGACCACGAGGTGTCCGCGGATCTCGACGACTTCCTTGCCACACCGGAGATGGCGGCCGAGTACGAGCGCATCCGGCGGCTGCTGGACCCCGGCGCAGGGCAGGAACGCGGGGCTCAACGCGGGTAGTCGTGGAACCACGGCGATGCGTTCAGCCTGGCGCCGTGCCCGTCGCTGTTCAGTCCCCAGCCCTTGTCAGCCCGTTTTCGTAGGCGAAGATCACTGCGTGGACGCGGTCGCGGAGGCCGAGTTTGGCCGGGATCCGGCCGAGGTGGGTCTTGACGGTCGTCTCCCCGACGAAGAGCCGGTCGGCGATCTCGCCGTTGGCCAGTCCCCGGGCGACCAGAGCGAGGACTTCACGCTCCCGGTCGGTGAGCGCGGCCAGTCGGCTGCGCTGGGCGGGCGCGGACGCGGGGGGGCGTTCAGGACGAAGCGTTCGACGAGGCGCCGGGTGAGCGAGGGCGCCACCATGACCTCGTCCCGCAGTACCGCCCGGACGGTCACCAGGATCTCCTCGGCGGGGGCGTCCTTGACGAGGAAGCCGTTCGCGCCGGCGCGCAGGGCCGCGTAGGCGTACTCGTCGAGGTCGAAGGTGGTGACGACGAGGATCCTGGGCGCACCGGGCTGCGCGCAGAGGTGTTCGGTCGCCGCGAGCCCGTCCCGACCGGGCATGCGTACGTCCACCAGGACGAGGTCCGGCTCCAGGGCGGCCACGCCTGCGATCGCCGCGGCGCCGTCGGCGGCCTCGCCCACCACGGTGAGATCGGGCCGGCTGTCGATGACCATGCGCAGCCCCATCGGCCGCGACGAGGACCGGCCGGCGGCGGCGCCACAGCAGGGGCAGCACCAGGGCGGCGTACCCGACCGCCTGCACCCAGACCGGCCGTCAGCCCGGCTGCGGGCGGATCACCGGGGGCACGGCCACCAGCACGACCAGCAGGACGTCCGCCAGCCACGGATGTCCGCGCCGTAAGCGGGGCAGGGTCTCGATCAGCCGATGCACCGCCTCACGCTACGGCCGGGCCCCGCTCCCGCACATCGTCCTGCCGGGCGTCCGGGGTCCTCCCCGGGTCGTACCCGCACCGGCCGGGGATACGACGTGCGGTTACCCGGCGCGCTCCCAGCATGGCGGCATGTCGATCACCACCGAGTTCCTCAGACGGCGCCTCATGACCGGCGCAGTAGCCGCCAGTTCACGAGGGCTGGGCGCGCGATGACCGAGGGCATCGGCCTGGAGCGGGCCCGGCTCGTTGCCGAACTCGGCCCGGGAACCGGGGTGTTCACCGACGCGATCCTCGCCCGGCTGGCGCCCGGCGCGCGACTCGTCGCCGTCGAGCCCAACGCGGTGCTCGCCTCCCGGCTGGCGGCCACCCGGCACGACACCCGGCTGACCGTGGTCCAGGGCACGGCCGCCGGGCTGGCCGCCGCGGTGGGCGAACCGGTCGACGCGATGGTCTCCGGGCTGCCGTGGACGGTCATGCCGCGGAGCCGGCGCGGGTACATCCTGGACGCCGTGACCGAAGTCCTCGTGCCCGGCGGCCGGTTCACCACCTTCGCCTATCTGCACGCGGCCTGGACCCCGCCCGCCCGTCACTTCGCCGCCGAACTGGCCCGCCGTTTCGACCGGTTGGAATGCTCGAGGACGGTGTGGGCGAACCTCCCGCCCGCCTTCGTGCACCGGGCCACCCGGAGGGCATGACGGCGAGCGGACCGGCGAGAGCGAGGACAACACCAGCGCGAGGGGGGTGCGGGCGAACCTCCTGCCCGCCTTGGCGCATCGGGCACCCGGAGGTCATGACGGTGAGCGGACCGGCGAGAGCGAGGACAACACCAGCGCGAGGGGGGTGCGGGCGAACCTCCTGCCCGCCTTGGCGCATCGGGCACCCGGAGGTCATGACG